>NZ_CDBY01000033.1:70023-70508 GCF_000820125.1 Aeromonas simiae | reverse complement strand
CTCCGGGGCGGCGCGGCGAGCCGGCGGCAGTGCGGGGGCCGGCACGGCGCGGTGCTCGCCCGGTGCCAGGCCGTCCAGAGTCCACTCGCCGATGGCGTAGCGGATGAGGCGCAGCGTCGGATGGCCGATGTGGGCGGTCATGCGCCGCACCTGACGGTTGCGCCCCTCGACGATCTTGATCTCGAGCCAGCAGGTGGGGATGGCCTTGCGCTCACGGATGGGCGGGGTGCGCTCCCATACCGCGGGTGGCGCCATGCGGCGCACCTCGGCCGGCAGGGTGGGGCCGTCATTGAGGGTCACCCCGGCGCACAGGGCCGAGATCGCCTCGTCCGAGGGCTCCCCTTCCACCTGTACCCAGTAGGTTTTGGGCAGCTTTTCGCCCGGCTGGGTGAGGCGTGCCTGCAAGATGCCGTCATTGGTGAGCAGCAAGAGCCCCTCGCTGTCCCGGTCGAGCCGTCCGGCGGCGTAAATACCGGGCTCGGTGA
>NZ_CDBY01000033.1:0-69917 GCF_000820125.1 Aeromonas simiae | reverse complement strand
GTAAATACCGGGCTCGGTGATGTAATCCTTGAGCGTCTCCCTTCCTGCCTCGTCGGTAAACTGGCACAGCACCATGTAGGGCTTGTTGAGCAGCAGCAGCTTGCGATCGGCAGGGGCCACGGCCGGCTTTTGCCGCGCCGGCAGGTCGGGCTGGCTGCCGGGGCGCGGACGAGCAGGAGCGGGCCGCTGGGCTCCGGTACGGGCGGCGCGGCCAGAAGGGGTGGCGCGCTCGGCGAGGGAGCGGCGAGGACGGGCAGGTTTCATCGCAAACAGACCAAAAACTGGGGAGGGGGCAGTGTATCACAGGGAGGCGGGATCATGAGCCCGCGCCCGTTTCTGCATAGGCCAGATGGCGCGGTTCCCGCCGCTGGCCGATGCGCACTTCACGCCCGCTCGTTTGGTGCCGTTGCCCGTCCATCCATCATGGCGTGGTGGTGCCTGCGGCCACTGAGCCCCTGAGGTGGGCATAGAGGCCGAGCCCGACCAGCAGGCCGATCAGCGCCAGCAGCAGCCAGATGGCGGTGGCGGGGCGGCTGCCTGCGTCCCCCAGCATAAAGCCGATCAGCAGGTTGCCAACGAGCGCCATGCAGCCGCCGGTACTGGCATAGAAGCCGTAGTAGCTGGCGAGCTGCTCAGGCGGCGCGTAGCGGGGCAGTTGGGCGGCAAAGAGCGGGAAGCAGAGGATGGAGCCCAAGGAGAGCAGGGCTACCTGCGCCATGACCCCCGCCGTCGGCCAGGGGGCGAGCAGGGGCAGGGCCAGATAACTCACGCCCATCAGGCCGATGCCGAGCCCCATGGCGAGCGGCACTCCCAGGCGGCGCTCCACCAGGCGCGAGGCCGGCAGCTGGAGCAGGACGCCGATCACCGCCGAGAGGGTGAAGACGCCGCCGATCAGGTGAGTGGCGTCCGGCAGACTCTGGATATGGGCGGGCAGGGCCAGATAGAGCTGGTGGAACAGGATCTGATAACTGCCCGCCAGCAGGGTGAAGGTCATAAAAGGGCGCTGGCGCACTATGGTGCCCCACTGGGACAAGATGGCGCCGCGCGGGGTCTGGCGACTGACCGGGCGTTTGGGCAGCACCCGATACTGCAACACCCCGAGCAGGGCAAACAGGCTCGCCGCCAGGAACCCGGTCAGGGTATAGCTCTGCTGGGTCAAGGTCAGGCCAACCAGGGGGCCGAGCAGCATGCCCGCTTCGCTGGCGAGATTGTGCAGGGCAAAGGCGCGCTGACGCTGGCTAGGGTTATGGCATTCGCTGGCGAGATAGGCCTGGGCGCAAGGGGTGAACAGGGCCCCGGCAAAGCCGGTGAGGGCGGCGGCCAGCAGCAGGATGGGCAGGGACTCGGCCCAGCCCAGCAGCACGAAGCCGACCGATCGCACCAGGCAGCCCCAGACGATGGCGGGGTGATAGCCGATGCGATCCCCAAGGGTGCCGCCCAGAAGAAACAGCCCCTGCTGGCTAAAGACCCGCATCCCCATGACCAGACCACAGGCCCAGCCGGCCAGCCCCAGCCCGCTGCCCATGTGCTGGGCGAGGAAGGGCATCATCATGTAAAAGCCGAGGTTGAAGGCCAGCCCGTTGGTGATGAGCAGACGGGCGGCCGGGCTCATGCCCTGCCAGTCCCGCCAGTAGGAGGCGCCGCTCATGCTCCATGGCTCCGGGGGTGGCTGTGCGCCCCCTGTTGTGGGCTGCGGCGCGGGGCGTTTGTTCTCATGGTTGTCTGCGCACGGTTCGAAGGAAGGGGATGCCGCTCTGATCGTGACTTATCTCTACCGGCACATGATAGAGGCGCTCGATGAGGGAGGCGTCGAGCACCTGGGCGGGGGGGCCGAAGGCTTGCAGATCGCCATCGGCCAGCACGATCAGCTGATCGGCAAACTGGGCGGCCAGGTTGAGATCGTGCAGCACCACCAGGGTGATCCACTGCTGCTCGCGGGTCTGCTGGCTCAGGTGCTCCATCAGCTGCATCTGGTGGTGCAGATCCAGCGCGCTGACCGGCTCGTCCAGCATCATGATGCGGGGGTTGCGCAGCAATACCTGGGCGAACAGCACCATCTGCCGCTGGCCACCGCTCAAGGAGTAGAGGGGGCGATCCGCCAGATGGGCGATGCCGAGCGCTTGCAGGGCGCGGCCGGCCGCCAGGATGTCCTCGTCGGCGAGGCGCATGGAGAGGCTGTCGAGGCGCCCGAGCACCACCACCTCGATGACGCTCAAATCCAGCTCCAGCTGAATGTTCTGGGGCATGTAGCCAAACTGCTGGCGCCAGCTGGCCTGCGTCATCTGGTGGGCGCTCTGGCCCCCTAAGCGGATGTCACCGCCATCCGGGGTCAGCTCGCCGAAGAGGGCGCGCAGCAAGGAGGTCTTGCCGGTTCCGTTCGGGCCGATGATCACATGCACCTGGCCCGGTTGCAGGGTCAGGTTGAGATCCCGCAGCAGGGTCTGCTGGCCGATAGAGAGGGAGAGTCGGGATAGTTCAAGCACGTTTACGCCCCCTGCCGAGGATCAACCAGATGAAGAAGGGCACGCCAATGAGCGCGGTGACGATGCCGATGGGGAAGAGGGCCCCCGGAATGATCGACTTGGAGAGCACTGAGGCGGCCGAGAGCATGCAGGCGCCGCACAGGGCGGAGAGGGGGATCAAAAAGCGCTGATCTTCCCCCACCAGCATGCGGGCGATGTGGGGAGCCACCAGACCGACGAAGCCGATGACGCCGACGAAGCTGGTGGCGGTGGCGGTCAGCAGGGCGACCAACACTAGGGTCTTTATGCGCAGTCGATCCACGTTGACGCCGAGGCTGCGGGCGCGGGCTTCCCCGAGGCGCAGGCTGGTGAGGGCCCAGGCATCCCGGTAGATGAGCAGGGTGCAGATCAGGGTCACCACTGTGGTGATGGCCAGGGCGTCCCAGGTGGTGCGCATCAGGCTGCCAAACAGCCAGAACAGGATCTGCTGGTTGAGCTCGGGGGAGGAGAGAAATTGCAGCAGCGAGAGCAGGGACTGAAACAGGAACAACAGGGCGATGCCCGCCAGGATCAGGGTCTGGTTGCTGACATGGCGCATCATGGCCAGACCAAACAGCAGGCAGGAGGCCAACATACACAGGACGAAGGCGCCAGCCGGAATGGCTATCAGGGGGGGCAGCCCGAGGCCGCCGGTGTAGAGGGCGAGCGCCGCGCCAAGGCCGGCGGCTGCGGCCAGCCCCAGCGTGTAGGGGCTGGCAAGGGGGTTGTCCAGCAGGGTCTGCATCTGCACACCGCCCAAACCAAGGGCCGCGCCAACCACCAGGGCCATGAGGGCGATGGGCAGGCGCATGTCATGGACTATGGTGCGGGTCATGGGGTCAGCCTGGGCGGGGGAGATCAGGGCATCGATCACATCGCGCAGGGCCAGCAGAGAGGGGCCGGTGGCGATATCGAGCACCAGCGTGATGCACAGCACCAGGGCAAGCAGTGCCAGCCAGCGCCAGCGACGGCGCTCCCGTTGCCGCTGCCGGGTGAGGGTCTGCTGCAAGGCAGCCAAATCATTCATGATGTCAATCCTGAAACGGGCGCCATGAGGGCGCCCACAAGGGAAAAAGAGGGCGGATGAAGAGGGCCCTGCCTATGTGTGGCAGAGCCCGAACGACCGGCTTTAGTTGGCTTCACCCTGCTTGATGCCCAGCATAAAGGTGCCCTGAGGACGGATCGGCAGATAGTGGCGATAGAAGTCCTGATAGGTGGCCAGGGGGTCGATATCCTGGAACAGATCCGGATAGAGGGCCTTGGCCATGAACTCGATGAGGGCGGCATCCATGATGCTGCGGGTGGCGCCGTGATAGACCGCATAGAGGCGACCTTGCTGCACCGCGGGCAGCTCGCTCCAGCCCGGGCGGGCGGCAAAGCCTTGCAAACGGCGAAGCACCGTCTGGGCCGAGATGTCCTGGCCTACCTGCATCGCCTCTGCGCTGCTCACGCTTTCGTAACCTGCCATCAGGATCACCTCGGGTTTGCTGGCCAGCAGCTGCTCCGGGTGCATGGGGCCCCAGCGATCGACGAAGGGGGCCGCGACGTTGTCACCGCCCGCCAGCAGGGCCATGGCGCCCCACATGTCCTTGCCATAGGTGTAGCTGTAGTCGGCCGGGCCCTTGTCACCGAGCTCGATGTAGACCCGGGGCGGCTGACGCTTTGCGGCGGCGATGCGCGAGGTGATGGTGTCAATCTTGGCCTGATACTCGTCGGCCATCTTCTGGGCGCGGGCCTCCTGGCCGGTCACCTTGCCGAGCAGCAAGGTGCTCGCCATGTGGAGCGCCAGGGTCTGGGCGTTGTAGTCCACCACCACCACAGGGATCCCTGCCTGCTCGAAGCGCGGCAGATCCGCGGCCAAGGCCTCGTATTGCCATTTTGCCAGGATCACCAGATCGGGTTTGACCGCCAGGGTCTTTTCGATGGAAAAACTCTGATCCTGCACGTTGCCAAGGTCGGGTACCTTGGCCAGTTGCGGCTCTTTGGCGACATAGAGAGACCAGATAGCGGGACGGGACTTGACGAACCAGCCGCGGGACATGCCCACCAGACGATCGGCACCGCCTTCACCAGCCACCGCCAGGTAATCCTCGGGATAAAAACCGAGCACGATACGGCTGGCGGGCAGGTTGAGGGAGACCTTGCGGCCCATCACATCTTCCACTTCAACGGGGGGATTGGCCTGCGCCATCCAGCTCACCAGAGCGAGCTGACCAAGCAGCAGCAGCCTTGCCAGGGGGTGACGAAACATCTTGTGGGAACCTCGGGGGGATGGGTACAAAAGCAAATTGATAATTATTACTATTTGCCACTTGAAAAGCAATGGAATTTGTAGGGTTTGTCCCTACTTTCTGTGCGCTCTAGCTTGGGGTGTGGGAGGGGTCGCACGGCCCTGCTGGGGGGCGGCGAGGACGCTGTTGCTGGGGATAGGGCGCCAACGCGCCGTGCCTGCCTGATGCCAGAGGGCACGAAATGGCTGGCTTTTATTGGGATGGGGAGCATTGTGATCCAGTGCGCGACTATGGTTCGCCCTGCGTGCTCGCCATTTGATTATGTAAAGGGATGGGCTAAGATGGCCGCGCGAAATGATCAGATTGATAACAAAAGGATGTTAGGAGATGCCGATGGAAAGCAAAGTAGTTATCCCTTCTCAAGGACAGAAAATCACCGCAGCTGGCGGCAAGCTGAATGTTCCGAATAACCCCATCATCCCCTTTATCGAGGGTGACGGCATCGGTGTCGATGTGACCCCGGCCATGCTCAAGGTGGTGGATGCCGCCGTCGAGAAGGCCTACAAGGGCGAGCGCAAGATCGAATGGATGGAGATCTACACCGGTGAGAAGTCGACCAAGGTGTACGGCGAAGGCGTCTGGCTGCCGGCCGAGACCCTGGATTTCATCCGCGAATACTGTGTGGCCATCAAGGGCCCGCTGACCACCCCGGTCGGTGGCGGTATCCGCTCCCTCAACGTGGCCCTGCGCCAAGAGCTGGATCTCTACATCTGCCTGCGTCCGGTGCGCTACTACGAAGGCACCCCGAGCCCGGTCAAGCACCCCGAGCTGACTGACATGGTGATCTTCCGCGAGAACGCCGAAGACATCTATGCCGGCATCGAGTGGAAGGCCGACAGCGACGAAGCCAAGAAGGTGATCGCCTTCCTGCAAACCGAGATGGGCGTGAAGAAAATTCGCTTCCCCGAGACCTGCGGCATCGGCATCAAGCCCATGTCCAAGGCCGGTACCGAGCGTCTGGTGCGCGCCGCCATCGAGTATGCCATCGACAACGATCGCGACTCGGTGACCCTGGTGCACAAGGGCAACATCATGAAGTTCACCGAAGGTGCCTTCAAGGATTGGGGTTATGCCCTGGCCCAGAAAGAGTACGATGCCCAGCTCATCGACGGCGGCCCCTGGTGCTCGTTCAAGAACCCCAAGACCGGCAAGACCATCGTCGTCAAGGACGTCATCGCCGACGCCTTCTTGCAACAGATCCTGTTGCGCCCGGCCGAGTATGACGTCATCGCCTGTATGAACTTAAACGGCGATTACATCTCCGACGCTCTGGCGGCCCAGGTCGGCGGCATCGGCATTGCGCCGGGCGCCAACATCGGTGACGGCGTGGCCCTGTTCGAGGCGACCCACGGCACCGCGCCGAAGTACGCCGGCCAGGACAAGGTCAACCCGGGTTCGCTCATCCTCTCTGCCGAGATGATGCTGCGCCACATGGGCTGGGTCGAAGCGGCCGATCTCATCGTCAAGGGGATGGAAGCGGCCATCCGCAACAAGACCGTCACCTATGACTTCGAGCGTCTGATGGAAGGGGCCACCCTGCGCTCCTGCTCCCAGTTCGCTCAGGACATGGTCGACCAGATGTAAGTCTGCGCGAGACGCAAAAAGGCCAGCCCTCGGGCTGGCCTTTTTCATGGGCGCAACCTCAGAGCAGGTATTGGCAGAGGTAGCCCATCAGGATGGCCATGCCCAGAATGACGCTGAGAAAGGCCAGCATCATGGGGGTGCGGAACATGGACTTGAGCAGGATGATCTCGGTCAGGCTGGCGCCGGCGCTGCCGATGATGAGCGCCATCACGGCGCCACTGCCCATCCCCTTGCCAAGCAGCACCGAAGCCAGCGGGATCACCGCCTCGGCCCGGATGTAGAGCGGAATGCCGATGACGGCGCTCACGAGGATGGCGAAGGGGTTGTCCTGGCCGGCGTGGCGGGCAATCCAGTCGGCCGGAATGAAGCCGTAGATAAAGGCCCCGACCACGACGCCGAGCAGCAGGTAGGGGAGCAGATCCCGGTACTGCGTCCAGGCCTCAACCAGCGCGGCGCGCCAGGGGGAGGGGGTCGCGCTGGTTGCCGTGCCACAGCAGCCGGAGGTGCTGGCCGGTGCTGGGGTGTCGCAGCAGTTGGCGGTGCTGACCGGTGCCGCCGCGTCGCAGCAGCCGGAGGTGCTGACCGGTGCTGGTGTGTCGCAGCAGCTGGCGGTGCTGACCGGTGCCGGGCTCGGGGCTGCGCAACACGCCGTCTTGGCCGGGCGCAGGATTGGGCCACTGGCCGGGCGCAGGCCGCGAATGGTTGCCGAGGGGCTGGCAGCGGCCATGGCGGGGCGCGGCGAGCAGCAAGATGACGGCTCGCTTCGCGTGGTGATGACGTAGCGCTCGAAGCCCCACTGGGAGAGCAGCAGGCTGGCGATGAGGGCCGTGCCGGCGGCGACCAGCACATAGAGCAGGGTGAGCTGGCTGCCGAAGGTGACCCACAGCAGGCCCACTATGATGGGGTTGAGCAGGGGCGAGACGAACAAAAACGTGAGGGTTGGGCCGAAGCCGGCTTTGGCGTCGAGCAGGCCGCGCAGCATGGGGATGGTCGAGCAGCTGCAAAAGGGGGTGATGGCCCCGAGCAGGGCAGCGGTCAGATAGCCGCGCCCCTGACGGGCCCCGAGCAGGGCCTGGATGCGATGATCCGGTATCGTCTGGCGCAGGCGGTTGATGGCGGCGCTGATCAGCAAAAACAGCAGAGACAGCTCGGCAAACAACAGCAGAAACATCTGCGCGGCGTCTTGCAACAGGGTGGTGAAGGGGGGCATAGCGGGCTCCTATCAAACTATATTTCTAAAATATTGGAAATATAATCGAGTGCAAGATATTTCTGGTATTATCGAAATATTGAATCTGAAGGGGTATCACAATGGAGCTGGAAGCGGTCGCCAAGGCGCTCAAGGAGCTGGGTCATCCGACTCGCCTGTTCATCTTCAAGCATCTGGTCAAGGCGGGGGCCGAGGGATTGCCGGTGGGGGAGCTGCAAAAAGAGCTGGGGATCCCTGGCTCGACCCTAAGCCATCACATCGCGGCCCTGGTCTCGGTCGGCTTGGTGGTGCAGGTGCGCCAGAGCCGCACCCTCTACTGCATCTCCCAGTACGCGGCGCTGGAGGCCATCTTGCACTTCTTGCAAGAGGAGTGCTGCGTCAACGGCCATCCCCCCGCCCCTTAATCGCGCGTTGTTTTTGGGGGACTTAAGTTGATCATTTCAATGTTTCTTGTATAGTTGAACTATTGAAATGGTCCCAGGAGTCCTCATGCGCGATCCCATGCCTTCCGACAGTGCCGTCAAGGTGCTCGAATCCCTCGCCTCGTCGGTGCGTCTGGCTGCTTGGCGCCAGTTGGTGCGTGCCGGGCTCGATGGCATGGTGGCCGGTGAGCTGGCCACTGCCCTCGAGGTGGCCCCCAATACCCTGTCGTTTCACTTAAAGGCGATGCTCGGCGCTCATTTGCTCAGCGTGGAGCAGGAGGGGCGCTTTTTGCGCTACCGCGCCAATATTCCGCTGATGCTCGGCCTCATCGGTTATCTCACCGAAGAGTGCTGCGCCGGCCACCCCGAGGCGTGCGGCGCCCTGCGTGCCGATTCCGGCTGCTCCCCGGCCGTGCTGCCTTCCACCACCTGTTGCAACAAGGAGTAAATCCTATGGCGATCCAAATCTTTGATCCGGCGCTGTGCTGTGCCACCGGCGTCTGTGGTACCGAGGTCGACCAGTCTCTGGTCACGTTCGCCGCCGATCTGGAGTGGGCCCGCGGGCAGGGGGCCACGGTCGAGCGCTATAACCTAGCCCAGCAGCCCCTGATGTTTGCCGACACCCCGGCGGTGAGCGCCTTTCTGGCGGTGGCCGGTGAAGAGGGGTTGCCGCTGATCCTGGTCGATGGACAGGTGGTGCTGACCGGGCGTTACCCGAGCCGGCGCGAGCTGGCCCGCTTCGCCGGTCTGGCGGAGCCTTCGCCCATCAAGGGGATTGCCAAGGGCTGCTGCTCCGGTAGCGGTTGCTGCTAACAGGAGGCCCTATGTTCGAGTTTTTGCGCAATGCCCCCCCGTTTCTGTTCTTCACCGGTAAGGGCGGGGTCGGCAAGACCTCGCTGGCCTGCGCCAGTGCCCTGGCCCTGAGCGAGGCGGGCAAACGGGTGCTGCTGGTGAGCACCGATCCGGCCAGCAATGTGGGGCAGGTGTTCTCCACCGCCATTGGCAACCGGATCACCCCCCTTGCGGCGGTGCCGGGTCTGCACGCCCTCGAGATCGATCCCCAGGCCGCGGCGCGCGACTACCGCGAGCGGATCGTCGGGCCGGTGCGCGGCAAGCTGCCCGAGCGTGTGGTGCAGAGCATCGAGGAGCAGCTCTCCGGCGCCTGTACCACCGAAATTGCCGCCTTCGATGAGTTCACGGCGCTGCTGACCGACCCGGCGCTGCATGAGCGCTTCGATCACATCCTGTTCGACACGGCGCCAACCGGCCATACCATCCGCCTGCTGCAACTGCCGGGGGCGTGGAGCGATTTTCTCGAACACGGCAAGGGGGATGCCTCCTGCCTCGGCCCCTTGGCCGGCCTCGACAAGCAGCGCCATCAATATCACGCCGCCGTGGCGGCCCTGTGTGATGGCGCCAAGACCCGGCTGGTGCTGGTGGCCCGTGCGCAAGGCTCGACCCTGCGCGAGGTGGCGCGCACCCATGCTGAGCTGGCCGCCATCGGCATGCAGCAGCCCCATCTGGTCATCAACGGGCTCTTCCCCGAGCCGGCGATCCAGAATGACCCCTTGGCCCTGGCCTTGTGGCAGCGTGAGCAGCGCGCCCTGGCGAACATGCCCGCCGCGCTGGCACGCCTGCCTCAGAGCCACTTGCCACTGCTGGGGGCTAACCTGGTCGGGCTGGCCGCCCTGCGCGCCCTGTGCGGGGCGCCGGTGGCCATGGCGCAGGAGAGCGGCGTCGTGCCACACGCTCAGCCGGAGCTGGCGGCGATGATCGACGAGCTGGAGGGGCAGGGGCACGGCCTTGTGATGCTGATGGGCAAGGGGGGCGTCGGCAAGACCACCATGGCGGCCGCCATCGCTCTGGCGCTGGCGCAGCGGGGGCACGATGTGCACCTGACCACCTCGGATCCGGCGGCCCACCTCGGGGAGACCCTGGCCGAAGAGGCCCCCGGGCTCACCGTGAGCCGCATCGATCCCGAGGCCGAGACCGAGCGTTATCGCGCCCAAGTGCTGGCGAGCAAGGGGGCGAGCCTCGATGAGGCCGGCCGCGCCCTGCTCGAGGAGGATCTGCGCTCCCCCTGCACCGAGGAGATCGCCGTGTTCCAGGCGTTTTCCCGCATCATTCGCGAGGCGGGCCGCCGCTTCGTGGTGATGGACACGGCCCCCACCGGCCACACCCTGCTGCTGCTCGATGCGACCGGGGCCTATCACCGAGAGGTGGCGCGCCAGATGGGGGATAAGGGGCTGCACTTTACCACCCCCATGATGCAGTTGCAGGACCCGGCCCAGACCAAGGTGTTGATCGTCACCCTGCCTGAGCCCACCCCGGTGCTGGAGGCGGCCGGTTTGCAGGCCGACCTGCGCCGTGCGGGCATCGAGCCTTGGGGGTGGCTGGTCAATCAGGTGTTGCCGGCGTCGGTCACGGCCCCCTTGCTGCGCATTCGCGCCGCCGCCCAGCAGCCCCATCTGGCGGCGGTAACCGAGCTGTGCCCGCGCTGGGCGGCCGTCACCGTCCAGCCTGAGGAGCCGGTGGGAGCCGCGGCACTGCTGGCATTGAGCCACCACGCTTGAATCGTTGGCGGCCGGACGGCCGCCTTGTCTGACTAACTGGAGAGATCATGTCTCATCGTGACGCCGAGCCGAGCGCCATCGGCTTTTTTGAACGCTATCTTACCGCCTGGGTGGCCTTGTGCATCGTGGCCGGTATCGGCTTGGGCCAGCTGCTGCCGGGGCTGTTTCGCACCATAGGCGCCCTTGAGGTTGCCCAGGTCAACCTGCCGGTGGGGCTGCTTATCTGGGTGATGATCATCCCCATGCTGATCAAAATCGACTTCGGGGCCCTGCATCAGGTGCGCGAGCACGTGAAGGGGATTGGCGTGACCTTGGTCATCAACTGGCTGGTCAAGCCCTTCTCCATGGCCCTGCTCGGCTGGGTGTTCATCCGCGTGCTGTTTGCCGATCTGCTGCCGGCCGATCAGCAAGACAGCTACGTGGCAGGGCTGATCCTGCTGGCCGCCGCCCCCTGCACCGCCATGGTGTTTGTCTGGAGCCGGCTGGTCAACGGGGACCCCTACTTCACCCTCTCTCAGGTGGCGCTGAACGACATCATCATGGTGGTGGCCTTCGCCCCGCTGGTGGCGCTGCTGCTCGGGGTCTCCAGCATCACGGTGCCGTGGGATACCCTGCTCACCTCGGTCGTGCTTTATATCGTGGTGCCGGTGTTCTTGGCCCAGTGGCTGCGCAAACGCGCCCTGGCAGCCGGCCACCTCGATGCGCTGCTGGCGCGGATCCAGCCCTGGAGCATGGCCGCCCTGCTGCTCACCCTGGTGCTGCTGTTTGCCTTCCAGGGGGAGGCCATCTTGGCCCAGCCGCTGGTGATTGCGCTGCTGGCCGTGCCCATCCTGATCCAGGTCTTCTTTAACGCCGGGCTCGCCTACTGGCTCAACCGCGCCGTGGGGGAGAAGCATGCGGTGGCGGGTCCCTCGGCCCTCATCGGCGCCTCGAATTTCTTTGAGCTGGCGGTGGCCGCGGCCATCAGCCTGTTTGGTTTTCACTCGGGGGCGGCGCTGGCCACCGTGGTCGGCGTGCTCATCGAAGTGCCGGTCATGCTGCTGGTGGTGCGCATCGTCAACCGAAGCAAAGCCTGGTACGAACAATCCAACCCGTGAGAGTGACTGCAATGAGCAACATCACCATTTACCACAACCCGGAGTGTGGCACCTCCCGCAACACCCTTGAGCTGATCCGCAACAGCGGCGTGGAGCCGACCGTGATCCACTACCTCGAGACGCCGCCGAGCCGCGACACCCTGGTGCAGTTGATCGCGGCCATGGGCATCACGCCGCGCGCCCTGCTGCGCCAGAACGTGCCGCCCTATGAGGCGCTGGGGCTGGCCGAGGAGCGCTTTAGCGACGACGAGCTGATCGATGCCATGCTGGCCCATCCGATCCTCATCAACCGGCCGATCGTGGTGACCCCCCTTGGCACTCGCCTCTGTCGCCCCTCCGAGCTGGTGCTCGATATTCTGCCCGATCAGCAAAAAGGGGCCTTCGCCAAGGAAGATGGCGAGCAGGTGGTCGATGCCGACGGCAAGCGCCTGAAATAACCGCGCAGAGCGTTATCGGTATGCAGGGGGGCTTAGCCCCCCTTATTCATATAGGGGCTTTAGCCCCCCTTATTTATACAGGGGCTTTAGGCCCCCTTGTTTATAAAGGGGCTCAAGGCCCCTTTGTTTATGCTGGGGCGCGGCCATGGCGAAGCGGGGTGTCGCAGTGGGCGCCAGCCGCCGCACCTTTCTCTTGGGCCAAAACGCTCGTCACCACCGGCGCGGTGGGCAATCGGCGCTGCTGCGCCCGGCGGGGTAGCAGTTGGGCTAAGGCGGGCGGGGGAGATATGCTAAGTACTCCCCAGGCGATCGCAGGTTGCCCGGTCATCCATGATGGAGGATTTATGAAAATACGCACCCTCACCTTGCTACTGGCGGCCCTGGTGGCCATGCCGAGTCACGCGGACTGGGAGAAGATCAAGTCGGCGGCCAGCCAACTGGGGGACGCCGTCGGCGAGGCGGGCAAGGAGGCGTGGCAGAACGTCACCGATTTTTCCAAGGCGACCTGGGCCTCCGTCTCGAGCTGGGCCGCCAGCACCTACAACCAGGCCGGTGAATGGACTGAGCAGAGCGTGGCCAAGAGCAAGGCATGGCTGGTGGTGGCCGACCAGAAGCTCGACGAGATGACCGAGCCCAAGACGGCGGAGCAGGCGCGCAGCGCACTCGACACCATGGCCGACACCGCGCTGGTGCGCCTTTTCAACGAGCGCCCCTCGGCCAAGCTGCTGTTTGACCAAGCCTACGGTTATGCCGTGTTCGATTCGCGCAAGTTCGCCCTCATGCTCAACACCAGTCAGGGCGCCGGGGTGGCGGTCAGCCGCCATGATGGGGCCCGCACCTACATGAAGATGTTCGGGGCAGGGATGGGGGCCGGGCTGGGCGGCAAGTTCTACCAGCAGGTGATCCTGTTTGAAAATCGCGAGACCTTCGAGCGCTTTGTCAGCAAGGGGTGGGAGGCCAGCTCTGAGGTGGGGGCCGTGGCCGGCCAGAAGCGCAGCGCGCTGACCGCCCAGTACAATGGCGGCATGGCCATCTATCAGCAAGATGACAAGGGGCTGCTGCTCGATGCCAGCATCACCGGCTCGAAATACTGGGTCGACCGGGATCTGACCCCTTGAGCGCTGACGCGCATCCATAAGAAAGGCCCGCATCTGCGGGCCTTTTTCGATCGTGCGGATCAGGTGGCGCTTACAGCACCTTGGCGATGGCGTCACACAGGGGATCGATGTTGGCGCGGGTGATCCCGGCCACGCTGATCCGGCCGGAGCCGACGATGTAGATGGCGAACTCGTCCTTGAGGCGGGCTACCTGCTCCTTGGAGAGACCGGAGAAGGAGAACATGCCGTTCTGGCGGGCGATGAAGGAGAAGTCCTGGTTTACGCCACGCTCGGCCAGCTTGGCCACCAGCAGCTCGCGCATCTCACGGATGCGCACGCGCATCTCGGCCACTTCGCTCACCCACAGCTCAAAGAGGGCCGGATCATTGACCACGGCGGTCACCACGGCAGCGCCGTGGGAGGGGGGGTTGGAGTAGTTGGCGCGAATGACGGTCTTGACCTGGGTGAAGGCGGTGTCGGCGACCTCCTTGCTGTCGGCAACCAGGGTGAAGGCGCCGACCCGCTCGTTATAGAGGCCGAAGTTCTTGGAGAAGGAGCTGGCGACCAGCAGTTCGCGGTGGGAGCGGGCGAAGATGCGCAGCCCCTCGGCGTCCTCTTCGATGCCACGGGCAAAGCCCTGGTAGGCGAAGTCGAACAGGGGCAGCCAGCCGGCGGCGGCGCTCTGCTTGGCCAGCGCTTCCCACTGGGCGGCGGTCGGATCGATCCCGGTCGGGTTGTGGCAGCAGCCGTGGAAGAGCACCACGTCACCACGCTGGGCCTCGCTCAGGGAGGCTTGCATGGCGGCGAAGTCGAGATCCTTGCTGGTGGCGTCGTAGTACTTGTACCACTTCACCTCGAGACCGGCGGCCTGGAACACGCTGACGTGGTTGGCCCAGGTCGGATCGGAGATCCAGACGGTCTTGGAGAGCTGGTTGCGGGCGATGAACTCGGCGGCGATACGCAGGGCGCCGGTACCACCCGGTGCCTGTGCGGTCTTGGCACGGCCGGCATTGATGAGCTCGGCTCCCTTGCCAAACAGCAGGCCCTGCACGATGCGGGCGTACTCCTGGTTACCTTCGATGCCGAGGTAGTTCTTGGTCTTTTCGTCGGTCAGCAGCTTCTGTTCGGCCAGCTTGACGCACTTGAGGATGGGGGTGGCGCCCGATTCGTCCTTGTAGATGCCGACGCCCAGATTGATCTTGTCCTGGCGCGGGTCGCTGCGAAATGCTTCAGTCAGGCCGAGGATGGGGTCTGCGGGGGCGGCTACAACCTTTTCAAACATGATGATCCCTGTATTCCGTTGTTTTTGATGGTGGCAATCCCTGGGGGCAAACAGAAGCGCCCGACTGCTGCGCAGGGGCGCCTCTGTTGTTTCTTTATACCACTGCAAGGAGAGGGGGAAAATAGCGAAGGGAAAAAGCGTGGGGTCGGTGGCATAAACGAGGCCGGCTGCCCGCTCCGTTTAGCCGACCGCATCCCAATGATGGGCCAGTGCCAGCAGCTCGGCCGGCAGCCCTAACCCCTGCTCGATGAGGGGGGTGAGGCGGGCCAGCAGGGGGCGCGGCAGGCGGCTTGGCTCCCAGGTGGCGTGCTCCAGCGGGCGAGCATAGTGGCGCAGGTGCGGCGATAGATCGGTCGGCAGCCAGCAGCTGAGGGGGCGACCGATCCGCTCGGCCAGCGTGCGGGTACGCTCCAGCCCGGCCGGCTCGAGATCGGTCAGGTGGCTCCAGCTGACGGTCGCGGGGAGGGCGGCGAACAGGGGGGCGATCAGCTCATGACCACCGGGCGGCAGCCAGGCCAGCAGGGTATCGGGGGGCAGCGGCAGGGCGGTGAAGACCCCGGTGCGATCGGTGGTGATGAGGCGCGTGAGCGGCTCGCCGTTGCTGATGATCTTGCCAAGACCGGGCAGGGCGCGTTCGGGCAGGCTGATCTCGCCGAGGGCCTCAAGCAGCGGGGCGCCGTCGACCAGTCTTCCCCCTTGGAAAAACAGGCTCAGGGGCAGCGAAGTGCGCAGGCGCAGCAGGCGATCCCGGCACAGCTCGACCCCTTGCTCGGCAAAACGCACCTCTTCGTCGGGAGAGAAGAGGGGGCGGCCGTTGCCGCCGTGGCGACGATAGAGGGCGGCCAGCAGACGCAGGTTGACCGGGGTGGGCAGCGGGAGCCCCTGTTCATGCAGCCACTGCTCGGGGTCGGTGGGGGCCTGGCGCAGCTCGCCGAGCGTCAGGGCGCGGGTGAGGTAGCGCCGCCCCGCGTCGGTGAGGCCATAGCGGTGGGGGGCGTGGCCAACTAGCAGGGCGTGCTCCAGCATCAGGCTCACCAGCGGTTGCAGGTTGCGCGAGCGGATCAGCACAGACTCCTGCGCCATCAGCTGTTCGGCCACCTCCCTGAGCTGGCCGGAAGAAAAGTCGATATTGGTCATGGCTCCCCCGAAACAGGGGCCTACTTTACTGGCCGGGGGGCTCCACGCCAAGGGGTGGGGCCCCCCGGCGTGATCCGGCGCGGATTTGTGCCGGGTTCCTTTGCCCCTTACAATTCCCGCCTCGTTGCCCGTGTTGGAGAATTCATGTTTCGCGAACTGCTGCGCCACCCCGATTTTCTGCTCATCGACAAGTCGCCGGGCATTGGCATGCACGAGGAGAACGGAGCGCCGGGTCTCGTCACCTTAGTGCGCGAGGCGACCGGGCTCGCGCTTTATCCGGTGCACCGCCTCGACAAGATGACCTCGGGGTTGCTGCTGCTGGCGCGCCACCCGGAGGCGAACCGGGCCTTGAGCCAGGGGTTTGCCGAGCGGCGCATCAAAAAGCAGTATCTGGCCCTCTCCGATCGTCGCCCCCTCAAGAAGCAGGGGCTGATCAAGGGGGACATGAAAAAGGGGCGCGGCGGCAGCTGGATGCTGACGCGCTCCCAAGATAACCCCGCCATCAGCCGCTTTGACTCCACCTTGGTTCGCGAGGGATTGCGGCTGTTTCGTATTCGCCCCGAGACCGGCAAGACCCACCAGATCCGGGTCGCCCTGAAAAGCGTGGGGGCCCCGATCCTGGGTGACGAGCGTTACGGCGGCACGCCGGCCGAGCGTGGCTACCTGCACGCCTGGCGGCTCAATTTTACGCACGGCGGTGAGGCCTTTGACTTCGTCTGCCCGCCCGAGGTGGGCGAGGCCTTCCTGTTGCCGGAGACCCGGCGCGCCATCGAGGCGTTAACGCCGTGACCGGCGCCGCTATCCTCGCCGACTATGACGGCACCCTGACCCCTGGCGACGCCCATGCCGCCTTGCTGCGCCACATAGTGCGAGCCCGGCGCTGGCCCCTGTTATTGCTGCTGCTCGGCGCTCCGCTGATCGCCCTGCTCTGGCCACGTTGCCGCTTCGCCGCCGTCTGGCTCATCTGGTGGTGCGCCACCCTGGGGGCCAGAGGGGGCGACTGGCGGCGCTGGATCAAGGCGGTGGCGGCCCGCTCGCCCCCCCTGTTTGCCGAGGCGGCGGCGCTGCTTGAGCGGGAGGGGGGACGCGTCTGGATTGTGAGCGCCTCGCCGCGCGCCCTGGTGCGCCGGCGTTTGCATCAGCAGTGGGTCGGAGGGTCGGTGGCCCGCCTCATTGGCAGCCGGATGGAGCGCCGCTATGGGGCCATCGTGCCGCGCCACTACTGCTTCGGGGCGGCCAAGCGGGCCGCCTTGCCCCCCCACGCCTTTGCGCTGGCCCTCTCCGATAGCCTCTCTGATCTGCCGCTGCTCGCGCTGGGTGAGCAGGCTTGGCTTATCAACCCCAGCGCCCGGCAACTGACGAAGGCCCGGCGCTCCCTGCCCGCCGTCGCGGCCCGGACATGGTCACTGTAACAGCGGCGTGACGCCCTGCTGCCCGCGACGCCAGATCTGGTAAGGGGTGGCGCAACAGTAACCGCATCTTTACATCCGCGCCTGGCCACAGTGGGCCGGCGCTTCCCTGCGCCTCTCTTTCTTTTCCCGCCCCCTCGCGCCTAAATGAAACAAATGGATAACATTTGTCGAAAAGGAGCCTCCCATGCGTCATGCCGCCTCTCCCCAGCAGCAGCCGGTGATCCGTAACCCCCTCGGCACCGACGGTTTCGAATACGTCGAGTTCACGGCCCCTACCGCAGCCGGCATCGCGGCGCTCAAGAGCCTGTTTACCTCCCTCGGCTTTGCCGAGGTGGCCAAGCATCGCCACAAGCAGTGCTGGCTCTATCGCCAGGGGGCGATCAACTTCATCATCAACGCCGAGCCCCACTCCCAGGCCGAGGCGTTCGCCGCGCAGCACGGCCCGAGCGTGTGCGGCATGGCGTTTCGGGTGGCCGATGCCGGCCTGGCGCAGCAGCACGCCCTGGCCCAGGGGGCCAAGCCGTTTGTCGGCAAGATAGGGCCGATGGAGCTCAACATCCCGGCCATCTATGGCATCGGCGAGAGCACCCTGGCCTTTGTCGATCGCTACGGGGAGCGCGGCTCCATCTATGAGGTGGATTTTCTCTTCTACCCGGACTGGCAGGCGCGCATGGGGTCGGTGGACGCGGGGCTGACCGAGATCGATCACCTGACCCACAACGTCTATCGCGGCAACATGGACGTGTGGGCCCACTTCTACGAGCGCATCGGCAATTTTCGCGAGATCCGCTACTTCGACATCGAGGGCAAGCTGACCGGCCTGCACTCGCGCGCCATGACCGCCCCGTGCGGCAAGATCCGCATCCCCATCAACGAGTCGGCGGACGACCAGTCACAAATTGAGGAGTACCTGCGCCAGTACAAGGGGGAGGGGATCCAGCACATCGCCCTCGCCACCTGCGACATCTACCACACGGTTCGCACCCTGCGCAGCCGGGGGACCGGCTTCATGGCGACCCCTGATACCTACTACGAGAAGGTGGACGAGCGGGTGCCCGGCCATGGGGAGCCGCTCGATGCGCTGCGCGAGCTGCGCATCCTCATCGACGGGGCCCCCGCCAAGGAGGGGATATTGCTGCAAATCTTCACCGACACCGTCATCGGCCCGGTCTTTTTCGAGATCATCCAGCGCAAGGGCAACGAGGGGTTTGGGGAGGGCAACTTCCAGGCCCTGTTCGAATCGATTGAACAAGATCAGATCCGCCGCGGGGTACTGGGTCATGCGTAAATGGATAAGCTTCCCCCACCGTGAGGGGATCAGTTCACGGCAGGCTCACGCCGATCTTCCGGAAGGGGCCATCTACGAGCGGGAGCTGGGGCGAGCCGGCTTTTTCGGCCCCGCCTCCCATCTTCATCACCGCCATCCTCCGACCGACTGGATTGGCTGGGAGGGGCCATTGCGCCCCCATCTGCTCAACCTCAACGCGCTCGGTGAAGCGGTGAGCAGCCTCTCCCCCTGGGTGGTGCCCGATCTGCTCTTTAACGCCCACTGCAGTTACCGCATCTGGCGCCTGCCCGGGCCCATGCCGTTTCTGGTGCGCAATGCCGACGGGGACGAGCTGCTGTTCATCCACGAAGGGGCTGGGGAGCTGTTTTGCGACTACGGCCATCTTAGCTTCAGCCAGGGGGATTACCTGCTCATCCCGCGCGGCACCATGTGGCGGATCGAGCCGAGCGCGCCCCTGTTCGTGCTGCTGATCGAGGCGACCAACGACAGCTTTCAGTTGCCGGAGCGGGGGCTGGTGGGCAACCACGCCATCTTCGATCCGGCCGTGCTCGAGGTGCCGGCCATCGACGAGCGCTTCCTTGCCCAGCAGGATGAGGCGCCCTGGTCATTGCAGATAAAGCGCCACAACCAGGTGTCGGTCGTCACCTGGCCGTTCAACCCCCTCGATGCCATCGGCTGGCACGGGGATCTGTGTGTGGTCAGGCTCAACTGGCGCGACATCCGCCCCCTGATGAGCCACCGCTATCACCTGCCCCCTTCGGCCCACACCACCTTCGTGGCGAGCCGTTTTGTGGTCTGCACCTTCGTGCCGCGCCCCATCGAGAGCGATCCGGGGGCCCTCAGGGTGCCCTTCTACCACAACAACGACGACTACGACGAGGTGCTGTTCTACCACGCCGGGGCGTTTTTCAGCCGCGACAACATAGCGCGTGGCATGCTCACCCTCCACCCGGCCGGCTTTACCCACGGGCCGCACCCCAAGGCGTTTGCCGCCGGGCAGGCCCACGCCAAGACCTTCACCGACGAGGTGGCGGTGATGCTCGATTGTCGCGACGCACTCACCCTGGGGCCGGTGTGCGAGGCGGTCGAGGTGCGGGAATATGTCAACAGCTGGCAGCGCCAGAGTAAGGAGAAGTAAATGAAACTGGCCACATTGAGAAATGGCCGCCGCGACGGCGAGCTGGTGGTGGTGAGCCGGGATCTGACCCGCGCCTGCCGGGTGGGCCACCTCGCGTCGACCTTGCAGGCGGCGCTCGACGAGTGGGCGAGCCTGGCCCCACGCTTGGCACAGGTCTATCGCGATTTGTGCGACGGCGTGCAGGCCGAGGCCTTCCCGTTTGATGAGGCTGCCTGCCTCTCGCCCCTGCCGCGCGCCTACCAGTGGGCGGATGGCAGCGCCTACGTCAACCACGTCGAGCTGGTGCGCAAGGCGCGCGGCGCCGAGATGCCCGCGCATTTCTGGCACGAGCCGCTCATTTATCAAGGGGGGAGTGACAGCTTCATCGCCCCGCGCGATCCGATCCGGATGGCGGACGAGGGGTGGGGCATCGATTTTGAGTCCGAGGTGGCGGTCATCACCGACGACGTGCCCATGGGGGTGAGCGAGGCGGCGGCGCTGGATCACATCAAGCTGCTGATGCTGGTCAACGACGTGAGCCTGAGAAACCTGATCCCGGGGGAGCTGGCCAAGGGGTTTGGTTTTTTCCAGTCCAAGCCATCGAGCGCCTTCTCACCGCTGGCGGTTACCCCGGATGAGCTGGGGGATGCCTGGCAGGGGGGCAAGGTGCATCTGAAGCTCGAAACCTGGCTCAATGACGCCCTGTTTGGCGCCCCCGATGCAGGCTGCGACATGACCTTCACTTTCCCCACCCTGATTGCCCATGCCGCCCGTACCCGGCCACTCGGGGCGGGCACCATTATCGGCTCCGGCACCGTCTCTAACTATGATCGCAGCGCCGGCTCATCCTGCCTGGCGGAGCGAAGGATGCTTGAGATCATGGATTGCGGCGCAGCTTCTACTCCCTTTTTGCGCTTTGGTGATAGAGTGACCATCATGATGCGCGATCGGGCCGGCCAGCCGATCTTTGGCCGTATCGAGCAGGAGGTCATGGCCTGTCCGCCGCGTTAGGGAGTACCACTGTGGGGAACACTATGCTGAAGCTGTATGGATATTGGCGGTCGTCGGCCACCTTTCGGGTGCGTATTGTGCTGGGTCTCAAGGGGATTGCCTACGAGCAGGTCGCGGTCAATCTGCGCGGCGGTGAACAAAAAGAGAAGGCCTATCGCCGGCTCAATCCGCAGGGACTGGTGCCATTTCTGGTCGATGGCGAGTGGGGGATCGGTCAGTCGGTCGCCATCATGGAGTACCTCGACGAGACCTATCCTGCCTATCCGCTGCTTCCTTCATCCCCTCAGGAGCGGGCCAGAGTGCGCCAGATTGTCGACATGATCGCCTGCGACGTGCACCCCCTCAACAACCTGCGGGTGTTGAACTACTTAGAGAGCGAGTTCGGGGTGCGCGAGGCGCAGCGGGAAAGCTGGTATCACCACTGGATCCGCGAGACCTTCTGGGCCCTTGAGCAGCTGCTGGCTTCCAGCTCCGGTGTCTACTGTGTCGGCAACGAGGTGACCCTGGCCGACTGCATGCTGGTGCCCCAGGTCTACAACGCCCGCCGCTATAACATGGACTTGTCTGACTACCCCACCCTGTGTCGCATCCATGATCGCTGCATGGCGTTGCAGGCCTTCGCCGACGCGGCGCCAGAGCGCCAGAGCGACGCCTCGTAACCCCCGGCGGGGCCGCCGCCTCGCCACTTATCTCACATTCCCGTCAACCATGACTTGCCTGCCCGGCGAGGGCTTTGTAACGTCGGATCAGCAAGGAGGGATCTATGCGTTTTATTGATCTGCGAAGTGATACGGTGACCCAGCCCAGCGATGACATGCGTCAGGTGATGCTGCATGCCCAGGTGGGCGACGATGTGTACGGGGAGGATCCGTGCGTCAACCGGCTTGAGGCGTTTATCGCCGATCTGCTCGGCAAGGAGGCCGCCCTGTTTGTGCCAAGCGGCACCATGTCCAACTTGTTGGGGGTGATGAGTCACTGCCAGCGCGGGGAGGCGGCGCTGGTGGGGGATCACGCCCACATTTATCGCTATGAGGCAGGCGGTAGCGCCGTGCTGGGCTCAGTGGTGCTCAATGCCATCCCGATGCAGGCCGACGGCATCTTGCCGCTGCCGGCGTTGCAGGCGGCGGTGGCGCCCGACGATGTCCATTTTGCGCAGGCCCGTCTGGTCTGCCTTGAGAACAGCCACAACGGCCGGGTGCTGCCGCTTGACTACCTGGCCGAGGTATCGCGGTGGGCGCGCGGGGCTGGATTGGCCATGCACCTCGACGGGGCCCGCTTGTTCAACGCCGCCGTGGCAAGTGGCGTCCCGGCTCGCGACATCGCGGCCCATTTTGACAGCATCTCAGTCTGTCTCTCCAAGGGGTTGGGGGCGCCGGTGGGATCGCTGCTGGTGGGCTCCCGCGCCCTGATTGCGCGCGCCCGGCGCCTGCGCAAGATGCTCGGAGGGGGCATGCGCCAGGCTGGCGTGCTGGCGGCGGCCGGTCAGTTTGCCCTCGAGCATCATGTGGAGCGGTTGGCAGACGATCACCGCCGTGCCGCCCGCCTGGCCGAAGGGCTGGGGGCCCTGCCCGGCATCGAGGTGGCCAGCGCCGAGACCAATATGCTGTTTCTGACCATAGCGGGGCGCGATCTGGCTGAGGTCGCCCAGTTCATGAAAGAGCGCGGCATCCTCTGCTCCGGTTACGGAATGCTGCGCCTGGTTACCCATTTGCAGGTGAGCGATGACGACGTGGAGGAGGTGATCGACGCCTTCACCGAGCTGATGCTGGAGCGTTGAGCCAGCCGGCTGCAACGTGCAGAAACGAAGAGGGCGCCGAAGGCGCCCTTACTGTTTGCCGCAGGCCAGCATGGCTTCGTCGGTGACGTCGTAGATCATGATGGCGATATGGGTCACCTCGCCGTCGAAGTCGGCGAGCGGCACCAGGGTGAGATTTTGGTACATGTGCGGCGCCGCGCCTGTGATGGGGCGGTAATTGGAAAAACGCAGCAGATAGGGTTTTTGCTCCCAGGTGCTGAAGGCGCGGTTGTTGAGCTTGAACACCATGTTGGCCTTGCGCTCGAACCACTTGCGGTCGACCTCGGGGAACAACTCAAAGAGCGAGCCCCCCTGTACCTCATGGGTGAGGCGACCGCTGTGGCTCTCCATGAAGCCATTCCATACCCGGATGCGGTAGTCGGTGTCGAGGATCACCAGCCCGACGTCCAGGTTCTGGATTATGTTCATCAACCAGTGAAACTCGCGGATCTCCATGAGAACTCCTACAGCATGTGCATGATCTTGTTGTTCATGGTGGCAATCGAATCTTCGGTAAACAGCAGCAGCAGGTCACACTGCACCGCATACCCCTCCACCCGGTAGTTGATCTCGATGGCCAGGGTGCGCCGCCAGCGGCTCTGGTTGGTCTGGATCAACGCCTCGATGGGCCTGTGCTGGCCGAGCACCACCGGATGCCCCTGGCTGAAGGGGGTGTCGAGCTGGTTGGCATAACCGCGCAAAAAGGCGCCGATCAGCACGTTGGCGGTGTCCATCAGCAGTTCGAGCTCGGCACGTCGGTCGAGCTCCCCTTCAAACTTCATCAGCCGGGCTAGATCGGCAAAGCTCGAGTCGTGGAACAGCAGCAGCGCCTCCCCGGCGATGCCGGCGCCGATGAAGCCCTGGCACACCGCCGACAGGGTCTCTTGCTTGGCGGCGGCGTTGAGGGCCATGTGCAGCTCGGAAACCTCAAGCACGTTGACGTTGGGGATGGGCAGCACGACAAAGGCGTCGAGCAGGCGGGCCAGCAGATCCGCCGCCTGCCCCATGGCCACGTTGGCCAGCTCCTGATAGACATCGCGCGCCTCGACCGTCAGCGTCATGGCGGGGGCCAGGTCAGTGCTGGCCTCATCGGTGCGCCACAGGCCGTGGCGCTCGAGCAGGGCGACGATCTGTTCGCCGCTGGCGGGTTTTTTGATGAAGTCGATGGCGCCGAGGTTCATCACCTTCTGGTAGGCCTCGGGCTGGATGTCACCCGAGACCACGATCACCTTGCTGCGGATCCCCTCGCGCTTGAGGGTCTCAAGGACGCCGTAACCATCGAGTTCGGGCATGGTGAGATCGAGAAACAGCAGATCCCCGTGGCCCATCAGCACCTGCTCCACCCCCTCCAGGCCATTGGTCGCCTGGTGCAGGGTCACCGGCCAGCCGGCTGGCAGGGCGCGGGCCAGCTGCTTACGGGCAAAGGCAGAATCGTCACAGATCAATACGTTCATGGTTATCCCTGGCAGCCTGACATGTTCCTATAGTGTGGCCAGTGGCGGGGTCGCTGCAACCTCGGCTCACTGGGTTGTGCTGTATTGCCGCAGGTGGCGCTTGATGAAATCGACCAGCAGGGTGACCCGCAGCGGGATGAAGGCCGGGTTATTGACCAGCAACTGGAAGTCACGCTGGCCGGCCTGCCAGTCGGGCAGTACCGGCACCAGCTGGCCGCTGCGCAGTTGGGGCATGGCCGAGTGGCGCGGCACATTGACGATGCCGAGATGATTACAGGCTGCCAGTACTGCGGCGGGTGACTGATTCACCGATAAGCGGCCAGGCTGGACGACTTCGGCGTGCTCCCCATCGCGTTTGCGCAGTTGCCAGCTGGAGTAGGGCCAGCAGTAGATAAGGGCATGCTCAGCGAGCTGGCCGGGGTGGTTGGGGGTACCAAATTGCTGGAGGTAGAGCGGGGAGGCATACAGGGCATAGTCAATCTGGCCCAACAACTGGGCGTGTGGCACCTGCTTGGGCAGGTCGCCGTTGAACAGCACCAGATCCCACTCGGCGTCAAACAGGCGGTGATGGTCGTTGGTCTGCTCCAGCTCGAAGCGGATGCGCGGATAGGCCCGGCTAAAATCGGCCAGCAGCTCGATGAGCAGGGTATTGGAGACCGAGATGGGGGAGGCAATCTTGATGAGGCCGCAGAGATCCTGTCCCTCTCCTCGGATTTCGCCGGTGGCCTGCTCCAGCTCCTGCAGTGGCCTGCACATGCGTTGGTAGTAACGCAGCCCTTCGTCGGTCAGGCGCAGTTTGCGGGTTGTGCGTTGCAGTAGGGGATAGCCGAGGTGCTCCTCGAGCTGGGTGATGCGTCGGCTGATGGTGGCGGTGGGCATGTCCAGTGCCGCCGCCGCGTGCGAAAAGCCCCCTTCCTGGATGACTTTGACAAACAGATAGAACTCTTCGAGGTGTTTCATGGGCAACCGCAATCAAATGCACCAAAGGGTCGAATCTAGGGGGATGCTCCGGGCTTGGCAACTATTAAGCGAGTTTTAATTGATCTGCCTTGGCTCTTGGCGGCCGTGCTGGGGCAGAGGGGCGGAAATAAGGTGCCATTGGCTGAGTCAAGATAGCGTGACACAGGCGCTAACGAAGAAAACTGTCGTTGCCGGGTGGGCAAATGCCTAGAGATCGGCGAAGGAGTGTTCAAGACCTGCGTGCATCCCTTGTGGCCCAGAGCACGGGATCTTGGCGCGTTTTCACCTCCCTGGCCCCATGGTGGTGGTGACAGGATAAGCAGTGGCGACACGAGTGAGCCCTCGCTTAGGCTCACTCGTGTCTGGATTGGCGCGGCTCAGCGGTGACCGCTCCCTCACTTGTGCGTGGTCATGATGGTTGTAGTGAAAATAAAAAAAGTATAAAAATCATGATACTACTAATTACTGATCCGATTAACATCAAAGGGATAGCGTTCTCTTTACCGGTGGAACTGGGTAGCTTGTGGCCTCTTACGGGTCTTTTTCCTGGTTTTATCGGACAGACTAGAGTGTGACCACCGTCGGCAGCGGAGGGCGTGAGCCTGGGATGTCGGCCTGACCCATAATGTGTCATATGACACCGTTTCGTGTGATCCACCCAATGCCGCTACAGGAAAGGGGCCTCGCCTCGCTCAATCTGCTGCACACCCCCGTCTGGATTTATGACATTCAGCAGCACCGTATCTTCTGGGCCAATCATGCCTCCTTCTCTCTGTGGGAGGCCCATTCGCTCGAGGAGCTACGCCAGCGCGATTTTGCGCAAGAGATGGCCCCCGCGGTGGATCTGTTGTTGCAGCGCTATCTCGACGAGTTCCGGGCCGGCCGCAGCTTCAGCGAGTGGTGGAGCCTCTCGCCACGCGGCATCAAAAAGCAGGTTTATCTGCGCCTCTCCGGTATCGAGACCAGCGGCAGGATGATGATGATCTGTGAGGCGATGCTCGATGCCGACAGCTTCTATCATGGGGCCGCCATGGTGCGGGGAGACACGATAGCCTGCCTGTTTGACGGCGCGGGGCGGCTGGTCAGCGGCAATAGCTATTTCCATCACTGTTTTGGCGCGCAGATCACCCAGTTGGCGCAGCTGTTTGAGGGGGCCGATGAGCCCTTCTATCAGCGGCTGCGCGCTCAGGAGGAGGTGGTCTGCGAGGGGGAGGGCAATACCCTCAAGGGGAGGCGCTGGTTCCAGTACCAGTTTCGTCATGTGCCCCAGCAGGGCCAGATCCTGTTGACCCTGCGTGACATTACGGATCGCAAGCTCGAGGAGCTCGAACACCGCCACCTGGCCCGCCACGACTCGATGACCGGCCTGCTCAATCGCTACGGCCTGATGAAATCCCTCGAGGTCAACTGCAGCATGGGCTCCCGCTTTGCCATGCTGTTTATGGATCTCGACAACTTCAAGCTCATCAATGACAACTTTGGCCACCGCGCCGGGGATCGCCTGCTAGAGCGGGTGGCCAGCCGCCTCAAAGAGATTTGCCCGCGCGATGTGGAGCTGTTTCGCCTCGGCGGCGATGAGTTTACTGCCCTGGTGCCCTTGCAGCAGGGCAGCGAGCGGGCCGAGCAATTTGCCGACCAGATGCTGTCCCAGATGGTCAAGCCATTCGTGCTCAGTGGCCTGCCCGAGGTGAGCATTGGTGGCAGCATTGGTATCGCCATCTATCCCGACGACGCCGATGATGGCGACAACCTCATCACCCGGGCCGACATGGCCATGTATCAGGCCAAGCACATGGGGCGTTTCCTGTGGCAGCGTTTTACCCCCAGCATGCAGCAGGAGCTGCACCGCAAGCTGACTCTCAAGCAGTTTCTGGCCAAGGCCATCGGGCGCGGTGAGCTGTCGCTGGTCTATCAGCCCAAGGTGGATCTGGCGCGGGGCATCATCGACAGCTGTGAGGTGCTGCTGCGTTGGCACAATCCGGTACTCGGCCAGGTGTCGCCGGCCGAGTTTATCCCGCTGGCCGAGGAGATGGGGCTGATCCGTGACATTGGCGCCTGGGTGCTGTGCAGCGCGCTCTTCCAGCAGGCAAGGTGGCGCGAGCGCCTCGGTATTGAGGTGCCGCTGGCCGTGAACTTGTCGGGCATGCAGATCACCGCCGAGCTGCCGGCCTGGGTGGCGCAGCAGTTGGCGGCCCATGCCATCGCCCCCCATCTGCTCACCTTGGAGCTGACCGAGACGGTGCTGATGCTGGATGTTCGCGGCTCGAGCCAGGTGCTTGAGGCGTTGGGCCAGCTGGGGATCCGCATCTCCATCGATGATTTTGGTACCGGCTATTCGTCGCTGGCTTACCTCAACCGGCTGCCGATTAACGAGATCAAACTCGACCGCTCCTTCGTGGTCGGGTTCAACCTGCCGGTGATCCGCGCCACCGTCGCCATGGCATCGAGCCTGGGGATCGATCTCATCGCCGAAGGGGTGGAAACCGAAGAAGAGCTGACGGCGCTGCGTCAGCAAGGCTGTCACCGCATTCAAGGCTATCTGACCAGCCGGCCGATGGCGGCAGCGGATCTCGAGCTGAGTGGTTTTGTCATCGACAGCAGCATAGGAAGCTTTACGCTGGCTAAGCGCTCATGATGTCTGCCGATGTTGCCCTGATGGTGGGATGTGGATAGCAGATCTCGCCGTGTGGGGGATGTGCTATCAACCCAGGTTTAATACTTCTGGCCCCTTTCCGAATAGAGGGAGATGCAAGCTGCCCGAGCCGCGTTTTTCCTCTGGTGCTTGACTGACTGGGCCATGTGAAGCGCACCGGTATTGGTACTTCGCGCTTTATTAAGTTGCTTTTTGCCCTCTTCGCCCACTTTTCTGGTCCGCCCCTACCGCGCTTGGGGGCCTTGAGGTTGCCGCTCGGGTTGCGGGCGCCGCCAACCTATCCGGCGCCCTGATGCGCAAGGGGAAGGCTGTGCCTCCCCCGGCTTTTGGTTTAGAGTGAGCCCTTCACGCAAGGAGGGATCAATGAATTCCGTTGTCGATCTGATTTTGAACCATCGCTCCATTCGTAGCTTCACATCTGAGCCCATCACGGCGAAGCAGCTTGACGCCATTTTGGCCAGTGCCCAAGCGGCCTCCAGCTCCAGTTTTTTGCAGGCCAACAGCATCATCCGCGTTACGGAGCCCGGGCTGCGCGAGCGGTTAGCCGAGTATGCGGGCCAGCAGGCCTATGTGGCCGAAGCGGCCGAATTCTTGGTCTTTTGCGCCGATTATCGCCGCCATCTGGCGGTGGCCCCCGATGCCATGACCGGCTTTACCGAACAACTGCTGATCGGGGCCATCGATGGGGCGCTGATGGCGCAAAACGCCCTGTTGGCGGCCGAATCGATGGGGCTGGGCGGTGTATACATAGGCGGATTGCGCAACCACCCCGATAAGGTGGTGGAGGCGCTCTCCCTGCCTGTCGGGGTCTTTCCGCTGTTTGGGCTGTGCCTTGGCCACCCGGCCCAGATCCCGGAGCGCAAGCCACGCCTGCCGCGCGCGCTGGTGGTGCATGAGAACCACTATCCGGCAGAGGTGGACAGTGCGTTGCTGGCGGCCTATGACGACACCATGCACACCTACTATCAAGGGCGCAGCAGCAATCAGAAGAGCGTGACCTGGAGTGGCCAAATCCGCGCCATCCTCGGCAAAGAGGCCCGGCCCTTCATGCTGGCGGCATTGCAGCGGCAGGGTTTTTTACTCAAGTAGCTTCAGAAAGCCTCTATTGATGCCGATGCATAGCAACAGGCAGGCTGTCACAAGGCTGCTGCTTGATGTAGGATCACACGACTGGGCTTGAATTGAGCGAGGGATGCCATGATTTTGACCTTGGTGCTGCTGTCGATAGGCGCGCTGCTGTTTTTAGTGATCGCCTATAACGTGATGCAGCAGTACAAGCAAAAAGTGGCATCTGATCGGCGCGCCACCGTGGCCCGCTACAAGTCGATTGCCGACGAGGCTGAGGCAGTGCTGCTCAATGTCAATCTGCTGCCTTTTTCCAAGTCACTGGTACTGATACTGCAACACCGCATCCTCGATGCCTATCGTGCCATCGCCCAGGCCTCGCCAGGGCATGTCCAGATCAAGCAGCGAATCCAGGATGCCCAGGCGCAGATCGCCAGCGTTCAGGAGAATTACCGCTCACCCGATGACGGCAGTTTCCGTCCCCCCGAGTCGGATCGCCAGGCGATCCAGATGTTGCAGACCATCAAGAAGATGCGGGCCGTGTTGCGGGTGGAACACAACAAGGGAAAGATCGATCCGCAGGGCTTTGCCCACGAGGATCGCCGCCTCGAGTTGATGCTGCTCAAAGTCAATATTGCCAACCTGTTGCAACGGGCTCGCGAGGCGATGAACAGCAATCAGTTTGGCTCTTGCCGGCAGCTGCTCGCCAAGGGGCTGGCGGTGCTTGGCAACGTGAGCGACAAGGATGCCTACCTTATCGCCCGCGAAGAGGATCTGCGCCAGGGGCTGGCTGAACTCGATCATCGGCTGCAAAGTGAGAGCCAGAAAGAGCTGCAAAATATTAAGGACAAGGAAGCCGACGAGCTGGATATGTTGTTTCAACCCAAGAAAAAGTGGTAACTCATGGTTCATCCGTTGGACACACTACTGGGGCCGCAGGCCCCTTTTGTTTCTTCGCTGCTTGGTCAGTTGGCTGAACTGGGGATCGATATCTCCCATCCTGTCGACCACCTCTGCTACCGCGCCGCCAGCCGGGAGGAGTATCTGCGCTTACGCACTGCGCTGGCGCAGGCTGGCGAGCTGCTGGTCGAGGGGATGATAGGAGGAAGGCCGATCGCCACCTTTCGCTATCATCAGCCGGTGCAGCTGGCACGACATGCGGTGCCCTGCATCGAGTTGGCCGCTCCCAAACCGGGCCGCAGCCATCAGGCGGGGCTTGAGCATATCGAGTTGGTGGTGCCTTCGCTGAGCACCTTGGTCGCGGCGCATCCTCAGCTGGCATTTCGCACTGACAACCAGCTTGATGGCCGCAACCCCGACGTGGCGCTACCGCTTGCCGGCGGGCAGGTGAAGTTTCATTTGCGCCCTCTGGAGGCGGTGATCGCCGAGGAAAAAGCGACAGGGGCGGTGATCCCCGTGCCTGCCGACCTCTGGCATGAACCTCAGCGCTGACAACATCTTGGGCCGGCTCGCCTCGCGCGCTCACTCCGGCCCAGCCAGAGGCTGATGGCCATGGTGGTGAGCAACCCAAGCAAGACGCCCATCACCATCCCCATGACTTTTCCTGCCTCCCAGAAGGGGTGCAGGTAGACGCCGCCGACGCTGGCGCCCAGATAGTAGGCGATGAGGTAAAGGGACGAGGCGATCGCTCTGTGGCTCTGCACATGCTGGCCGACCCAGCTGCTGGCGCTGGCGTGGGTCAGGAAAAACCCAAAACTCGCGACCATCAGCCCGCTCAGGATCATCATCAGCGTACCACCGAGCAGCAGCAGGGCGCCGCCTATCATGATGAGGATGCCGAGGGTCATGGCGTGGGCCGTGCCCAGCCGTTGTCCCAACCGTCCGCTTAAGGAAGAGGCGAGGGTGCCCGGCAGGTAGGTGAGAAACAGCAACCCTAGCCACTGGGCCGGCAGTGAGAAGGGGGCATGGCTCAACAAGAAGGTGAGGTAACTGAACTGGTTCAGGAACACCATGAAGTTGATCCCACCGATAAGATAGGCGCCGACCAGCAGCGGGGAGCCAAGGTGCAGCCGCAGCGCACTGACTAGCTCGCCGCGCCGAGGCTGACTGGGGACAAATCCCTGCTGCCTTGGCAGCAGCCACATGACCAGCGGCAGTAGCAGCAGGCTGAGCAGTCCGATCCCCCAGAATGCTGCCTGCCAGTTTCCTTGCCAGCCGGCAAACAGACCGGCGACCACCCTTCCTGCAATACCGCCGAGTGAGTTGGCGGCGATGTAGATGCCGACCGCGCTCATCAATCCCCGCTTACTGAACTCCTCCCCCATATAGGCGATCGCCGTGGCCGGCAGGCCTGCCAGCAGCAACCCCTGCATAAAGCGCAGCAGTAGCAGCGCCTCGAAGTGACTGCACAGGGCGACAAGGGGAGAAAAAAGGATGGCGCCAAGCAGGCCGCCGAGCATGACGTGGCGCCGCCCCAGGCGATCGGCCAGCCGCGCGGCCGGTATTAGCCCAACGGCCAACCCGGCAGTGCAGGCCGAGAGGGCGCCGCCGGCCAGCAAGGCCGAGACGCCGAACTGATCGGTGAGCAAAGGCAGCAGGGGATGGGCCTGATAGAGATTGAGAAAGACCAGAAACGAGCCGAGGCCGAGGGCCAGGGTGGCGCGCCACCAGGGGCGACTTCCGAGTTCGAGCATGACGGCACTCCCATGTGATGGGGAGAGAGTAGTGGAGCGGCCATACATAAAGATAATATATTTAAATTATCAAATGCATCACTTGAGGTGATAGATGGATCTGCGCCAGCTCGCTTATTTGGTTGCCGTGGCCGAGACCGGCTCCTTTACTGCCGCGGCCCGGCGTCATCATGTGGCCCAGTCGGCGGTCAGCATGGCGATTGCCAGGCTTGAGCAGCGACTCGAGCTCAAGTTGTTCGAGCGCCAGGAGCGGCGGGTACGTATCACGGCGGAAGGTGAGGTGCTGCTCGGCCATGCCCGGCGGCTGTTGTTGCAGGCCGAGCGGGCCGAGCAGGAGATGGCGGAGCTGCGCTCTTTAGTCAGCGGCGAGGTGCGCATCGGCATTCCCTTTATGCTGGGCTCCTATTTTTTTCCCCCCATTTTGATGGCGTTCAAGCATCGCTATCCGGGACTGCGGATCCAGGTGGAAGAGGCGGGGACTCGGGCCCTGCTGGCCAGGATGGCGCAAGGGGAGCTCGATCTGGCCATTCTCATTGCCTCTGATCTGCCGGCCGAGCTGGTGGGGGAGCGGCTGGTGCGCGAGGAGATGGTGGCCGTGGTGGGCGAGGATCACCCCTGGCGCGGACGCAGCACCATCAGCTTGCCGGAGTTCTTCGCCGAGGAGCTGGCCCTGTTTCGTCACGGTTTTTATCACAGGGAGTACATGGAGCAGTTGGCCGCCGAGGCCGGTATCACCCCACGCATCGCCTTTGAGAGCAACCTTATTCCGCTGCACAAGGCGGTGGTGCGCCAGGGGTTTGCGGTGACGACCTTGCTGCGCATGGCGATAGAGGAGGATGCCGATCTCTATGCGGTGCCCTTTTCACCGCCCATTCATCTGGATCTCTGTGTGGCATGGCGGCGGGAAGATCCTCTGTCGCGGGCCAACCGGGCGCTGCGCGACTTTCTGCTTGAGCAGAGGGGGTGAAGGGCAAATTGCAGACAAAAAAATGCCCAACTTACACAGGGAATGTTGGGCAAAGACTAATGCTTAATTGCAGTGGCATAGATATAGACTGCCCCCTGCGGCGAAAGTTCAAAAAAACATTTCACTTCATACATCACAAACCCTGAAAACAGTTTTGTAATCTCATTAACATGCTATTGACATTGCTGGGGGTGAAACGTACTTTTTAAACATTCGTTTAAGAGGGCGTTTTCGTGACCAAGACCGACACCAAGAACCGTATTCTGGATGCCGCCGAAGTGCTCTTCGCCGAGCGCGGTTTCGCCGATACCTCCCTGCGCCTCATCACGGGTGAGGCCGATGTCAATCTGGCGTCGGTCAACTACCACTTTGGCTCGAAAAAGGAGCTGATCCAGGCGGTACTGGATCGCTATCTCAGCCTCTTCATGCCGCGCCTGGATGCCCAGCTTGATGCCCTGCAGCAGCAAGAGGAGATCACCCTGCTCGCGGTATTTGAGTCGTTTGTCGAGCCGCTGATGTCCCTGACTGAGGTGCGCAGCAACGGCCCGGCCCTGTTCATGCAACTGTTGGGTCGCGGCTATATCGATAGCCAGGGCCACCTGCGCCGCTTTATCACCAGCGAGTATGGTGAGGTGCTCGGTCACATCACCCAGGCCATCTCCCGGGCCAATCCGGCCCTCTCTCCGGCCGATCTCTTCTGGCGCTTGCACTTCACCCTCGGCACCGTCGTGTTCACCATGGCGTCGGCCGATGCCCTGCGCGATATCGCGCAGGCCGATTTTGGCCAGCAGCTCGATGTCGAGGGGCTGGTGCGTAACGTGATCCCCTACCTGGCGTCCGGTGTCGGTGCGCCAGTCAATCCGACCCGGCTTTCGCTGGCCGGCTAACAACCACAACAAGCATCAACGGAACTGTGAACGTAAAAGGAACTGACCTATGACCACACTGCTTATCCTGCTGGTCCTTGCCATCGCGGTCGTGCTGGGGGTTGCCCCGGTGCGCAAGAAGCTGGTGACCCGCCCTGTCTTTGGCATCTTCAAGAAGATACTGCCGCCCCTCTCGGCCACCGAGCGGGAGGCCATGGAGGCTGGCTCGGTCTGGTGGGACGGCGAACTGTTCCGCGGCAAACCGGACTGGAAGAAGCTGCACGGCTACGGCAAGGCTGAGCTGAGCGCCGAGGAGCAGGCCTTCCTCGACAATCAGGTCGAAACCCTGCTCTCTATGGTCGACGACTTCAAGATCGTCAACGAAGCCAAGGAGCTGCCGGAAGCGGTGTGGGATTACCTCAAGCAAGAGGGGTTCTTCTCCCTGATCATTCCCAAGAGCTATGGTGGCCGCGAGTTCTCGGCGATTGCCAACTCCACCATCGTCACCCGCATCGCCACCAAGAGCCTGAGCGTTGCCGTGACCGTGATGGTGCCGAACTCCCTTGGCCCGGGCGAGCTGCTGATGCACTACGGCACCCAGGCCCAGAAGGATTACTGGCTGCCGGGTCTGGCCAACGGCAAGGAGATCCCCTGCTTCGCCCTGACCGGCCCCGAGGCGGGCTCCGATGCCGGCTCTATTCCCGACAAGGGCGTCGTCTGCATGGGCGAATACCAGGGCAAGGAGGTGCTTGGCATCCGCCTGAACTGGAACAAGCGCTACATCACGCTGGCGCCGCGCGCCACCGTGCTGGGTCTGGCTTTCAAGCTGTATGATCCGGAGAAGTTGCTGGGTGACAAGGAGGAGCTCGGCATCACCTGCGCCTTGATCCCGACCAGCCACCCCGGCGTGCGTGTCGGCGATCGCCACTTCCCGATGGGGCTGGCCTTCCTCAACGGCCCGACCTTCGGCAAGGATGTGTTCATCCCGCTCGACTGGATCATCGGTGGCCCCGACTACGCCGGCCGTGGCTGGCGCATGCTGGTCGAGTGCCTCTCCGCCGGTCGCGGCATCTCGTTGCCGGCGCTCGGCACCGCCTGTGGCCACATGACCAGCCGCACCGCCAGTGCTTACGCCTATGTGCGCAAGCAGTTCGGCATGTCCATCGGCAAGTTCGAGGGCATTCAGGAGGCGCTGGCCCGTATCGGTGGTTTGACCTACCAGCTGGAAGGAGCTCGTCGCATGACCGCCGGCTCACTGGATCTTGGTCAGGCGCCGGCCATTGTCACCGCGATCTCCAAGTACCACATGACCGAGATGGCCCGTCAGGTGATGGATGACTCGATGGATATCCACGCCGGTCGTGCTATCCAGCTCGGGCCCAAGAACTACACGGGGTATGCCTATATGGGCGTGCCGGTCGCCATCACGGTAGAAGGGGCCAACATCCTGACCCGTAACCTGATGATCTTCGGGCAAGGGGCGACCCGCTGCCACCCGTATGTCTTCGGTGAGATGGAAGCGGCCGCCGATCCTGACTTCGAGCGCGGTCTCGAGAAGTTTGACGGCCTGCTGATGAAGCACATCGCTTTTGGTACCGGCAACTTCTTCGGCGCCCTGTTCCAGGGGCTGACCCTGGGTCAGTTCAACTCGGCCCCGGTTAGCGGCGCCACTGCCCGCTACTACAAGCAGCTGGGCCGCATGAGTAAGGGGCTGGCCCTGTGCGCCGATATCTCCATGCTGATGCTGGGCGGCGAGCTCAAGCGCAAGGAGATGATCTCTGCCCGTCTTGGCGACGTGCTGAGCCACCTCTATCTGGCTTCTGCCACCCTCAAGCACTACGAGGATCAGGGGCGGGTGGTAGCCGATCTGCCGTTCGTCCAGTACGCGGTGGAGCGCAACCTCTACCTGATTGGCAAGGCGTTTGACGGCTTCTTCCAGAACTTCCCAAGCAAGGCGGTGGGCATGCTGCTCAAGCGGGTGGTGTTCCCGTTTGGTATCGGCTACCGCATGCCGGGCGACGATCGCTGCCACGCCATCTGCAGCGCCATGATGAAGCCGGGCGAGCAGCGCGAACGCCTCACCGCCCTGTGCTATGTCGGCAAGGATGATCAGGATCCGGTTGGCCTCATGGAGCGCGCCTTCCTGGCCATGGTGGCGGTGCAGCCCTATGAGAAGAAGATCTACCAGGCCCAGAAGGAAGGGCGCCTGCCGCGTAAGCTGCCGTTTGCCGAGTTGTTGGCGGCGGCCCTCGAGAAGGGGGTGCTGAGCCAGGACGAGGCTGATCAGCTGCGCGCTGCCGATGCCCTGCGCTACGAGGCGATCCAGGTCGATCACTTCGAGCCGGGCGTGCTGGAGAACATTCAGCCCGGCAACGGCATGAGCGACGCGGCCTGATCCCGGTCACGCTAAAGCAAGGAGGGCGCCCATCGGGCGCCCTTTTTTATTTGCCTTCCCCCTCAGGCAAAAAAAGAGCGCCATCGTGGCGCTCTTTTCGTCTGGGCTGGGGTTACTCGACCGTCATCACCTTGCAGGTGTTGGTGCTGCCGACGGTTTCCATCTTGTCACCGTGGGTGAGCAGCACCATGTCGCCACTTTGCAGCAGCCCCTTGGCCTTGAGCACGGCCAGGGCGTCGCGGCACACCTCGTAGACCGGTTTGCTCTCTTCACCGTCAAACATCACTGGGGTGACGCCACGGTAGAGGTTGGTCCAAGCCAGGGTGCGGGCGTGGGGGGAGAGGGCAAAGATCGGCAGGCCCGAGCTGATGCGGGACATCAGCAGCGGGGTGGTGCCGGATTCGGTCAGTGCCACGATCGCCTTGACCCCTTGCAGGTGGTTGGCGGCGTACATGGTCGACATGGCAACCGTCTCTTCCACCGAGGTGAAGGTGTAGTTCATGCGGTGGTTGGAGACATTGATGCTCGGGTGCTTCTCGGCACCGACGCAGACACCGGCCATGGCGGTGACGGTCTCGATGGGGAAGTTGCCGGCGGCGGTCTCGGCCGAGAGCATCACGGCATCGGTGCCGTCCAGCACGGCGTTGGCCACGTCCATTACCTCGGCGCGGGTCGGCAGCGGGGCGTTGATCATCGACTCCATCATCTGGGTGGCGGTGATGACCACGCGGTTGAGGCGGCGGGAGAAACGGATCAACTTCTTTTGCACGCCGACCAGCTCAGGATCGCCGATTTCCACCCCGAGATCGCCACGGGCCACCATGACGGCGTCGGCACCGAGGATGATGTCTTCCATCGCCTCGTCAGTGGCAACGGTCTCGGCCCGCTCGACCTTGGCCACTATCTTGGCATCGCAGCCGGCTTCACGGGCCAGTTCGCGGGCATAGCGAAGGTCATCGCCGCTGCGCGGGAAGGAGACCGCCAGGTAGTCGACGCCGATGCGGGCCGCGGTCTTGATGTCTTCCTTATCCTTGTCGGTCAGGGCCGGCGCGGAGAGGCCACCGCCCTTTTTGTTGATCCCCTTGTTGTTGGAGAGGGGGCCGGCCACGGTGACGGTGGTATGGATGCGGCTGCTCTCGACACGCTCGACTTTCAGCTGCACACGGCCATCGTCGAGCAGCAGGATATCGCCCGGCTCGACGTCGTTCGGCAGCTCCTTGTAGTCGATGCCGACCTGCTCTTGAGTGCCTTCTCCCTTGCCAAGGGCGGCATCGAGCACGAACTGGTCGCCGATGGCGAGGTAGACCTTGCCATCTTTGAAGGTGGAGACGCGGATCTTGGGGCCTTGCAGATCGCCGAGGATGGCGACATGGCGGCCATGCTTGGCGGCCAGCGCACGTACCTGATCGGCGCGAACGATATGATCGTCGGCGGTGCCGTGAGAGAAGTTCATCCGTACCATGTCAGCGCCGGCCAGGATAATCCCCTCGAGGATCCCCTCGCGGTCGGTGGCCGGGCCGAGCGTGGTCACGATTTTAGTGCGTCTTGGCATGAAAAGACTCCATTGCAATGATGAAAGCGGACGAGTGCCGATGCGAAATGCCCTTACCATACACCAGAGCCGTGGCCGCCACAAAAAAGAGCAGGGGCATTTGCCCCTGCCTGTTTAACCGGCGGTGGAGTTGTCAAAACGGGACTCGCGGAGCCCCTCCTTGACCTTCTTCAGGTTCTCCCGAAATTTCATGCCACGGCGCAGGGTAAAGCCGGTGGCCAGCACGTCGATCAGTGCCAGCTGGGCGATGCGCGAGGCCATCGGCATGTAGACGTCGGTGTCTTCCGGGACATCCATGGAGAGCACCAGATTGCACTCACGGGCCAGCGGGGAGTCCTTGGAGGTCATGCCGATGACGGTGGCGTCATTCTCACGGGCCAGGGCGGCGATCTCGACCAGCGCCTTGGTGCGGCCGGTATGGGAGATGAGCACCACGACATCCCCCTCGCTGCTGTTGATGCAGCTCATGCGCATCATGACGATGTCATCGAAGCAGACCACGGGGATGTTGAAGCGGAAGAACTTGTTCTGGGCATCGCGGGCGACGGCAGAGGAGGCGCCCAGGCCAAAGAAGCTGATCTTCTTGGATTGGGTCAGGATGTCGACACAGCGATTGATGATGGAGGTATCGAGGCTGTTTTTGGCGGCATCGAGGCAGGCCATGGTGGATTCGAAAATCTTGGCGGTGTAAGCATCGGGGCCATCTTCAGCCTCGACGTGGCGGTTCACGTAGGGGGTGCCGTTGGCCAGGCTTTGGGCCAGGTGCAGTTTGAAATCGGGGAACCCCTTGGTGTCGAGACGACGGCAGAAGCGGTTGACGGTGGGTTCACTCACATCGGCCATCTTGGCCAGTGCCGCAATGCTGGAGTGGATCGCCGTCTGAGGCGCGGCCAGGATCACTTCCGCGACCTTGCGTTCCGACTTACTGAAACTTTCCAAGTTTTTGGTAATTTTTTCTAGCGTATTCATCATCACCACCAGGGGTTTGTAATTTAGCTTCAGTGTCGTCGCACTGATTTTATTGCTCATGCACGGGGCCGTTAGGCATCAAGATGATACCTGACAAGCAGTTATGCTCACCAATATAGACCCTGTAAAGTATGACAGATGTCTAATAATTTCTTTCAGGTGACGTGGGCATCCTTTGAAACCCGTTATCGGGTTACAAATGTGGCAAAGTAACGACATTGTGACCCAGTGCACGTTTGCTGAGGCTACTTTGACGTAACCCGCCATCACAGGAGTAGAATGGCCGCCAATAACAAGGTGGTGGTCCGGGAACCGCCATTCGCCACGACGTAACGAAGGAGTTTTTCATGCAGCAGAAATATGCCCTGGTGGGGGATGTGGGGGGGACGAACGCCCGTCTGGCCCTGTGCGAGCTGGCCACCGGTGCCATCAGCCACGCCAAGACCTTTGCCGGTGCCGAGCATCCCAGCCTGGAAGTGGTGATCCGTCACTACCTTGACGAGGTGAGTGAGCCGGTGCGCCAGGCCTGTATCGCGATTGCCTGTCCGATCCAGGGGGATTGGGTGGCCATGACCAACCACAGCTGGGAGTTCTCCATTGAAGAGACTCGCCAGAATCTGGGGCTTGAGCAGCTGCATGTGATCAATGACTTTACCGCCGTCTCCATGGCCATTCCGATGCTGGGGGAGGGCGATCGCATCCAGATTGGTGGTGAGGCTCCGCTGTCCGGCAAGCCGATCGCCATCTATGGTGCGGGCACCGGGCTCGGTGTGGCCCACCTGTTGCAGGCCCAGGGGCAGTGGATCAGCCTGCCGGGTGAAGGGGGGCACGTGGATTTTGCCGCCAACACCGAGGAAGAGGACGCGGTGCTGCAAGTGATGCGCGGCGAGCTGGGCCACGTCTCGGCCGAGCGTTTCCTCTCTGGCCCTGGGTTGGTCAACCTCTACCGTGGTCTGGTGAAATCCGATGGCCGCGAGCCCGAGACACTGGCCCCCAAGGACATCACCGAGCGCGCGCTGGAAGGCTCCTGCCTCGATTGCCGACGCACCTTGAGCCTCTTTTGTGTGCTGATGGGCCGTTTTGCCGGTAACCTGGCGCTCAACATGGGCACCTTTGGCGGCATCTATATCGCTGGCGGTATTGTGCCGCGCTTCCAGGAGTTCTTCCTGGCCTCCGGCTTTCGGGTGGCGTTTGAAGATAAGGGGCGCTTTAAGTCCTATCTGCACCCGATCCCGGTGTTCCTCATCACCCATGAGGGGCCGGGTTTGCTCGGGGCTGGCGCCTACCTGCGCCAGAGCCTTGGCCATTTGATCGGCTGATTCAGTCCTAATTCAGTAACTTGGCGTTATTCTGACCCTGCACCCACGATGAATCGAATCGGGAAGGAGCCTGAAACGGAGCATCACCTCTATTGGGTTGCGTTGTCACCTGACAAGCCTGAACTGTTTGACCGGCCATGATGGCCGGTTCTTTTTATCTGTCTTCTGTGTAAAAAATAGACAGTGACGTCCGGCGATGTCGCCACCACTCCTGTGGCGAACGTTTTTGCTTTGCATTTCTCCGAGGGCTTCCGCTGGCCCGGAGTGAGCAGTGCTAGCATAGGGCCTATTGAACAGTGATTACGCCTATGTCTCTTCGTCTCTTACCACTCATCCTGCTTCCCCTCCTGCTCTGCGGCAGTTTGCCATCGGAAGCGCAAGAGTCCTTCACCTTTCAAAGCTACCGTCAGGGTATGCTGCGTATGACGCTGGTCAGTCCCAGCATCCAGGGCGATGTCCTGCTGCGCCGTGATGGCAAGTTGGAAACCCTGGAGGGCGCGGCGCTGGAGAACCTGTTCACCCTGCGGGTACCGGTACCCTGTGCCTGGCTGGCGCAGGAGCGCACCCTCTATTGGGCCGTCTCTGGCAAGATGCTGCTGTCGGCCACGATCCCGCCCCAGCAGTGTGCTCCGCCGCCCCCGCCGCCGCCTCCCGAGCCGCAGATGCGCATCTTCTCCCGTCAGGATCGCTGCATGATTGACACCGGGGGCATGACCCTGTGGAGCGTTGCCACTGCACTGGCCACCCAAAACAAGGCGACGGTCTACCAGAACATCTACGCCCTCTTTGTCACCAATAAGACGGCCTTCGTCGACGAAGATATCAGCCGGCTGCGTAGCCGGGAGCTGCTCTGCCCTCATCCTGAATTGGTCGAGCATATTGCGCCGGAGCACGCCAAGCAGCTCTTTGACGAGGCGATGCGCTTTAACGCCAGTCGCTAGCCGCACTTTGCGCGCCCCTCGCTTGTCTGCGGGGGCGGCCGCTCACTTGCGGCGCAGGCTGCCCGGCGTGCTCCTCCCGCTGGCGATCACCCGGTAGCGATGCCGCTTCGGATAGGGATGGCCGATCACCGCATCCCCAGCGAGGGCCACCCTATGGTGGCCCTCGGCGTTGTGGTTGGGGCGTGATTTGGGAAAGGCGCCGGCCGAGTGCGTCGCTCGTGGCGCATGCCGCCAGCACGGATTGGCCTGGTGAAGCGCTCGAGAAAGAGGAGCCGGCGGGGCGCCGGCTCGCGAGGATCAGGCCAGCGCCTGGGCCAGCAGGTGGACGGGGTGTTCGCAGCGGTAGGGGGTGCTCATCTCTATCTGCCACTTGCAGGTTTCGCAGTCGGTGACCACCAGATCGGGCTTGAGCCGGCCTATCTGCTCGAACAATCCTTGGCCGATGTTCTGGCTGGTGGCGTAGTTCTCCGACTTGAAGCCGTAGGTGCCGGCGATGCCGCAGCACTGGGAGTCGAGCACGGTGAGGCGCACCCCCGGAATGGCACGCAGGATCTCGAGGGTGTAGATGACCCCCCCCATCTTCTCCAGGTGGCAGGGGGTGTGGTAGGCGATGTGCAGATCGAGTGGCCGCATGTGCGGCCGATTGCCCTTTTGGAACTCCTGCCACAAAAAACGGGTGATGAGGGAGATGCGCCCGCGCACCCTGTGGTTGTCCTGCTCGAGCAGGTGCGGGTACTCATCGCGCAGGGTGAAGCCGCAGGTCGACGAGGTGGTGAGCAGTGGGATCTCGTTGCCGATCAGCGCATTTTCCATCTGCCTGATGTTGAAGGCCGCGTTCGCCTTGGCTTTTTCCATGAAGCCGTTGGCGATGAGCGGCACGCCGCAGCACTTCTCGCGCGCCAGTAACTGCACGCCGATGTTCATGGCGTTGAGCACCTGTACCAGCTCCTTGCCGAGCTGCGGGTGGTTGTAGTTGACGTAGCAGCCGTGGAAGTAGGCCACCTGACGGGCATAACTCGCCTGCACCGCCTGTTGTTTTTTGTACCAGCCGCGAAAGGTGCCCTGGGAGTACTTGGGCAAGTCGCGGTGGGAGGAGACCCCGAGCGCCTTGTCGAGCACCGCCTTGACCGGTTTGAGGCCGGTCGAGAAGTTGACCACCGGCGCCATCAGGGTCGACATGCTGCCCATCAGATCGGTATGGGAGAGGACAAACTCGCGCACGCCCGGTTTGATGTCGCCGTAGTTGTGCTTGGCCTTGGCGATGATGTCGCCGATGCGCACCCCGCTCGGACAGGCCACCTCGCAGCGCTTGCAGTTGGTGCAGAACTTGAGGGCCTCGTCGTAGAGAGTGGGGCTCTTGATGCGCAGCCGCTCCCCGTCCGGGCCGGCCTGCTTGGGGCCGGGGTAGGCCGGGTTGGCCTTGGCCACCGGGCAGTAGGCGGTGCAGACGGTGCACTTGATGCACTGATCGAACGTCTGGTTGGCATGATCGAGCAGCATGTCAGTTCTCCTCCTGGCAGAGATGAAGGCGCAGGATATGGGGGAGCGGGGTCATAGGGCCTCGCTCAGAATGTGGCCGGCGGCCTGCCAGCCGGTGGCGATGGCCACGCCGGAGCCGGAGCCCTCTTGCACCGGGTCATAGTGGGCCAGCACGCTGCCGGCGCCGTAGAGGTTGGCGAGCGGTTGCCCCTCGCGCAGCACCCGCAGCCGCTCGTCGGTCTTGACCCCGAAGCCGAGGAAGGGGTGGCGGCCAAACAGGCGCTGATCGGCCCAGCGGTCGCGCTCTGACGATCCGTGCACGTCGGCGCCGAAGATGGGCTCGCGAATACCGCGCAGGCGCGACTCCAGCCCGCGGCTGAAGAAGCTGCCACTGGCCAGGATGAAGTGCTCGGCCTCGAACAAGAGATCCTCGCCATTTTGGCTGTAGAGCCCCTGCACCCGGTCACCGATGCAGCGGGCGCCCAGCACCCGCTCGCTGGTGAGGAAGGTGCCGCCGAGGGCAACGAAGCGGCGGCGCAGCGCCTCTTGCATGCGCATGCCGAGTAGCGACGGCGGCATGGTGGCCACCTCGCGGATGGTGCAACCGGTGCGTTTCTCCAGCTCGTGCAGGCGCTCGTCGACCCGCCCCAGGGTGAGGCAGGCTGGCAGGATCACATGGCGGCACGGCCCCTGCGCCTGGTGGGTCAGGCGCGAGATCTCGGCCGCCAGATCCGCCAGCAGATCGTGGCGATCGCACAGGCGGGCGATGTCGGCGGAGCGAAACTCGTGGGGGTTGCGGCTGAACTCGGCCAGCTGGGGCAGGCGTAGCTCACCGGTGAGGATGCGGCAGTGCGCAAAACCGGGCTGGCGCGCCAGGTTGGCGGCGGCCAGCGCCGGGTGGAAGTCGCGAAACCCCTCCGGGGTGGCCAGCAGCAGGGTATCCGGCTGCACGGCCTCGCCGGCGATGGCGCAGTTGTCGGGGGAGAGCCAGGTCGCCTTGAGGGTGCCGATGGGGGTGATGCGCTGGTGGTTGCGCTCGCCGTGTTGCAGGATCAGCCCCTCGGCGGCGCAGTGGGCTTGTAGCGCTTGCAGGCTGGCAATGATGTGGTCTGCGCCGACCCTGGCGTAGGGGTGATCCGGGTGGGCGTCGATGAAGGCCGGCAGTGCCGCGCGCGGATCGCCCGGCACGTCGAGCAGATCGACCGAGCCCGAGGAGAAGTGCAGCGCACTCTGGCCCGAGGCCATGATGAGGGTCTTGCGGCCGGCCTCGGCCAGGCGCAGGCCGGCAGAGAGCCCAGCCACGCCGCCGCCAATGATGATGCAATCGAAGGTCATGATGCGGCTCCTTGCTGCGAGTCTGGCTCGCCGGTCCAGCTGCCAAGCCCAAACAGCCCTTCATAGATCCAGTAGGTAAATTCAGCCTCGCGCAGGGCGTCGCCCCATAGCACGGGGCGGGTGCCCTTGAAACGCTCCTCGATGAACTGGCGCAACATGACGCAGGCCTGACGGCCGTCGGCCTTGCCGTACTCGTGCATCAGGCCGGCGGCGCGGTAGGCGCACAGCTCCCCCTGGCAGGGGCCCATGCCGACTCGGGTGCGGCGGCGCAAGTCGATGAGGTTGTCCACGTCCAGCTCGCGCAGGGCATATTCAATCTCGCCGGCGGTCACCATCTCACACTCGCAGATGAGGGCGTTGGCCCTGGGGTTGTCGCGAAAGAAGGCGATCACTCGCTCGCCGTGGCGATACTGGGCCGATCCTTCGGCCGGGGCGCTGAGGCCGGGGGCCGAAACCTTCTCCGGCTCGCGTGAGCCGGGCAGCGGCAACTCGGCGGTGCGGCATGGGGCGCTGTTACCTATCTTCTTGGCCACCAGATCGGTGGCCCACTCGGCCATCAGGCGGTAGGTCATCAGCTTGCCGCCGGTGATGGTGTTGAACCCCTGCAAGCCGTCGCGCTCGCTGTGATCGAGCAGCACGATGCCGCGGCTGATGTTGCGCCCCGACTCGTCGCCGTCCACCGCCACCAGCGGGCGTACCCCGGCGTAGGCGCGCAGCAAGCGGGTACGCGCCATGATGGGGGCGAGCTTTATCCCCTCGCGCAGCAGCACCTCCACCTCTTCCGGGGTGACCTTGAGGTTGTCGATGCTGTGGTAGTCGACCTTGCTCGAGGTGGTGCCGATGAGGGAGATGGTGTCGCCCGGCACCAGAATGTCGGCGTCGGCCGGCTTGCGGCAGCGGTTGAGCACCAGCTGGTTGATGCGGTAGTCCATGATGAGCAGGGAGCCCTTGGCCGGAAACATGCGGATGCCGAGATCGGCGTACTCGCAGATCTGCTGGCCCCAGATCCCGGCGGCGTTGATCACCTCCTGCGCCTCGATCTCGAACGCCTGGCCGGTGCGGGTATTGATGGCCTTGACCCCATAGACCCGGGTCTGGCTGCGCAAGAGCCCGAGCACCTTGCTGTGGGTGAAGATGCGCGCCCCGTGCTCCTTGGCATCGAGCACATTGGCGGCGGTCAGGCGGAAGGGATCGACCGTGCCGTCCGGCACCTCGATGGCGCCGATGAGGGCCGGGTTGGCGTTTGGCTCACGGCGCAGCGCCTCGCGCGGATCGAGCTGACGGGTCTCGATGCCGGCGCGGGCGCAGGCCTCCATAAAGGTCTTTTGAAAACCGATGTCATCCTCGGGCAGGGTCAGAAACAGCCCTCCGGTCGCCTCGACACAGTGGCTGGCGATGCGCTTGAGGATGCGGTTTTCCTGGATGCATTCGCGGGCCGACTCCTGATCGGTGACGGCATAGCGGGCGCCGGAGTGGAGCAGGCCGTGGTTGCGGCCTGTGGTGCCTGAGGCGATGTCGTCGCGCTCGAGCAGGATGCAGTCGATACCGCGCAGGGCGCAGTCACGCATGATGCCTGCCCCCGTGGCGCCGCCGCCAATGATGACGACCTGGGTGGTGATCCGTTTCATGTTGCCCATCTCACTGCTTCTCGTTTGGCCCTAGTGTGGCGACAAACGAGAGCGAAATGTTTGATATGGGCCAAAATTATGAGCGCAAACGCTCACGGTGGGGCGTGCAAATGGGCGAACTGTGATGATGATCGCAAGAGGCTGGGTGGGGCCCCGCTGTGTAGGCCGGGGCGAAGCGTCAGGCGCCCTGGCGAACCGGCTCGCGAAACACCATCTGGCTGCCGTCAAAGCGCAGCCACTTGAAGATCTCCTGGCTGTGGCGCATCCCTTCGCGATCGAAGCGCACTCCGTAGACGGTGTTGCTGCTGATGCGGCGCTGATTGCAAATCGTGCCGCTTAACAGAAACTTCTGGCCGAGCCCGGCGGACTCGAGGCGCAGCATGATGGGTTGCTCGTTGGTAAACGCCGGCGCCAGCGCCGAGGTGCTGAAGCTGCAACCGTGGATCGACAGATCGCGCAGCTGCACCTCTATCTGGCGCTTCGTCACCATGACGCTGCCGGTCAGGCAGACCGGGTAGCGGGTCTCGCCGCGCAGGGGGTAGAGGGTGATCTGGTTGGGTAGCTTGACGGTAAACAGCGGCAGCGGGCGCACCATCAGGTGCTCTATCTGGCTTGGAAAGGCGACCATGGCGCCGTTGCCGCGCTCAGAGATGAGACTGACCGAGAGGCGGTAGCCCTCGACGAAGAAGCGATCGCGCTGATAGGCGGGCAGCTCCGGCAGCACGAAATAGAGATAGCGCTGCCGATCCGAGCCTATCAGGGTGGTGGTCACCGCATGATTCTGGCCGATCGGGGTGGTGAGTTCGATCATCGCCTCGCTGCCGTGCAGCAGATAGTCGAGAACAGGCAATCCTTGCACCAGCGTCTCTTGCACCGGGCTCGCCATGATGCGTTGTCGGATGGAAGATGCCTGAGTGGAAACGCTCAAGATGACACCTTTAAACGGTTGTTGGTAATCCCTGTGCTCGCCGGCTTCCTATGGTTAACCGCAGCACTTCTTGTATTTCTTGCCACTGCCGCAGGGGCAGGGATCGTTGCGACCGGCCCGCAGGGGGATGATGTCCCCTTCCGTGTAGCGCCAGCGCCCCGCGTCGCGCACGAAGCGCGAGCGCTCGTGCAGGCAGGCGAGCCGCCCCGCCTCACGATACCAGGCGCGAAACTCAACCCAGCCTTGGTCACCCTGCTCGCCGCTGCCCAGAATATCCAAATGATCCCACTGTGTCTCTTGTTTCGAGAGGGTCATGGCATCCAGTTCACCAAGAAAATCGGGGTGCCAGGTCGCAACCAGATATTCACCCAGGCCCAGCACGAAGGCACTGTAGCGCGAACGCATCAGTGCTGCTGGGGTGGTGGCGCTCGCGCCGTGGTGCAGCGGGGCGCAGCAGACGCTATATAAGAGGTCTGACCCGCAGGGGCAGGGTGAATCGTGACTCATTGTTGCTAAGGCTCGGTCGATATAAAGGAGTAGCGCCGGATTTTAATGATACGGCCAGCCGGACGCCAGCGAGACGATGCGAGAAACCGCAGGCAGGGGTTAGCTCGGTGTGCGGATAACGATAATAAGGAGTCAGGAACATGATATTGAAACACAAGGTATTGTTGCTCGGAGCCGTACCTGTATTGCTGGTCACGCTGGCGATGAACGTGAGCAGTTATCTGCTGGCCAGAAGTGATCTTGACCATGAGCTGATCCAGAACCGGGAGCAGGCGATCGGGGCGCGTAAGGCCCAGCTCGGCAGCTACCTGATGCTGGCGCAGACGGCGCTCGCCAAGGCATATGCCGATCCCGACTCGCCGCAGGCGCGCGAGGCGGTGCGTGAGACGGTGCGGGCGCTGCGCTACAGCAGCGACGGCTACTTCTTTATCTACGATTTCGCGGGTAACACCGTATTGCTGCCGACCCGTCCCGAGGTGGAGGGGAAAAATCGCTGGCAGGATCAGGATGCCAAGGGCAAGTACCTCATCCAGGAGATCATCAAGGCGGCCCGCGAGGGGGATGGCTACTCGGAATACTGGACCAACAAACCGTCCATCGGGCGGGATGCGCCCAAGCTGTCGTTTAACGTGGTGCTCGACAAGTACCAATGGGTGCTCGGTACCGGCTTTTATATCGACGACATCGAAAATGAACTCAGCGCCCTGCGCGCCGAACGTGAGGATGCCCTCTATTCGGAAATCGTCAGCAATGGCCTCATCACCCTGCTCATCCTCGCCGTGACCCTGGTGGTCACGCTGGTGGTGGGCAACCGGGTGGCCAGACCGCTGGTCGATGCGGTGAGCGCCCTCAACGATATCGCCGCCGGGGAGGGGGATCTCACCCAGCGCCTCAAGGTGCATGGCAATGATGAGGTCGGCCAGTTGGCCCGCGCCTTCAACCGCTTTGTCGAACGGATCCAACGTGTGGTCGGGCAGGTGGGGCAGACCAGTGGCGAGCTGTTTGTCGCGGTCGGCAAGTTGCAGCAACTGAGCGAGCGCAGTGCCCACCAGATGCAGGGGCACAGCCGTGAGACCGATCAGGTGGTGACCGCCGTGACCGAGATGAGCTCGACCGCACAGGAGGTGGCATCGAGTGCCTCCAATGCGGCCAGCGCGACCTCGGAGGCGGCCCGTGAATCGGATGCCGCCCGCGTCGTGGTCAACGATGCCATCGCCAGTATCAACCGGCTGGTGAACGAGGTGCACGCGGCCTCTGGTGTCATCGAGCAGCTGGCCCACGAGACCGGCAAGATAGAATCGGTGGTCGAGGTCATCCGCGGTATCGCCGAGCAGACCAACTTGCTGGCCCTCAACGCGGCCATCGAGGCGGCCCGGGCCGGTGAGCAGGGGCGTGGTTTTGCCGTGGTGGCCGACGAGGTTCGCTCACTGGCCGGACGCACCCAGCAGAGCACCAAGGAGATCAACGAGATGCTCCAGCGCCTGCAAGGCGGGGTGCGTCAGGCGGTGGAGGCGATGGCGGCGAGCGAGGTGTGCAGCCAGGAGACCATCAGCGAGGCAGGACGCATCGCCAGCTCCCTCGATACCATGGTGAGCGCGGTGGCCACCATCAACGACATGAACTTGCAAATTGCCACCGCCGCCGAGGAGCAAAATGCGGTCTCCGAGGAGATCAACCGTAACCTGGTGGCCATCCAGCACATAGTGGGTGAGCTGAGCGAAGTGTCGCAGGATACCCACGGCACGTCGCAGGATCTGGCGCGCAGCGGTGAAGAGCTCAAGACGCTGGTAGGCCAGTTCCGTTACTAAGGCGAATGAGTTGGGTAATGGGGCAGAGTGTGGGACAATCTGCTCCATTATCCTCCCTTTCTTAGCATCACTACTTCATGAACGAGTTGGTCAAAGGCAGCATCGATCTCATCCGGCAGCTCAACTATGGTCTGGTCTACGCCAGCCTGGAGGAGCATCAGGAGCTGTCTCGGACTGATCTGTCCCGTCTCACCGGCCTGTCACCGGCCAGCATCACCAAGATCACCCGCGAGCTGCTCGACAACGAGCTGGTGGTTCCCTGTGGTGAGAGCAGCGTGGGGCGTGGCCGCCGCCAGACCCTGCTGCGCATCAACGAGCGTCGCTACCAGTTTCTCTCCATGCGTCTTGGCCGCGGTTATGTCGATATGGCGCTGTTCGATCTGGCGGGGCGCTCGCTTTCCCGCCACCGCCACCAGTTCAGCCAGGAGGAGCGCACCACGCTGCTCGATAGCCTGATCGAGGCGATCCGCCGCTTTTTGCCCGAGCGGGGCGTGCGGCTGGCCTGTGTGGCGCTGTGTCTGCCGGGTCAGGTGGAGCGCCACAGTGGCATGGTGCGCCACTTCCCCTATTACGATCTGCGCGATTGGCCGCTTGGTCCGACCCTGGAAACCACCTTCGGTGTACCTGTGCTGGTCAGCGGCGACGTGCGCACCTGGATCCAGGCCGAGCGTGAGTGGGGGGCGGCCAAGGATTGCTCTGACGCGGTATTGGTGTTCGTGCATAACGACATCGGGGTGGGGATGGTGGTCAATGGCCAGTTGATCGAGAGCGAGCACGCCCTGCTCGGTGATCTCAGCCATTTGCAGCTCGAGCCCTATGGTCAGCGCTGCTACTGCGGTGGCTTTGGCTGCGCCTGCACCTTGGTGACCAATCAGGCGCTGGAGGCCCAGTATCGAGACCTGCGTGAACGCATGGGGCTGAGTGAATTGCCTGAGCAGGTCACCATCCGCGAGCTGTGCGAGCTGGCGCTCGAGGGCAACCCCCTGTGTCAGCAGATCTTGCATCAGGCCGCCGGCCGGCTGGCCAAGGTGCTGGCGAACCTCATCTGTCTGCTCAATCCGGGCAAGTTACTGCTCGGTGGTGAGTTGACCCGCGCCGACAGTCTGCTGTTTCCCATGTTGCACCAATCCCTGGCGAGCCAGTTGCCGGGGGAGTATCTGGTGCGGTTGCAAATCGAATCGACCCGTTTCTACGAAGATCCCACCAAGCCGACCTCGGTACAGGTGCACAAGGCGCTGCGTGATGGCAGTTTGCTGATGACGCTGCTGCGCCCTGGTGCCGATACCAGCTTCGAATAGGGCACATTTCCTTTATCTTCCTGGCTTTCCTCTGTGGTAAAGACAAAAAAACCGGCGCACATGGCGCCGGTTTTTGCATCCGTTCAACAGCTTACATGGAAGCGGTGAAGGTACGGGTGATCACGTCCTGCTGCTGCTCCTTGGTCAAGGAGTTGAAGCGAACGGCATAACCGGATACGCGGATGGTCAGCTGCGGGTACTTCTCGGGGTTTTCCATGGCGTCGAGCAGCATCTCGCGGTTCATCACGTTGACGTTCAGGTGTTGACCACCTTCCAGGTTCTCTTCGTGATGGAAGTAACCGTCCATCAGACCAGCCAGGTTAGCCTTCTGGGAGTCCATGTCCTTACCCAGTGCGTTCGGCACGATGGAGAAGGTGTAGGAGATACCATCCTTCGCGTAGGCGAACGGCAGCTTGGCAACGGAAGTCAGCGAGGCAACCGCACCCTTCTGGTCACGACCGTGCATCGGGTTGGCACCCGGGCCGAACGGTGCACCAGCGCGACGGCCATCCGGGGTGTTACCGGTCTTCTTGCCGTACACCACGTTGGAGGTGATGGTCAGCACAGACTGGGTCGGAACGGCACCACGGTAGGTCTTGAGCTTCTGGATCTTCTTCATGAAGCGCTCAACCAGGTCGCAGGCGATGGCATCGACGCGCTCGTCGTTGTTACCGAACTGCGGGTATTCGCCTTCGATTTCGAAGTCGACAGAGATGCCGTCTTCGTCACGTACCGGCTTAACCTTGGCGTACTTGATGGCGGACAGGGAGTCGGCGGCCACGGAGAGACCGGCGATACCACAAGCCATGGTACGGTACACGTCACGATCGTGCAGCGCCATCAGGGAGGCTTCGTAGCTGTACTTGTCGTGCATGTAGTGGATGATGTTCAGGGCAGCAACGTACTGCTTGGCCAGCCAGTCCATGAAGTGGTCCAGCTTGTCCATCACTTCGTTGTACTCGAGGTACTCGGAGGTGATCGGCGCGGTCTTCGGACCGACCTGCATCTTCAACTTCTCGTCCACACCGCCGTTGATGGCGTACAGCATGGTCTTGGCCAGGTTGGCACGGGCGCCGAAGAACTGCATCTGCTTACCTACCACCATCGGGGATACGCAGCAGGCGATCGCGTAGTCGTCGTTGTTGAAGTCCGGACGCATCAGGTCGTCGTTCTCGTACTGCACGGAAGAGGTCTCGATGGAAACCTTGGCACAGTACTTCTTGAACGCGGTCGGCAGCTTCTCGGACCACAGGATGGTCAGGTTCGGCTCCGGGGACGGGCCCATGGTGTACAGGGTGTTCAGCATACGGAAGCTGTTCTTGGTGACCAGAGTACGGCCATCAACGCCCATACCGGCCAGGGTCTCGGTGGCCCACATCGGGTCGCCGGAGAACAGTGAATCGTATTCCGGGGTACGCAGGAAGCGAACCATACGCAGCTTCATGACCATGTGGTCCATCAGCTCCTGGGCTTCTTGCTCGGTGATGAGGCCCTTCTTCAGGTCACGCTCGATGTAGATGTCGAGGAAGCTGGAGGTACGGCCGAAGGACATGGCGGCACCGTTCTGGGACTTCACAGCTGCCAGGTAGGCGAAGTAGGTCCACTGGACGGCTTCACGGGCGTTGCTGGCCGGAGCGGAGATGTCGCAGCCATATTTGGCAGCCATTTCCTTGATTTGACCCAGGGCACGGTGCTGGTCAGCGATCTCTTCGCGCAGGCGAATGGTGGCTTCCAGGTTGACACCGTTTTCCAGATCGTCTTGCAAAGACTTGAACTGGGCCAGCTTGTCAGCCATCAGGAAGTCGATACCGTACAGGGCAACACGACGGTAGTCACCGATGATACGGCCACGGCCGTAGGCATCCGGCAGACCGGTGATGACGCCGGACTTACGGCAAGCCAGGATGTCCTTGGTGTAGACGTCGAACACGCCCTGGTTGTGGGTCTTGCGGTATTCGGTGAAGATCTTCTCTACCATCGGATCCAGCTTGCGACCGTACACTTCGCAAGAGGTCTTGACCATCTTGATACCGCCGTTGGCGATGATGGCACGCTTGAGCGGCTTGTCAGTTTGCAGACCCACGATCTTTTCCAGACCCTGGTCGATATAGCCGGCATCGTGAGCGGTAATGGTGGAGGGCAGGTCGGTATCAAAATCGACCGGCGCGTGAGTGCGGTTCTCGATCTTGATGCCTTCCATGACCTTGTCCCACAGCTTGGTAGTGGCTTCGGTCGCGCCAGCCAGGAAGGACTCGTCACCTTCATACGGGGTGTAGTTCTTCTGGATGAAGTCACGGGTGTTGACAGAGGACTGCCATTCACCGGCCGCGAAGCCTTCCCATGCTTTTTGGAACTGTTCGTTAAGTTCTGCCATTTTCATTACCTCTCACGGTATTGATGTAGTCCGCCTTCATCCTTAATGATGACGACGGAAGATAAACCAGTAAGTCAGTCCTACCATGACTCCGCCACCAATAATATTACCGATGGTGACAGGGATCAGGTTGTTCAGGACAAAATGGGATACGGTCAGGTCGGCGAACTGAGCCGGATCCTGGCCGATAGCCTGCCAGAATTCCGGACCGGCGACGCTGTGGATAGCGATACCGACCGGGATCATGAACATGTTGGCGATGCTGTGCTCGAAGCCCGAGGCGACGAACATGGCAACCGGGAGCAGCATAACCACGACTTTATCGGTCGCGCTGCGGGCGCCGAAGGCCATCCAGGCGGCCAGGCACACCATCAGGTTGCACAGGGTGCCCAGAGCCACAGCCTCGACGAAAGTATGGTGGATCTTGTGTTGCGCCACCTTCATGGCGTTGAGTCCCCACTGGCCATCGGCGGCCATGTATTGGGACGACAGAATGATCAGGGCCACCATGATGAGGCCACCAATCAGGTTACCGAAGTAGACCACCCCCCAGTTGCGCAGCAGTTGGCCCCAGGTGATGCGATTTGCGGCCTTGGCGACCAGAGTCAGGGTGGTGGAGGTGAACAGCTCACCGCCGAGCAGGACGCAGAGGATAAGGCCGAGGGAGAAACAGAGACCGCCGACCAGCTTGGTCATGCCCCACGCCATGGAGCCGGCACCTGTGGTGACGGTGATGTAGAAGATGAAGGCAATGGCGATAAAAGCGCCGGCCGTGATGGCCAAGGGGAAGGCCTTATAGGCGGGTTTAGTGGCCTTTCCATGCGTAATGTCTTCGGCCAGTGCGGCGATGGCTTCCGGCTTCAGACAATCAAAAGGGGATTCTGCTTTCAATTCGGTTTCACCTGAGAATTTAGCCTGGAAGGATAATAGCAAAGGGGGGCAACCCCAAATTTGACCATGATCAACCTTGACCAATCCTTAATGTAATTTTACTACAACATTGAGACCTTAATGGGTCTCTATTTTTAGCTAGAGTTACATATGAAATCAATAAGAAGGTCAACGCAATATTTTGATATAAAACGATTATTTTATTAAGTGATGATAAAGTGGAGTATGTTTTGCTTGTTACATCAATGAGTTAACAAGGTTGTTTTATCTATCCCTTTATAAGTGGTTTTTGTTTTTAATCTTCAATCTGTGATGACTGCCACACTCATCCCAGCCTGACTACTCCGCATATGGGGGCCCTCAACAAGCAGAAGGGGAGCTCACGCTCCCCTTTGTCAATGTGGCTCGATCATGCCCAGTTAAAGGCCCGCTTGGCCCGTTGCAGCTTCTCGTAGGCGGCCAGCAGCTGTTGGTGCAGCGGGAACTGGGCCAGCGACAGCGTACCGCTCTCAAGGCCGTGGAAGCTGGCCTCTCCGGTGGCGTGTTGCCACGCCTCCTGGAAGGCGGCTTCACCGTACATGCGGGCGAACACGGCGACGTATTGCGCCGGGTCGCGCTCTTCATCGAGCAGCAGCTCCACCGCGCTTTTGAGGGCGCGATAATAGTTGGCGCGCGCCTGGGTGAAGACCGACTGGTTGAACTCCATGGTCCAGTCGATCCACTCCAGCGCGGTCTCCAGCTCGCCGGCGGCCAGGGCCAGCATGGCCTTGAGCTCGCCCACCCGCAGGGTGTGCAGGGCGGTGCCCTTGCTGGCGGCGATGCCGAGCAGCTCGCGCACCCGGGTGCGCTCGTCGTGCCCCTCTTCTTCGAGCTGGTCGTAAAGGGCCATGTACTGCTCGGCGTCCCACTCCAGCGAGGGCAGGGCCAGGATCACCTCGCGCAGGTGGGCGCCCATGTTGTTGTTGGCCAGCAGCAGATCTTCGGCCGGGTAGATGTCGGACATACCGGGCACCAGGATGCGGCAGGCATAGACGCCGAGGTGCTCGTAGTCGGCGATGTAGACCGGCTGCTCCAGCTCGTGGAAGATGCCGATGAGGTGATCGAACTCCTCCTGAGTGGTGCCGGCGAAGTTCCAGTCGGCGAACTCGAAGTCAGCCTCTTGCTTGAACAGATCCCAGCTGATGAGACCCGACGAGTCGATGAAGTGGGTCTCGAGGTTGTGGTGATCCGCCACCTCCTCGTTGTCGAACGAGGGGGGCATGAAGACGTCGAGATCCTTGAGGCCGCGCCCTTGCAGCAGCTCGGTCACGGTACGCTCGAAGGCCACTTCGAAGCGCGGATGGGCGCCGAAGGAGGCAAAGCAGGTGCCGTTGCTCGGGTTGAGCAGCACCACGCAGATGACCGGGTAGCGGCCACCCAGCGAGGCGTCATAGCTCAGAATGGGGAAGCCTTCGGCCTCGAGGGCATCGATGGCCGCCTTGATGCCGGGGTAGCGGGCAATCACCTCGGCTGGGATCTCCGGCAGGCTGATGGCCTCGGCGATGATCTTGTTTTTGACGTGGCGCTCGAACACCTCGGAGAGCCCCTGGGTGCGGGCTTCGGTCTTGGTGTTGCCGGCGCTCATGCCGTTGGAGACATAAAGGTTGCCGATGATGTTCATCGGGATATACACGGTCCGATGATCCGACTGGCGCTCGAAGGGGAGGGCTACGATGCCGCGCTCCTCGTTGTTCGATTGCAAGTCCACCAGCATGTCGGCGGTCACTTCCCCTTCCGGGTTATAGAACTTGCGGGTGAACTCATCGAGCAGATCGGCCGGCAGCTTGTCTCCCGTGATGGGGAACCACTTCTCGTTCGGATAGTGGACGAAATCGCCGTTGGCGATCTCCTCGCCCAGATAGAAGTCAGCGAAGAAGTAGTTAGTGGAGAGACGCTCGAAGTATTCGCCGAGAGCCGAGGCCAGCGCGGCCTTCTTGCTGGCACCCTTACCATTGGTAAAGCAGAGCGGGCACTCCTTGTCGCGGATGTGCACGGACCAGACGTTGGGCACCGGGTTGAGCCAGGAGGCCTCCTCGATGTCATAGCCCAGGGCCTGGAGCTTGCTTTGGAAACGCTCGATGGAGTCTTCCAGCGCCGCGTCCTTGCCGGGAATAAAGGTGTGGTCGGTCATCTCTATGGTTCCTGATGGTGTTGGCTCATGTTTCGGGCGCAGATGATAGCAGGCGACTGCCCCTTTGACAGAACCTTGGCAGGAAAATTGGCGAAAATGGGGGCTTTCCCCTTATGTCATGAGCTTGAGCCCCATGATGCCGGCGATGATGAGCCCAACGCAGAGCAGCCGCGTGGCACTGGCCGGCTCGTTGAACAGCACTATCCCCAGTAGCACGGTGCCGACGGCGCCGATGCCGGTCCACACCGCATAGGCGGTGCCAAGGGGGAGGTGGCGCACCGCCTGGGCAAGCAACAGCACGCTCACCGCCATGGCGGCCAGCGTCAACAGGGTGGGGAGGGGGCGGGTAAACCCCTGGGTATATTTGAGGCCAATGGCCCAAGCGACCTCGAACAGGCCAGCCAGCAGCAGTAGCGTCCAGGACATGATACATAACGCCATGGGGCCGGGTCGTCCCGGCGAACAGAAGGGCCGCCGGGGTCGTCCCTGGCGGGGCAGTGATTGCCACGAGTGACCATCATAGCGGCAGGGGGAGTGGGTGGCCAGATCGCGCCCCGTTGCAGCAGATGCAGGGAAATATTGCAGAAATCGACTTGCACGACGGCGCACAATCCGTAATGTGGAGTAACACATTTTTTGCCGCACCCCGCATGTTATCGGCATGTTGCCGCCGAGGCACTGCTGCGGGTGCATTCAGATTTATCAGCTATCCAGGGTAGGAGTAATCATGAAAAAAGTCGGTTTAGTCGGTTGGCGCGGTATGGTGGGCTCGGTCTTGATGAGCCGTATGCAGGAAGAGAAGGATTTTGCCCGCATCCAGCCCACCTTCTTCACCACCTCGCAAGCCGGCGAGGCGGCCCCCAACTTCGGCGTGGATGCCGGTACCCTGAAAGATGCCTTTGATATCGAGGCGCTGGCCAGCCAGGAGATCATCATCACCTGTCAGGGTGGCGACTACACCAAGGATGTCTATCCGCGTCTGCTGGCCAGCGGCTGGCAGGGCTACTGGATTGATGCTGCCTCCACCCTGCGTATGGAGAAAGACGCCGTCATCATCCTCGATCCGGTCAACGGTGGGGTGATTGAGCAGGCGCTCGACAACGGGGTGAAGACGTTTGTTGGCGGTAACTGCACCGTCAGCCTGATGCTGCTGGCTCTGGGCGGTCTGTTCGACGCCGACCTGGTCGAGTGGGTGAGCGTGGCGACTTATCAGGCTGCGTCCGGCGGCGGCGCGCGCCACATGCGCGAGCTGGTGACCCAGATGGGCTTGCTGCGTGACGAAGTGGCGGTGGAGCTGGCCGATCCGGCCTCTGCCATTCTCGACATCGAGCGCAAGATCACTGAGAAGACCCGCTCCGGCACCCTGCCGGTCGACAACTTCGGCGTGCCGCTGGCGGGCAGCCTGATCCCCTGGATCGATACCGCCCTGCCCAATGGCCAGAGCCGCGAGGAGTGGAAGGGGCAGGCCGAGACCAACAAGATCCTCGGCATCGAGAACGCACCGGTGCCGGTCGATGGCCTGTGCGTGCGTATCGGCGCCCTGCGCTGCCACAGCCAGGCGTTCACCATCAAGCTGAAAAAGGATCTGCCCCTTGCCGAGATCGAGGCGCTGCTGGCGGCCCACAACGACTGGGTCAAGGTGATCCCGAACGAGCGCGACATCAGCGCCCGCGAGCTGACCCCGGCTGCCGTCACCGGCACCCTGACCATCCCGGTCGGCCGTCTGCGCAAGCTCAACATGGGGCCTGAGTACCTCTCGGCCTTCACCGTGGGCGACCAACTGCTGTGGGGCGCCGCCGAGCCGCTGCGCCGCATGCTCAATATCCTGCTCGAGCGCGCCTGAGCCTCGTTGCCGTAAACGCGATACAGTAAAAAAGAGGGCCTCGGCCCTCTTTTTTTATTGGCTCAGCAGCACGCGCGCAGCCTTAGGGCAGCACATCGGGGCGGAAGGTCGCGCGCAGCTGCGGCAGCAAGGGGGTGGGGTCAAAGCCGGCCTCTTCCCCCAGCACGGGGTGCAGCAAGGGTTGTGCGACCGGTTGGGCGAGGTTGCCAGCCAGCAGCCGGCGCAGCGCCTGCCCCATCTGATAGAGCTGGCGCACGTCACCAAACTGCTGCTGCGCATCGAGCGAGTCATCCTGGCGGGTAAAGACCATCATGGGGATCTCGTAGCGCGCCGCCCGGCTCGGTTTGTCGCCGAGAATGCCGTCGCCTGCCGACATCAAAAACGGCTGGTGATCGCCAAACGCCAGCACCAGATAGCGTGAGCCGCTGGCATCGAGGCGCTCGAGCAGTCGCTGCAAGGAGGCCATGGCATCGACCACCCCGGTGTAGTAGGTGTTGAGGGTTTGCCGCTCCCTCTCTGGCAGGCCGGGGCAGGCCCCCTCGCGCTCGGCGCCCTGATAGCGCGGCGCGTCGAACGGCCCGTGCCCCTGCATCGAGACCGCGTAGGCAAAGCGCGGCTGCTCCGCTTGAACCGTGCTGACTAGTTGGCTTATCAGCGCGTCGTCTGAGACATAGAGCCCCTTGTGCGCCATGGCGTTGAAGTGGGTATCGAACCAGCGGGTCTGATAGCCAAGGGCCGGAACGGCCTGATCGCGGCCCCAGAACTTCTCCGAGTAGGGGTGCACGAACAGGGTCTGGTAGCCGTTGGCGCGGGCCGTGTGGGCCAGCCCAGGCACCGCCTGCTGCAAATAGTAGTAGGGCACTATGCCCTGTTTGAGCAGCCCGACCGGCAGCCCCGTGTTCATCTCGAACTCCGCCAGCACCGTCATCCCGCCCGTGGTGGGGGAGTGGATGGTCTTGCGCCACTCGCGCACCCCGGCTGGCAGGGTGAGGGTGGGCGCCTTGGCGCAGATCTTTCCCCGCCAGTCGAGCCAGAGCGACTCGTATTGCAGCACGATCACCTGATCCCACAGCGGCGCGACGGGTGCCAGGGTCGGCTCGCGGCTGGGTGAAAGGGCGCTCTTGTTGAGCGGGTAACGGAAGATGGAGCCGCGGCTCACCATGTCATCGACCAGATTGAACAGGTAGAGGCCGGGGCCGGAGCGGATGAGATCCCGGTGGTAGGTGACGCTGTCTTGAAAGTAGCGCACGTTGGGCCCCAGCAGCCGGTTGCCGGCCTGGGTGGCAAAGACGCACAGGGCGAAGAAGGCGAGGGTGGCGGCGGCGCTGCGCAGCAGCCAACGCGACAGGGCAAAGCGCCAGCAGCCGACGGCCAGCAGGGCGGCCAGTGCCCAGGGGGCCCAGGGGTGCTCCTCGCGCAGGATCTGCAACAGACCGAGCAGGTTGCCCAGATCATTGCCGCCAAGGGGCACGCCGTAGATGGCGATCTTGGTGAAGTTGGCCAGCAGCCCAACCCCCATCAGCAAGGTGAAGGCGAGCCCCATGTAGAGGTGAAAGCCGGCCAGTGCACACGCCCCCCAGCCGAGCACCATGGCGCCCCAGGAGAGGTAGTAGAGCTCGGCGCGAAAACCGGACCAGAGACTGAACTCGCCAACGCGAAAGAAGGCGACCCCGTAGAGCAGCAGGAAGGTGAGATTACCCAGTAGCAGGCTGGCGGCCACCCGCGAGCGCAGCCGGCGACGGAACAGGGGCAGCAGGGCCCGCAGCAGCAGGGCGTTGAGCGCCACGATGAGCCCCAGCACCAGCAGCAGGTGGGGCAGGCCGATGTCGCGGCTTGGTAGCATCCGCAGAAATTGCAGGCCCACCGGCGCCCCCTTGAGCTCGGGTTTGACCCACAGGGAGTACTCGTTGCCGGCCGCCTCGTCCGGCACCCGCATGGCGCTGTTGAAGCTGACGCGGCACCCCTGCTGGCCACAGCGCTGGCGCTTGCTGCCGTCGAGGGAGAGGCGCCCGGCCTCGCCGCCATCGTCGCGGCGCAGGATGAAGAGCAGGCGATCGTCGGCGGTAAGCGGCTCGGCCAGGCGCCAGCTGTGTTGCAACACCACGTACATGCCGCGGGCATCGCTCTTGTAGAGGGGGGAGACCTGCTCGAGGCGGGCCACTTGCAGCGCGCCACTGTGGAAGGTGATGGGCTCGAAACGGCTCAGCCACTGATCGAGGCGCAGCCAAGGCAGCAATAGGGTAAAGAAGAGCAGACCCCACAGACAGTGGAGCAAGAGGCGGCGCCAGGCTGGCGACGCAGGGAGTGCAAATCCGGCAAGTCTCATGACGGCCCAATCCTTGAGCAAGAGCGCCGATGGTGCGGTCAACCCGCTGATGTTGTCAATTTAATGACCGTTAAATGAAGAGATGCTTAACAGTTTGTGCGAAAGAATAAAAAGGCCCGCCTGAGGCGGGCCTGAGGGTGTTAGCCGATGAGGGCCTGGTGCAACTTGTTGAGTACGGCGGTGGCTTCGCTCTCGCCGACTAAGAAGCAGAGGTTATGGGCACTGGCGCCATAGCAGATCATGCGGATGTTGTGATCTTCCAGGGTGGCAAACACCTGGCTGCCGACTCCGCTCATCTCGCTCATGCGGTTGCCGATGAGGGCGACCAGGGTCAGGCCGCTTTCCACCTTCACCTTGCACAGCTCGCCGAGCTCGGCCAGCACCTTGTCACTCAGGGTGGCCTCGCCATTGCTCTGGCTACCGGTGTGATCCAGGGTCAGCGAGACGCTGACTTCGGAGGTGGTGATGAGATCGACCGAGATGCGGTGACGCGCCAGAATGCCGAACACCTCGGCCAGGAAGCCGTAAGCGTGGAACATGTTGGGGCTGTGCAGGGTGACCAGCACCTGATTGCGGCGCAGTGCCACGGCGCGAAACAGCGGGGTGGCGTCGGTCTTGGCGCGGATCCAGGTGCCGCCGGCAGCCGGGTCCTTGCTCGAGCCGACGAACACCGGAATATCGCTGCGCACCGCCGGTTGCAAGGTGGAGGGGTGCAGTACCTTGGCGCCAAACGTCGCCATCTCAGCGGCCTCGGCGAAGCTGATCTCCGGGATGGGGCGGGCATGCACCACCAGACGGGGATCGGTGGTGTAGATGCCGGGGACATCGGTCCAGATCTCGATGCTGGTGGCACCGAGCGCTTCACCTATCAGGGCTGCGCTGTAGTCAGAGCCGCCGCGACCCAGGGTGGTGGTGCGTCCTTGCGCATCGGCACCGATGAAGCCTTGGGTTACGACGATGCTGTCGCCGAGCAGCGGGCCAACCTGTTGCTGGCACTGGGCTCGGGTGGCATCAAGCTCCACGCTCGCCTTGCCAAAGCGGCTGTCGGTACGCATCAGTTGGCGCACGTCAATCCAGGTGGCGCGGGCACCGCGCTGGGTCAGCAGCTCGGTGAAGAGGCGGGTCGACATCATCTCGCCGCAGGCGATCAGGCGATCGGCCAGCTCGGCATCGGTGTGCAGGCAGGCCTGGCGGGACATGGCCTCGATCTCGGCCAGCTGGGCCAGGATTGCTTCCTGCACTGCCGGCGGATTGCCGAGGGCGTCGAGGATGGCAAACTGGATCTGCTGCAGGCGGGCCAGCTGTTCGGCCCGCTCCTCGTCATTCAGTTCTCCCTGAGCGAGGGCGACCAGCAGGTTGGTGACGCCGGCACTGGCGCTGAGCACCACCAGGCGGGTGGCGGGATTGCCGAGCACAATGTCGGCACAGTTGTTCATCGCGGTGGCGTCGGCCACGCTGGTGCCGCCGAACTTGGCAACGTTGAGAGCGGTCATGCAAAAACTCCTGTCTATTAATACAAAGCCGGTCCATCGGGCATAAGACAGGGGAAGCGGGAAAATGGCAGGAATAGGTGAACATCCCGGCCAGAAGCGCTCCACCTAGGGAGAGATGTCCCCCACCGATGACAGCCCGGGGGATTCAGCCCCCGCAGCCGACATGCCGACCACCGGGTGGTCTGGCACATCTCGGCGCTGCTCCCCCTCGCCCGAGTTCTACGGAGACCGGTCTCCTCGCTCGGGCTGCCTGGGCAGCGCTCCTCTTCTGGTACCACCTTGGGATGGTGGCTTGACTTAACAAATACCCCGCACGACATGAGCCTGTCAATCAATATGATTAAAAAGACAACTTCATGCGGATGTTTTTTTAAAATCAGATAGTTATGAAATCCGTTTCATCAGGATCTTGGAGCGGCGCTGCCAGTTGTAGAGGCGCTGTTTGGCCACCGGCAGGGCTTCCACCTCAACCGGTGAGAAGCCGCGCTCTTGGAACCAGTGAACGGAGCGGGTGGTCAGCACGAACAGATGTTCGATGCCGAGCCGACGCGCCTGATCGGTCACCCGGTTGACCAGCATGTCGCCCCGGTTACCACTGCGGTAATCCGGATGAATGGCAACGCAGGCCATCTCGGCCATCGCCTCATCGGGGAAGCGATAGAGCGCGGCGCAGCCGATGATGAGGCCGTCACGGGCGATCACGGTGAAGTGATCGATCTCCATCTCCAGTTGCTCGCGCGAGCGGCGCACCAAGATCCCCTCTTCCTCCATCGGACGGATCAGCTCGAGAATGCCGCCGATATCTTCGATGGTGGCGGCGCGCGCCCGCTCGGCGCTTTCACGCACGATCTGGGTGCCGAGCCCCTCACGGGTGAACAGCTCTTGCAACATGGCGCCGTCGTTCATGAAGCTCACCAGATGAGAGCGCGGCACGCCGCCACGGCAGGAGGCGATGGCCGCCCGCAGATAGCGCGCCGTGCTGGAGAGGTGATCCCCCTCCTGCTCGAGCTGGCTTAAGATCTCTTGCGCCTCTTCCGGGAAGAGCTCTGAGATGGCTTCGCCTGCGCGATCGAGCACCCCTTGATGGGCACTGAAGCAGATCAGCTTGTCGGCCTTGATATCGACGGCGATGCGCTGGGCCACGTCTTCGGAGTTGAGGTTGAAGCTCTCGCCGGTGACCGAGCAGCCGATGGGGGAGATCAGCACCAGATGGTTCTGATCCAGCTGACGGCGAACCCCCTCCACATCGATGCGGCGAATGCGACCGCTCAGGCAGTAGTCGACCCCCTCGTCGACCCCCAGCGGCTGGGCGGTGACGAAGTTGCCGCTCACCACGCTGATGCGGGCCCCTGCCATGGGGGTATTGGTGAGCCCCATCGACAGGCGCGAGGTGATTTCAAATTGCATACCACCGCACACCTGCTTGATGATGCCGAGGCTCTCTTCATCGGTGACCCGGGTCTTCTTGTGATAGACAGGGGTGATGCCGTGACGCGCCAGGGCGTCATCGATCTGCGGACGGGCGCCGAATACCAGCACGAGGCGGATCCCCAGCGTCTGTAACAGGGCGATGTCGTTGATGATATTGGTAAAATTGGGGTGACTGACCGCCTCACCCCCGAGCATCAGCACGAAGGTGCCGCCCCGGTGGAAATTCACATAGGGGGTGGATTGACGAAACGCGTCGACCAGCGCTGGATCCCGTTCACGCACAGCAGGTCCTTACAAAATATAAAGTCAATATAAGGGTCAATATATGAGAATAAATTCATAAATCAAGACTAAAAATCCATTTGTGGATTAATCACCTCCCGGCGTGGCCTTTCTCCTGCGTTGCCGAGGATGAGAGCGGGCGGTGACGGCGCGATGACATGGCCATGCAAGGCGCATGGTTGATTGGCAGTGATGACTCCCTTATTGTCGATGATCCGTGGAATGTCAGGAGTATGTCATGGAGAAAACCCAGCTGGTGACCGCCGCCGATGCGCTGCCGGGCCGCAGCGAGCCGATGCCCGTCAACCCGGTGCATTTTGTCAATGGTCACGCCACCGTGGCCCCCTGGCCGGCCGGGATGGCGGTGGCCTGGTTTGGCATGGGCTGTTTCTGGGGCGTTGAGCGCTTGTTCTGGCAACAGAAGGGTGTGTGGAGCACGGCAGCCGGTTATCAGGGGGGGCTGACGCCCAATCCCACCTATCAGGAGGTGTGCTCTGGCCGCACCGGTCACGCGGAGACGGTGCAGGTGGTATTTGATCCCGCCATTATCTCTTATGGCGATCTGCTGCGCCTGTTCTGGGAGCAGCACGATCCGGCGCAAGGCATGCGCCAGGGAGGAGATATCGGCACTCAATACCGCTCGGTGATCTTCTATGCCGACGCGCAGCAGCAGGCTGAGGCCGAGGAGAGCCTGACGGCTTACCAAAGGGCGATGAACGAGAGCGGAGACCAGCGCCGCATCACGACCGTCATCGAGCCGCTGGCCCCTTTCTATTATGCCGAGGAGTATCACCAGCAATACCTGGCCAAGAATCCGCAAGGGTATTGCGGCTTGGGGGGGATCGGGGTCTGCCTGCCGCCACCACGCTGAGTGACATGGGCGCAAAAAGTGACGCAGGATCAAAAATATGACAAAACAGGGAACTTTCTGTGTATGGGGTAGCCCAACCAGATAGGTACTCAAGGACGAGACCTAGACCAGACACTTCTTGCCACTAGTGATAGATGACAGCAAGCCAGGCCGCTCCCGCATTGATGCGAGGCGGCCTGTTTCTTTTGGTGCGGGCTTAGGTCTGTGCGGCTCAGCGCAGCAGGCTGTCGAACAGGTTTTTGATGAGATCCACGAACTCGATGAGAAAATCGCGCTGGGCTGTGGTGGCCGGGCGCTGCCAGACGGCGGAGAGCACCTCTTGCAGATCGGCCACCACGGCGTCGGCCTCCTGCATGATGACGAAGCGCAGCTCGGCGTCGATATGGGGATTTTGCTCGCAGATGGCCATCAGACTGGTGGCGACCCGGTCGCTGACCAGATCCTCGATGGTCTCATCGCAGGTGGGGCCATCCTTTTGCTCGAACAGCCCGAGGCTTTCCACCAGATACTCGATAAGCGCCTGATACCCTTCGCTGTTGACCACCATAGAGTGCTGCCCGTGAATGTGGAGACCGCGCCTATTTTAGTGGGAGATAGCGGGATCACAAGAGGCGCTCAAGGCGATGGCGCTCAAAGGCCACACCACCGCGCTCGACTCGCTCAACGCCGATCAGGGTAAATCCAAGCTTGAGAAAGAGGCCGAGACTGAAGGCGCTGGCCTCCACCTCGAGGCGCGACATGCCGAGTTCACGGGCCTGGAGCATGGCCCGCTCCAGCAGTGCCTGACCGATCCCGCCACGCACCTTTGTGGCCGCTACGTAGAGCAGGCCCAGGTGGCCGCTGTCATCGAGTGTCACGAAACCGACGCGTTGCTCGCCATGCCAGGCGACCCAGCCATGGCTGAAGGCGAGCTCCTGCACGAAGTGGCTGTGGTGGGCGCCGGCGGCCCATGCTTCGACCTGGGCCGGCGTGTAGTGCTCGGGGCCGTGATGGCGAATCGTACCGGCGAACAGCGTGGCCAGCTCTGCGTAGTCGGCCGGCTCCATGGGGCGCAGCATGGTGGGGGTCAGCATGGGGCCTCGGGGCGCAGGCGTTTGGGCAGGCCGGCACAGACCCGCTCGTAAGAGTGGCGTACCCAGCCATACCAGAGATGCTCGTCCAGCGTGTCGGTCAGGGTGATGGTGTTCCAATGCTGTTTGTTCATGTGCCAGCCCGGGGTGACCTCGGGGTGCAGTTCACGCAGCAGCAGGGCCAGCTCGGGCTCGCACTTGAGGTTGAGGCGCATCGGCTCTTCCTGCCAGCTCAGCAGGGCAAACATCTTGTCGGCGATACGATAGACCAGGATTTCCGGGCCAAACGGCGTGTCTTCGCTGGCGCCGGGCAGGCTCAGCAAGCGTTCGCGCAAGGGGGTGAGCTTCATCAAGGTTCCCTTTTCGGGTTCTGCTAGAATGTGCCGCCCAGTATACCCCTGGGCGATGGGATGATGAAAAGGAGCACCATGCTTTATCACAAGACCTATGAACTGGGCCCCGAGTGGCCGTGGGTGGTGTTTGTCCACGGAGCAGGGGGCAGCTCCAGCCTCTGGTTTCGTCAGCTCAAGGCCTACCGTGAGCACTTCAACGTGCTGCTGCTCGACTTGCGCGGACACGGCCAGTCGCACCGGTTGCAGCAGGTGGTGCAGGGGAAGTACAGCTTTCGTGATGTGACCGAGGATATAGTCCGGCTGCTCGATCATCTGGGGATCCGCCGTGCCCATTTTGTCGGCATGTCCCTTGGCACCATCCTCATCCGCCACCTGGCCGAGCTCTGCCCCGAGCGGGTGTGCAGCATGGTGCTTGGCGGTGCCATTTTGCGGCTCGATATCCGCTCGCGGGTGCTGGTGCAGCTCGGGCGCCTCGGCCAGCACTTCCTGCCCTATATGTGGCTCTATCGCCTGTTTGCCTTCATCATCATGCCGCGCAAGCGCCACCAGGAGTCGCGTCTCCTGTTTGTGCGTGAGGCGCGCAAATTGTGCCAAAAAGAGTTCAAACGCTGGTTTCGCCTCGCCACCGAGGTCAATCCCCTGATGCGCTATTTTCGCGAGCGCCCGGTCGGGATCCCCACTCTCTACATCATGGGGGAGGAGGACTACCTGTTCCTCTCGCCGGTGCGCGAGCAGGTGGCGCGTGATCCGCACAGCACTCTGGCGGTCATCGACGGTTGCGGTCACGTCTGCAACGTCGAACACCCCGAGCTCTTCAACCGCCAGTCGTTGGCCTTTCTCTCGATCCAACGCGACGGGGCGACTCAGACAAAGTAGTGGGCGATGTCGAGATAGCGCTGGCGAATGTGCTCGATGAGCAGCCTTATCTTGCGCGGCGGCTGGCGGGTGAAGGGATAGACGGCGTAGATGCCGAGCTTTTTACCGACCCTATCGGGGAAGAGGTCGACCAGATCCCCCTGCATCAGATCGTGATAAACGAGACAGCGCGGCACATAGACGATGCCGCGCCCGCCGAGCGCCGCCTTGCGCAGGGCCCCGGCGTTGTCGGTTGAAAAGCTCCCCGATACCGACACCAGATAGTTGCCCTCTTCCCCCTTGAAGGCCCACTCCGAGGCCCCCGTGCTCTGGTAGGCGTAGCGCAGGCAGTTGTGGGTGAGCAGGTCTGATGGCTCGCGCGGCGCCCCGAAGTGGCGCACATAGGCGGGGGCGGCGCAGATCACCCACTGGGAGTCGAGGATGTGGCGGGCAATCAGGCTCGAGTCATCCAGATACCCGGTGCGAATGACCAGATCAAACCCCTCTTCCACCAGATTGACGAAGCGATTGTCGAGCGACATCTCCACCGTGAGCCCAGGGTGCTGCTGGCAAAAATCGGCGACCGCATCGGCCAGCAGCAGCTCCCCGGAGATGGTGGGCACCGACATGCGCACATGCCCGCTCACTTTTTCGCCAAATCCCGCCACCGCATCGAAGGCATCCAATGCGGCAGCCTTCACATTTTTGGCACCTTGATAAAGCTCCTTTCCTGCCTCGCTCAAGGTGAGCCGACGGGTGGTGCGATAGAGTAGCTGCACCCCGAGTTCTTCCTCAAGACGTCCTATCCGCTTGCTAACCACTGAATTTGTCAGGGAATTTTGTTCAGCCACCTTGCTAAAGGAGCCGGCCTCTACCACCTGAGCGAAGAGGATGAGGTCGTCGGTGCGGGCCATATTGATCAACTTTTGGAATGAATGTTGTTCATTATTTCCATATATCGCGAAAAAGGAACAGGGTAAGGTCACGTCCGCTTAACAAAACAACAACAAGGTGCCTCCTGCACCCCCTCTGGACAAGGACGCAATGATGACCGACACCCTGCTGGCCCTGGTGGCCTTCTCGCCGATCCTGGTGGCCGCCGTGCTACTGGTTGGCCTCAACTGGCCCGCTAAGCGCGCCATGCCCATCGCCTTCCTGCTCACCGTGTTCATCGCCCTGTGGGGCTGGCAGATGAGCCCAACTCGAGTCTTTGCCTCCACCCTGCAAGGGCTCATCATCACGGTCACCGTGCTCTGGATCGTGTTCGGGGCCATCCTGATGCTCAACACCCTCAAGCACACCGGCGCCATCACGGCGATTCGCAGCGGCTTTACCAACATCTCGCCGGATCGGCGCATCCAGGCCATCATCATCGCCTGGTGCTTCGGCGCCTTTATCGAAGGGGCCTCGGGCTTTGGCACCCCGGCCGCCATCGCCGCCCCCTTGCTGGTGGCCATCGGCTTTCCGGCGCTCGCCGCCGTGCTGCTCGGCATGATGATCCAGTCCACCCCGGTGTCGTTCGGTGCGGTGGGCACCCCCATCCTCGTTGGCATCAACAAGGGGCTCGATAGCCAGGCCATCGGCCAGACGTTGAGCGCAGGTGGCAGCAGTTGGGATATCTATTTGCAGCAGGTGACCACCAACGTGGCCCTCATTCACGCCACCGTCGGCACCCTGATGCCGGTATTGATGGTGATGATGCTGACCCGCTTTTTCGGCCGTAACCGCAGCTGGACCGAGGGGCTGGCCATCTTGCCGTTCGCGATATTCGCCGGGCTCGCGTTCACCGTGCCCTATGCCCTGACCGGCATGCTGCTCGGCCCCGAGTTCCCGTCCCTCATCGGCGGTCTGGTGGGGCTGGCTCTGGTGGTGACGGCGGCGCGCCACGGCTTTTTGGTGCCCAAGACGCAGTGGGACTTTGCCCCCGAAAAAGAGTGGCCGGCCGAGTGGCTCGGCTCCATCAAGCTCGATCTCAAAGACTCTGCCGCCCGCCCCATGTCGCTCATGCTGGCCTGGCTCCCTTATGTGGCGTTGGCCCTCTTGCTGGTGGCGAGCCGGGTGAGCCCGGAGTTCAAGGCGAGCCTCCTGTCGGTGAGCCTCGCCTTCACCGACCTTATGGGTGAGAAGGGGGTGAGCGCGTCGATTGAGCCGCTCTATTTGCCGGGGGGCCTCTTGGTGCTGTGCGCCCTGCTGGCGACCCTGATCCAGTCCCGCTCGCTCGCCCCCTTTGGCAAGGCCATGGGAGAGTCAGGCCGCACCTTGATCGGTGCCGGTTTCGTGCTGATTTTCACCGTGCCCATGGTGCGCATCTTCATCAACTCCGGCGTCAACGGGGCGGAGCTTGCCAGCATGCCGGTGACCACCGCCAATTTCGCCGCCGGGCTGGTCGGGGAGTTCTTCCCGGCGCTGAGCGCCACTATCGGCGCCCTGGGGGCCTTTATCGCCGGCTCCAACACGGTGTCGAACATGATGTTCAGCCAGTTCCAGTTCGAGGTGGCCCAGACCCTGGGGGTCTCCACCGCCGCCATGCTGGCCTTGCAAGCCGTGGGCGCGGCCGCTGGCAACATGATCGCCATTCACAACGTGGTGGCGGCCTCGGCCACCGTGGGGCTCTTGGGCCGCGAGGGGGCGACCCTGCGCAAGACCGCGCTGCCGACCCTCTACTACCTGCTGGCTACCGGCCTGATCGGGTTGGCGATCATCTACAGCTTCCACATCTCGGACGCCCTGCTGCAATTGAAGTAAGGAGAGCAAGTGATGAAGGTAATGCGGGTCTATCCGGCCAAGCCGGCCGATGTCTATCTCTACGCCACCTGTCTGGTGGACTTGTTCGACCCGGTGGCGGGGCTCGATGCCATCGCCCTGATCGAGCGGGAAGGGATAAGGGTGCACTTTGTCGAGAAACAGACCTGCTGCGGGCAGCCGGCCTACACCTCGGGCCATGAAGAGGAGGCGCGCCAGGTGGCCAAAAGCCAGATGGCGCTCTTCCCCGAGCCCTGGCCGGTGGTGGTGCTGTCGGGCTCTTGCGGCGGCATGATGCACCATCACTATGGCCGCCTCTTTCCGGGTAGCCCCGAGGTGGCGGCATTTTGCGAGCGGGTGTTCGAGCTAACCGAATTTCTGGCCCAGATCTGCCGGGTACGCTGGCGCGCAGTGGGGGAGGCGAGCATCGTCATGCACACCTCCTGCTCGGCCCGGCGCGAGATGCAGGTACACACCACGGCCCGCGCCCTGTTAGGGCAGCTGGGTGGCGTCACCTTGCACGAGCAGGCCTACGAGAGCGAGTGCTGCGGCTTTGGCGGTACCTTCTCGGTGCGCCACCCCCACATCAGCCAGGCCATGGTCGAAGACAAGACCCGCCACCTGCTGGCGACCGGCGCCGACACCCTGGTGAGCGCCGACTGGGGGTGCCTCTTGAACATCAAGGGCTCCCTGGCCTATCAGGGCAAGACACTGCCCGCCATGCACCTGGCGAGCTTCCTGCTCGCCCACAGCGAGCCGGTGGCGCAGGGCTTACCAGCGCAAAAACAGGGGGCCCATCATGAGTGAGCACGCCAAGTATTCGCCGCGCCGCTTCCATCCCCAGGCCGAGGCGGCCCTGGCCGACCCCGTGCTGCGCCAGAATTTTCGTGGCGCCATGGATTACCTGCGCGCCAAGCGCCGCGATGCCTTCGCCGATCCCGCCGAAGAAGAATTGGTGCGCGATGCGGCGGAGCAGATCCGCCAGCGCTGCCTCTCGCGCCTGCCGGATCTTTTGGCGCAGCTCGAAGCCAACTGTGAGCGCAACGGCATCAAGGTGCACTGGGCCCAGACGCCGGCCGAGGCCAACGCCATCATCCTTGGCATCGCCCAGCAACACGGGGTGAGCAGCATCGTCAAGGGCAAGTCCATGGTGAGTGAGGAGGTGGGGTTCAACCACGAGATGGCGCGCCACGGCATCCGCTGCCTTGAGAGCGACATGGGGGAGTTCATCGTCCAGCTCGATGGCGATACCCCGTCCCACATCATCATGCCCGCCATCCACAAGAACAAGCAGGAGGTGAGCGACACTTTCGCCCATCACCTAGAAGGTTTCACCCCCACCACGGACGTGGACGCCCTGATCCAGACCGGGCGGCGGGCCCTGCGTGAAGAGTTTCGCCGCGCCGGCATGGGGCTCTCTGGCGTCAACTTTGCGGTGGCCGAGACCGGCAGCCTGTGTCTGGTCGAGAACGAGGGCAACGGGCGCATGTGTACGACGGTGCCGAAAGTACACGTGGCCATCACCGGCATCGAGAAGGTGGTGGAGTTTTTATCCGACGTGCCGCCCCTTTACAGCGCCTTGACCCGCTCGGCCACCGGCCAGGCCATCACCACCTACTTCAACGTCATCAGCGGCCCGCGCCGGGCAGGGGAGCTGGATGGCCCGGACGAGGTGCACCTGGTGCTGCTCGACAACGGCCGCAGCCAGGCTTACCGGGACGAGGAGCTGCGAAAGACCTTGCAGTGCATCCGCTGCGGCGCCTGCATGAACCACTGTCCGGTCTACACCCGCATCGGTGGCCACGCCTACGGCACCATCTACCCGGGCCCCATCGGCAAAATCATCTCCCCCCATCTATTGGGGCTCGAAAGCACCCAGGACTTGGTGACCGCATCGAGCCTGTGCGGCGCCTGCGGCGAGGTGTGCCCGGTGCGCATCCCCATTCCCGATATGTTGCAGCGCCTGCGCCGGGAGGCCAAACACGACGCACAGCCCGGCCACGAGCCGCTGGCGGGGCAGGGGGCGGCCAAGAGCCGGCTCGAGACGCTGGCCATGCAAGGCTTTGCTTTCGCGGCCACCCACCCGCGCCTCTATCACGCCGCAACCAATGTGGCCGGTCGCCTGCGAGGCTTGATGCCCAAACATCTGGGCCCCTGGACCCAGTGCCGCGAGGCCCCCCAACC
>NZ_CDBY01000032.1:45670-66372 GCF_000820125.1 Aeromonas simiae | reverse complement strand
CAATTCCGCCACCTTCGCACATTGTGTCGTCGTTTTATTCACATGCCTCGACCTGGCATGGCAGTCATGGTGCGAAGAGAGGGACTTGAACCCTCACGTCCGGGGGACACTAACACCTGAAGCTAGCGCGTCTACCAATTCCGCCACCTTCGCATCGCTGCGGAGGGGCATTCTATAGAGTTTTGCTTTGCCGTCAACAGCAAAGAGGCGACTTTATGCGAACGCGGGGCAAGTTTTGCCTCAATGGTTCAAAACTTGCCCGATCCATGATTAGGACGGTTCGGCCAGCGCGGTGCGATACATGGACTCGTACTCTTTGACCGATGTTTCCCAGCAGAAACGGGTCTGCATGGCATTGCGTTGCACACGGGCAAAGTCCTCGGGTTCTTGCAGGAAAAACAGCAAACTGCGGCGCATCGCATCAAGCAGGGCTCCCGAGTTGGGCTCGACAAAGCTGAAACCGGTGGCCCGCTGTGGGTCTTTATCGAGATCGACCACGGTATCCTTGAGGCCACCGACCGCCCGCACCAGTGGCAGCGTGCCGTAGGCCAGGCTGTACATCTGGTTCAGGCCGCATGGCTCGAACAGGGAGGGCATCAGGAAGAAGTCGGCGCCCGCCTCGACCAGGTGGGCCAAGCGGTTATCGTAGGTGTTGAGAAACACCAGTCGCTGCGGATAGCGGGCCGCCAGCTGAGTCAGCTGTTGGGCCAGCAGGGGATCGCCGGTGCCCACGACCACGACTTGAACTCGGTGGTGCAGAAATTTCTCGAGTGCGGGCAGCAGTAGGGGAACCCCTTTCTGCTCGGTGAGGCGGCAGACCATGCCATAGATGGCGACCGGCTCTTCCGGCAGTCCCAGCTCCTGTTGCAGCTGACGGCGGCACACCGCCTTACCGGCGAGGTCATCGACGCTGTAGGTGGCGGGCAGATAGTGATCATTGGCCGGATCCCAGTCGCGGTAGTCGCAGCCGTTGAGAATGCCGCACAGATCGGCCTGCCGGGTCTGGAAGACCTGGGCCATGCCGTGGGCTCCTAGGTGGGTCAGCAACTCCTGGGCGTAGTTGGGGCTGACCGCATTGATCTTGTCGGCAAAGGCGACACCGCACTTGAGGAAGTTGATGGTGGAGAGATCCAGCAACCCGAGGCGGTGGATCTGCTCGAGCACCTCGGGGACCGCCCACAACTGCTGCCGGTCAAAAATCCCCTGAAAGGCCGCATTGTGGATGCTGAGTACGCTGCGGGTGCCGGCAAAGGTCGGGCTGGCCGCATAACGGGTGCGCAGCAGCATGGGGACGAGCCCCGTATGCCAGTCATTGCAGTGCACGATATCGGGCCGAAAATGGGTCACCTCGCAGGCATGCAGGGCCGCGGCGCAGAAGAAGGCGAAGCGGGCACCGTTATCGTCGTAGGCGTGATTGTTCTCGGCATAGAGCTGCTCGCGCTCAAAATAGCGTGGGCAGTCGATAAGATAGAGCGTGAGCCCTTCACTTTGTAGGCTGAAAATGTTGTAGGGCAAGGGCTCGCTGGCCGCGGCGGGCAGCTGGGAGGAGGCGATCAGTGTCGCTTTCTCCCTGTGCTTCATGGTCTTGTAATAGGGCATGACCACAATCACCTCATGCCCGCGTTCAGCAAGACTCAATGGCAGGGCCCGCGCGACGTCGGCCAGCCCTCCCGTCTTGGCAAACCCTTCCACTTCCGATGCAACAAACAGGATCTTCAGGGGGTCAGTAACCAACTCTTGCTCCTTTGGGGACCACGACAATACCGCCCTCGGAGACGGTAAAACGTTCTCTGTCATGTTCCAGATTCTCCCCGATCACGGTGCCGGGTGCAATTTCGACATTCCGGTCTATGATCGCGCGCCGAATGGTGCACCCCTCACCGATCTTCACATCACCGATCAGCACCGATTCACTGATGTGGCTGCAAGGCCCCACATTGCAATGAAAGCCGAGCACGCTGCGCTGGATATTGCTGCCCTGGATCAGGCTTCCTCCTGCGATGAGCGCGTTGGCAATCTTGACCTTGCAGTGCTCGGTGTCGATGAAGGTGGCTGGCGGCAGCGGCGGGTAATAGGTGTGCAGCGGCCATTTGCGGTTGTAGAGCGAGAAGGGGGGCTCATCGGCCACCAGATCCATGTGTGCCTGCCAATAGGCATCCAGGGTACCCACGTCGCGCCAATAGACGTTGGAGGACTCGCCGGGAATGATGTTGGTGCTGTAGTCGTAGACATAGACGGGGGCGCGGGGGAACAGGGCCGGAATGATGTCCTTGCCAAAGTCATGGCTGGAGTGATCGTTGGCGGCATCCACCTTGAGTTCGCGGTAGAGGGTCTGGGTCTCGAAGATGTAGTTGCCCATCGAGACCAGTGCCCACTCCGGCTCACCGGGAATGGGCTTGGGGTGCTTGGGTTTTTCTTCAAAGCCCACCATGCGCCCTTCGGTGTCGACCTCGATGACGCCGAAGGCGCAGGCCTCGTGGATCGGCATGCGGATGGCGGCGACCGTCATGGCGGCCTGCTTCTGCTTGTGGAAGGCCACCATCTGGCTCACGTCCATCTTGTAGATGTGATCGGAGCCAAAGATGGCGACATGGTCGGGATCGGACATCTCGATGAAGCGCAGGTTCTGATAGATGGCGTCGGCGGTGCCGTCATACCAGCGTTTGCCCATGCGCATCTGGGCTGGGATCGGATCGATGAAGCGATCCGTGATGCCGGCGATATTCCAGCCCTTCTTCATGTGCAGATAGAGGGACTGGGATTTGAACTGGGTCAGCACATAGATGCGCAGGAAGTCGGCATTGACGAAGTTGTTGAGTACGAAGTCGATGAGCCGGTAACTGCCACCGAACGGAACAGAGGGTTTGCTGCGGGTGGTGGTCAGCGGCTGCAAGCGAGTTCCTTCGCCGCCAGCCAATACCATGGCGAGTAGTCCGGCCATATCTATTCACTCCATTTAAGTTTTCATTTCGTTGAAAAGGGTTTCATTGGAAGTGCAAAAATTACCCCTCTCGGGGCAATTTAGGATGGTCTGGACTGTAACTGTACTGACCTGAACTGAACCAAAATCAATCAGTGATTGTGTTGTCATTATTGTCGGCGGCAGCGGTATACCCGAAATTTACGATCATCGGCGACTGTCTCCACCCGTCCAAAACCACGTTCCAGTATAGGTTGATAACGCAAGAAGGCGTTGGCCACAATCGTCAGATCTCCCCCCTTGACGAGGTGGCCGGGGGCTGATTCGAGAAATTGCTCGGTGGCGGCGTAGAAGGTGTTGAGCCCCGCATGGAAGGGAGGGTTGGAGATAATGTGAGCAAATGGGCCGCTGATATCGGAGTAGACGTCGGAAGGATAGACCTCCCCTTTCACCCCATTGGCCGCCAGGGTCAGCCGGCTGGACTCGAGGGCCAGCGCGTTAATGTCGACCAGCTCCATATTCACGTTTGGATGGCGTTTGGCGATGGCGGCGCTGAGTACACCGGCGCCACAGCCAAAGTCCAGGGTGCGTCCGGCAAGCGATGGCAGATGATCGAGCAGTAACCGCGAACCCTGATCGAGTTCGGCGGCGCTGAACACACCAGGAAGTGCATGAACATGCAACAGCTCCCCACCCAGTTCGTATTGGTAGTGACCGACCCACTGCTGGAGCGTAAAGGGGGGCACGTCGCGTTCCAACGCCCCGTGATAGAGCGAGGCGCGCCGCGCCGAATCGCGTTTGAGCGGCTTGTCGCCATAGGGGGCGAGCAGCTTGTCGGCCCCGTTGATCCCGCCGCGATTGTCGCCGGCCAGCAGCAGATCGGCGTTTGGAAGCAGCTTAGGCGCACACATGGCCAGCAGGTACTGCGCCTCCTGCTTGGCCTTGGGCAGCAGCAGCAGCAGGGCGTCATGCTGCGCATCACTTTCCAGACAGTGGCCAAATTGCAGGTGCTCGCCGAGCGTGGCGCTGTACTGGCGGTAATAGGCGTAATCGGTGGTAAAGACGGTGAGCTGCTCAACATGCGCCAGCAATAGCTGTGGCAGGCTATCTTCCAGCAGGCCGCAGACCAGCAGGCGTTTTCCGGCAAACAGTTCCAGGTTACGCTGCAGCATTTCGCTGACGTTGCTGAGTCTGGACATGGGCTCTCTCCTGAAATCGGTGGGGCACGTATTATACATGTCCCGTCGCTATTGACATTTAGGGCCGCTTCCCAAAAGATGCGATGAGACATTTTTATGCAGGATCGGGTGATGTACGGCAAAGCGCTGAAACGAAAATCTGCCCAGGCACCGAAGAAATTCGGGCCAGCTTTCGTCTGCGCGTAATCCCCGAGTCCCGTTTTTGAATAGACCCCGGTTGCGCCTCAGGTGAACCGGGGTTTTGTTTTGTATTTCAAAATGCAGACAGAGCGAGGAGTCTTCATGTTTCAAGGATCGATTGTTGCCCTGATCACCCCGTTTCGGGACGGCCGGCTGGATGAAGAGGCGTTGCAGCGCCTGGTCGAGTGGCATGTGGAGCAGGGAACCCATGGCATTGTGCCGGTGGGCACCACGGGGGAGAGCCCGACCCTGAGTCATGACGAGCACTGCCGGCTTATCGAACTGGTGGTCAAGCAAGTGGCTGGCCGTATCCCGGTTATTGCCGGTGCCGGCTCGAATAACCCGGTTGAGGCGATCGAGTACACCCGTCACGCCCAGCAGGCGGGGGCCGATGGCACCTTGCATGTGGCGGGTTACTACAACCGGCCGAATCAGGAGGGGCTCTACCACCACTTCAAGGCGGTGCACGATGCCACCGAGCTGCCGATCATCCTCTACAACATTCCGCCGCGCGCCATTGTCGACATCCAGCCGCAGACCATGGCCAGGCTGGCCGAGTTGCCGCGTATCGTCGGTGTGAAGGATGCCACCGGTGATCTCTCCCGCCCCTGGACTGAGCGCCAGCTGATCAAAAAGCCGTTTACCTGGCTTTCCGGTGAGGATGCGACCGCGGTGGCCTACAACATTGGTGGCGGCACCGGTTGTATCTCGGTCACTGCCAACGTGGCCCCCAAGCTGGTGGCCGAAGTGCAGAACCTGACCCTGGCCGGCCGTTGGGACGAAGCGCGTGAGCTGCAAGATCGCCTGATCCCGCTGCATCAGGCCATGTTTGCCGAGCCGAGCCCGGCCGGCGCCAAGTATGCCGCTTCTCTGCTCGGGTTCTGTACCGAAGAGTGCCGCCTGCCGGTGATGCCGCTCTCGGAGGCCACCCGCTCCCGTATCCGTCAGGCCATGCAGGCGCTGGCGTTGATTGACTGATGCAGATAGCACAAGGGCCGCGAAAGCGGCCCTTGTTGCATTACCAGCAGGCGGTCACCCGATGGCAGACAGTTAGTGTCGCAGACGACCAGCGGGACAATCGGGTGGTCGAGGCTTGCGTGACTTACTGTTCGTTGTTTTCGTCGTTGCGGGAGGGGCCGCCGTAAGGGCGTTGGCCCATCGAGACGCGCGGCTTGCGGGCGCGTTGGATGTTCACCTGCGGGCGGCCGGTGTGCATGGCGATGGTCGAAATCTTGGCCTTGTAGACCAGCTGCTGGTTGCCGTGGGCGTCGGTGAGCAGCACGCTGTATTGGTCAAATCCGCTGATGGTGCCTTCCAGCTTGATACCACTGACCAGGAAGATGGCGACCTGACTGCGGTTCTTGCGCAGCCAGTTGAGGGCGGAGTCCTGACCGTTGCCGAGCGAGAAAGCCTGCTCGATAGTGGCGTAGCTGGGGGATTCAGTTGTCATAAGTTATTGTCCCGCGGAAAAATGAGGTGGCGTCTGATTGTGCAAAATGGCCTGTGCCTTGTCAAAGCCATTCTCGGTGGGCTGGTCTGGCGGCCGCAGGACTGCAATAATCCTCTCTCTTGAATTGTGCCTGAATGCAGAGGCTCTCCTTGTCTGTTGATCCATCCGTTTCCCCGACCTCCTATCGGCACGATGCCTGCGCCTGTGGCGAATGTGATCTGCTGATCCCGGCGACCGAGCTGGCCGAGGGGGAGTCGCTTGCGTGTTCACGCTGCGGGCATCTGCAGGCCCGTCATCTGCCTCACTCCCGGGTTCGTCCGCTGGCCTTTGGCCTGGCCACTCTGGTGATGTTTGTGCTGTGCAACAGCTTTACCTTCATGGCGTTTTCCAGCCACGGGCTGGGTCGGGAGATGACCTTCCTGCAAACCATCACGACCCTGGTGGATGCGGGTTATCTGTTTCTGGCCGTGGTGCTGAGTGTCACCCTGATCGGTTTTCCGCTGGTCTACATTGGCTCGGTCATGCTGGTGGTGTGGCGGCTGGACAAGTCACTGCATCCCCACGCCATGCGTTCACTCGGGCGCCTGCTGTGCCGGATCCGCCCCTGGTTGATGGTGGACGTGTTCCTCATCGGGGTACTCATCTCGCTGGTCAAGCTGATGGGGATGGCGGATGTCTCGATGGGGCTCGGTTTCTGGGCCTTCGTCGGCTACTCCATCATGCTGGTGCTGACCATCTCCAGCCTCGATACCCATTGGTTGTGGCAGCAGTTGTTTGGCCACGTCGAGGTGGCCCTGCCCGAGCAAGGTGCAGCGACCGCCCGGGAGGCTGGGTTGGTTGGCTGCCATATCTGTGGAGCGCTCAACCAGGAGGGGGACGCTCGGTGCCAGCGCTGCGGCGATCGCCTGCACAGTCGCAAGCCGGGCGGGTTGCAGCGCACCCTGGCGCTGCTCATCACCTCCGCCATTCTCTATATTCCGGCCAATATATACCCCATCATGGACACCGTGTTTCTCGGCGATGACAGCCCTTCGACCATTCTCGGCGGGGTGGTGCTGTTGTGGGCGCTCGGCTCCTATCCGATCGCGGCGGTGATCTTCATCGCCAGCGTCATGGTGCCGCTGGCTAAGCTGATCGCCCTGTTCTGGCTGTGCTGGCAGGTGGGGGCCGGCAAGGCCCACTCACCGTTGGCCAAGCTCAAACTCTATCGTCTTACCGAATTTGTCGGGCGCTGGTCGATGATCGATGTGTTTGTGGTGGCCATCCTGGCCGGCCTCATCCGCCTCGACAATCTGATGACCATCTATCCGGGACCGGCCGCCGTCTCCTTCGCTGGTGTGGTGATCATCACCATGGTGGCGGCGATGACGTTCGATCCGCGTCTGATCTGGGATCTGCAAGAAGGAGAACAAACACTTGAGTGAACGCAAGTTGCGCTGGAAAGCCGGCTCCGATTTCATGAGCTCGGCCGCCGCCATCTGGATGGTGCCACTGGCGGCGCTGCTGATCGGGGGCTGGATGCTGTTGCAGCACTGGTATCAGCAGGGGCCCCTGGTCACCCTGACCGTGGAGCGGGCCGAAGGCATCGTAGCGGGTAAGACGCCGATCCGCTCGCGCGAGGTAGATGTGGGGCGGGTGGAGAGCGTTGAGTTGAGCGAGGACTTCAGCCACGCCATCCTGCTGGCCCGGATCAACAAGCAGGCCGCCGATATGCTGCGCGAAGACAGCCTGTTCTGGGTCGTCAAGCCGCGGGTGGGGCGTGAGGGGATCTCGGGCCTCGGCACCCTGCTCTCTGGCTCCTACATCGAGCTCTCGCCGGGCAAGAAGGGGCGCGCCCAGGATCACTACCAGATCCAGGAGACGCCGCCGCTTTCCTCGCTCGGTCAGAAGGGGTTGCACCTGACGCTGACCAGCCGCGAGACCCGAGCGCTCGGGGTAGGCTCCCCCATCCAGTATCAGGGCTTTGGCATCGGTCAGGTGGAGAAGGTCAACTTCCTGCCGGAGAAGGCCATGATGGAGTATCAGATCTTCGTCAAAGCACCCTATGACACCCTGGTGAGCAGTAACAGCCGTTTCTGGATGACCCCAGGCTTCGAGGTTTCCCTCAGCAGCGACGGGATGAAGGTGAAGATGGACTCGTTAGAAACGCTACTTGATGGGGGCATCACCATGGGGCTGCCCGATGGCTGGAGTGTCGGTGATCCGGTGGCGGACAGCAGCAGCTTCACCCTATTCAAGGATCAGGCCAGCGTGCTGGAGGGGAACCTCGATCAGTACATCAACTATGTGTTCCTGTTTGAAGACAGCCTGGCCGGTCTGCATCCGGGCTCGGCGGTGGAGTATCGCGGCATCCGGGTGGGCACCGTTATTTCGGCTCCCTATATTCTGGACGACAAGATCTACAGCACCTTCAATCAGCGCTCCATTCCCGTGCTGGCCCGTATCGAGGTGCAGCGGTTGAGTCAGCGTTACGCCGACGCCGATCACGACAAGTGGAAGAGCTTCTTTGAAGAGCAGTTCAAGCAGGGGCTGCGTGCCAGCCTGAAAACCTCCAACCTGTTGACCGGTGGCAAGATCATCGATCTCAACTTCTATAGCGAGGTGCCGAGCTACGTGGCCCAGACCATCAAGAAAACGCCGGTCTTCCCGAGCGTCAGCGCCGGGTTGGATCAGATAGAGCGCAAGGTGAACAAGATCCTCGACAAGTTTGCCGACATGGATATCGAGACCACCCTGACCCAGGTCAATCAGACCCTGGCCACCCTGGAGAAGACACTCAGTAGCGTGCGGGCGGTGAGCAACAATCTGGACAAGCTGACCGGCGAGCCCCAGACCCAGCAGATCCCGGCCTCGCTCAACCAGAGTTTGCAGCAGTTGCAGCAGACGTTGCAGGGCTATGACGGCGACTCGCGCACCCACCGTGAATTGCAAAAGTCGATTCAGAGTTTGAACCAGATGATGCGCGAGCTACAGCCGCTGGTGCGTTCACTCAACGAACAGCCGAGCGCACTGATCTTCGATCGCAACTATCGTCCTGACCCCGAGCCCAAGCGAGGTGCCCAATGATCCGTCGCCCCTTCATCCTGTTACTGGCCCTTGGGCTGATGGCCTGTGGTAGCACGCCGCCGGCCATCCACTACTACAGCCTGACCCAGGGGGCCGGCACGACCGCCAGTGGTGGCGTGCCGCAGCATGAATTGCGGTTTGCCCCGCTGGTGCTCTCCGATCAGATTGACAGCATCAATCTGGTCTATGAGCTGCAAGGGCAGGAGTTGCAGTTTGCCGAGCGTCATCGCTGGGCGGGCACCCTGGATAACCAGCTCGAACAGTTCAGCCTAGAGGGGCTCAGTGCCCGCCTGCCGGGCTGGGTGGTGCGTGAAGAGGGGGGCGAGGGGAACCGCCTCGCCATCCGGATCCAGCAGTTTGGCGGCCGCTTTGATGGCAAGGCGGTGGTGAGTGGGCGCTGGCGTCTGACCGCGCCCGATGGCAAGGTGCTGCTGGATCGCCCTTTCCGTGAGGAACGAGCTCTGCCTGCCGATGGTTACAACGCCCTGGTGGGTGAGCTTTCGCTCGGCTGGGGTAAGGTGCTGGATGGGATCGCCCATGAGGTGGCCCGCCACTGACGCTAAGGGTGTGCATGAAAAAGCCGGGCGAAAGCCCGGCTTTTTTGTCGTCAATGGATTACTGCTGGGCTTCTGCCACCCCTTGCACGTGTACCTCGACCCGGCGATCCGGGGCCAGGCAGACGATCAGCTCCTTACGGTTGCGGCTGGTGCAGCTCTCCCCCGTGACCGGCGAGGCCTTGCCCCGTCCTTCGACGGCGACCTTGTCGGCCGGCAGCCCCTTGCTGACCAGATAGCTGGCCACGCTCTGGGCCCGCTTCTCGGACAGGCTCTGGTTGTAGGCATCGGCGCCGAGACGGTCGGTATAACCGATCACGGTGGCGGTACCATCTTTCGGCCGTTCCGCCTTGAGCTGTTCATACAGCGAATCGAGGGCGGTATACCCTTCTGGCTTGAGGGTGTGCTTGTTAAAGTCAAACAGCACGTCGGCGCTCAGGGTGAACTGCTTGTCGACCACCTGGGGAGCCGGCGCAGGTGCTGGCAGGGGGGCCGCGACCACAGGGGCGGCTTGCCCGAAACGATAGAGAATACCGAGCGAGAGCAGGCCATTGTCGAACTGTACATGAGTATCATCGTCGTGATCCTTACCAAGCGGCGTGGTGTACTGATACTCGAGGCGGGCGGCCCAGTCGCGGTCGATGGCGTACTCGGCCCCCAGCGCCGCGACGAAGGCCCCACCGTTGTAGTGCTGGTGGATATCGCGGTTGGCGGTCCAGGCATAGGCGCCACCCAGGCGGGTGTAGAGATCCCAGCTCGGGCTGACCGGCAGGCCGAGCTTCATGGTGAGCTGTGCCAGTTGGGAGCGAACGCGATAGTCATCGCTCACGTTATCGAGCTGGTACTTGAACTGGCCGAGCCAGTCATAGCCCAGCTCGAAGCCGACGTTCTGGTTCAGTTGATAACCGACAAAGGCGCCGGCCCCGAAGTCATCGTTCTTCTCGTCGGTGACGCTGAAGTTGTCCTTCACCGTGTTGGCGTAATCGACGCCGTAGAAGTTGGACCAGCCGGCTTTGGCGCCGGCATACCAGGTGTTGTCTTGACCGGCGGCCTGTACCGAGGCGGCGCAGATACCCGACAACAGGATTGCCACTACTGTCTTTTTCATAGGTTGCCTCTGCATTGCATCTGGTTGCTGTCTGCGCCGGGTGAGGGCGCATGCCCACGACCATTTTCGGGGGGCCGAAAAAGTGTAGTCGCAATTTTCCTCGGTCGCGGCTTCCACTGGGCCCTGCGGATAAAAAAGAGGCGCCTTTGGCGCCCCTTTGATGCATGCATATCGGTGACTCAACCTGCTCGCAACCGGGTCATCTTGAAGCTGCGTTCCGCTTGGCTGACCTTGTAGAGATAGCGGCGCGACTCGGCTGAGGGGTGCTGCTCGGTCAGCACTTGATAGACCTGCTGCGGCGAGAGCTGGTTGATGATACTCGGCGCGGCGTTGCGATCGCTGGCAAAGGTGCGCAGCACGCTGCCGGCTCCACCGTTGTAGGCGGAGATCACCGAGTAGCGGCGCGATACCGGATCCTGAATGTCGGCCAGGTAGACGCTCTGCAACAGGTGCAGATAGGCGGTACCGATGTCGATGTTGTAGGCCGGGTTGAAGAGATCCTCGCGGGTCGGCTGACCATACTTGCCCTTGACGCGCACATAGACATCGCGGCCGGCGGTGGCCGGGATCACCTGCATCAGGCCATAGGCGTTGGAGCTGCTCACCGCGTAGGGGTTGAAGCTGCTCTCGGTCTTGATCACCGCATAGATGAGGCTCTCGGGGACGCCGTATTTGCTCGATGCCTGACGGATCAGGTTGGCGTACTTGTAGCCGCGTCGATCGACGTGGTTGGCCACCATGGGGATGTCGACGTAGTAGATGGAGCGGATCCCCAGGGTGCGCTTTTTCAGCGCGGTGTTGAGCAGGTGATCGGCATAGCGCTCGGCCCGCCACTTGAAGCGGATCGGCTGGCGTTGGTTGTCGAGCACCTGACCATAGAGGAAGGGATCGCTGCCCGGGATTATCTCGCGATCCGAGTAGAGATCGACCTCGGCCGGATCGTCCGGGGTGAGCAGGGTCTCGATGATGGCGCGGCGCAGGTGCTGGCGCGGCTCCAGCGTCGAGACGGTCTCTATCTGCACCAGACCGCCGTTGAAGTCGATGTGGGCGCGGCTCTGATATTGATCCGTGTACTTGACGTAGTCGAACTTGCCGGCGAACAGGGCCTCGCGGCCCCAGATCTCGTTCACGTTGTGGGCCAGGGCGCTGATCATGTGCTCGAAGCCGCGCACATCTTTGCCGTTGACCAGATCGTCATCGTCGGCCGGTTTCTTCGGGGCGGAGGAGCAGGCTCCCAGCAGCATTGCCGCCGCCAGCAGCCAGAAGAGGCGAATCATGATGGGCCGTTACTCACTGGCTGGGCGGTGTGTAACCGTCGATCTGGACGTCAGCGCCCTCGAACAGGTAGTTCACCATCTCCTTTTCCAACAGCTGGCGGTGTTCGAGGTTCATCATGTTGAGCTTCTTCTCATTGATCAGCATCACCTGCTTCTTCTGCCAGTCGGCCCAGGCTTCTTTGCTGATGTTGTCGAAGATGCGCTTGCCGAGCTCACCCGGATAGAGCTGGAAATCGAGGCCGGGGGCCTCTTTCTTCAGGCGCTGGCAGAAAATGATACGACTCATACGGACCTCTGTGTGGCTAGTTCAGGGTAGGCGAGCAGACGCTGGGTTGCGGCCGCCAGTCCCACCTCGTCGGGGTGGCGTAAGTTATACCAGAGAGCGCTATCCCCTTCCATGATGCCGACGGGGGGGAGTGTGGCGAGTGTCAGCATAAAAGGGCGGATATCGAGATGAAAGTGGCTGAACGTGTGACGAAAGCCATCCAGCTCACGCAGTTGCTGCGGGGCCAGCCCGAGCTCGCTCACCCGCTCCTCAAGCTGGCGCTGATTGTCAAACTGGGGAAAGCAGTAGAGGCCGCCCCAGATCCCCTGGGGTGGGCGCTGCTCGAGCCAGACCCTGTCGCCATGGCGCAGCAGCAGGAAGAAGCCGGTGCGCTCCGGGGTGGCCTTCTTCGGCTTGCCCTGGGGGTAGCGGGTGGGATTTCCCTCCATGCGCCCCTGGCAGTCTGCCTGCACCGGGCAGAGTTCGCACTTTGGCTTGCTGCGGGTGCAGAGGGTGGCGCCGATGTCCATCATGGCCTGGTTGTACTGCTGCACTCCTTGGGAAGGGGTGAGGCGGATGGCCACCTCCCACAGGGCGTTTTCCACCGCTTTCTGGCCGGGCCAACCTGCTAGGGCCAGCCAGCGGGTGAGTACCCGCTTCACATTGCCGTCGAGGATGGCGTGGGGTTGGCCGAGGGAGAAAGAGAGAATCGCGCCGGCGGTGGAGCGTCCGATGCCGGGCAGCGCCATTACCTGCTCGATGTGCTCGGGGAAGAGGCCGTCGTGCTGGTCGCGGATCTGCTGCGCCGCTTTGTGCAGGTTGCGGGCGCGGGCGTAGTAGCCAAGGCCGGTCCAGTGGTGCAGCACCTCGTCGAGCGGGGCATCGGCCAGGGCCAGCACGTCAGGAAAGCGGGCCATGAAGCGCTCGTAATAGGGAATAACCGTGGTCACCTGGGTCTGTTGCAGCATGATCTCTGACACCCAGACCCGGTAGGGGGTCTTGTTCTGCTGCCAGGGGAGGGTCTTACGACCCGAGTGTTCGTACCACTCCAGCACACGGCTGGCGAAGGTCGCTTGATTCACAAAACCGTCCATCTTGTCGGGGTGATAAAGGAGTGGGGGCCCGCTCGGGCCCCCAGATGGTTAACCGTTCCAGTCCTGCAAGGCCTTGAGGCTGGCCCGCTGACCACCTATGTCGAGGATAAGCCGCTCCTGCTCGATGGCGACTATGGTGACGCCGGGGGCGATCTGGCTCCCCTGATGCAGCTCGCGGCCATTGATGATGACGCTGCGCTTGGCAGGGTTGGAGGAGTAGACGTGCGAGCCGTAGCTCAGGCGCGGCACCTGTTGCAGCTGCGCCATGGGCAGGGCGGCCAGCGGTGGTGTGCCGTCTAGCTGCGGGGCGCTGCGAGGGGTTGGCTCCCCCTGCGGCGTATTGCCCACCGCCTGGGCGAAGCGCCGTGCCAGCTCGGGTGAGACGCCACTCAGATCAAAGCCAGGCAGAGAAGGGGCTTGGGCCGTCGCCGCCGGGCGCTGGCGCGGCTCCGGCTTGGGCAGGGGCGGTGGCAGCGGCTCGGTCTCCATCTCGCGGGGCTCGACCCGCACGAAGGGCGGCGTCACCTTGTGGGTTACCTCCACCTTCTTCTCGATCGGCTTGTTGTTGAACCAGTGCCAGCCGTAGTTGGCACCGGCGCCGAGCAGCGGGGCCAGGAGTGCCAGCAGAGGCCAGATCCAGCGTGGCGTGGTCGGCTCGGGGCGGCTGGACAGCCCCATGGCCGGGATGAAGGGCGCTTGGGCCGGGGCCTCGGCACGGCGCAGTGCGTTGAGCAGGGTCGACATCAGGAGGCCTCCTCGAGTGTGGGCATCGGCTCACCGGCGATGATGTTGAGGCGCAGCAGGGTGTTGGCACCGGCAATGCCGTCGGCAGAGAGGCCGGCGCGCTTTTGGAACTGTTCCACCTTGCGCTTGAGCTCGGCGTCGAAACGGCTCACCTTGCGCGGGGCCTGCTTGAGGGCCTTGCTGACGGCGTTCTCGAGCCACTGTGCCTGGGGCTGGCCGGCTCCGTTACCGATGACGGCACTGCCCTTAGGCAGGCGCCACAGCAGGGTGTACTCCCCATCCCAGTGTTGGTTGAGCCAGTCGCGCTCCACGTTCCAGCTCTGTTCGCCGATGAGCAGGTAAGCCTGCTCGGCGCCGAGGCTGACCAGGGTGGCGTAGTAGCGGCTTCCCTTCTCCCCCTTGAGGGTGATCTGAGCCGGGTGTTGCATCTTGGCAACCTCATCGAGCGAGGCGCTGCCACTTAGGCAGCGCAGCCCGGCCCGCTCGGCCTCGCTGCAACTGGCCTCTTCCGGCTCGGGCTCAAAGCCCCAGACCCGATAGAGATTTTGTAGTGCCTGCGACGGGTCGTAGGCCTGGCCGATGGCTTCACTCAGTTGCTCTTGCTGCTCCGGGGTTTCATCGACCGTGACCGGCACCTCGACCTTGACCACGGGGCGCACCGGCAACACGCCGAAGTGCTGCCAGCCGAACCAGCCGGCGGCCACCAGCAGGGCGCCGGCGGCGGTCACGGCCAGGCCGCCGAGCCAGCTACCGTCATCGCGCTGGCCGGTCACCTCGAACGAGGCTTGGCTGATATCACGGCCACTGACCCTGTGCTCCCCTCTGGCGTAGGCCGCCAGCATGGCGCGATCGCAGATGAGGTTGATGAGGCGCGGAATACCGCCGCTCAGGCGGTGCAGTACCGTCACGGCCTTGGCGCTGAAGATAGGTTGCACACAGCCGGCGATCTGCAGGCGGAAACGCACATAGGCGTCGACGTCGCTGCGGGTCAGCGGCAGCAGGTGGTAGCGGGCCGTGATGCGTTGGGCGAGCTGGCGCAGCAGGGGCTGGCGCAGCATCTGCTGCAATTCGGGCTGGCCGATGAGCACCACCTGCAACAGCTTTTTCTCGTCGGTTTCGAGGTTGGTGAGCAGCCGCAACTGTTCGAGCACATCCGGCATCAGGTGCTGCGCCTCGTCGATCAACACCACGCTGCGCTTGCCGTTGGCCAGATTGGCCAGTAGATGGTCACGGATGAGATCGAACAGCACCTTGAGGCCGGCATCCGGCGCATAAGAGAGGTGGTACTCGTCGCAGATGGCGGCCAGCAGATCCCGCTCAGTCAGCGAGGGGTTGAGGATGTAGGCGATCTCGGTGCCTTGCGGCAACTGTTGCAGCAGGCAGCGTGAGACCGTGGTCTTGCCGGTGCCCACCTCGCCGGTTAGCAGCACAAAGCCACCGCCATCTTGCAGGCCGTAGACCAGATGGGCGAGTGCCTCTCCATGGCGTTCGCTCATATAGAGGTACTTGGGATTGGGCGAGATGGAGAACGGTGCCTCCACCAGGCCGAAGAAGTGGGTGTACATAGGGGATCATTCCGTTGTGTTGGCCGGCAGGTTAAAACGCGCGCCTCGGGATGTCAAAGACCCGGGTCACGCTGGCCGTAGAATCGGTATAATCGCACCATCAAGCGAGAAGGAGAGTGATTTGCAAGTCTATCTGGTGGGGGGGGCGGTCCGCGACCGTTTGCTCGGTCTGCCCGGCGGGGATCGGGATCATGTGGTGGTCGGGGCCACGGTGCAGCAGATGCTGGATCTGGGCTACCAGCAGGTGGGCCGCGATTTTCCGGTATTTCTGCATCCCAAGACCCAGGAGGAGTATGCCCTGGCCCGCACCGAGCGCAAGCAGGGCCACGGCTACACCGGCTTTGTCTGCCATGCGGCGCCCGACGTGACCTTGCAGCAAGATCTGCTGCGGCGCGATCTTACCGTCAACGCCATCGCCGAGGATGAGCATGGCCAGCTGCACGACCCCTATGGTGGTCAGGCCGATCTCGAGGCCAGGGTGCTGCGCCACGTCTCGCCGGCGTTTTGTGAAGATCCGCTGCGGGTGCTGCGGGTGGCGCGTTTTGCTGCCCGCTTCCATGCCCAGGGTTTCACCATCGCCCCTGAGACGCAGGCCTTGATGCGGCAGATGACGGCGGCCGGTGAGCTGGCCCACCTGACCCCGGAGCGGGTGTGGAAGGAGATGGAGAAGACGCTGCTTGGCCCCAGCCCGCGAGTCTTCTTCGAGGTGCTGCACGAGTGCGGCGCCCTCAAGGTGCTGCTGCCCGAGGTCGATGCCCTCTATGGGGTGCCGGCGCCGGCCAAGTGGCACCCGGAGGTCGACACTGGCTTGCACACCATGCTGGTGCTCGATCAGGCCTGCCTTCTCTCGCCGGCGCTTACGGTGCGCTTTGCCGCGCTCTGCCACGATCTTGGCAAGGGGCTGACGCCGCCTGCCTTTTGGCCGAGCCATCACGGTCATGGTCAGAAGGGATTGCCGCTGATCCGCACCTTGTGCGAGCGATTGCGGGTGCCCAACGATTGCCGCGATCTGGCGCTGCTGGTGAGCGATCTGCACACCCACATCCACATCGCCTTCGAGCTCAAGCCATCGACCCTGCTCAAGGTGTTCGATAAGGCCGATGCCTGGCGCCGGCCGGAGCGTTTTGCCGAGTTGCTCGATGCCTGCCGCGCCGATTTTTACGGGCGCACCGGCTTTGAGGAGAAGGTCTACAGCCAGCCTGATTACGTGGCCGAGGCGCTGGCGGCCGCGGCGGCGGTGCCGGTCAAGGCGATCGTCGATGCCGGTTTCAAGGGGGAGGCGATCCGCGAGCAGTTGGCCAAGCGCCGGGTGGATGCCATCAGCCGGGTGCGCGACGAGTGGACCTACGATCTGCCGTGACGCGCCGCTGAAGATAAAAAAGCCCGGGCACTGCCCGGGCTTTTTGCTGCGTGAAGCTTAAGAGAAGAAGAAGCGCAGTACGTAGAAGATGATGATGGCGAGGATGGCGCCTGCCGGCAGGGTGATGATCCAGGAGACCACGATGTTGCGCAGCACGCCGAGGTTCAGTGCCGCGATGCCGCGGGCCAGACCGACCCCCATCACCGCGCCCACCAGGGTCTGGGTGGTGGAGATGGGCAGGCCGGTGCCGGAGGCGATCACCACGGTGGCGGCGGTCGCCAGTTGGGCTGCGAAGCCGCGGCTCGGGGTGAGGTGGGTGATGCCGGTGCCGACGGTGGCCATCACCTTCTCGCCCATGGTGGCCAGACCGATGACGATGCCGATGCCGCCGAGCGGCAGGATCCACCATGCGATGTGGGAGCTGCCGCCAATCTCGCCGCCGGCCGCCACGATGGACGCCACGGCGGAGAGCGGGCCGATGGCGTTGGCCACGTCGTTGGAGCCGTGGGCAAAGGCCATGGCGCAGGCGGTGATGATCATCAGGATGCCGAACACCTTCTCGACGTTGGCATAGTGCATCTTGCTGTCATCCTGCGGGTTGTAGCGTTGGCCGCGGATATAGAGCCAGCCGGCGATCGCCACCAGTACCGAGATGAGCACCGAGAGCATGGCCCCTTCCCCATCGGTCAGGTGCAGGCCGACGTGGGTCAGCCCCTTCTTGATGGTCACCAGGCAGATCACCAGGGAGGTGAGGAACATGTAGAAGGGGACGTAGCGCTTGGCGTTGCTGAGCGGATCTTCGGTGTTGAAGATGAGCTTCTGCACGCTGATGAACATGAAATAGGCGATGATACCGGAGAGGGCCGGTGTCACGACCCAGGAGCCGACGATGCCGCCGAACTTGCTCCACTGCACCGATTCCGGCCCGATGCTGACCACGCCGAAGCCGACGATGGCGCCGACGATGGAGTGGGTGGTGGAGACCGGCCAGCCGAAGTAGGAGGCGACGATGAGCCAAGCACCGGCGGCCAGCAGGGAGGAGATCATGCCGAGCACCAGCAGATCTGGTGTATCGACGAAGGCACCGGGATCGATGATGCCGTTGCGGATGGTGGCGGTGACCTCGCCCCCGGCCAGATAGGCGCCGGCGAATTCGAAGATCATGGCGATGATGATGGCCTGACGGATGGTCAGTGACTTGGTCCCGACCGAGGTGCCCATGGCGTTGGCCACATCATTGGCACCGATACCCCAGGCCATCAGGAAGCCGAACACGGCCGCGATGAGCACCAGGGTGGTGCCATAGTTCGCAATAATATCCATTCGTGTCTACCAGTCAGTGGATTAAGAACGAGCCAGCATGAGTTCGAGGCGGGCGCCGACGCGCTCGGCCTGATCTGCCAGATCTCCTACCCATTCAAGGATCTTGTACAGGAACATGACATCGATCGGGTTGTACTGCTGCTCCACGGATTGGAGCTTCTGACGCAGACCGATCTGCATGGTGTCCGTATCGTCCTCGATCAAATCCAGCTGATGGATCATTTCGGCAACCAGTTCGACTTCACGTCCCTTGAAGCCAGTTTCGAGCAGTTCATCGAGTTCATCGATGGCCTTCTCGGCCTGGGCGGTCGCATCGATACAGCGTTTGAGATAGGCCATGAAGTCGGCCCGCATCTCGGGGGGGAATTCCATGTTACGGCCAAGCATGCGGCCGGAAATGTCCTTGGCGCGGTTGGCGATCTTGTCCTGCTGGGTCAATAGCTCCAGCAGGTCGGTACGCGCGACCGGCATGAACAGACCCCGCGGCAGCTTGAGGCGGATCTCGCGCTTGAGCACGTCGGCTTCTTTCTCGAGTTGGGAGATGCGGGCGCGGATTTGTGCGGCCTCTTCCCACTTGCCCTCGGCGACGGCATCGAAGAAGGGGACGAGCTGTTCGCAGCAGGTGTGTACCTTGGCGATATGCTTCTGCAGCGGCTTGATGGGGGACTTGGCAAAGAGCCCCAGGATAGTATTTACTGGCATAGCCAAACCTGTGTCGGTGAAAAAACACGCGATACGTTATTGTGAGGGGCGCATGGTAACCGAACTATTGTTCCAATAAAACCGTGAATTCCCCGCCATCGCGTACTGGCCATTATATGCTCACCGCTTCATCCCCGCCTCTCTCCTCCCGGAATGCGTCATGACCCAAGAAATTGAAATTAAATTCTGTTTAAACCCGGATTTTCATGCTGATATCGCTGGTTTTATTGAAGAAATCTGTGCTAAAGAGCAAAAAATCAATAATTTGGGTAACAGTTATTTTGATACCCCCGATCTGGCATTGCGTCGGCTCGACATGGGGTTGCGGATCCGTCGCTGGGGTGATCAGGCAGAGCAGACCATCAAGTGTCGCGGGCAGGGGGTCGGCGGGCTGCACAGCCGTCCGGAATATAATGCGCCGGTGAGTGGCGACAGGCCGGATCTGGCTCTGTTCCCCGCCACCATCTGGCCACAAGGGTGTGATGTCGCGGCCTTGCAGCAGGCCTTGAGCCCGCTGTTTCGCACCGATTTTGCGCGCACCACATGGCAGGTGGTGTATCAGGGGGCCGAGATCGAGCTGGCCCATGACCGTGGCGAGATAGAGGGGCGGCTCGGGCGTGAGTCAATCGATGAGCTGGAGCTGGAGCTGAAATCCGGCCCGGCTGTCGCCCTGTTCGAGCTGGCGGCGCGGCTGTTGGCGCTCGGGGGGCTGCGTCCCGGCCATCAATCCAAGGCGCAGCGCGGTTATCTGCTGGCCGGTCAGGGCACGCCATGGGCATTGCGTGGCACCCCGTTGCCAGGCGATCTGGCCGGTCTGGTCGATGATCTGCAACATCATGAAGCCTGCCTGCTGGCGCAGGTCGACGGCGCCGCGCCGCGCATCACGGCGGCGGCCCGTGCCTTGCTGGCGCAGGCGCAAGGGCAGGCTTGGCAAGCGCCACTGCGGCGCTGGCTGGCCGCCTGGGAGGCTTCACCTGATGCCGCGCGCCTGTACCAGCCCGACTACGGCGCCTTCCTGCTGGCCATCTCGCGCCAGTTACACGGCGCTTAAGCGCAGAGCCTGGTGACAAAAAAGCCCCTCGTCGAGGGGCTTTTTGCTGCAGGCATCAATACGCATCAATAGCGGGGGGGCATCCCCTCCGGCACCGTCTTGAAGCGGCGGTGCAGCCACATGTACTGTTCGGGGGCGTGGCGTACCGCGGCTTCGACCACCTGGTTGCTGCGGGTGGCATCGGCCACGTCATCCCCGGTCGGGTAGTCTTCCAGCGGGGCGCCGATGTGCAGCACATAGCCGTGCTCGTCGCGGATGTTGTAGCAGGGCAGGGTGACGGTGTTCTTCACCCGCGCCAGGGTCGCCGTTCCGGTGATGGTGGCGGCCTGCTCGACCCCGAAGAAGGGGACGAAGACGCTAGCGTGGCGACCGTAGTCGTGATCCGGGGCGTACCAGAGGGCGTCACCGTTACGCAGCGCCTTGATCATCCCCTTCACGTCGGTGCGATCGACCAAGTATTTATTGGACTTGCAGCGGCCATGGTATTGGGCGTACTCGAGCACCGGGTTGGTGTTAGGGCGATAGACGCCGACCCCGGGGCGCACCAGTCCAAAGCAGCGGGCGTTGAGTTCCAGCGTCAGAAAATGGCAGGAGAGCAGCAGCATGCCCTGACCCTGCTCGACGGCGGCGTGCACATGCTCCTCCCCTTCGATGCGCATCAGGGCGCGCATCCGCCAGTCGGGCCAGAACCAGGCCATGCCCACCTCGAAGATGGCGCAGCCGACGCTCTCGAAGTTGCGTACCAGCAGCTGTTCCCGCTCGGTGGAGGAGAGCTCGGGGAAGGCCAGCTCGAGGGAGCGGCGGGCGATGCGTTCCCGGGATTTCAGCAGGCGCATGGCGAGGC
>NZ_CDBY01000032.1:25036-45488 GCF_000820125.1 Aeromonas simiae | reverse complement strand
GGCGCATGGCGAGGCGACCGAGCCGGCGGCCGAGCCACATCTGCCAGCGCCAGGGCAGCAGCACCAGCAGCCACAGCACTCCGAGGCCGAACCACTGCGGCCAATAGCGGGGGTGGAGCAGGCGGGGCTCCAGACGGGGAAGGCGTTCGGCGGACATGGGCGCTCCTTGTAGGATCTCAGAGGGCGGATTCTAGCCGAAAAGCCCCTGCGGAGGGCAGTGCATTTGTCGCTGGCCGGTGGCAGAGGTGCCAGGAGCGGGGAGGCCATGGTAGAATCCGTGCCAGATTTTTCCCATCGAGAGTCCATACAGATGAAGATCACCCTGCCCGATTTTGACAAGGCCCGCGTCCTGGTCGTTGGCGACATCATGCTGGATCGTTACTGGCATGGACCGAGCAATCGCATCTCGCCCGAGGCGCCGGTGCCGGTGGTCAAGGTGGAACACATCGAGGAGCGCCCAGGCGGTGCTGCCAACGTGGCCCTCAACGCCGCAGCCCTTGGCGCCCATGCCACCCTGCTCGGCCTGACCGGTCAGGATGAGGCGGCCGATGCCCTGGCCAACCAGATGGCCGGGGTCAAGGTGGAGTGCGACTTCGTGCGTCTGGCCGACTACCCGACCATCACCAAGCTGCGCGTTCTGTCGCGCAACCAGCAGCTGCTGCGGCTGGATTTCGAGGAGGCGTTCCACTCGGTTGATGCCTCGCTGCTGATGCAAAAGATTGAAGCCGCCCTGCCGCACAGCGGTGTGATGGTGCTCTCCGACTACGCCAAGGGGGCCCTCAACGACGTGCCCGGCATGATCCAGCGTGCCCGCGCCGCCGGCGTACCGGTGCTGATCGACCCCAAGGGAACCGAGTTCGAGAAGTACCGCGGGGCCACCCTGCTCACCCCCAACATGTCCGAGTTCGAGGCCGTGGTGGGCAAGGTGAAGAGCGAGCAGGAGCTGGTCGAGCGCGGCATCGAGCTGGTGCGCCGCTTCGAGCTCGATGCCCTGCTGGTGACCCGCTCCGAAAACGGCATGACCCTGATCCGCGACGGTCAGCGCGAGCTGCACCTGCCGACCCAGGCTCAGGAGGTGTATGACGTGACCGGTGCCGGTGACACCGTGATCTCGACCCTGGCCAGCTCGCTGGCCGCCGGTTGCAGCCTGGATGAAGCGTGCGCCCTAGCCAACACCGCCGCCGGCATCGTGGTCGGCAAGCTGGGTACCTCCACCGCCAGCCCGATCGAGCTGGCCAATGCCCTCTACTCAGAGCAGGAGAGCGGCTTCGGCGTGCTCTCCGAGTCCCAGCTCAAGGTGGCCGTCGAGGCCGCCCGCAGCCGCGGCGAGAAGATAGTGATGACCAACGGCTGCTTCGACATCCTGCATGCCGGCCACGTCTCCTACCTCTCCAATGCCCGCAAGCTGGGGGATCGCCTGATCGTGGCGGTCAATACCGACGAGTCGGTGCGCCGCCTCAAGGGGCCGGGCCGACCGGTCAACCCGACCGAGCGGCGCATGACGGTGCTGGCCGCGCTGGGGGCGGTGGACTGGGTGGTGCCGTTTGGCGAGGACACGCCGCAGCGCCTGATTGGCGAGATCCTGCCCGACCTGCTGGTCAAGGGGGGCGACTACCAGCCCGAGGAGATTGCCGGCTACGCCGAGGTGACCGCCAACGGCGGCGAGGTGAAGGTACTGAACTTTGAGGACGGCTGCTCCACCACCGACATCATCAAGGCCATCCGCGAGCGCAATTGACGCGAGCATAGCCAATAAAAAAGACCGGCCTGCTGGCCGGTCTTTTTTTTATGGTTCGGATGCCTCGGGCAGCAGGTGGGCCCTGAGTTCGGGCCATTGCTGCGGAGTCGCCACCAACTGCTCTTTGGCGGCCTTGGTCAGGCGCTTGAGGCGGTACTCGAGGCGCAGCGCCTCGCCGTGTTCGCCCACCTCGGCCTGCCAGACCAGGGTCAGCGGCCCCTTGCCGCGCAGGCTGCGGGCCCCACGCCCGCTCTGGTGCTCGGCCAGACGGCGCTGCGGATCGGTGCTGATCCCGGCATAGAGGTGGCCGCGCGCGGTACGCACCAGATAGAGGTGCCAGCTCACGGGGCGCCCCGTGGCTGACGGCGCAGCCGGTGCAGTGGCAGCAGGCTGATCAGCAGCCCGGCCCAGACAAACATGAAACCTACCTCCTTCACCGGATCGGGCCGCTCGCCAAACCAAAAGAGGGCGAGTAGGAAGGCAAGGCTCGGCTCTATGTACTGCAGCAGGCCGACGGTGCTGAGGCGAGTGCGCATCATGCCGTAGCAAAACAGCCCGACCGGGATCAGGGTGGCCGGGGCGCTGCCAATAAGTAGCAGTCGGTCGCCCCAGCTGCCTTCCAGCAGCAGGCTGGGCTGGCCGCTCAGGGTTAGCCAGGCCACGAAAGCCAGCGCCAGTGGCAACTGCACCAGCGCTTCGGTGTAGAGGCTGTGGTCGGCGCCGTAGCGCACCTGTTTTTTCAGCAGGCCATAACAGGCGAAGTTGGCCCCCATGATGAGGGAGAACCAGGGTAGCTCGCCGTACTGGAACAGCATGTAGGCCAGCCCCGCCAGGGCCAGGGCTACGGCGAGGTGCTTTTGCGGGGTCAGCCGCTCTTTGAGAAAGAGCACCGCGAACACGATATTGAACAGAGGGGTCATGAAGAAGGCGAGGCTGGTGGCCAGCACCTGACCGGTGATGAGGCACCAGGTAAACATGCTCCAGCTGATGGACATAACGGGGCCGGCGCACAGGATCAGCAGCAGCTGGCGCGGCTCGGCCCGAAGCTGGTGCCAGGGGAGGGGGCGCGCCGTCAGGCGCAGCAGCAGGGCGAGCAGCAGCACCGACCAGATGACACGGTGAGAGAGCAGCTCCCACATGTTGAGCGGTGGCATGAACTGGTAGTAGAGGGGCAGCAGACCCCACAGGATAAAGGAGAGGGCCACCACGCCGGGGCCTAACAGCAAGGGTGTCATGTGTCTATTAAATTAAACAAAGTGGGCGCAGTGTAGAGAGGGGGCCCCCTTTCGGCAAGCAGCCCCGCCAGAAAAAATCGGTTAGCATATGACCCCATGAACTCCATCCCCGACCTGTTTGCCCGCATCCGCGCCTGCCGCCTGTGCGAGGCTCATCTTCCGCTCGGCCCGCGCCCGGTGATCCGTGGCAGCGAGCACTCCCGTTTGCTCATCATCGGCCAGGCCCCCGGCACCAAGGTGCACGCCAGCGGCATCCCTTGGGATGACGCCTCGGGGGCGCGCCTGCGCGACTGGCTGGCGCTGGACAAGGCGATGTTCTACGACGAGCGCCACATCGCCATCATGCCGATGGGGCTCTGCTATCCGGGCCGTGGCCGCTCCGGCGATCTGCCACCGCGTCCCGAGTGTGCCCCGCTCTGGCATCCCCAGGTGCTGGAGCTGATGCCGCGCGTCGAGCTGGTGCTGCTGGTCGGGCAGTATGCCCAGCAACACTACCTCGGGGCGAATTATCGCGGCACCCTGACCGAGACGGTGCGCCATTGGCGCGACGTCGGCCCGCGTTTTCTCCCCCTGCCGCACCCCTCACCGCGCAACACCCTCTGGCTCAAGAAGAACCCCTGGTTTGAGGCCGAGGTGATCCCTTCACTGCGCGAGCGGGTGGCTCAGCTGCTTGTGACCTGAGCCTTCTTGGGAGGTTCATCCGGTTTGCTGCCGCTGCGCGCCATGGCGATGAGCGGCAGCACGATGCAGAGGCTGCCGATGAGCAGCGGCAGATCCGGCTGTTCTCCAAACAGCCAGACGCCGAGCCCGACCGCCACCAGCAGGCCGGTGTACTCGGCCGAGGCGATGCGGCTCGCCTCCGCTTGGCGGTAGGCCAGCACGCACAGTCCCGCATAAACCACGATGAGGGCCGACGAGCCGAAGGCGGGCCCCAGCATCTGCCACTGCCACGGCTCCCCTTCCCACCAGGCCAGTGCCAATACCAGCGGCATGCTCAGCACGTTGGTGAAAAAGAGGGTCTGCACCACTGGCTGGTGGCTCGGCAGACGTTTGATCAGCAAGTTGTTGAGGGCCATGGTCAGCGCTACCCCGAGGGCCGCCAGCGCCGCCCAGTTGACCTCGGTCGGGCGCAGCACGATGAGCACGCCGGCAAAACCGAGCAGAGCGGTGAGTACCTTCTGGCGCGACAGGGCTTCGCCCGCCAGCCAGACCGCGAGCGGCACCATCAGAAGTGGCGCGGCGTAGAACAGGGCGTTGGCGGTGGCGAGTGGCAGCCGGGTTAGCGCGATCACCATCATCACCACCCCGACAGCCCAGATGTGGGAGCGCAGCAGATGCCAGCGTAGGGCCTCGGGCGGGTGGCGGCGCAGCGACCAGAGCAGCAGGGGCAGCAGCATCAGGGCGGCCGACACCTGGCGGAAGAAGACGAATTGGAACACCGGCTGATCCGGGTCAAGCACCTTCACCAGGGCGTCGGAAAACACAGCCACTAGATTGCCGAGTACCAGATAGAAGATGCCCATCGCCACTGCATTCGATCTCATTGATCCCTCCTGATGTTTACGGGAAGGCTAGCCCGGACACTGTTATCTCGTAAAATGATATAAAGCTAACATGGATGAGATATTTAGATAATGAAGCTACCTCCTTTGCGCGCCGTCCACTACTTCGAGGCGGTAGCCCGCTTGCAGAGTTTCTCCCGCGCCGCCGCCGAGCTGGCGGTCAGCCAGAGTGCGGTGAGCCATCAGGTTCGTCTGCTGGAGGACTATCTTGGTGAGGTACTGCTGCTGCGTCAGGGGCGGCGGGTCTCGCTGACCCCGCAGGGGGAGAGCTATCTCGAGGCGATCGCCTCCGGGCTGGCCCAGATCGCCCAGGCCAGCGAACAGCTACGCGGCAGCGGCGAGCTGCGGCTGCGCCTCGCCGTGTACAGCTCGTTTGCGGTCAAGTGGTTGATCCCGCGCCTCTCGGGCTTGCGCCAGCGCCACCCCGAGCTGGATCTCTCGCTTGAGATGGTGGCCGAGGATCCTCAGCTCTCCGATCGGGTGGCCGACTGCTTCATCACTGTCTCCCCCGAGGGGCGCGGCTATATGCACGACCTGCTCTATCGGGAGCGGCTGATACCGGTGTGCAGCCGGCGCCTGCTCCAGCAGGTGGAAGGGGAGTGGCCAGCGGCGTTGTGGCAGCTGCCGCTGCTCTCTATCCAGGCCATCTACAAGGAGAAGGGGGAGGACTGGCGACGCTGGGCCGAGGCGGGGGCGCTGACCATTCCCCCTGCGGCGCAGATGCATCACTTCAGCCACATCTTGTTGGCGCTGGAGGCGGCCAGTTGGGATCAGGGGGTGGCGCTCATCAACGACTACATGCTGCAAGCGGACGATCCCACGCTGGCGCGCCTGCCGCTGCACGCGCTCGAGACCGAGGATAATTTCTATTTTGTCTGCAAGCGCTCGCGCGCCCATGAACCGGCCATCAGCCGGTTGCGCCAGTGGCTGTGGGAGGAGACGCAGGCCAGCCTGCGCCCCGGCGAGCGTGAGCCGCTTACGCGCGTTTGAGCTGGCTCAGGATGAAGAGGCTGGTGGCGCACACCACGACTGAGGGGCCGGCCGGGGTGTCTTGATACCAGGAGAGCAGCAGGCCACCGACCACGGCGAGGCAGCCGGTGAGGGAGGCGAGCAAGGCCATCTGCTCCGGGGTGCGGCTGAACCGGCGGGCGGTGGCGGCGGGGATGATCAGCAGTGAGGTGATGATGAGGGCGCCGACAAACTTCATGGCCACCGCGATCACCAAGCCGATCAGCAGCATCAGCAGGGCGCGCAGCAGATCGACGCGTACCCCTTCGACCCGGGCCAGCTCCTCCGATACCGTCATGGAGAGCAGCGGATCCCACAGCCGCCACAGCAGCAGCAACACCAGGCTGCCCCCACCATAGATCCAGAGCAGATCGACCGGCTGCACCGAGAGCAGATCGCCAAACAGGTAGGCCATCAGATCGACCCGCACGTTATCCATGAAGCTCAAGGTGACCAGACCGAGCGAGAGGGCGCTGTGGGCCAGGATCCCGAGCAGGGTGTCGGTGGCGACCAGCTGGCTGCGGCTCATCACGAACAGCAAGATGGCCATGGCTAGGCAGCAGAGCACCACGGCCAGGGTCAGGTTCACCTGTAGCAAAATGCCGAGGGCGATACCAAATAGGCAGGAGTGGGAGAGGGTGTCGCCGAAGTAGGCCATCTTGCGCCACACGACAAAACTGCCGAGGGGGCCGGCCAACACGGCGATGCCAAGGCCAGCGGCCAGGGCGTAGAGAAGGAAGCTGTCCACGAAATACTCCTCAGGGGCGGGAAGGCAGGCGGATGACTGGAGCCCCGTGATGGTGATGATGCTCGCCATCGCAGTGGTGGTGGTGGGTATAGACCGCCAGCTGCTCTTGCTCGGGGCGGCCGAACAGGCGAGCAAACTCGGGGTGGCGGGCCACGCTCTCGGGGGCTCCGTGACAGCAGACGTGGCCGTTGAGGCAGATCACCTCGTGGGTGCTAGCCATCACCAGATGCAGGTCGTGGGAGACCATCAGCACGGCGCAGTCGAGCTCGCGGGCCAGCTCGCTGATGAGGGCATAAAGCTCGATCTGACCGCTGATATCGACCCCCTGCACCGGCTCGTCGAGCACCAGTAGCTCGGGCTCAACCAGCAGGGCGCGGGCCAGCAGTACCCGCTGTAGCTCACCTCCTGAGAGTTGCTGCATGCGGCTGCCGAGCAGAGCCTCGGCTCCGACCCGACCAAGTGCTTCGGTAATGGGTCGGCGGCCCCCACGAGCCAGCTGCAAAAAGCGCTCGACCGTGATGGGCAGGGTGGGATCGAGGTGGATCTTCTGCGGCACATAGCCGATGCGCAGGCGTTTCTGGCGACAAATTTGGCCGCTGTCAGGGGTCAATAGCCCCAATACCAATTTGCTTAGGGTGCTCTTGCCCGCGCCATTGGGGCCCACAAGGGTGGTGATCCGCCCTTTTTCCAGGCTGAAGGAGACCTTGTCGAGCACAGGACGGCCATCGAAAGCGAGACAGACGTCGCTGAGCACCACCAACTGGTTCATGAATGACTCCGGGGGTTTACTGCGGTGAGTTTTGTTATACTATAACACTCAGTTGTGGTTATGTTACCACGCCTTCCGAGCCATTGAGATCCCATGAAACGTCTTTTTTTGACCCTGTTGCTGGCTGGGGCTGCCTTACCTGCCGCCGCTGCCTCGGTACTGACCACCCTAAAGCCGATCGGTTTTATTGCCGCCGCCATTACCCGGGATATCTCCACGCCCGAGGTATTGCTTCCAGCCGGAGCCTCGCCCCACGATTTTTCCCTGCGCCCTTCGGATCTGCGCCGCATCGACGCGGCCGATCTGGTTATCTGGGTTGGCCCAGAGCTGGAGGGCTTCATGGCCAAGCCGCTGGCGGGCAAGCAGAATGTACTCACTCTGCTGACCCTGCCCGGTCTGCCGGTGCACCATTACGCCGAAGGGGAGGGGCACGATCATGATGAACATGAAGGGCACCACCATGAGCATGGCAATGTCGATCCTCACATCTGGCTTGGCCCCAACCTGGCCCTTCCCATCGCTCAGGCGATGGTGTGGCGCTTAAGCGAGCTGGACCCGGCCAACAAGGCGCGCTATCAGGCGAATCTGGTGCGTTTCGATCAGGCGTTGGCGAGCAAGGATGAGCAGGTTGCCAAGCAGATGAAACCGGTGCAGCAGAAGGGCTACTTTGTGTTCCACGATGCTTATGGTTATTGGGAGCGCCATTATGGCATGCAGGCCAAGGGGCACTTCACTGTCAACCCTGAGCGCCGTCCCGGTGCCAAGACCCTGGTGACTATCCGCAAGGCGCTGGAGCAGCACCAGGCCCAGTGCGTCTTTGCCGAGCCCCAGTTCAGACCCGATGTCATCGACTCGGTAGCCCGCAATACTGGCGCCAAGGTTCTGCTGCTTGACGAAGCCGGCGGAACGATCGACGTGGGCCCCGATGCCTATCTGGAGTGGATGGATAGCATGGCTCAGGCATTTAGCGCCTGCCGCTAAGAGAGCCCTTCTATACTGGTCTCGTGTATCGACAAGGAGTGTTGTTCATGAGATCGCTTCCCCTCGCCATGCTGTGCCTGCTGCTTGCCGGCACAGCGCAGGCTTCCCGAATGTCCGACTATCTTGCCCAGCCAGCCTTGCAGCAGAAGATGGAAGAGGTGTACGGCAAAGGCTCGGTACAGCGCGCCAAGGCGCTGGCCCAGCTGATGGCTCCCCGTGCCGGCACCAGCGATCAGCAGAAGCTGTCGCTGGTGAACAACTACTTCAACAACCTCACCTACAGCGAGGATCCCAAGCTGTGGGGCGAGCAGGACTACTGGGCCAACCCGCTCGAGTTTATTGGGGCGCGCGGTGGTGACTGCGAGGATTACAGCATCGCCAAGTACTACACCCTGATGGAGCTGGGGGTGGATGAGAAGAAGCTGCGCATGGCTTACGTCAAGGCGCTGGCCTACAACCAGTTCCACATGGTGGTGCTCTACTTTGCTACCCCCAAGTCGGAGCCGCTGGTGCTCGACAACATCAAGGCCACCATCCAGCCCGGCTCGAAGCGCACTGATCTGCTGCCGGTTTACAGCTTCGATGCCAAAAGCCTGTGGATCATGAAGTCACGGCGGGAGGGCACCCTGGCCGGCTCAGCCGATCGCCTGGCCCAATGGAAGTCGATGCAGACCCGGTTCTCGACCGAGCACCTCCGCTCTCCACGGCGGGCGTTATAACTTGCCGGCTTGCTTGAGCTCTTGAAAGAAACGCTGCGCTCCCGGGTGCTGCGTGATCGGCAATACCTTACCGGTTTGGTAGCGCGGCAGGCGGAACAGGTTGGCATAGGCGAAGGTCTGCTGGTTGAAGTGGGCCCCCTCGCCCAACATCCCCTTCACCATCTGATACACCCCGGCGTCTGGCGCCTCGGCAGTGGTCAGCAGAATGGCTGCCACGGCGAAGGTCGGTGTCGGTTGCAGGTTGCCGGGATACAGGCGAGCAGGGATCTGGCTGCGTTGATAATAGGGGGCATCGACCAGCAGTTTAGTGATGATGTCAGGAGGGATGGGTAAGAATCGAATGTCACACTGTTTGGCCGTGTCCACCAGGGTTCGATTCGGGTGTCCGCTGACCATGGCAAACATCGCTATCTGGCCGCGACATAGCGCCTCTCCCGGATCGTCCGTCTTCACCTCCTGAATCGCCTTCGGCGTCAGGCCACTGAGCCCTAGCAGCGTTAGCGCGGTTTGGCGGGTGCCTGAGCCCGCCGGGCCAAGATAGAGACGCTGCCCCGCCAAATCGCCCAGCTGGCGTAGCTTGGCATCGGCCCTGACCACCAGAGCAAAAGGCTCCGCATGGGTGGCAAACAGAGCCCTCAGTTGTGGCTGAGGATGGGCATGATAGAGCCCGCTCCCTCTGAACGCCTGATAAGCCCAGTCCGATTGCACCATGGCGATGTTGATCTTGCCGCTTTTTAGCAGAGCCAGGTTTTCGATAGAGCCTGAGCTCGGTACGACGGCGCAGCGGTTCTGATGATTGGCCTGGGTGGCCAGCCGGCAGAACTCGCCACCGATCTGGTAGTAGATGCCGCTGATATCCCCGGTGCCCAGATAGAAACGTTCTGTTGCCTGGCTCCAGAGGGAGGGGAGGAGCAGCAGGAGTAATACGCTTCTCATGATGTCCGCTCCTTGCGATAACCATCGATCCCCCAGTTGCGCAGGGTATCGACAGAGAGAGCGTGTTCTCCCTCTTCCAGCAGCGTGGTGCCATGAGCGTGTACGCACTGTGCCGCCATGTTCCACAGCAGGGGGGCATCGTTGAGGTGTGTCGCCACCAGGCGGGGATGCAGCTCCAGCAGAACCAGAGACTCTTTACTCAAGGGCCAGTCGTGAAATGCCAGCTCAATGCCACTGGTTTGCAGGCTCTTGAGGCGCGCCAGCATGGAGGGGGTCGGGGGGCCTTCATAGCGCCAGTCCAGTATCTTGCCCTTTTGCGGACGAATTTTTTGCTCCAACCAATACCATTGTGGATGTTCCAGCAGGCTCATGGGGAGGCGAAGACCCTGGATATCTCCTTGATACCATTGGGTTAGCAGTTGCTCGAACTGCTGTTGGTGCCAGTTGGCCTCCACCGCTTCGGCGGGGATGAAGGCGCGGTAGAGGGTAATGTCTCCCTGAGTTGAGATGAAATGAATGATCCGTGCCGTGGTGTGATGGTGGTGTGGGAAGGGAGGGGTCGGGAACTGCTGGGCCAGCTGTTGCAGCTTGAGGCGTTGTTGGGTGAGATCGCGCTGGCGTTCACTGATCAGACGGTTGACGGCATTCACCACCCCCTTTACTTCTTGCAGCCAGGGCGGGGGTAAGGTGCGGCTGCTGCGTCTTTGGCTGATCAGATCGAGTTCGGTACTGATCTGGCGCAATGGCGCCAGCAGGCGATGGCAGCTCCATTGGATCAGTAGCAGCATCACCGCAAGGCCGAGCAGCAGCAAGCCGACTTCTGAGCGAAGAGCCTGCCAAAGATGCTGATAGGCATAACCGCTGTGCCCTTCCAGACGAATCGTACCCAGAATGTTCCAACCATCGGTCATCTCCTGCTCTTGTACCACGGGGGGCATGCTGACTAACTGCTGGAACCAGGCCGGCACATTTTGCTGGCCCGCAGAGAATTCGCGCCGAAAGAGTACCTTGCCGTCAGGATCTGTCAGTGTGGCGGAGCGGACGAAACCGCCATCGAACATGGCATTGACGATGGTTTCAGCCAGCACCTTGTCGCCCCCCAGCAGGGAACCTTGCAGCACGAGCCCCATCGCGGTGGTGGAGGTCTCCAGATTGGCTTGCATCTGATCCAATACGGAGCGCCGGACAGTGTTGGTCTCCAGTGAGACCAGCAAAAAGGCTCCGATCAGGAACAGAACCAAAATGATCAGATTTAACAATTTGGCTAACGACATGCTCGCTCCCTGAGAACCGTCATTTAACATGTGATAAACATTCAATCCCGTGAATAGGGAACTGGCTCGGAAACTGTGAAAAAACAGGTTTAAAGATGGCACGCATTTATGCACAGTTCAGGTGTTTATGCATAAAATGTCATTTCGAGAGTTTTTTATTTTTAATGAACTCTTCTCGTTGGCTGTTGTCGAATTAGCAGTTTAGCACTCTTTAATCTGGCCCTCGGGCCCATGCATTATCTTTCCAGAAGCAGGACAACGGATGAAACGTCTCCGTCCCTTGGTGGCTCACGCGGCCAACTGGGAGCCGCCGGTTCCCCGCAAACATTTTTACGCCATCCTGGCGTTGACAGCGTTGACGCTGTCAACCGTGGCGCTCCTTCCGGCTCCGGGGGATGTTCTCGAACAACCGCTGCGACTGGAGTTGCCCCTTGCTGCCCAAGGCACGGCGACCAATGAAGACAACACCGAATTTAACTCCATCCCTGATCATGAGCTGGTGGAGCCGGATGCGGCCTCCGATGAGGGGGACGATATTCCTGTGGTTCCCGAGCCGCAGTGGATGGAATACCGGATCCGCAATGGTGAGAATCTGACGTCCATTTTTAATACTTTGGGCCTCTCTACGACCACCCTCTACAAGGTGCTTGACGCGGACAACAAGCGCCGACTGGCCAGCCTCAAGCCGGGCCAGGTGCTCGAGTTGAAGATCGACGAAGATAACCTGCTGCAGCAGATGCGTCTTCGCCTCAACATCAAAGAGACGTTGGTGTTGGAGCGCAAGGATGAGCAATACCTTGCCGAGCTGATCACTGAGGCGGTGGAGTGGCGACGTGCGCCGTTGGAAGGCACAGTGCGTGGCAGTTTCTACCAAAGTGCCCGCAACGCAGGACTATCCGCGGCCCAGATCCAGAAGATCGCCAACCTGTTCCAGTGGCGCATGAACCTGGCCAAGGAGCTCAAACAGGGCGATACCTTCCGGGTTTTGGTTCAGCACGAAATGGTTAACGATCAACGCACCGGCAACAGTCAGCTGCTGGGGGTTGAGTTCAAGAGTGGCGGTAAGAGTGTCTCCGCCTGGCTCTCTGACGATGGCAACTATTACGATGGCCAAGGGATGAGCCTGGAGCGCGGTTTCCGCCGTTATCCGACCCACAGCCGTTATCGTGTCAGCTCCAATTTCAACCCGGCGCGTAAGCATCCCATCACGGGTATGGTGCGTCCCCATGAGGGCACCGACTTTGCCATGCCGATCGGGGCCCCGGTACTGGCGACCGGCGATGGTGTCGTGCTCAAGGCCACCAGTCACCCGTTGGCAGGGACTTATGTGGTGATTCGTCATAGCCGTACCGTGTCCACCCGCTACCTGCACCTGAGCAAGCTGCTGGTCAAGCCGGGGCAGAAGGTGAAGATGGGCGACAAGATTGCGCTCTCTGGTAACACAGGGCGTTCAACCGGTGCACACCTGCATTACGAGGTGCGTATCAACAACCGTCCGGTTGATGCCATGCGGGTCAAATTACCGATGGCTGAACCCCTCTCAGGTAAAGCCAAGCGGCTGTTCCTCGCCAAGGTGAGGGATTATCGCAAAGAGCTGGCTGCCAGCTGACGTTTGCGCTTTTCATAAGCACACCTCAAGAGGCGGGTCTGCGTATCGTTACCGGTACGAAGGCCCGCCTCTTTCGCTTTTATCCATTTGATTGCTTTGGTGCTGTCGAGGGGGCACTTCTATGCCCCCTCCCTTTGGCTTGCCTGCCCATGTCACCTTTTGGCGGTGAATGTCAGAGTGCGTCGCTCCACATGTTTTCCGTACTCCCCCAGCTTGGCGGTTAACGCTGGGGCCGCACGCGCCTTTTCAACACCGGGAGTCAGGCGCCGCTACCCAGAAGCCGGAGGTTGGCGGCATGGGCCGCTCAGTGGGTCAGCCAGATCATCAGGCTGAAGAAGCCCGCCATGGCACTGCCCAGGCCGATGATCCAGTAAAACCCCTTGAGCCCTTGCCGGAACGGGATGCGAAACCACATCAGGAACAGATACCAGCCGATAGCCAGGATCAGGGGAATAAGAAACATTCGAGCCATCGCGTCCTCACTGTTATCCTGTCACCTCTTCGTTGCTTACGAGAGGGACTGTAACAATGAATCAATTGCAGATCACCGCCTTTGGCGATCCGAGCGTGCTGCGTCTGGCTAATGTGCCCGATGGCGAGCCTGCCGAGGGACAGGTGCGGGTGCGGGTACACTACGCCGGCGTCAATCCCATCGATGCCAAGACCCGGGCCGGACTCGGCTGGGCGGCCGCCCAAAACAAGGACAAGTTACCGTGGACACCCGGCTATGACGTGGCGGGCATTGTCGAGGCGCGGGGGCCCGGTGTCTGCGAGCTGGCGGTGGGCGATCGGGTGTGCGGCATGGTCGGCTTTCCCCTTCGTGGCGGTGGTTATGGCGAGTCAGTGGTGGTCGGCGAGACCGAGCTGGTCAAGCTGGAGCGACTCGAGCTTGCGCAAGGGGCGGCGTTGCCGCTGGCAGGGCTGACCGGCTGGCAGGGATTGTTTGAGCACGGCGAGTTGCTGGCTGGCCAGCGGGTGCTGATCCTGGCGGCGGCCGGTGGCGTGGGTCATCTGGCGGTGCAGTGGGCGTGCGCCGCCGGTGCCGAGGTGGTGGGGCTGGCCAGTCCTGCCAACCACGACTTCGTTCTGGGGCTGGGGGCCAAGGCCGTGCTGGATTACCACGCACCCGACTGGCCGGCACAGGTCGGCGCAGTCGATCTGGTGCTGGATCTGGTGGGGGGCGAGAGCGGCAAGCAGGCACTGGCCTGCGTCAAATCGGGCGGGCGTCTTATCACTGTGCCCACCCTCACCGCCGAGGCGATCAAGGCGGCGGGGGCCGAGCGCAGCATCGAGGTGCGCGGCATGCTGGTTCACCCCGACAAGTCTGCCCTGGCCCGCATGGTGGCCCTGCTCGAGCAAGGGGGGGCGCGCATCGAGATTGCCCACACCTTCCCCCTGGCCGAGGGGGCACTGGCCCATCAGGCCATCGAGGCCGGCCACACCCGTGGCAAACTGCTGCTGCGTATGGATGGTCATGCCTGATCTGGCGGCCCTGCTTGGCACACATGGGCTGACCGCCCTGTTTGTCAGCGCCTTCACCTCGGCGACCCTGCTGCCCGGCGGCTCGGAAGTGCTGCTCGGCGCCATGGTGGCCCAGCAGCAGTGGAGTCTTTTCTCCCTGCTGCTGTGGGCCACGCTCGGCAATACCCTGGGCTCCATGACCACCTTCGCCCTGGGCTGGTGGGCCCGGCGGCGCAAGCGGCCGGAGGATTTCACCGGTCGTGGGGAACAAACGGCCCTTTCGTGGCTCCAACTTCATAGCCATTGGGCCCTGCTGCTGGCCTGGACCCCGCTGATCGGGGACGGCCTCTGTCTTCTGGCTGGCTGGCTCAAGATGGCGCCTTTGCGCGCCTGCTTTCTGATTGGCCTCGGCAAACTGGCCCGCTACGGCGTGATTGCGCTGCTCGCCGGCCAGATCTTCTGACTCTTCGTATCGTGAGGACTGTGTGAATCGATCCCTCTGTGTACTGACGCTGGCCCTGCTGGCTACGCCGGTGCTGGCGGCGCCCACCCTGGTGGCCGAGCAGACCAAGGAGCCCGGCAAGCTCTCCATCCCCTATCAGATGTACCGGCTCGACAACGGCCTAACCGTGATCCTGGCGCCGGACAAGTCAGACCCCCTGGTGCACCTCGATGTGACCTACCATGTGGGGTCGTCGCGCGAGAGCGTCGGCAAGTCGGGCTTTGCCCACTTCTTCGAGCACATGATGTTCCAAGGCTCCAAGCACGTGGGCGATCAGGAGCACATGCGCATCATCAACGAGGCCGGTGGCACCATGAATGGCACCACCAATCGGGATCGCACCAATTACTACGAGACGGTGCCGGCCAACCAGCTCGAGAAGGTGCTGTGGCTGGAGGCCGATCGCATGGGCTTTTTGCTCGACGCGGTGAGCCAGAAGAAGTTCGAAATTCAGCGCGCCACGGTGAAAAACGAGCGCGCCCAGCGGGTCGACAACCAGCCCTACGGTCTGGTGGGCGAGAAGGTGGGGGAGGCGCTCTATCCGCGTACCCACCCCTACTCCTGGCAGCCGATCGGCTATGTGGAGGATCTCGACCGGGTCGACGTGAATGATCTCAAGCAGTTCTTCCTGCGCTGGTATGGCCCCAATAATGCCACCCTGACGCTCGGGGGGGATTTCGAGTCCAAGCAGGCGCTGGCCTGGATTGAGCAGTACTTCGGCGCCATCCCGCGCGGGCCCGAGGTGGCCGAGCCGGTCGCGCAGCCGGTGACGCTGCCGGCGACCCGCTACCTGACGCTGGAAGACAAGGTGCACCTGCCGCTGCTCTACATCAGTTACCCGACGGTGGCGCTCGGCGATCCGCGCGAGCCGGCGCTCGACATGTTTGCCGACGTGCTGGGGGGCTCGGCCAGCTCCATGCTTTATCAGGCGCTGGTCAAAAGTGGCAAGGCGGTGGACGCCGGCGCCTCGCACTACTGTGAAGAGCTGGCCTGCTCCCTGGCCATCTACGCCTACCCCAATCCTGCGGCCGACGGCAGCCTCAAGAGCCTCAAGGCCGAGGTCGACAAGGTGGTGGCCCAGTTTGCCCAGCGCGGCGTGCAGCAAGATGATCTCGAGAAGGCGATCAACAAGTACCGCGCCTCGGCCATCTGGGGCATGGGCAGCGTACAGGGCAAGGTGAGTCAGCTGGCGATGGGGCAGGTCTTCATGCAGGACCCCAACTACGTCTTCAAGAGCCTCGCCGCCATCGGCAAGGTGACCCCGGCCGAGGTCAAGCAGGCCTATGGGCAGTTCATCGCGGACAAGCCTGCCGTGGTGCTGAGCGTGGTGCCCAAGGGCAAGCGTCAGTGGCAGGCGGCCACCCCCAACTTCACCCCGGCGGCGCGCGAGCTGCCCGATTACAGCCAGCACGACAGCAACCTGGCGGCCCGCACGGTCAAGGACAACTTTGATCGCAGCAAGCAGCCTGCCACTGGCCCTGCCGTCAGCGTCACGGTGCCGGCCACCTGGAAGGGCAAGCTTGATCAGGGGATCGAAATCCTCGGCACCCGCAGCGACGAGATCCCGGCGGTCTCCATCACCATCGCCCTGCCGGGCGGCATTCGCGCCGAGGGTAAGGGGGAGCTGGGGTTGGCCAACCTGACCGCCGCCATGCTCGAACAGGGCAGCGAGCGCTTAAACGAGGCCAAGCTCAGCGACGAGCTGCAAAAGCTCGGCTCCGACATCAGCTTCTCGAGCGCCCAGTACAACAACCTCATCACCGTCAGCAGCCTGACCGACAAGCTGCCTCAGACGCTGGCCCTGGTGCAGGAGCTCTTGTTCCAGCCCGGTTTCCGCGACGAGGATTTTGCCCGCACCAAGAACCAGATCTTGCAAGGGATGCAGCAGAGCCGCCAGCAACCGGCCTGGATGGCCAGTCAGGCCTTCCGCACGCTGATCTACGGTCAGCAGGCCCGCCTTGGTCAGCCTAATGACGGCTCGCTCAAGGAGGTGGAAACCCTGACCCTGGCCGATGTGAAGCGCTTCTGGCAGCACTACTACAATCCGGCCAACGCCCGCATCGTGGTGGCCGGCGACGTGGATCAGGCCGCCATCGAACAGGGGCTGGCTTTCCTCACTCGCTGGCAGGGCAAGGCGCCGGAGCTCGGCAGCCTCAAACCGACCGAATCCCAGGCCAAGCCCGGTATCTATCTCATCGACAAGCCGGGGGCGCCCCAGTCGGTGATCCGCATCGGTCGCCGTGCGCTCCCCTATGACGCCACCGGCGACTATTTCGCGGCCGGCTTGATGAACTTCAACCTGGGCGGCAACTTCAACAGCCGCATCAACCTCAATCTGCGCGAGGATAAGGGCTACACCTACGGCGCCAGCTCGGGCTTCTCGGCCAACCGCGACGCCGGCGTGTTTGCCGTCGGCGCCGACGTGCGGGCCGATGCCACCGTCGATGCCATCCGCCAGGTGCTCAAGGAGCTGGAGCAGTACCGCAAGGCGGGGCCGTCGGCCAAGGAGATGGATTACCTGCGCAGCGCCGTGACCCAGCAGGATGCCCTGGCCTACGAGACCCTGGATCAGAAGGCCGGCTTCCTGTTGCAGATGATCATGTATCAGCTGAGGCCGGATTTTGTCGCCCGTCAGAGCGAGATCATCAAGAGCATCACGCCCCAGGCCCTCAAGGCCCAGGCCGAGCGCTGGCTCGACCCGGCCCAGATGGTGATTGTGGTGGTCGGTGATCGCCAGGCACTTGAAAAACCGTTGCAAGAGCTACATCTTCCTGTCTATCCGCTGCCTGCACCCTGAGACAGCCATAACAACCACCGGCTCCCTCTTCTGGGGGGAGCCCGGAGTGAGCCGTGAATATGACCTCCCAGACCCTCTCCCTCGATGAGTTGCTGACCGCACTGGGCGCCCCCGAGCGCCTGCCTGCCCTCAAGGGGATGCGCCGTGGCATCGAGCGTGAAACCCTGCGTATTACCCCGAGTGGTGAGCTGTCGCAGCGGGATCATCCGCTGGCCCTCGGCGCCGCACTGACCCACGCCAACATCACCACCGATTATGCCGAGCCGCTGCTGGAGTTCATCACCCCGGCCACCGACTCCATCGAGACGCTGCTCGAGCAACTAGGCGACATCCACCGCACCGCTGTCCACCACATCGGTGACGAGCGCCTCTGGCCCCTCTCCATGCCCTGTTTCGTCGGCGGTGAGGAGAGCATCCGTCTGGCCGAGTACGGCAGCTCCAACATTGGCCGGATGAAGCACCTCTACCGGCGCGGCCTCAAGCACCGTTACGGCAGCCTGATGCAGGTGATCGCCGGGGTGCACTTCAACTTCTCCATGCCCGAGAGCTTCTGGTGCGAGTGGCAGGCTCTGGCCTGCAAGAATTGCTGTAGCCAGCGCTTCATCTCGGAAAAGTACATGGGGCTGATTCGCAACGTCTATCGCTTCGGTTGGCTGGTGCCCTATCTGTTCGGTGCCTCGCCGGCCATCTGTGGCTCCTTCCTCAAGGGGCGCCAGACGACCTTGCCGTTCGAGCAGCTCGGCAAGGGCACCCTCTACCTGCCCTACGCCACCTCGCTGCGCCTTTCCGATCTCGGCTACACCAACAGTGCCCAGGCCGGCCTCAAGATCAGCCACGACAACCTGCCGGCTTACGTGGCCTCCCTGCGCCGCGCCATTCAGACCCATGATCCCGATTTCGCCAAGCTGGGGGTCAAGGTGGATGGCGAGTATCGCCAGCTCAACGACAACGTGTTGCAGCTGGAGAACGAGCTGTATGCCCCGATCCGGCCCAAGAACACCCCGCGCCGGGGGGAGAAACCCTCCGATGCGCTGGCGCGCCGCGGTATCGACTACATCGAGCTGCGCACCGTCGACATCAACCCCTTCAGCCCGATCGGCATCACCGCTGACCAGATCCGCTTCTTCGATCTCTTCCTGGTGTGGTGCCTGCTGCGTCCCTCGCCGCTGCTGAGCGAGGAGGAGATCGCCCGCAATCGCCGCAACCAGACCAAGGTGGTGCTGGAGGGGCGTCGCCCCGGCCTGCAACTGGAGACCGACGGCGGCGAGCAGGGGCTCAAGGAGTGGGGGCTATCCCTGTTCGAGGAGCTGGGCAAGGTCGCAGCCTTGCTCGATGCCAGCTGTGGCGGGCGCAACCGCTACGGCGCCACCTTGGCCGCGCTGCGCGAGCGTCTACTCGATCCGGAGCTGACCCTGTCGGCGCGGCTGCTGCGCGAGCTGAAAGCCGGTAACAAGGACAACGGCTGCTTTGGCCGCGAGCTGGCCGCCCGCTACCGTGACGAGCTGCTGGCCAGCGCGCTCGAGTACTGGGACGAAGAGTACTTCAGTGGTGAGGCGCGCGACTCACTGCAAAAGCAAAAGGAGATCGAGCGCGGCGATAGCCAGAGCTTCGATGAGTTCCTCGCCGATTACTTCGGTTATGCCGATACCCCCGCCTAAACCGTTCGGCCCGTGAGGGCCGAACCTCTTTTTGCTGAAGCGTGATTCAGCCTTCAAGTCGGTGTCAAAAGCCTCCCCTGTCTGTCGGCTTGCTCACAGTTTGCGCCGGGGCACTCTTGCGTCCTTTCGCCCATCGCCCTAATTTTCACCTTAAGCTGAAACGATTCAGTTTATTGATCATCGGGAGCATAACGAGATGAAAGTACGCGTAGGGATGGGGTTGCTGCTGTGCTGTGCGCTGCCGTTGCAGGCGGCCAATTTTGTGTTGGTCGACACCGCGCAGGGGTTGGATGTGGGCAACTGGAAGGTGAGCAGTGACAGCCTCGGCATCAAGAGCAAGATCCCCTTTAGCATCGAGAAGAAGCGGCTGCACGGCGGCCGTCAGGAGGGGGTGGATGTCATCGTCGTCGACAATGGCACCTTGCAGATGACCCTGGTGCCAACCCGTGGCATGGGGATCTACGAGGTGCGTGGCGGCGATCTGCGCCTGGGGTGGGAGTCGCCGGTGAAAGAGATAGTCAACCCGGCCTTCATCGATCTCGAGAGCCGTGGCGGCTTGGGCTGGCTCGACGGCTTCAACGAGATGCTGGTGCGCTGCGGTTATGAGTGGACCGGTCATCCGGGCGTAGACGACGATGGCCGCCTCAAGAGCCTGCATGGCCGGGTGCAGAACACCCCTGCCTCCGTGGTGCGGGTGACGGTGGACGAGACCCCGCCCTATGCCATTCACGTGCGCGGTCGGGTCGATGAGAAGACCTTCAAGTTCAGCGATCTCAGTACCTGGACCGGCGTCACCCTGGTGCCGGGCGAGGCGGCCTTTACGGTAGAGGATAAGCTCACCAACCAGGCCGACTACGACAACGAGTACCAGATCATCTATCACGGCAACTTCGGGGCACCGCTCCTGGAGGAGGGGGCCCGGATCAGCGCTCCGGTCAAGCAGATCTCCCCGTTCAACGACTATGCCCGCAAGGGGCTCGACAGCTGGCAGACCTACCTCGGCCCGACCAAGGGGTTTGACGAGATGGTGTTCAACATCGTTCCCTACAGCGATGCCAAGGGCAACACGCTGGCGGTGCTCGAGAACCGGGCCGGCAATGCCGGGGTGGCGGTCGACTTCAACGTGAAGCAACTGCCGGTTCTGACCCTGTGGAAGAACACCGACACCCTCCAGCAGGGCTACGTGACCGGCATCGAGCCCGGCACCAGCTATGCCTACAGCACCAAGTACCAGCGCCCGCTCGGTCTGGTGCCGACCATCAAGGCGGGGGAGAGCAAGTACTTCACCCTGCGCTACCAGCTGCTGCGCGATAAGGGCGAGGTACAGGCCGCCCTCGACCGGGTCAAGGCGGTGCAGGGCAGTCAGCCCACCGAGCTGCGCCGCGACCCGCTGGTTCAGCTGCCCCACTGAGTGGGCAACGACGCACCAACGAAGAAGCCCCGCCAATGGCGGGG
>NZ_CDBY01000032.1:24284-24823 GCF_000820125.1 Aeromonas simiae | reverse complement strand
CCCCGCCAATGGCGGGGCTTCTGTTATCGGGCAGCGGTATCAGGAGATGCCGTACATCTGCTCGATCTCCTGCTTGTAGGTCGCCTCTATGATGCGGCGACGCAGCTTCATGGTCGGGGTGATCTCGCCGAGCTCCATCGAGAAGGCGCGCGGCAGCAGGGTGAACTTCTTGACCTGCTCGAACTTGGCCAGCTCCTTTTGCAGCTCGTTGATGCGAGATTCGAAGAACTCCACCACCTTGGAGTGGCGCAGCAGCTCGCTCTTGCACTGGTATTGCAGGTTGATGGAGCGGGCGTACTCTTCGAGCGACTCGTAGCAGGGCACGATCAGGGCCGACACGAAGTGACGGGCATCGGCGATGATGGCGATCTGCTCGATGAAGCGATCCTTGCCGATCGCCCCTTCCACGACCTGGGGTGCCACGTATTTGCCGTTGGAGGTCTTCATCAGCTCTTTCAGACGCTCGGTGAAGTAGATGTTGCCCTTGGCGTCGATGTCGCCGGCGTCACCGGTGCGCAGGAAGCCATCCTCGGTCATGA
>NZ_CDBY01000032.1:0-24175 GCF_000820125.1 Aeromonas simiae | reverse complement strand
CCATCCTCGGTCATGACCTCGGCGGTGGCGTCCGGCTTCTTGTAGTAGCCGCGCATCACGGTCGGGGCGCGCACCAGCAGCTCCTTGCTCTCGCCAAGCTTGACCTCGATCCCGCTCAGCGGTGTGCCGATGGAGCCGAGCTGGAAGCGGCTGTCTTCGTAGCAGCAGACGGTGGCCATGGTCTCGGTCATGCCGTAGCCGTACTTGAGGTTGAGCCCCATCGCCTGGAAGAAGAGGTTCACGTCGTCAGCCAGGCGGGCGCCGGCCACCGGCAGGAAGCGGGTGCGGCCGCCAAAGCGGGCGCGCAGCTTGCGAAACACCAGCCGCTCGGCCAGCGCCAGCTGGACGTAGAGCAGGGGAGAGACGCGCTTCTCTTGCTGGCGGCGCTCGACTACCCGGGTGCCGACTCGGGTCGCCCAGCCAAACAGGGCGCGGCGCAGGGCCGGGGCCTCGGCCACCTTGGCCTGGATCAGGGCATAGGCCTTCTCGTAGAGGCGCGGCACCGAGCACATCAGGGTCGGCTTCACTTCGCCGATGACGTTCATCACCTGCTGCGGATCGCGGATATAGACGTTCTCGGCGCCGCGATAGAGCACGTAGAAGCTCCAGCCGCGCTCGAATACATGGCTGAGCGGCAGCATGCAGATGGAGACGTCGTCCTCTCCCACCTCGAGGCGGTCATCGTGCATCTGCAAGCAGGCGGAGAGGTTGGCGAAGTCCAGCATCACCCCCTTGGGTTCACCCGTGGTGCCCGAGGTGTAGATGAGGGTGAACAGATCATCCATGGCGTAGTGCTGCTCGCGGCGACGCAGCTCCAGCTCGCTCGGATGGTGGTTGCCGCTGATGAGGAAGGTCTGGAAGTGGCAGGCCTGCTCGCAGCCGCGCAGATCGACGGCGGAGTCGAGGGCCACGATGGCGCGAATATCACCGCTCTCGAGCAGTTGCAGCGCTTGGTCAAACTGGGGCTGTTCGCCGACGAACAGGGTCTTGATGCCGGCGTCGCGCACTATGTAGCGCGCCTGCTCCAGCGTGCTGGTGGGGTAGATGGGCACGCTGACGCCGCGGGCGGCCAGGATGCCGAGGTCGGCCTGGGTCCACTCCGGCATGTTGCGCGAATAGATCCCCACCATCTCACACTCCTGATGGCCGGCACGGATCAGTGCCTGGGCGCAGTAGTCCATGGCCTGGCCAAGGGTTCGCCAACCGATGGCACGCCACTGCCCATCCTGTTGAACCCGCAGGGCGGCTTTGTTGCCGAGCTGGGCAATCCGCTCGCGAAACAGTCGAATCAGGTGAAGCTGCTGCATCAAAAGTGTTCCTCAATAAAACAGTTGTACGCCACAAAGTGAGGCTTATAGCGGTCTAGAGTTTAAACACTACCCATCCAGCTTACAAGTGTTCGCTATGTTGTCGTGCTGATGCAACAGGCCCGATTCAGGTACTATTGGGTGGGCAACCAAACGGTGATTAAATGGTGCCGGACAAGGCTGGGAGCATGAGCATGGTGGCAAGGAGATGCAGGGAAATCGTGGTGTTGCTGGCGGGGGTGCTGGCCGCTTTGCTGGGGGGCTGGTTCTGGTGGCAGCGCGCCGCGCCAGTGAAGGCCCCCGAACCTATCTGGTTGAGCGGCGCCGCCGGGGCGGAGCGGGCGCAGCAGCAAGCGCTCAGTCAGGGCCGTCCGCTGCTCTATCTGGTGGAGCGCAGCCCAGGCCACTGCCGGCGCTGTGTGCTGCTGCACGAGCGATTGTTCGACAATCCCGAGATGACCGCCGTGCTGGCGCCCTTCATCCGGGTGCGGCTCAATCCCGATCTCGGCAATGAGAGCCAACGGGTGATGGCGCGGTTACCCAAGGTGGAACGCTACCCCGAGATCTTCTTGCAGCAGGAGCCCAGCGGCCCGGTTTTACCCATCAAGGTGGTGGTCGAGGCCTCCCAGATTTGGGTGCCTCGCGGCGATTTCCAGCAGGGGAACCACATGCCGCTTTCGCCGGCCAGCCTCGACATGGCGCTGGAGAACACCCGTCGGCTGCTGAGGCCGTGAGGCTTAGTTGAAGGCGAACAGACGTGACATCAAGATGGCGTCTTCCCGATCGTTACCGGTGCCATAATAGTCCTCGCGCCGGCAGTATTCGGCAAATCCGGCGCTCTCATAGAGGGCGATGGCGGGCCCGTTACTGGCGCGCACCTCGAGAAACCAGGCCTCGGCCCCCTTCCCCTTGCTGCGCTCCAGATAATCCAGCAGCAGGGCGCGTCCCAGCCCCTTGCCCTGCCAGTCGGGGTGCACACAGATGTTCATCAGCGAGCTGTCGCCTGCCACCAGATCCGAGATGTAGAAGCCGACCGGCTGCCCTGATTGCAGCAGCAGGCCGTTGAGGTAGCGCGGCCCGAAGCAGGAGAGCAGGTTCGCTTTACTCCATGGCCAGCGGTGGGCGGCCTGCTCGATGGGATAGATAAGCGCAAAATCGGCCTCGGTCAGGGGACGAAACTCAAGCATGAAGACTCCGTAACTGGTGCCACAAGGCGCGCTTGGCGGCCGCGTCGGGGTTGAGCGGGCAGACGAGCGCTGCCGGATGGGCCGCATCGGGCTCGGTCAGCAGCAGCCACTCGGGTTGCCCGGCCGGCAGGGGCCCGGGGGGCAGCAGGCTCACCTCGTCGCTCGAGAGGCCGAGCAGGGCGCAGAGATCCCCCAGAAAGGCAGGGGCGGGCAGCCGTTCGGCCCGCAGCCAGAGGCGGCCGGCAGGCGCCGTCGCCGCCTCGTCGGGGGTCGCCGTGACCCCGGCCGAGTGTCGCGACTGCCAGGTCGGGATCCCCATGCGGGCCAGCATGGCGGGGCGCTGGTCAAACGGCGCTGGATCTTGCATCGCGACTGCCTCACTCTTGATCTGGGTTGGTGAAAAATATGCGGTGCAGAGTACACTCGAACCTCTTTTTCTGCACCATGCCATCGCGACTTTCTGAAACGGAATCCTTATGCGGCCACACTCCAACGGCGCTCTCCCCGAACGCATCAACCGCCTGGTCTCGGCCCTTGGCGAAGGACTCTACGAGCGTCAGGAGGTGCTGCGCCTGTGCCTGCTGGCGGCCCTCAGCGGCGAGAGCGTCTTCCTGCTCGGCCCCCCCGGCATCGCCAAGAGCCTGATTGCCCGGCGCCTCAAGCAGGCGTTTCACGAGGCGCGCCATTTCGAATACCTGATGACCCGCTTCTCGACCCCTGAGGAGGTGTTCGGCCCCCTCTCGATCCAAGCGTTGAAAGAGGAGGGCAAGTATCTGCGTCTGACCCGCGGCTATCTGCCCGAGTCCGAGGTGGTGTTCCTCGACGAGATCTGGAAGGCGGGCCCGGCCATCCTCAACACCCTGCTCACCGCCATCAACGAGCGGCAGTTTCGCAACGGCGATGCCCAGCACCCCATTCCGCTGCGGCTGCTGGTGACCGCCTCCAACGAGCTGCCGGCCCCAGACAGCGGCCTCGAGGCGCTCTATGACCGCATGCTGCTGCGGCTGTGGCTGGATCGGGTGCAGGAGAAGTCCAACTTCCGCGCCCTGCTGGCCAGCGAGGGACAGGCCGAGGTGAAGCTGGCGCCTGGGCTGGCCATCACGAGCGAGGAGTATGAGGCGTGGCAGGTGGCCATCGATGCGGTGGTGCTGCCCGATAACTGTTTCGATCTCATCTATCAGCTGCGTCAGCGCATCGAGAGCCAGCTCGAGGGGCGCTGCTATGTCTCGGATCGGCGCTGGAAGAAGGCGGTGCGCTTGGCCAAGGCGAGCGCCTTTTTCAACGGGCGCGCCGAAGTGGCCCCCCTCGATCTGCTGCTGTTTAAAGAGTGCCTGTGGCATGACGGTGAGTCGCGCCAGGCGCTGCTCGATATCGTCGACGAGTCGGCCCGCCTGCACGGCTATGGTCAGCTGGCCATGACCCGCCAACTGCACGGGCTGCAAGAGCAGCTCGGCCAGCTTGAAAAAGAGGTGGCCCGCCGTTTTGCCTGCCGCGCCCAGCAGCGCAAGCAGTGGTTTGGCCGGCGTGGCCGTGGCCTGGTGCTCGATCTCTCCCGCGCTCGCCATTTTGGCAAGCAGGTACACCTGCACCTGCTGCATCCGGCGGCGCTCGAGGCCGAGGAGCCGGCCCTGCTGACCGAGACCCTGGTGTTTGAGCGCGCCACCCTGGCCCACTGGCACCCGGTGGGGGAGCACACGCTGGGCTGGCGGCTGGGCAGTCCCAAGGAGGGGCATTTTGAGCTCACCCTCAACGACGAGCACGAGTTGCAGGTGCTCGACGGGCAACGCGCCCCGCTGCCGCTGCTGCTGGTGGAGGCACCTGTCGCACAGAGTGTGCTCGCCCCTTGGCAGGAGCGGGTCGCTGAGCTGCTGCGTCAGGCCCAGGTATTGCAGCAGAGCCTGCGCCGCCAGCGGCTCTTGTTCGAGCTGCATCAGCAGCACCTGTTTGTCAGCCATGAGTGGCTGCAAAAGGTTGAGAGCAGCTTTTTCGTGCTGGCGCGCGATCTGGAACTGTTCGCCACCCGTCTCGATGGCTGGCCGGTGCGGCTGGCTCGGCTGGCGGAGTAGCGACCATGCTCGAGATCGGCGCCATGGATCTTGGCCTGCTGCTCAGCGAGAGCGAAGTGGCCGGCGAGATGGCGCTGGCGCTCATCTCTGCGCCCAAGATAGCCCGTTTTATCAACCGCTCGCCCAAGCAGGGGGCGGCCCTGCGCCAGCGCATCGCCCGCTGGGGCGAGCAGCTGGGCGATGAGATCCGCCACAAGCCGGTGCCGCCGGCGCTGGAGCGTGAATACCTGGCCTATCAGGAGTGCCGCGCCATGGCGCTGGGGGCGCTGGTGACCCGGCTGCCGGCGCTGCAACTCGAGCTGGAGCGGGGCAGCGCCTTTGCCGGTGAGGCGCACGCCCTGATCCGGCAACTGCTCGAGCAGCCCACCGACAGCCGCCGGCGCCTGCTGCTGGAGCGCTGGCGCGCCAGTTTAGTGGGGGAGCTGCTCACGTTGCAGCAGGCCATCGCCGAGGCGGAACGTGAAAAGCTGCGCTGCGAGATAGAGGATCAGTTGCTGGCCAACCGCACCCTGGCCGATGCGCTCGATCCGCATCAGGTCTCGGCCGGCGGCCTGTGGGATCTGGCGCAGGGGCACTGGCACAGACGCAGCCTGGAGTTGGTCAAGCAGTACGCCCGGTTATTGGCAAAAGAGCCATTGCTGCGCGAGATCGCCGATCTGCTCGGGCGCAGCCAGCACGCCAAAGAGCGCGAGCAGAGCCCGTTGCCGCCGCAGGAGGTGCGCGAGCTGCAACCGGTGCAGAGCGACGAGGTGCCGGACGATCTGGTCGGCCTGCATCCGGCGGGGGATCTGCTGCGCATGTTGCCGAGCGAGGCGGCCATGCTGGGGGATGCGGATCTCGAATTTGAATTCTATCGCCGCTATCTGGAGCGGCGCCTGCTCAGCTACCAGTCGCGCGGCACCCTGCCGCGCCACGCCGTGGTGTTGCAGACGCCGCGTCAGGGGGGGGAGCAGGAGCAGCGCCGTGGCCCCTTTATCGTCTGCATCGACACTTCGGGCTCCATGGGGGGCTATCCGGAGGAGTGTGCCAAGGCGCTGTTCCTGGCTCTGCTCGGTCTGGCGATGGAGGAGCGGCGCCCCTGCTACCTGATGCTCTTTTCCACCGAGGTGGCGACCCTTGAGATCACCGCCGAGACCGGCCTGGAGCAGGCGGAGCGCTTCCTCTCCATGAGCTTTCATGGCGGCACCGATCTGGTGCCTTGCCTCGAACGGGCGTTGACTCAGCTCGATGCGCCCGCATTTCGTCGCGCCGATGTGCTGATCATCTCCGATTTCATCGCCCAGAGCCTGCCTCACGCCCTGCTGGCTAGAATGGATGCGCAGCGCCGGTTGCAGACCCGCTTTCACGCGGTGGCGCTTTCACGGCACGCCAAGCGAGCGCTGCTGCGGGTATTTGATCGCAGCTGGCTGCTCGATTGCGGCCTGCGTGGCCGTCTGCTGCGGCGCTGGCAACACTAACCCTGTTTTTATGCAAGATGGTGGGAAAGGGGCTTATTGGAATAGGCTTTCCCCGTATACTCAGCCATCGGCAGTAAGTAGTACCGAGGAATCATGGTGAAACGAGCAGTCTGGTTATTATGCGGGGTCAGTCTGATGGGGGCCGCCGCACCGCTCCCTCCCGACCAACTTGAGCGGGAACTGACCACGCTGGAGCAAGGTCCTCCTCTGTTTGGTTCGCTGCACCGCCGCACCCATGCATTGTCAGCGGAGCTGTCACACTACCCGCCCGCCACCCAGGCCCGCATCCGCCGTCTCGCCTGCCAGAGCCAGAGTGCCGATCGCATCGAACAGATGCAGAAGGCGGTGCGCGAGGCCAGTCGCCTGATTGAGCAGGCCCGCCAGGAGCAGGACGCGGTCGCGGTGGCCGATCTCACCATTTGCCGCGGTGGTTATTACCAGTTATTGGGTGACGTGGATGCCGCCCGTCGCGATTTTGATACCGGCCTGAATGAGGCGAAGCGGCTGCATGCCATCCGTGAAGAGGGGCTGGCGCTGGCCAAGCGTGGCGACATGTTCTCCTACATAGGGCGGCTCGGCGAGGGGATTAAGGATCAGCAGCAGGCTTACCGGTTGCTGCATCAGGCCGGCGCCGTCGGACATGCCCGGATCGTTCAACTGGCGATGGCGCGCACCTACCGGCGCATGGAGTACTACAGCGAAGCGCTCTCCCACCTCAACAGGATTCACGCCCGCCTCGTGCAGCAGGAGCGCCACGACGAACTGGCCCGTTTGCAGCTCGAATATGCCCTGCTGCATCTGGATTCTGGGCGCTATCAGATGGCGATCGACAGCTTCATCGCCGCGCGTCACGCCTTCGAGGAGGGGGACAGCGCCCAGGATATCGATCTTATCCGCATCGGTGAGGCCGAGGCGCGGCTTGGCTTGCGGCAGCCGGAGGAGGCGCAGGCCCTCTTGCAAGAGAGCGCCCCCCGGATGAATCGCCAGAGCGATCCCTCCCTGTATGCCTATTGGGAGCTGATCCAGGCCAGGGCGCTGACGGCGTTGGGTCAGGCGCAGCAGGCGCTGCCGCTGCTGGATCAGGCCGAGCGCTTCTTCGCCCATGAAGAGAACCAGCGCTTTTTGATGTGGTTGCAGCATGCGCGCAGCGAGGCGATGGCCAGCCTGCAACGCTACCAGGAGGCCTACGCGGCGCTGCAACTTTACCTGGCGCTGGAGCATCGCATCGACGAGCAGTTGTTGGAGCAGCAACAGATCTGGATGCGCAACGAGTTTGCGTTTACCCGTGAGCAGGCCAAGCACGAGCGGCTCAAGGCGGCCCACGCCCTGCAACAGCAGAAGCTGGAGCGGCTGGTGGAGGTGCGCTTCTGGCGTAACCTGGTGTATGCCCTCGGCCTGGTGCTGGCTCTGCTGGCCGTGGCCTGGCTGGCGGCGCACTCGCGCCAGCTGCGGGCGCTGGCGTTTACCGATGAACTGACCGGCATCAAGAACCGCCGCCGTATCATGGCGCGTGGCGCCGGTATGCTGTCCAAGGCCCGCCGTCAGCAGCAGCCCTTCTCGGTGCTGTTGTTCGACATCGACCGCTTCAAGCGCATCAACGACTCCTTCGGTCACCACCAAGGGGATCGGGTGTTGCAGTGGGTGGTCAAGTGTGTGCGCTGCCTGCTGCGCCACGATGACGCCCTGGGGCGCACCGGGGGCGAGGAGTTTCTGGTGCTGTTGCCGCACACCAACCTGACGGAGGCCGATCGGGTGGCTCGGCGCATTTGCCAGTTCGTGGCGGCGCGGGTCTTCCCCAACATGCCGACGCCGGTCACCATCAGCATCGGGGTGGCGCAGCTCAAGGAGGAGGACGGGGATCTCAATGCCCTGATCCAGCGCGCCGACGCCGCGCTCTACCGCGCCAAGGAGAACGGGCGCAACCGGGTGGAGCGGGCCGATTGACGGACTGGGTATTTTTCACCCGCGCAGGTATAATGCGCCGCGATTTATCCGCCAACCGGAACCGAGCTCCGATGTAAGACGCCACGACTCCCTCCATGCTTGCCATGGTCTCTTGTCACGCTGCGCCGGAGCGCAGGTCGTGCGTCCGTCTCGATTCCAGGTCGCGGCCAGTGGGCCGCCCAACTGAAGAACATAGAATCATGCCATCTGAATTTCTGAGTGAAGTCTCCAAGAGACGCACTTTCGCGATCATCTCGCACCCCGACGCCGGTAAGACCACCATCACCGAGAAGGTGCTGCTGTTCGGACAGGCCATCCAGCGCGCCGGTACCGTCAAGGGCCGTGGCTCGGGCCAGCATGCCAAGTCCGACTGGATGGAGATGGAGAAGCAGCGCGGTATCTCCATCACCACCTCGGTGATGCAGTTCCCCTATGGCGACTGTCTGGTCAACCTGCTCGATACCCCGGGCCACGAGGACTTCTCGGAAGATACCTATCGCACCCTGACCGCGGTCGACTGCTGCCTGATGGTGATCGACGCCGCCAAGGGTGTTGAAGACCGGACCCGCAAGCTGATGGAAGTCACCCGTCTGCGTGACACCCCGATCCTCACCTTCATGAACAAGCTCGACCGCGAGATCCGCGATCCGATGGAGCTGCTCGACGAGGTGGAGAGCGAACTCAACATCATGTGCGCCCCCATCACCTGGCCCATCGGCTGCGGCAAGCAGTTCAAGGGGGTCTATCACCTCTACAAGGATGAGGTCTACCTCTACCAGAGCGGTCAGGGCCACACCATTCAGGAGCTGCGCATCGTCAAGGGGCTCGATAACCCTGAGCTGGATGCCGCGGTCGGCGAGGATCTCGCCGCCCAGCTGCGCGATGAGCTGGAGCTGGTGCAGGGGGCCTCTCACGAGTTTGATCACGAGGCGTTTCGTGCCGGCGAGCTGACCCCGGTCTTCTTCGGGACCGCGCTTGGCAACTTCGGCGTTAACCATATGCTCGACGGCCTGACCGAGTGGGCGCCGACCCCCATGCCGCGCAAGGCCGAGACCCGGGTGGTCGAGGCGACCGAGGAGAAGTTCTCCGGCTTCGTGTTCAAGATCCAGGCGAACATGGACCCGAAACACCGCGACCGTATCGCCTTTATGCGTATCGTCTCCGGCACCTACTCCAAGGGCATGAAGATGCGCCACGTGCGCCTGGGTAAAGACGTCAACATCTCTGACGCCGTGACCTTCATGGCCGGCGATCGGGAGCAGGCGGTCGAAGCCTGCGCCGGCGACATCATCGGCCTGCACAACCACGGCACCATTCAGATCGGCGACACCTTCACCCAGGGTGAGGATCTGAAATTCACCGGCATCCCGAACTTTGCCCCCGAGCTGTTCCGCCGCATCCGCCTGCGTGACCCGCTCAAGCAAAAGCAGCTGCTCAAGGGGCTGGTGCAGCTCTCCGAAGAGGGCGCCGTGCAGGTGTTCCGTCCGCTGATGAACAACGATCTCATCGTTGGCGCGGTTGGTGTGTTGCAGTTCGACGTGGTGGTCTCGCGCCTTAAGAGCGAGTACAACGTCGAGGCCATCTACGAGGCGGTCAACGTCGCCACCGCCCGCTGGGTGGAAGGCAGCGACGCCAAGAAGTTCGAGGAGTTCAAACGCAAGAACGAGCCGAACCTGGCCCTCGATGGCGGTGACAACCTCACCTATATCGCGCCGACCATGGTCAACCTGCGCCTGGCCCAGGAGCGTCACCCGGACGTGAACTTCCGCCAGACCCGCGAGCACTGATAAAAAGAACCCCGCCATCCGGCGGGGTTCTTTTTTGCTGCCCATTTGGGACTATTGACCAACAGGACAGGCTTGCTAGGGTGGAGGCTTTCCATCGCCCTGGAGGCCCCCATGACTGCCCGTATCGATTACCCTGATTTTCGCCACCTTCAGCCTGCCGCCCACGACGCACTGGCATCGGTGGGGGCTGCCCTCAAGCAGGCCGGTCTCGACCTCGAACTGGCCGAGCTGGTGCAGCTGCGGGCCTCCCAGCTCAATGGTTGCAGTTTCTGCCTGCAATTTCACATCAATCAGTCACGCCGTCTCGGGGTGGCGCAGGGCAAGCTCGATTTACTGCCGGCCTGGCGCGACGCCACCGTGTTCAGCGACGCCGAACGCGCCGCCCTGGCCTGGGCCGAGTGGCTCACCCGCCTGCCCCAAGGCGACTCGCCGGCAGCCCTCTATGGCGAGCTGGAGCATCACTTCGATGCCCGCACCATAGCGGCCCTGTCGACCGCGATCGCCACCATCAACGCCTGGAACCGCCTCGGTATCGGCTTTGGCTTCGTGCCGCCGGCAGCCAAGGGATAAGCGTCACGGCATCAGTGCCTTGACCATGCAGATCTCGCAATCCCCGTGGCCGGTGCAGCCAAGGGGCCCCGGTAGGTGCTCAAAGCCGAGCGACTCATAGAGCGCGGTCGCCTCGCGCAGCACCGCCGTGGTCTCTAGGTAACAGCGCGCAAAGCCGAGATCGCGCGCCGTATCGAGGGCGTGCAGCACCAGCCTTCGCCCCAGCCCCAGCCCGCGCAGCGCCGGGCTGAAATACATCTTTTGCAGCTCGCAGACACTGCCATCTCCCCCCGCCAGCGGCGCCAGACCTCCACCGCCGAGGATCTCGCCACCCGGCCCTTCGATGACCCAGTAGCGGCTCTTCGGCTGCTGATAGGTCTCATACAGCCGATCCAGGTTGGGGTCTGAGACGCCGTAGCCCTTGTCGGCGGTGAGGCCGTACTCCGCCGAGACGGCGCGGATCACCGCCGCGATGGCGCCGTTGTCGGTCGGCTCGATGGGGCACAGCCAGTAGCCTTGCTGGCGTCGGGCCCGCGATAGGGCGCTGCGATAGAGGGTGGTGCCGCGCCACAACAGCTCGCGCTCCTCTGGGCTGAGCTGGGCCAGCGCCAGGTTCATCTGTTCGTCCATCTCGCCGTGCAGGGCTTCCAGCTCGCGCCAACCGCTCTCGGTCAGCACCGCCTGCTTGCTGCGCCCGTCCGAAGGGTGTGCCTGCCATTCGATGAGGCCGCGCTCGGCCAGGCGCGCCAGGGGGCGGCTGGTGTTGGACTTGTCGATGCGCAGCTTGTCGGCCAGCTGCTGGTTGGTGGCGGGCTCGGCCTCCAGCTCGATGAGCAGGTGGGCTTCGACCGGGGTCAGGGTGAGGCTGCCGCACTGCTGGGAGAGCATGCCCAGCTCGCGCACCAGTTCGCGCGACAGGGCGCGCAGGGGGCGAGTATCCATCTCGGGTGTCCATTTTAGTTGCTGTTCGCAACAATATGTCAGGGCCAGCGTTTTGGTGCAAGCCCCATAAAAAAGGCGGGCCATCCTGGCCCGCCAACTCTGGCTAACAGAAAGAGGGAGTTAGATCAGCTCGGCCAGCATGGCTTCGCTGTAGGGCACCTGCTCGGCGCCGTCGCGCACCCGGCGGATATAGTCCGGGTTGGCGATCAGCGGGCGGCCGATGGCGGCCAGATCAAAGCGGCCGGCATGGATGGCCTCGGCGGCGCTCTCGGCGCTCAGCTGGCCGACGCCGATCAGGGTGCCGTGGTAGTGGGCACGGAGGTAATCGCTGGCGCGGCCCCCCAGATAATCGAAGCTGAGGGCGTCATCGAAGATGCCCACGTGCAGGTAGGCCAGGGTGCGGCGGTCGAGTTCACCTACCAGGTGGTCGAACACGGCGCGATCGCGCGCATCCCCCTTGAGGTGCACATAGGCGCCGGGCGAGAGGCGCAGGCCGGTGCGCTCACCACCGATGCGTGCCGCGATGGCATCGACCACCTCGAGGGCGAAGCGGGCCATGTTGGCCGGGCTGCCGCCGTACTCATCGGTGCGCAGGTTGGTGTCGTGGTGCAGGAACTGGTCGATGAGGTAGCCGTTGGCCCCGTGGATCTCGACCCCGTCGAAGCCGGCGTCGATGGCGTTGGCGGCGGCCTGGGCGTAGTCACGTACCAGTTGGGCTATCTCGGCGCTGGTCAAGGCGCGCGGGGTCTGGTAGCTCAGCTCGCGCATCCGCGGCACCGTTCCTTCGAAGGCGACGGCGGAGGGGGCGAGCACCTCGGCATGGTGGAAGAAGGGGTGGGAGAGACGGCCCACGTGCCACAGCTGGGCGAAGATCTTACCGCCTCCGGCGTGTACCGCGTCGGTCACCTTGCGCCAGCCCTGGATCTGCTCGGGGCTGTAGAGACCGGGCGTGTTGGGGTAACCCTGGCCGTCCGGGCGGATGATCACCGCCTCGGAGACGATCAGCCCCACGTCGGCACGGCGGCCGTAGTAGGCGGCCATCTGCTCGGTCGGCACCAGACCGGGGCCGGCCATGCAGCGGGTGAGGGGGGCCATGACGAAGCGGTTGGCCAGGGTCAGGGTGTCGTTGAGGGCGAAAGGTTGCAGCAGCGATGTGTTCATGGGGGATCTCCGGGACTATCTTGAACGAGCATTCAAGACGTTTTTCGCTCGGGATGCAACTCTTTTTTGAATGCGCGTTCAAGACAATTTGGCCGCCTCCCCCCATTTGCGGTAAACTGGCGCCACACTTTATCCCCGGAGGCCCCATGCGCAGCGCCGTATTCGACCGCGATCATGTCCTGACCCGTGCCATGGAGGCGTTTCGTGACAAGGGTTATGCCAAGACCACCATGCAGGAGCTGGTGGCTGCCACCGGCCTGCATCCCGGCAGCCTCTACGCCGCCTTTGGCAACAAGCGCGGCCTGTTGCTGGCGGCGGTCGATCACTATGTCGCCCGCAAGAGCGAAAGCCGTGCCGCCCTGATGGCCGACCTGCCGCCGCTGGCCGGCATTCGCGCCTACCTGCTTCATCTGGTGGAGGAGATGACCCGCTGCACCTGCCTGGTGACCCGGGCCGCGATGGAGCTGGATCAGGACGAGGAGCTGCACCAGCGGCTCGCCCTCATTCACCGCTCGCTGGAAGATGATTTTCGCCAGGCACTGCGGGCCGCCGTCGAGCAGGGGGCGATCCCGGCCGATGCCAATGTCGAGACCCTCACCGCCTATCTGTTGGTGGGGGTGCAGGGGCTGGTTGCCTTCTCCCAATGCCGGCGCGATCCGGCGCTCTCCCTGGCTGTGGTCGAGCAGCTGCTGGCCGGGCTCACCGCCACCCGTTAGGCGCTGGGTTCTTCCTCCCTCTCTGGGGCGACCAGCCCCTTCATCAGTGCGCGCAGCCAGCGCAGGGCCGGGTGCTGCCCTTGGGCCGGGTGCCAGACGCAGTTGAGGTGATACCCCGGCACATCCTCAGGCAGGGTGAGGCGGCGCAGCGGCCAGTGGCTGGCCAAGAGATCGGCCACCTTGCTCGGCAACACCAGCAGGTGATCGGTCTGGCAGACGATGGCCGCCGCCGACATGTAACTCTGACTGTTGACCGAGATGCGCCGTGACAGCCCCTGTCCCTCCAGCCAGCGATCCAGGCTGGCTTCCGAGGTGCCGAGCGGTGAGTGAAACACGTGAGACATGCCGATGAGTTGCTCCCGCCCAATGACCTCGTCTACTGCCAGCCCTTGGCGCACCAGACCGGCCAGCGGCTCGGTCAGCCAGGTCTCTTTGCCCAGATACCCCGGCACCTGCATGTACTCGTCAAACCCCAGCACCAGATCGATCTCGCCGCTCGCCAGCTCTGCCTCCGGCAGCCTGTCGCGCAGGATGCGGATCTCGATGCTCACCCCCGGCGCCAGATCCTTGAGCCTGGCGATGAGCGGCGGCACCAGCACGCACTCCACGTAGTCGGTGGTGCAGAGCACGAAGCGCCGCTGCGAGCTGGCCGGGTCGAACTGCTCCTCGTCGCTGAGCTGCTGCTCAAGCAGGCGCAGCGCCTGACGCACACCGCTGTGCAGATGCTGGGCGCGCGGCGTCGGCACCATCCCCTGCGGGGTGCGCACCAGCAGGGGGTCGCCAAAGGCGCTGCGCAGCCGCCCGAGCGCATGGCTCATGGCCGGCTGGCTGATGTAGAGGGATTCGGCGGCGCGGGTGACGCTGCCCTGTGTCATCAGGGCGTCGAGGGCGAGCAGCAGATTGAGGTCGAGCTGGTGTAGTTTCATCGCTGTTATTTGTCTTATTGATGGGGCAATCTATCGTATTCATTTGATGGATGAAGGCGCAACTTCTTACACTGTGCCGGTTCCCGTTTTCAGATAGCCCATCGAGTGACGGTTGCGTCGTCGATGGCAAGCCGGTGGGCCAAGCCCCGCCCGTTTCCCTATTACCGGTCGCATGAGCGCCTCGTTGGCCATCATGCCGCTTGCAAGGATATTGCGATGAGCATCAAGACCATCAACTCCGCTCTCATTGAGTCAACTCCGGCCGCCGACGGCTTTGCCATGCCCGCCGAGTGGGCGCACCAGCAGGCCGTCTGGATGATCTGGCCGTTTCGCCCGGACAACTGGCGCGTCGCCGGTCGTTTCGCGCAAGAGACCTTCGCCAAGGTGGCCGATGCCATCGGGCAAGCCACCCCGGTCTTTATGGGGGTGCCGGCCCAGTTTATGGCGCAGGCCCGCGCCATCATGCCTGCCCACGTCACCCTGGTCGAGATGGCCAGCGATGACTGCTGGGCCCGCGATACCGGCCCGACCATCGTCACCAACGCTGCCGGCGAGTGCCGTGGGGTGGATTGGGGCTTTAACGCCTGGGGCGGTCACAAGGGCGGCCTCTACTACCCGTGGAATCAGGATGAAGAGGTTGCTGCCCAGATGCTGGCCCAGCACGGCATGGCTCGTTACGACGCGCCGCTGATTCTGGAAGGGGGCTCCATCCACGTCGATGGCGAGGGCACCTGCCTGACCACCGCCGAGTGTTTGCTCAACGAAAACCGCAACCCGCACCTGACCAAAGAGCAGATCGAAGCGCACCTGCGCGACTATCTGGGCGTCACCAGCTTTATCTGGCTGGACGAAGGCGTCTACATGGACGAGACCGACGGCCACATCGACAACATGTGCTGCTTCGTGCGTCCGGGTGAAGTGGCCCTGCACTGGACCGACGACCGGAGCGATCCCCAGTACGCCCGCTCGGTGGCCGCCCTCAAGGTGCTCGAGGCTGCGGTCGATGCCAAGGGGCGCAAGCTCAAAGTGTGGAAGCTGCCCCAGCCGGGCCCGCTGTTCTGCACAGAAGAGGAATCCGCTGGCGTCGAGAGCGGCACCGGTGTACCGCGTGAGGCAGAAGGTCGTCTGGCCGGCTCCTACGTGAACTTCCTCATCACCAACGATCGCATCGTCTACCCGCTGCTCGATGCCGCCACCGATGGCGAGGCTCAGCGCATTTTGGAAGAGATCTTCCCCGAGTACACCGTGGTCGGCGTGCCGGCCCGCGAGATCCTGCTGGGCGGTGGCAATATTCACTGCATTACCCAGCAGATCCCTTCTGGGAAATAAGCACCTGTTCTAAGCCAGCTGAGGTTGGTACCCCACGCCGTGGGGTTTTCTCTCTTGATGACGTGATGATCGCAGGCGCCGATGCGGCGATCATCATGACAAACCGTCACCCTTTTTACAGGAGATCCCCATGATCGAAGTGACAGAGGTTTCCATTGCCGAGCTGCGCGGTGCGCTCGAATCAGGCCGCACCACGGCGGTCGAACTGGTTCAGGCCTATCTGGCCCGGATCGATGCCTATGACGGCCCCGAGACACAAACCCGCCTCAACGCCGTGGTGGTGCGCAACCCCGATGCCCTGAAAGAGGCGCAAGCTTCTGATGAGCGCCGCGCCCGTGGCGAGACCCTGAGCCCGCTCGACGGCATCCCCTACACCGCCAAGGACAGCTATCTGGTCAAGGGGCTGACCGCCGCCTCCGGCAGCCCGGCGTTTAAAGATCTGGTGGCCCAGCGCGACGCCTTCACCGTGGAGCGGCTGCGCGCTGCCGGCGCCATCTGCCTTGGCAAAACCAATATGCCCCCCATGGCCAATGGCGGCATGCAGCGCGGCGTCTATGGCCGCGCCGAGAGCCCTTATAACGCTGAGTATCTCACAGCGCCGTTTGCCTCCGGCTCCTCCAACGGCGCCGGTACTGCCACTGCCGCCAGCTTCGCCGCCTTTGGTCTGGCGGAAGAGACCTGGTCGAGCGGCCGGGGTCCGGCCTCCAACAACGGCCTGTGCGCCTACACCCCGTCCCGTGGCGTCATCTCGGTGCGCGGCAACTGGCCGCTGACCCCGACCATGGACGTCGTTGTGCCCTACGCCCGCACCATGAATGATCTGCTGGAAGTGCTCGACGTGGTGGTGGCCGACGACAGCGAAACCCGTGGCGATCTGTGGCGCCTGCAGCCCTGGGTCAAGATCCCCAAGGCCTCGGAAGTGCGCCCGGCCTCCTATCTGGCTCTGGCGGCCAAGCCCGATGCCCTCAAGGGCAAGCGCCTCGGCGTGCCGCGCATGTTTATCAACCAGGATGAACTGGCCGGCACCAGCGAGCACCCCGGCATCGGCGGCCCGACCGGTCAGCGCATCCATACCCGCGACTCCGTGATTGCCCTGTGGGAAGAGGCGCGCAAGGCGCTGGAAGCGGCGGGCGCCGAAGTCATCGAAGTGGACTTCCCGCTGGTCTCCAACTGCGAAGGGGACAGACCCGGCGCGCCGACCGTGTTCAATCGCGGCATCGTGAGCCCGGAGTTTCTCAACGACGAGCTGTGGGAGCTCTCCGGCTGGGCGTTCGACGACTTCCTGCGCGCCAACGGCGATCCCAAGCTCAATAAACTCGCCGATGTCGACGGCCCCCAGATCTTCCCCCACGATCCGGGCACCCTGCCAAACCGCGAGGGGGATCTGGCGGCGGGCATGGATGAGTACGTCAACATGGCCAAGCGCGGCCTGAAATCCTGGGACGAGATCACCACAGTGCCGGATGGCCTGCGTGGACTGGAAAAGACCCGCAAGCTGGACTTGGAAGATTGGATGGGCGGGCTCAAGCTCGACGCTGTGCTGTTCCCCACCGTCGCCGACGTCGCCCCGGCTGACGCGGACGTGAATCCGGCCTCCGCCGACATCGCCTGGAGCAACGGCATCTGGGTGGCCAACGGCAACCTCGCCATTCGCCACCTCGGCGTGCCGACCGTCACCGTCCCCATGGGCATCATGGCCGATATCGGTATGCCGGTGGGCCTGACCTTCGCCGGCCGCGCCTATGACGACAACAAGCTGCTGCGCGTCGCCTCGGCCTTCGAGTCCACCGGCAGCAAGCGCAGGGTGCCGCCACGCACGCCGCCGTTGGGGTGATGCAGTGCTCCATTATAAATAGAATAAGGCTCCCGATGGGAGCCTTATTTGTTTCTTCATTAATACAGCGTTGAGAAATTCATCACGCATAGCGGGATGTGATTTGCAATAAACGTTGGGTTTCGCCAGCTCTGCCCAACCAAACCTATGCACTAGATCTGTACACGCAAACTCCCCTCACTTCTCTGAACAGTGGATAGTCGAAGGTTTTCATCAACCCTACGGTGAGGGGCAATGAAAATCAAAATTTGATGTTGACGGTGTTGTTGAAGAAAATTAAATTTCTCTAGTTGAAATTGACATAATTCTAAAAAAAATAGATCAAGGCTACATCCTGCGTGTAATACATGGTGAAGTATGGAGAAATGTTCTGATTTTTATAACATAAATAGAACTGATATTCGGTTGTTCAGTAAGGTTCTGTAGATGTTGAGTTCAGGTGGGATTTCATAATTTTGATCATGGTCAACAAGAACCTCATATGACTTATGGCTTGCGATATTTCCAGTCGCTACAATGCTAAACTCAATAAAATATTTTTTCATTTATGGGGGGTCTATGTCTGATATGGTGTTCTGCCGGGGCTGTGGTAAGGAAATTCATAAAACAGCAGTGTCTTGCCCGAGCTGTGGTGCTGTTACTGGCTCAAGCAAGAATCGAGTCACCGCAGCTCTGCTTGCCTTCTTCCTTGGTGGTCTTGGCGCACACAAATTTTACCTTGGTAAAACCGGTATGGGGTTCCTCTATTTGATATTCTTCTGGACATTCATTCCGGCCATTGTCGCTTTTATTGAGTTCATCATTTACCTCTGTTCAACCGATGAGAGTTTTGCCCTGAAATACGCAGGAAAGTAACCTGTGTATAATGAAACAGCAATGATGACCCGCTTATGCGGGTCATTTTTCATAATGTGATCTCGTATGTTGGGCTTCACAGGCTCAGCGCCAACCTACACGTGCCGTATCCCAACGTTGAAACGTTCACAAAAGGGATGTCGCCGAAAGGGGGCAAGAGCGGCTTAACGCCGGCTCTTTCCTGTCTTGTGACCCAATGCCTGCTTTCTGGCGCGCTGCTTCTGGGCCCCCTTGCTGCCCCGGCGCGGGGCGGGGATATCGCGGGTGAGATCGGGCTCAAAGCCTGGGAACCACTGCTGGGGCAAGCGGCTGTCGAGCAGCGCCTCGACCTTCTCCAGTAGCGTCGCATCTTCCGGGTTGAACAGGGTGATGGCGAGCCCCCGGTTGCCGGCGCGGCCGGTGCGGCCGATGCGGTGCACGTAGTCCTCTGGCTGATGTGGAAACTCCATATTGATCACGTAGTTGAGATCGCTGATATCGAGCCCGCGCGCCGCCACGTCGGTGGCCACTAGCGCCTGCAAGGTGCCGGCACGAAACTCAACCAGCACCTTCTCGCGTGCGCTCTGGGACAAATCCCCGTGCAGGGCCAGTGCATTGATGCCCGCCTTGCCAAGGCGCTGGGCCAGCTGGTCGGCCCCCTGGCGGGTGCGGCTGAAGATGAGCGCCGGCGCCCACCCCTTCACCTGGATAAGGTGCTGCACCAGCTCTACCTTGCGCTCAACGTCCACCGCATAGACTCGCTGCTCCACCTCGGCCGCCGTGGTGTTGCGGGTTGCCACCTCGATGAGCACAGGCTCGCGCAGCAATACCTTGCTCAAGGCGAACAGGTTGTCATCGCAGGTGGCCGAGAAGAGCAGGGTCTGGCGATCCTGTGGCAGGAAGGTTAGCAGCGCGGTGATCTCGTCCATAAAGCCCATGTCGAGCATCCGGTCGGCTTCATCAAACACCAGGTGGGCCACGGCGCTGAGGCTCACCGCCCCGTGACGCAGGTGATCGAGCAATCGCCCCGGCGTGGCGATCAGGATATCCACCCCGTTTTGCAGCGCCTCCACCTGGGCCGCTATGCTGACCCCGCCGTAGACCAGGGTACTGGTGAGATCGCAGCCCTTGGCGTAGCGCTCGACGCTGGCCTGCACCTGCACCGCCAGCTCGCGGGTCGGCACCAGCACCAGGGCGCGCACCGGGCGAGGGTCGCCGGTGGGTATTTTTTGCAGCAATTCAATCAGTGGCAGCACGAAGGCGGCGGTCTTGCCGGTGCCGGTCTGGGCGCCCGCCAACAGATCGCGGCCGGCCAGAATAAGGGGGATGGCGCGCTCCTGGATCGGGGTCGGCGCGTCATAACCGAGCTCGCAGAGGGTCTGTTGCAGGCGGGGGGAGAGGGCAAGGTCGGCAAACGAGGAAGGCATAACAGGAGTACCTGGATGGGGGCGGCCCATGGCCACCTGACAAGGATGGCCGCGATGGTAACAGAGGTCGGCTCAAAGCGCAGGGGCTGCGTCATGTGGCGATCCGCGGTAAGGGTGAAGGCCGCCGTGAGGTATCTCTCAGGTGAGTCCCGCTGGATGAACTAGCATGAATCTTCGTGTGGTGTCCGGGCGGGCGCCACAAGACTCACAGAAGGAACTCGTGATGGCCAGAAAATTGATCGTGTGCTGCGATGGCACCTGGAACAGTGAAGAGAACAAGGATGACGGGGTACTCGCGCCGACTAATGTGTTCAAGCTCTTTAACGCCTTGCGCTGTGACGAGACCCAGCTCACCCGATATCAGAGTGGGGTCGGCAGTGGTGGTCTGGTCGACAAGGTGATGGGGGGCACGATCGGGCTTGGGCTTAGCGAAGACATTCGCGATTGCTACCAGTGGTTGGCAACCCACTACCAAGAGGGGGATGAGCTTTTCTTGTTTGGTTTTAGTCGTGGTGCGTTCACGGCCCGTAGCCTCGGGGGCATGATAGGGCGCTGCGGGATAGTCCGATTCGCCTCTGACGAAGGGATGGGCGAGGTGGTGGAGCGGATTTACGATCAGGGGTATCGCAAGAAGCAGCACTTGGCGGATCTCGCCTTTTATCCTGACTCTCAGGCTATCCGCTTCATTGGGGTATGGGATACCGTCGGCGCTCTCGGTATTCCCGATGACAAGGGATTGCTGAACTTGCTCGACCGTCCCGACAACTACCGTTTTCACGACGTCAAGCTGGGCCAGCATATCAAGACGGCGCGCCATGCCGTCGCCATCGACGAGAAACGAGGCAGCTTCACGCCGACCCTCTGGGAGCCGGCTCCGGGGCGAGACATGGAGCAGATTTGGTTTGCCGGCGTGCATAGCGACGTGGGGGGCGGCTACAAGGAGCACGGGCTTTCCGATATCACCCTGGCCTGGATGATGGAGGAGGCGGGCCAGTGTGGATTGGAATTCAGGGAATCAGCCAGTTCACAGCTACATCCTGATCCTGCCGGCCTGCTGCACGAATCCCACGTCGGTCTGATGAAGCTCTTGCTCACCTCGCCGCGCAGCTTGCCGAATCTGCACTCCGCCGAGATCCACAAATCAGTGAAGGATCGGCGCGATATATCTCCCATCAATCAGCTTCCCTATCTGCCCACCAAGGAGTGGTCGGCGGCGGGGTCGATCACCCTGAATGTGTATGCCCGCCACCCCTAGTATTGGACCGGTATCTATCTGGAGGCAGGCCGCCATTACAGCTTCAGCGCTCATGGTGAGTGGCAGGACTCCCACGTGGCGGCGGGCCCAGAGGGGGTGCGCGACAAGGCGCTTGCACATCTGTTGGGTGATGCGCTTGGCAAGATCGAGCGCTTCTACGGCATAGTGACTCGCAACAGTCAGGCCAATATATCGGCTACCAAGCGGCTGGAAGATGCGGAGTGGTTTGCCCTGATAGGGGTAATTGCGGACGCAGGCAATCCAAGGGCGGATGGGACACCGACGTCACACCGCTCCTTTGTGATCGGCAAAGAGGCCAGCATCACGCCGACCAAGAGCGGCTATCTCTACTGCTTTGCCAACGATGCCTGGGGTTTTTACGAGAACAACCGTGGTTTTGTGACGCTCACGGTGAGTCGCGACTGATACCCGCTGGGTGACGATAAGGGCTTCCTTCGGGAAGCCCTTTTGATGTCGAGGGTGAAGCGGTGAGGTGCGCCGAGGTTGGCAAAAACGAAACGGCTCCCGGTTCGGTGGCGCCAGCTTGAGCGGCGTCATGGCTGGCGGGCAAACACCTCCTTGGCGGCGGCGAGGCCATTGAGGGCGGCGGGAAAACCGGCGTAGACCGCCATCTGCATGATGGTTTCGACGATCTCGTCGCGGCTGACCCCAACGTTGAGCGCCCCCTGGATATGCACCTTGAGCTGGGGGGCGGCGTTGCCGAGGGCGGTGAGGGCGGCCACCACGGCAATTTCGCGGCTTTTCAGATCGAGTCCAGGGCGCGCATAGATATCGCCGAACGGAAACTCGATCAGGTAACGGGCGAAGTCGGGGGCGATGTCGTGCAGGCTCTGCACCACCTGCTCCCCCACCTCGCCGTCGATCTCGCGCAGCTTCTCCCATCCCCGTTGATAGCGATCGGTGGAACTCATCGGGATTCTCCTCTGTTTAGGTGGATGACGCGGGCACCACACCGGCCTCCAGCGCGCGGTAGTGCGCGATCTTGGCCTGCAAGACGTCGGCGTTGCGTTGCAGCGCCGCCAGATGGGCGAGCACCTCGTCGAGGTGGATCTCCAGCATCTGCCGCCGCGCCGGCACCGTGGCCGCACCGGCGGCGCGCAGCCGGGCAAAGGCCTGCATCTGGCTGATGGGCATGCCGGTGCTGCGCAGGCGCAGCAGGAAATCGAGCCAGGCCAGATCCGCCGCGTCATAGCGGCGCTGCCCGCCGGGGGCGCGGCCGACCGGGGCGATGAGCCCGATGCGCTCGTAATAGCGCAGGGTGTGGGCTGACAGGCCGGTCTGCTTGGCGACGGCGTTGATGGTGAGGTGCGGTGCCATGGGGTCATCCTAGAAGTTAGAGCGCGCTCTAGGTCAAGCACTCTATGGCGGCCCTGGGCCGCGGACAAGGGCAGCCGGGCAGGGTGCACAGAGAGCCCCCCATCTGGCGGGGCTCAGTGAGGGGATCAGCGAAAGCGAAACAGCTCCCGGTGCAGTGGCGCCGTCAGGTGGTCGGCCAGGGTGTTGGCCATGGGCTCGGGGCCGCAGAACCAGACCGGGGCGCGCTGGTGGCGGCCGAACTCGGCCAGATCCAGCTGGCCCGCCTCGCTCTCCAGGTGCAGCCAGTACTCGATCCCGGTCTGGCGGCACAGCTCGGCGATGCGCGCGTGGTAGGGGGCATTGGCCTGATCCGGCGCGCATTGCAGCAAGGTGGTGCCGGGGCGGGTCTCGCCGCGGCGCGCCAGCGCTTCGAGCCAGGCCACGAAGGGGGTAACGCCGATGCCGGCGGCCAGCCACATGGCCTGCCCCTTGCCCGGCAGGGCGAAGGCGCCGTAAGGGCCGGTCACACTGACCGCATCCCCGGCCTTGAGGTGCTGGAGCAGCCAGCGGGTGTGATCGCCCAGGGCGCGCACCGCCAGGGTCAGGGTGCGGCCATCCGCTGCCACATCGACCAGGGTGTAGGGGTGGGGCTCGCCGCACTCGGCGAAATCGAAGAAGGCGAACTGCCCCGGCTGGTAGTGGCGCAGCGGCGCATCGAGCTGGACGCGGATCTCGTGGGTGCGAGGATCGAGGGGGGTGATGGCGCTCACCTTCCCTTGGTAGTGCTCGCCCTTACCCACCCGGCCAAACAGGGAGTAGAGCGCGCCGATGGCCCCCACTCCGCCGCCGATGAGCAGGGTCAGGCCAACCGGGGTGAACAGGCCGATGCTCGGCAGCAGGCACAAGGCATGCACCCAACCCATCAGGTAGATGATGGGGGCGAGCTTGTGCACCAGCTTGAAGCGCTCGTAGCGCACTATGGCCAGCAGGCCGACCACCACCAGTACCAGCAGCAGGTAGAAGCCCCACTCGCCCAAGGTGTTACTCAGGTCGTGGAGCAGGGCGTCGCTGCCGCTTCTGGCCCCGGCGCCGCGGCGGGCCGGACGGGTCAGCCAGCCGGCACCGACCGCCCATTTGGGCGCCTCGACCAGCAGCCAGTGAGCGATCAGGGTGGTGGTGGCCCAGAGGGCGCTGCTGCGGTGCAGGTGCAGCATGCGATCGAGCCCGCCACACCAAGCCTCGAGGCGTGGCAGACGCAGCGCCAGCAGCAGGGAGAGGGTCATGGCCGCGAGGCCGATGAGGCCGGTCAGGATCAGCAGCTCATGGCGCCACGGCCAGAAGTTGGCGGGCCAGCTATTGAGACCGGCCAGCCAGATGAGGGTGACTCCGAGGGGCAAGGTCCAGCGCAGGGATTGGGTGTTCATGCAGTCTCCTTGGTCTGAGCCTCCATTGAACACCCGCTTTGTAGCCAAAGTATGCCGCTGGGGGAAGGTTGTGTGACAGAGTGTGACAGGATCAGCGCAGGGCGGCCGGCGGCGGCACCTCGCTGTAGTGGCCGTCGATGTCGCGCTGGTAGTAGCGCCCCTCTTTCACGTAGTAGCGCCGCCCGTCCACATCGACCGTGGTGAGGGCCGGCTCGACCACGCTCACCGCCGGGCGCTCGACCACCACATAGCCACGCTCTTCAGGGCGGTAGAAGATGTCGTTGAGCACGTAGTAGGTCAGCCCGGCGATGAGCACGGTGGCCACCCCGGCCGGCAGGCGCTCAACCCGGTGGCCGGGGCGCGGCAGCGGCGAGAAGGGCACGCTCATCCCAGGGCCACTCATTCCGGGGCCACTCACGCCATGATGATGAGCCGGCAGATCCGGCCCCCGCCCGGGGCGGGCGACGGCCGGCAGCGCCAGGGTGGCAGCCAGCAGCAGCAGGCAGGCGCGGCGCATCTTAGCGCTCCTGCTTGTTGGTCAGGGGCTGGGCTGGCGGGGTGGGGAGTTCACGCACTTCGCGCACGCTCACCTGCACCTCATAGCGTTTGCCCTTCTCGGCAGGCGGGATCAGCTGAGTCAACTCGGCTGCGGTCGCCCGGGGGTCACCACTCAGCTTGCTCGCCTGATAGAGGGCGGCTGGGGGGAGCAGGGG
>NZ_CDBY01000031.1:673-1018 GCF_000820125.1 Aeromonas simiae | reverse complement strand
CTGGCTGCGGCTGTCGGCCATCGTCATCGCCATGGTGCTCGGCTATGCCGTTGCCTTCCTGATGGGGCGCGTCACCCTGCCCACCCTGCCGGACGAGTGGATCGCCCTGCCGCGCATTCTGCACGTGGGGCTGGCGTTCGACTGGTACCTCTGCATCCCCCTCACCGTCATCTTCGTGGTGACGGCGCTTGAGGCCATCGGTGACATGACCGCCACCTCGGATATCTCAGGGGAGCCGGTGGAAGGGCCGGTATACATGGAGCGGATCAAGGGGGGCGTACTCTCCGACGGCATCAACTCCATGCTGGCCGCCCTGGTGGGCACCTTTCCCATGTCGGTGTTTGC
>NZ_CDBY01000031.1:0-456 GCF_000820125.1 Aeromonas simiae | reverse complement strand
TTTCCCATGTCGGTGTTTGCCCAGAATAACGGGGTGATCCAGCTGACCGGCGTCGCCAGCCGCTATGTCGGCTTCTTCATCGCCGCCATGCTGGTGCTGCTCGGCCTGCTGCCGGGCGTGGCCACCCTGATCCAGCAGATCCCCGAGCCGGTGCTGGGGGGCGCCACCATCGTCATGTTCGGCACCATCGCCGCCGCCGGGGTGCGTATCATCTCCCGCGAGACCCTCGATCGCCGCGCCCTGATGATCCTGGCGGTGTCGCTGGCCATGGGACTGGGGGTCGCCCAGGTGCCCGAAGTGCTGCAACACCTGCCGGATCTGCTCAAAAGCGTGCTCTCGTTCGGCGTCGCTACCGGCGGTATCACCGCCATGTTGCTCAACCTGCTGCTGCCACGCCGCGCCATCGCCACGGCGCGCTGACCCCCGTGACCCCAGCATGGGGCGCCGTGGCGATGG
>NZ_CDBY01000030.1 GCF_000820125.1 Aeromonas simiae | reverse complement strand
TCATGATGGAGCGTCAGTGGCAAAGCGAATATCAGGACTACTTTCACCCCGAGCAGGAGGCCCCCTCCCTCCCCCGCTTTAATTTGATGCTCCCCCGCTCTGCTTGTCCCCACTGCGGCCATGCCATCACGGCGCTCGAAAATATCCCCATCATCAGCTGGCTCGCCCTGCGCGGGCGTTGCAGAGGCTGCCAGGCCCCCATCTCACCACGTTATCCCATGGTCGAGGCCACCACGGCCTTGCTCTCGCTCCTGGTCGCGTGGCAGTTGCCCGCCGGCTTGCCACTGCTGGCCGGTCTGCTGATCACCTGGATGCTGATTGCACTGACCCTTATCGATCTCGACAAGATGCTGCTTCCCGATGAGCTGACGCTTCCCCTGTTGTGGGTCGGCCTGCTCATCAACCTTGGCGGCACCCTGGCCTCGCTGGAAGATGCGGTGATCGGCGCCGTAGCCGGTTATCTGCTGCTATGGAGCCTCTATTGGGCTTTTAAGCTGCTCACCGGCAAGGAGGGAATGGGCTATGGCGACTTCAAACTGCTGGCGGCGCTCGGCGCCTGCCTGGGGTGGCAGAAGCTGCCGCTGATTCTGATGCTCTCTGCCCTGCTGGGGGCTCTGGTGGGGATATTGCTCATCGTGCTGCGCCGTCATGAGCAGGGTAAACCGATCCCCTTTGGTCCCTATCTGGCGCTGGCCGGCTGGGTCGCCCTACTCTGGGGAGAGCGCATCAACAACTGGTACCTCAGTACCCTGTTGTAACGAGGAGCATCCATGTACGTTGTGGCCCTGACTGGCGGCATCGGCAGCGGCAAAACCACCATTGCCAACCACTTCCACGCACTCGGTGTCGAGATGGTCGATGCCGATCTGGTCGCCCGCCAGGTGGTTGAGCCAGGGACCCCTGCCCTGGCCGCCATTGCCGAACACTTCGGCCCGGCCATCATTGCGGCCGACGGCAGCTTGGATCGCCGGGCACTGCGCGAACGGATCTTCCGCCAACCAGAGGATAAGGCCTGGCTCAACGCCCTGCTGCATCCTCTGATCCGTGAAGAGATGATCCGCCAGTGCGCCGCCACCCGCTCCCCCTATTGTCTGCTGGTGGTGCCGCTGCTGGTCGAGAACCACCTGACCGGGCTGGGTAACCGGGTACTGGTCATCGATGTGGATGAAGCGGTGCAAATCGAGCGAACCTGTCGCCGGGATGAGGTCAGCGCGTCTCAGGTGCGCGCCATTCTCGCCTCTCAGGCCAGTCGCGCCGAGCGCCTGGCGGCCGCCGATGACGTGATCCGCAATCAGGATCAGACCCCGGAAGCGCTGCAACGCGAGATTTTGCGGTTACATGAGGCATATCTGCGATTTGCCACTCAACAAGCCCACTCTCAATAGGTACACTAGCGCGTGTTTTAACTGGCTCGGTACAGGCATGATTTACGACTTCCCCCTTAATGAAAAAAGCCGGACCTACCTGCGTCTGGAATCCCTGTTTGCCCAGATCAGCGACAACCTCGAGACTGAATTGCCCTGGGGGCATATCGCCTGTTTCAAGGCCATCTTCGATCTTCAGGAACTACTCGATCGCGGCGACCTGCGTGCCGATCTCATCAAGGATCTCGAGCGCCTCAGCCAACGTTTGAGCCGCTGGGCCGCACTGCCCGAAGCCGACATCGAGCAGATAGAGCAGATGCAGTCCGAGCTGATCGCGCTCTCTCGTCAACTGCTCAGCGCCCCCCGCCCCGGCGCCAAGCTAAAAGAAGATCGCCTGCTCACCTCGATCCGTCAGCGCTTCTCCATTCCCGGCGGCCTGTGCGCCTTCGATGTTCCGCAACTGCACCACTGGCTAGCGCTTCCTCACAGCCAGCGCCTCCCGCAGATGCAGGGTTGGTTGGACGATATCGCCCTGATCATTGAGGCCATTCACCAGTTGCTGCGCCTGTGGCGTGAATCGGGCGCCTTCTGTGACAAGATTGCCGTCAACGGCTTCTATCAGGACATGGCCGATGGCGCAGAGCTTATCCGCATCAAGCTGGAGCATGGCCAGGGTTGCTACCCGACCTTAAGTGGCCACAAGAACCGCTTTGCCCTGCGTTTCCTGCCGGCCAGCGAGCACCCCATTGGGGATGTCAAATTCCAGCTCTCCTGCTGTTAAGGAGGAAAATATGGTCACCAAGGTCAAGTGTCCGACCTGCCAAAAAGAGATCGAATGGGGCCCGCAAAGCCCCTTCCGCCCCTTCTGTAGCAAGCGTTGCCAGCTCATCGATCTGGGTGAGTGGGCCAGCGAAGAGAAGCGAATTCCGGGTACCCAGGCCGATGTGCAGCCCGATTTCGGCGACGATGAATGGCAGTGATGATGCCGCAATGAAAAGAGGGCCCATCGGCCCTCTTTTCATTGCAACGCGCTATACCGCACGTTGCAGCAAACGTTGCACTATGGGGGCATTGGCATCGGGGAAGTGGTAGTCATGCAGGTGTGCAAGGGGCACCCAGCGGCACTCCTGACCCTCCTTGCCGTAAGGCTCCCCTTCGAAGCGGGTCACCCGCCAGATATCGAGCAGCACCGACTTGTCGGGGTAATCGTGGCACAGCTCCATGAAGGGGGAGCAGTCGAGCACACGAATGCCGATCTCTTCCCACAACTCGCGATCGAGCGCCGCCAGCAGGTCTTCCCCGGTTTCCACCTTACCACCGGGAAACTCCCAGCGATCGCCTTGATGTTGCTCGGCCGAGCGCTTGGCTAAGAAGATCTCGCCCCGCTCATTCTCGATGACCCCGACCGCCACCCAGACCCGTTTTTTCTCTTCCATCTTCATATCCCTCAACATAACGAGGCGGGCCATAGGCCCGCCTCATCACTACCGGTACAAACGAGTTTTTAGCTCAGCTGACCGTGGCAATGCTTGTACTTCTTGCCTGAACCGCAGGGGCAGGGGTCGTTGCGACCGATCTTCTGCTCATCGCGCACGAAGGTGGTGCTGCCTTCCTGCTCGTCAGCCAGCTGATTTTCCGCCTCTGCGTGAGAGTAGGTGTGCGCTGCGGCCTCGGCACGCTGGCGCTGCTGCTCCTCCATGGTCTCGACGTCACGCTCCTGCACCTGAACCCGGCTCAGCACGCTGATCACATCGCGCTTGAGGCTTTCCAGCATCTGGGTAAACAGCTCGAAGGATTCGCGCTTGTACTCCTGCTTGGGGTTCTTCTGAGCATAACCGCGCAGGTGGATACCTTGACGCAGATAATCCATGGCCGCAAGGTGCTCCTTCCACAGACCATCGAGGGTCTGCAGCATCACCGCCTTCTCGAAGTTGCGCAGCACATCGGTGCCAACCAACTCCTCCTTACGGGAGTAAACCTGGGCAGCCTCGGCCAGAATGCGCTCACGCAGCTTCTCTTCGTAGAGCTTGTCATCCTCTTCCAGCCACTTCACCAGCGGCAGATCGAGGGCGAAATCGCTGCGCAGGCGGGCTTCCAGACCCGGCACATCCCACATCTCTTCCAGCGACTGGGGCGGGATGTACTCATCGATGATGCCGTTGTAGACGTCATCACGGATGACATGGATGGTATCGGAGATGTTGGCGCTGTCGAGCAGCTCATTGCGCTGTTCGTAGACCACCTTACGCTGGTCGTTGGCCACGTCATCAAACTCGAGCAGGCTCTTACGGATATCGAAGTTACGCCCTTCCACCTTGCGCTGGGCATTTTCGATCGCCTTGGTCACCCAGGAGTGCTCGATGGCTTCGCCCTCTTCCATCCCCAGCTTCTTCATCATGGCGCTGACGCGGTCGGAGGCGAAGATACGCATCAGACTGTCTTCCATGGAGAGATAGAAACGGGAGGAGCCAGGGTCACCCTGACGACCGGAACGACCGCGCAACTGGTTGTCGATACGGCGGGATTCGTGGCGCTCGGTACCGATGATGTGCAAGCCGCCCGCGGCGATCACGGCATCGTGCCGCACCTGCCAATTGGCCTTGACGGTGGCGATCTGCTCGTCAGTCGGCTCCTCGAGCTTGGCAAGCTCAGATTGCAGGTTGCCACCGAGCACGATGTCGGTACCACGACCGGCCATGTTGGTGGCAATCGTGACGGCAGAAGGCTGGCCCGCCTGGGCCACGATCTCGGCCTCCATGGCGTGGAACTTGGCGTTCAACACCTGGTGGGCAATCCCTTCGCTCTTGAGGATGCCGGAGATGAGTTCGGAGTTCTCGATAGAGACAGTACCGACCAGCACCGGCTGACCGCGCTTCACACAGTCACGGATGTCCTGCACGATGGCGCCATACTTCTCCTTGGCGGTCAGGTAGACCAGATCGCCCATGTCTTTACGCAGCATCGGCTTGTTGGTCGGAATGACCACGGTGTCGAGGCCGTAAATCTGACGGAACTCGAACGCCTCGGTGTCAGCAGTACCGGTCATACCGGCCAGCTTGTCGTAGAGACGGAAGTAGTTCTGGAAGGTGATGGAGGCCAGGGTCTGGTTTTCGTTCTGGATCTTGACCCCTTCTTTCGCTTCTACCGCCTGATGCAGACCGTCGGACCAGCGGCGACCCGGCATGGTACGACCGGTATGCTCGTCAACGATGACGATCTCGCCCTCTTGCACGATATAGTCGACGTTGCGCTCGAACAGGGTGTGGGCACGCAGGCCGGCATTGACGTGGTGCAGCAGGCTGATGTTGCCGGCAGAGAACAGGGAGTCATGCTCATCGAGCAGCCCCTCCTGCTTGAGCAGATCCTCGACGAAGATCTGACCGTTTTCGGTCAGCAGCGCCTGACGGTTCTTCTCGTCCACCGTGTAGTGGCCATCACCGGTGTACTCCTCGGTGTCTTCCTTGTCCTGCTTGACCAGCTTGGGGATCAGCGTGTTGACGCGGATATAGAGCTCGGAGCTGTCTTCGGCAGGGCCGGAGATGATCAGCGGGGTACGGGCCTCATCGATGAGCACCGAGTCCACCTCATCCACCAGGGCGTAGTTGAGCGGACGCTGCACGCGCTGATCCGGCGAGAACGCCATGTTGTCGCGCAGGTAATCAAAACCGAATTCGTTGTTGGTACCGTAGGTGATATCGGCAGCATAGGCTTCACGCTTCTCACCCGGCCCCATGCCCGGCACGTTACAGGCCACCGTCATACCCAGGAAGGCAAACAGCGGGCGGTTGGCCTCGGCGTCACGCTTGGCCAGATAGTCGTTCACGGTCACCACGTGCACGCCGCGGCCGGTCAGGGCGTTCAGGTAGGCAGGCAGGGTCGCCGTCAGGGTTTTACCTTCACCGGTCTTCATCTCAGCGATGCGGTTGGAATCAAGCACCATGCCACCGATCAGCTGCACGTCGAAATGGCGCATGCCGAAGACGCGCTTGGAGGCTTCACGCACGGTGGCGAAGGCTTCCGGCAACAGCTGGTCGAGGGTTTCGCCCTGCTCAAGACGCTGACGGTATTCGGCAGTCTTGGCCTGCAGTTCGGCATCGGAGAGGGCCTCGAACTGCGGCTCCATCGCATTGATCTGTTTGACAATCTTGCGCAGCGCCTTGAGCGTTCTGTCATTGCGGCTGCCGATAATCTTGGTTAGCAGTGTGCTGATCATGTGTACCAACTGTTTCTGATTATTGTGTGTCCCCAGAGGGAGACCAAAAGGAAAAAACTAACCCCGACGCACCGTCATGAAGCGGGAGGGGTTGACCTGACGACCATCTTTCAACACTTCGTAATGCAGGTGCACACCGGTTGCACGACCGGTGCGCCCCATCAGGGCGATCCTCTGCCCCTTGTCGACCAGGGTGCCTACCTGCACCAAAGCCTTGGAATTGTGCGCATAGCGGGTGACCAGCCCATTGCCGTGGCTGATCTCGACCATGATACCAAACTCGGGGTGACGACCGGACCAACTCACGACGCCGGGCCCGGAGGCGAGGATGGGCGTGCCCACCTTGCCGCGAAAATCGATTCCCTTATGCATCTTGGCGCGGCCGTTGAACGGATCGACCCGACCACCAAACCCGGAAGAGACCCAGGCACGGCGACCCGCCACCGGCTCCCCATCGATGAGCCCCTTATCCGCAATATTGTGATTCATCATGAAGGATTCAAGGACAGCCAGCTGTTCTTCACGATTACCGAGCTGATAGCTCAGATTCTGCATCGATTGTTGCAGTTCATTGAGACCGACTTCTAGATCAGGATCATAGGAAGGGCCTCCCATGGGAGGAAGTTCGTTAAAGTTGAACTCGTCGGGATCAAGATCGGCTTCTTCGGTGAGGCGCTCACCGAGGGCATTAAGACGACCCAACTGGGCTTGCATCGTCCCCACTTGGGCGGCCAGCATGGCCAATTGCTGTTTGGAGGCCTCTTCGGCGCTACCTTCGGCCTGGCTCTGGGCAAGATCCAGGGCCAGCTCGAGGGTATCGATGCGGGTCTGCCAGTGTTGCCATATAGCCCAACTACCGGCACCCGCCAGTGAACAGAGCAATACGCCCATTCCCAGCAGACTGATACGGGGAATGTGCAGGCGGCGGCGACGTTTGCCGTTGAAAATCAGGGTAATACTCATGGAAGTGTCATCTGCTCGGTCGTCATGAAAACAGGCCGGGAGAGGCAGTATTCATATTTGAAGGGGGCGTAGAAAAACAGGACGTCGGTGCGGAGAGGATACCGACGTCCCGATTTTCATCCTATCGGGCCAGAACCAGACCGTTGTCGTAGTAGGCGATAGGAGCCTTGGCCTGCTCACCCTCAAAGGTCACCAGTTCCCAGGCTTCCTGGTTGGCGAGCAGGGCGCGCAGCAGCTTGTTGTTGAGTGCGTGACCGGTCTTGTAGGCACGGAACTCACCGATGATGCTGCGGTTGCACATGTAGAGGTCACCGATGGCATCGAGCATCTTGTGCTTGACGAACTCGTCCTCGTAGCGCAGACCCTCTTCGTTCAGCACGCGATAGTCATCCAGCACCACGGCGTTTTCCAGACTGCCACCGAGGGCCAGATTCTGGGAGCGCAGGTACTCGATATCACGCATGAAACCAAAGGTACGCGCCCGGCTGATCTCCTTCACGAAGGAGCTGCCAGAGAAGTCCAGCACACAACGCTGGTTTCGCCCTTCGATAGCCGGGTGTTGGAAATCGATCTCGAGATCCATCTTGAAGCCGTTGGCATAGGGGTGGAATTCCGCCCACTTGTCGCCGTCTTCAACCCGTACACGCTGCTTGATGCGCACAAACTGCTTGGGCGCATTCTGCTCACGGATCCCCACTTCCTGCAGCAGATAGATGAAAGGCTGGGCACTGCCATCCATCACCGGTACTTCCGGTGCATCCACTTCCACATACAGGTTGTCGATCCCCATGCCTGCCAAGGCGGCAGAGAGGTGTTCGATGGTCGATACACGTACGCCCTGATCATTGACCAGAGCAGTACACAGCAAGGTGTCACGCACCTGATCTGCATTCGCCGGCAGTTCCACCACAGGATTCAGATCGGTACGCAAGTAAACGATCCCTGTGTTCACAGGCGCCGGACGGAAGGTCATGGTCACTTTCCGTCCAGAATGCAGGCCTACACCAGTGGCCTGGACACTCGTTTTCAAGGTTCTTTGTCTAATCATGGGTGCATCCGCTCAAAGCAAAATTCATGGCTCGAAAGCCGTGGCAGCCCATCATAGCACAATCCTTAAGCAACAAACAAACCGAGGTCGGATGACCTTAGTCTGCCTGCTTGCGCAGGAAGGCCGGGATGTCCAGATAGTCGGGTTCGCGACGGGCCTGCGGCTCGGCGTTGACCACCTTGGCCGGGGCTTCTTCGATCACGCGGCCCTGCATCATGTCGTTCAGGGGCTGGCGAACCGGGCGCTCCTGCACCTGGCTGTTCTTGACCAGGGTGATGTCCGGCTTGCGCTCGGCACCGATACCGGTGGCGACCACGGTGACACGCAGCTCGTCCTGCATCTCCGGGTCGATGACGGTACCCACCACCACGGTAGCGTTCTCGGAGGCGAAAGCCTTGACCGCGTTACCCACGGTTTCGAACTCTTCGATGGTCATGTCGAGGCCGGCTGTGATGTTGACCAGGATGCCGCGAGCACCGGCCAGATCCACGTCTTCTAGCAGCGGGCTGGAGATGGCCTTCTCGGCGGCTTCTTCAGCGCGATCATCACCGGAGGCAGAGCCGGTACCCATCATGGCGGTTCCCATCTCACGCATCACGGTACGCACGTCCGCGAAGTCGACGTTGATGAGGCCCGGACGGGTGATCAGCTCGGCGATGCCCTGTACGGCGCCCAGCAGCACGTCGTTGGCGGCCTTGAAGGCATCCAGCAGGGAGATACCGCGACCCAGCACCTTCAGCAGCTTGTCGTTCGGGATGGTGATCAGGGAGTCCACATTCTTGGAGAGCTCCTCGATACCATGAGCGGCAAAGCCCATGCGCTTCTTGCCTTCGAAGGAGAAGGGCTTAGTCACCACGGCGACCGTCAGGATCCCCATCTCGCGAGCCACTTCGGCCACGATCGGTGCCGCACCGGTACCGGTACCGCCACCCATGCCGGCGGCGATGAAGACCATGTCGGAACCCGCCAGCAGTTCGCGCAAACTTTCGCGATCTTCCATGGCCGCGTCACGACCCACCTCGGGGTTGGCGCCTGCGCCGAGGCCCTTGGTGATGCCACCACCGATCTGCAGGGTGGTATTGGCGCTGGAGTTGCGCAGCGCCTGGGCGTCGGTGTTCACTGTGATGAACTCCACGCCCTCAATGTTCTGGCGCACCATATGCTCAACGGCGTTGCCACCGCCGCCACCGACACCGATCACCTTGATGACCGCTTCGTCGGTGTGACTATCCATAAATTCAAACATGTTGTCTCTCCGCTTTATTTGCTGACTTCAGCAAAATTCTTAAAACTCGCCACGCAGCCAGGTGCTGACCCGTTTAACCAGGCCACCCACACTTGTCTTGGCGATGTATTCCTTGCTCGGACCACTGCTTTGATGCATGCGGCCATACTGCAGCAGACCCACGGCGGTCGAATAGACCGGAGCCTGCACGTAATCGCTCAGGCCACGCACGTTGAGGGGCTCCCCCACCCGCACCTGGCACTGGAAAATTTGCTCGGCACACTCGACGACACCCTCAATCTGGGCGGCACCGCCGGTGAGCACTACGCCGGCAGCCAACTGATGCTTGACCCCCTGCTGTTTCAAATCGTTCTGCACCTTCACCAGCTCGTCATGCACCATGGAGAGCAGCTCGGTGTAACGGGGCTCGATCACCTCGGCCAGGGTCTGGCGTTGCAGACTGCGGGCCGGACGGCCACCCACACTCGGCACCTCAATGGTGTCTTCCTTGCTGACCAAGCGGCCCAAGGCGCAGCCGTAGCGCACCTTGATGGCTTCGGCGTCCAGCGGCGGTGTGCCGAAGGCATAAGCGATGTCGCTGGTCACCGTACTGCCGGCGTACGGGATCACCTTGGTGTGGCGCAGCGCACCACCGGTGAACAGGGACATATCCATGGTGCCACCGCCGATGTCCACCACGCAGACCCCCAGCTCCTTTTCATCCTCAGTGAGGACGGCATAGCTGGACGCCAGGGCTGAGAAGATCAGCTGGTCGACGCGCAGCCCCACCTTCTCGACACATTTTTCGATGTTGCGTGCCATGTCGTTGTGGCAGGTCACCAAATGTACCTTGGCGGCCATGCGCACGCCGGAGAGACCGACTGGATTTTTGATCCCTTCCTGGTAGTCGATGGCGAACTCCTGCGGCAGCACGTGCAGCACGCGCAGCTCATCGGAGAGACGCACCGACTTGGCGGTGTGGATCACGTTATCCACGTCCTCCTGGGTCACCTCCTCGTCGGAGATGGGCACCATGCCCGTCTCGTTACGGCAGTCGATGTGCTTGCCGGAGAGCCCCAGATAGACGGAGCTAATCTGGCAGTCGGCCATCATCTCGGCCTCTTCGACGGCCCGACGCAAGGACTTGACCACGGAATCAAGGTCGTTCACGCCCCCTTTATCCATGCCGCGCGAGGTGTGGCTGCCCATGCCGATGACGTTGAGTTCGCCGTCCGGCAGGACCTCACCGACCAGTACCGCTACCTTGGTGGTACCGATATCCAGTCCGACAATCAGGTTTCTATCTGCGGCTTTGGTCATGCACTTTCTCTTCGTTTCTCTTCCAGCCAACTGCCAATCCGGTGTCGTATCGCAGGTCCACGTAAGCGATCAGCTCACGGGGCTGGATCTCCGGAAAGACATCGATAAACCGCTGTAACCGGGCCATTTCATCCGAACGCCCGAGAAACAGCTGAACGCCTCCCTCCAGGGTCAACTCCCAAGCATGACGTGCCGTGAGATTGACCTTGACCACCCGAAATCCCTTGGGGGCCAGCAGTGCATCAAACTGGCGGTAGCTCTCGAGCACCCGCTTTGCCTGGTCATCCGGTCCCGACAGGGAGACCAGTGGAAACTTGACCCGATCCGGCGCAGAGAAAATCTCCCCAGTTTTACTCAGGAAGCGGTTATTGCTCCAGCGCGTCGCGACCGTTTGTTCAGTCAGAAAGACCTTTATCTTGTTTGGCCATTTCTTACGCACCGACACCTGGGCAACCCAAGGCAGCGCATCTAGGCGCGCCTGCACCGCATCCACATCCAGATCGAAGAAGTTGCGCAGCTCGGAGCCGTCTAACACGGCCTGGCGCACCTCCTCCGGCTTCACATATTCATGCTGCCCCTGCAGCAACAACTCGCTCATGGGCAACTGATTTGCATCCGTCAGCCAACCGCTGACATTCAAGGCGCACCGATAGAGGCCCCACAGTACCAGCAGGAAGAACATTACTCCTGCCAGAAAGCCCCCCTTGGTACGCGGTTGTGCCCTTGCCTCCAACCTGTGCTCCCCGTCCGACGCCTTATTCTGCCGGCATGTAAACCGGACTCGCCATTATATAGGCCCCGGCATGACGGTCAAAACACTCATTAAGGGCTCAAGCACCCGATTTCATGCTGCTTACATCCAATTTCATCTCGGCCAGGCGGCGGCAAAGTGCCCCGACGTTGCCGGCGCCCTGGGTCAACACCAGGTCACCTTCACCAACGATACCGGCCAGCACCGCCGGGACATCCTCCGGCGTCGCGACAAAGATGGGTTCCAAGGCGCCGCGCGAGCGGATGGTGCGGCACAGCGCGCGACCATCGGCGCCCGGAATCGGCTCCTCTCCGGCAGCATACACTTCGAGCATCACCAGCACATCCACCTTGGAGAGCACCTCGGCGAAATCCTCGTAGAGATCACGCGTACGGCTATAACGGTGCGGTTGAAACACCATCACCAGACGCTTTTCCGGCCATCCGGCCCGGGCGGCGTTGATGGTCACCTTCACCTCACTCGGATGGTGGCCGTAATCGTCGACCAGCATCGCCTTGCCACGGCCGGTCTCGAACTCACCGTATTGCTGGAAGCGGCGCCCCACCCCTTCGAACTTCTCGAGCGCGCGCACAATCGCCTCATCGGCGATGCCATCTTCGGTCGCGACCGCGATGGCGGCGGCGGCGTTGAGGGCGTTGTGGATCCCCGGCAGGTTCAGTTTCACTGCCAACTCTCCCCCCTCCTTGCGGCGCAGGCGGAAGGTGCTGTGATGGGCGGTCTGAACAAAATCGAGCACCTGCACATCGGCGTCATCACACAGGCCGTAAGTCACGGTCGGGCGACCAATCTCCGGCAGCATGCCGCGGATCACCGGGTCATCGACGCACACCACGGCCAGCCCGTAGAAGGGCAGGTTATGCAGAAACTCGATGAAGGTGCTGCGCAGCTTGGAGAAATCGCCGCCATAGGTGTCCATGTGATCCGCTTCGATATTGGTCACGATGGAGACCATCGGCTGCAAGTGCAGGAAGGACGCGTCGCTCTCGTCTGCCTCGGCAATCAGATAGCGACTGCTGCCCAGACGCGCATTAGTGCCAGCGCTGTTGAGCAGGCCACCGATGACGAAGGTCGGATCCCGCTCGGCCTCGGCATAGATGCTCGCCACCAGACTGGTGGTGGTGGTCTTGCCGTGGGTGCCAGCAATGGCAATGCCATGACGAAAACGCATCAGCTCGGCCAGCATCTCGGCACGGCGCACCACCGGGATACGCAGCTCGCGGGCGGCCAGCAGCTCCGGGTTGTCCTGTTTGATGGCGGTCGAGACCACCACCACGCTGACATCGTGAATATTCTCGGCACGGTGACCGAGGTAGATCTCCGCCCCCAGTGAGCTCAGGCGCTCAGTCACGGTGTTACGCGCCAGATCCGAGCCGCTCACCTGATAACCTTCATTGGCCAGGACCTCGGCGATCCCCCCCATGCCGGCACCACCGATGCCGATGAAGTGGATGCGACGCACGCGGCGCATCTGGGGGATCATGGTACGCAGTTTTGCCAGTTCAACCTTGGTCATAGCTCTCTCTCATTCGGCCAGCCGTTTGCATTCATCGGCGACACGCTCGGCTGCATCGGTGATCGCGATGCGGCGGGCGGCCACGGCCATGTTCAATAACGTGTCTCGACGTCCCGCCAGCCAGACCAAACGGGCGGCCAACGAGGCCGGGGTCAATTCGCTCTGGGGCAGGAATTCGGCCGCACCGCCATCGACCAGGGTCAGGGCGTTGCGAGTCTGGTGATCATCCACTGCATGGGGCAAGGGGACGAAGATGGCTGCGACACCTGCTGCCGCAACTTCGGATACCGTCAGCGCACCTGCGCGACAAACAACCAGATCGGCCCAGGCATAGGCCCCGGCCATGTCCTTGATGAAGTCACTGACCTCGGCCTCAAGCCCCAGCTGGCGGTAGGCCACCCCCACCGATTCCTGGTTGCCGCGCCCGGTCTGATGACGTACCTCGATGGGCATGGCGGCAGCCGCGACGGCCAGCGGCACCTGTTCGTTCAGCACCCTGGCGCCAAGACTACCACCAATGACGAGAAGGCGCAGTGGGCGCTCACCTGCACCCATCCGTTCGGTCGGCTCCGGCAGGGCCACCACTTCGCTGCGCACCGGGTTACCAACCACGGCGGTGCGGCTGTTCGGGGCAAAGGCGCCGGGGAAGGCCATCAGCACCCGCTTGGCGATGTGGGCCAGCAGCTTGTTGGTCATGCCGGCCGAGGCATTCTGCTCGTGCAGCAGCAAGGGGATACCACTGAGCCAAGCTGCGACCCCACCGGGGCCGGAGGCAAAGCCCCCCATGCCGAGCACCACATCGGGGCGGATCTCCTTGAGCACCTTGCGGGCCTGCAGAATCGACTTGATGATGCGATAAGGGGCCGCCAGCAAGCGCTTGAGGCCGTTGCCGCGCACCCCCTGGATGTCGATAAAGGAGATGGGATAGCCATGAGCGGGTACTAACTCCGCCTCCATCCGGTCGGCGGTGCCGAGCCAGTGTACGCTCCAGCCCTGCTCCTTGAGTCGATCGGCCACGGCGAGACCGGGGAAGACATGCCCACCGGTACCCCCCGCCATCACCAACAAGGTCTTGCTCACTATGCCTCCCGCACGCGCGCCTGGGCACTCGCCTGACGCAGCTCGAAATCAATACGAATCAACATACTCACGGCCACTGACATGATGATCAGACTGGAGCCACCGTAGCTCACCAGTGGCAGGGTCAGCCCCTTGGTGGGCATCATGCCGCTGGCGGCGCCCACGTTAACGAAGGTCTGGAAGCTGAACCAGATGCCGATACCGATGGCCAGATAGCCCTCATACAGCCGTTGAGCTTGTAGACAGGCATGGCCGAGGCGCAGAGCCTTGGCCGCCATACAAAATTGCAGCGCCAGCACCGCCAGCACGCCGATATAACCGAGCTCCTCACCGAGGATGGCGAACACGAAGTCTGTGTGGGCCTCCGGCAGGTACTCAAGCTTCTGAATCGAGTTACCGAGCCCCTCGCCAAACCAGCTGCCGCGACCGAAGGCCATCAGCGACTGGGTCAGCTGATAACCACTGCCGAACGGATCGGCCCAGGGGTCGAGGAAGGAGGTGACCCGCCGCATCCGATAAGGCTCGGCGATGATCAGGGTCACCACCGCGCTCACCCCCACCAAGATGAGGCCGATGAACTGCACCAGCCGAGCGCCGGCCAAGAACAGCATGCCGAGGGTGGTGACGAACATCACGACCACCGATCCCAAGTCAGGCTGCAACAGCAGCAGGATGGCGAGCACGAACAGCACCGCCATCGGCTTCATGAAGCCGATGAAGCGCTCGCGCACCTCGTTCTGGCGCCGCACCAGATAACCGGCCAGATAGACAAACAGCGCCAGCTTGCCGAACTCGGCCGGCTGCAGGTTGAAGGGCCCCAGGGGCAGCCAGCGCACCGAGCCGTTGACGCTGCGCCCCGCCACCAACACCAGCACCAGCATGATGATGGCGAGCAACAACATAGAGCCGTTGTACTGCTGCCAACGGGTCATCGGGATCTGCAACACCACCCAGGCGATGCCGAGCGCCATCACCAGGAACATGCCGTGGCGTTTAACGAACATGAACGGATCGTTGGCCAGCGAAATCCCCTCGGGGATCGAGGCCGAAGCCACGATGACCAGCCCAACCGACATCAGGGCAAAGGCCAGGGTCACCAGTTGGCGATCATAGAGGGCACCGGGCCGCTGGGGCATCAGCACGCCCCACAGCCAGACCCCGCTGCTGCGCAGCCAGGCCTTCATAGGGCCATCACCTGTTCGGTGAAGCGATCGCCACGCACCTCGAAGGACTTGAACTGATCCAAGCTGGCGCAAGCCGGTGCCAGCAGCACCCAGTCACCGGGACGGGCATCCGCAGCAGCACGGGCAATAGCCTCGTCCATGTCCGCCACCAGCTCGGTCTGCTCGCCGAGGGCGGCCAGCAGGGCGCCATCTTGACCGAAGCAGTACATCTTGTCGATCTGGCTGCCGAGCAGGGCCTGCAACGGCGCAAAGTCCTGACCCTTGCCCTGGCCGCCGGCCAGCAGGATCAGCTTGCCCTTGACCGCCTCGCGCACCCCGGCGACCGCCGCCAGGGTGGCGCCGATGTTGGTGGCCTTGGAGTCGTTGATCCAGCGCACGCCGTTCACCTCGCGCACGAAACGGGCACGGTGGGGCAGCCCCTCGAAGCGGCGCAGCACGGTGAGCTGCGGCTCACGCGCGATGCCGACCGCATCGCACAGTGCCATGGCCGCCAGGGCGTTGGCCTGGTTGTGAGCACCGACGATCTTCATCTCATCCACCGCCAGCAGCGGCTCACCATAGAGCGAGAGCCAGAGCCGGCCGTCGATCTCGACGCGGCCATAGGCGCTGCCATCGAGACCAAAGCTGCTCCAGGCGCTGCCGACATCCGGCCGGGTCAGGGGATCGTCGCGATTGATCAGGATGTGCTGGGAGTGCTGATGGATCTCCTGCTTGGCGGCGCGATAGTCCGCCATGCCATGGTAGCGATCCATGTGATCCTCGGAGAGGTTGAGCACCACGGAGGCGGCGGCGCGCAGACTGTGAGTGGTCTCGAGCTGGAAGCTGGAGAGCTCCAGCACATACAGATCGGCCGGTTGCTTGAGTAAATCCAGCGCCGGCGTGCCGATATTGCCGCCGACGCCCACCTTGAGGCCGGCCTCGGCAATCATCTCGCCGACCAGAGTGGTGACCGTGCTCTTGCCGTTGGAGCCGGTGATGGCGACAATCGGGGCCTTGGCCTCGCGCACGAACAGCTCGATGTCACCGACGATCTCAACACCGCGCTCGGCGGCCGCCTTGAGCTCGGGCGTCGCCAGCGCGATGCCGGGGCTGGCCACGATCAGGTGGGCCTGCTTGAAACGCTCCTCGTCCAGACCGTGAACCAGCTCCACCTCGGGTGGCAGTTGATCGCGGCCGGGCGGGTTGGCGCGGGTGTCCATCACCAGAGGGGTGACCCCCTTGGCCAGGAAGTAGTCGACGCAGGAGAGGCCGGTCTTGCCGAGGCCGATGATGATGACCATGGCTTACCTCACCTTCAGGGTCGCCAGACCCAGCAGCACGAGTACCAGGGTGATGATCCAAAAGCGCACGATGACGCGCGGCTCCGGCCAGCCCTTCTTCTCGTAGTGGTGGTGAATGGGCGCCATGCGGAAGATGCGCACTCCGCGCAGTTTGTAAGAGCCCACTTGCAGGATCACCGACAGGGTCTCCATCACGAACACACCGCCCATGATGACCAGCAGGAACTCCTGACGCACCAGCACGGCGATGGTGCCGAGCGCGCCGCCCAGCGCCAGAGAGCCCACATCCCCCATGAAGACCTGGGCCGGGTAGGTGTTAAACCACAGGAAACCCAGCCCGGCGCCGATGATAGCAGTGCACACCACCACCAGCTCGGAGGTGTAGGGTACATAGGGAATGTGCAGGTATTCGGCGAAGTTGACGTTACCGGTGGCCCAGGCGATCAAGGCAAAGCCGGCGGCGACCATGACGGTCGGCATGATGGCGAGGCCATCGAGGCCGTCGGTCAGGTTGACGGCGTTGGAGGTGCCCACGATGACGAAGTAGACCAGCACGATGAACAGCAGGCCGAGTTGGGGCATCACCTCCTTGAAGAAGGGCACCACCAGCTGGGTCTGCCCTTCATGGGTGGCGGTCGCGTACAGGACGAAGGCCACGATCAGTGCCACCAGCGACTGCCAGAAGTACTTCCAGCGGGCGATCAGGCCATCGGTGTTCTTGCGCACCACCTTGCGATAGTCATCGACAAAGCCGATGGCCCCATAGGCCCCCAGCACAAACAGCACCAGCCAGACATAACCGTTGTCGAGGCGGCACCACAGCAGGGTCGAAACAAAGATGGAGGCGAGGATCATCAGCCCCCCCATGGTCGGGGTGCCGGCCTTGCTCAGGTGGGACTCGGGCCCCTCCTGGCGGATCACCTGGCCGAATTTCAACACCTGCAAGCGGCGGATGAGGCGCGGCCCCATCCACAGCGCGAAGAACAGGCCGGTCAGGATCGACAAAATGGCGCGAAACGTCAGGTAGGAGAAGACGTTGAAGAAGGTGAAGTGCGGGGTCAGCAGTTCCGCCAGCCAGACTAGCATTGGGCCTGCTCCTGATGGTGCTTGACCATCTCGACGATCTCTTCCATCCGGGAGCCGCGGGCCCCCTTTACCAGTACCGCTATCTCGGCGTGATTCTCAATCATGGTTGCCAGCACTTCGTACAATGACGCCTTGTTATCAAAATGTCGTCCGCCCGCCGCGTCTGCGGTATGACGGCTCTCTTCCCCGACGCAGAGCACGGCATCCAGGCCGCGCGCCTTGGCGTGGCGACCGACCCGGGCATGCTGCTCGGCCGACTCGGCCCCCAGCTCGCGCATGTCGCCAAACACCAGCACCTTGTAGCCGGCCATGTTGGTCAGGGCATCGATGCCCGCCAGCACCGACTCGACGCTGGCGTTGTAGGTATCGTCGATCAGGGTCAGGCCGCCCCAGCGCTGCACGCAGAAGCGCCCCTTGACCGGAGCCATGGCGGCCAGGCCATCACGGATCGCCGTAAGCGATGCGCCCAGCGCTTGGCAACCGGCCGCCGCCGCCAGGGCATTGCCGATGTTGTGGCGCCCAGGGATGGCCAGAGTGACCGCCACCTCCCCCTGAGGGGTGACCATGACGAACTCGGCGCAGCCGCCGGCATTCATGACGATGTCACGGGCGTGGAACGGCTGGCGCTGATCGTCGATGGAGAAGGCGCAGCTGAGCCCACGCTCGCGCCACTGGGGCCAGAACTCGTTGTCGGCGTTGACGATGGCACAGCCGCCCTCGCCCAGCCCCTCGAAGATCTCGCTCTTGGCGTGGAACACCCCTTCCAGGGAGCCGAAGCCCTCCAGGTGCGAGGCCGCCACGTTGTTGATGAGGGCGGCGTCCGGCAGGGCCAGCGAGGTAGTCCAGGCGATCTCGCCAGGGTGGTTGGCGCCCAGTTCCAGCACGGCGAAGTCGTGGCCGGGCTCGAGACGCAGCAGGGTGAGCGGCACCCCGACCTCGTTGTTGAAGTTACCGGCGGTGGCCAGCACCTTCCCTTCCCGCGCGAGAATGGCCGAGGCCATCTCCTTGACCGTGGTCTTGCCACAGCTGCCGGTGATGGCGAACACCTTGGGGTTCACCCGCTGGCGCAGCAGACGACCGAGACGGCCGAGGCCGCGCAGGCTGTCTTGCACCACCAGCTGGGGAATGGCCAGCGGCAGCTCGCGCTCGACCAGCAAAGCGCTGGCGCCGGCGGCCATGGCCTGCTCGCAAAAATCGTGGGCGTCGAAACGCTCGCCACGCAGGGCGACGAAGAGAGAGCCGTGAGACAACTGACGAGTGTCAGTGCTGACGGCAGAAACAGGACAATCCTCCCCGATCAGGCGGGCATCGATGGCCGCGGCGATGTCGGAGAGTTGAAGGGTCATCATGCGAATGACTCCGGTAATGTGCGCAATACCTCGACGACCGTCTCGCGATCGCTGTAGTGGTGCTTTTGCGTGCCGATGATCTGGTAATCCTCGTGGCCCTTACCGGCCACCAGAACGATGTCTTGCTGCGTCGCCTGGCTCAGTGCCAGACGGATGGCCTTGATGCGATCGTGCTCGACCTGCACCAGCTCGGGAGCCTGCAACCCGGCCACCATGTCGGCCATGATCTGCTGCGGCGCTTCGGTGCGCGGGTTGTCATCGGTCAGGATCACCCGATCGGCGCAGCGCTCGGCCACCGCCGCCATCATGGGCCGCTTGCCGCGATCCCGGTCACCACCACAGCCGACCACACACCAGAGTTGCCCCTGGCAGTGCACCCGCAAGGCGGCCAGCGCCTTTTCGAGGGCATCCGGGGTGTGGGCGTAATCGACCACGGCCAGGGGCTTGTCCTGACCACCGAAACACTCCATCCGCCCGGTCACTGGCTGCAAGGCAGGGGCGCTGGCGAGCAGGGCGTCGAAGTCGTAACCCAGCACCAGCATCACCCCGAGGGCGGCGAGCACGTTGGCCACGTTAAAGCGGCCCAGCAAGGGGGCGGATAATACACCATTCCCCCACGGCGAGTTAATCCGGGCGCGAAAACCTTGCTGATGAAATTCCAGCGCCGAGGCGAGGATCTGCGGGCCAGGGTGGCCGGCCACGCCCCCCTCCAGGCTGTACGCCACGGCAGCAGGCCGGCGGGCCAGCCACTGACGTCCCACCTCGTCATCACCATTGATGACAGCGCGGGCCTCATCCACCCGCTCCAGCAGCAGTGCCTTGGCCTCGGCATAGGCCGCCATGGTGCCGTGGTAGTCGAGGTGATCGCGACTGAGGTTGGTGTAGGCCACCGCATCAAACTGCAACCCCGCCACCCTGTGCTGCATCAGACCGTGGCTGGAGACCTCCATCGCCACCAGCTCGGCCCCCTGCTCATGCAGAGCGCACAGGTTGCCCTGCACCTCGATGGCGCTGCCGGTGGTGTTGGCCGCCTCGACCAGCTGGCCGAACAGACCGTTGCCCACCGTGCCCATGACACCGGCGTGACCGCCGAGCAGGGTGCGCCAGTTGGCGATCAGCAGGGCCGTGGTGCTCTTGCCGTTGGTGCCCGTGACCCCGACCAGCTCCAGCGCCTGTGCGGGGTTTCCGTAGAAGCGCCCCGCCAGGGCAGAAAGATGCCGCGGCAGATCCGCCATGGGGATGCAGGGAACCGCCAGCTCAGGGGCGACAAAGTCATCGCCCGCCTCAAACAAGATGGCGGCCGCCCCCTGGGCCACCGCCTGCTCGATGAAACGGCGGCCATCCACCTGATGCCCCTTCACCGCAACAAACAGGGTGCCAGGCGCAACCCGGCGGCTGTCGAGGGTGATCGCATCCAGCGCGATGGCGGGCGCCGTCACGCCAAACGGCAGCAACAGTTGATCAAGTGCGGGGAACAAGGGGCGCCTCCTGACGGGCAAGCTTGGGATCCTGAACCGCCGTGTCGGCGTCGGGACGAATGTTGTAGAGCTGCAACACGCCGCCCATGGCTTCGGCAAACGGCGGGGTCGCCACGGCGCCGCCATAGTAGGCCTTGCCCTTGGGCTCGTTGATCACCACCACCATGGCAAAGCGCGGGTTGCTGGCCGGTGCAAAACCGGCAAACCAGGCCATGTAGTCCTTGCCGTAGCCACCGGCCACGGCCACCTTGGCGGTGCCACTCTTGCCGCCAATGCGGTAGCCCGGCACCTTGGCCTTGGGAATGGCGGAGTCAACCACGTACTCGAGAGCACGCAGCATCGCCTTGGCATCGTTCTGGTTGATCACCTGCTCACAGGTGGGTTTTTTCTCCAGCTTGGTGACCGAGATGGGGTTACGGCAACCGCTGTTGGCCAGAGTGGCGTAGGCCGAGACCAGTTGCAGCGGGGTCACCCGCAGGCCATAGCCGAACGAGAGCGTCGCCCGCTCGATGTCAGACCAGCGGCGACGCTGGGGCAGCATGCCACCGCTCTCCCCCATCAGGCCGCTGCCGGACTCGATGCCGAAGCCGAGCATGCTGAGGGTGTTGATCATGTCCTGCGCCTGCATGCGTAGGGCGATGCGCGACATGCCGATGTTCGAGGAGTAGCGCAGTATGTCGTAGAGATTGTTGGCGTGATGGACGCTCACGTCCTTGATCTGTTTGGCACCGATGAACAGGGGCTTGGAATCAATGAAATCGTCCCAGCTGGTGACCCCGGCATGCAGCGCACTGAGCAGGATCAGCGGCTTGACGGTCGACCCCGGCTCGTAGGTGTCGGTCACCACCCGGTTGCGCACCCGGAAGCTCTGGTACTGGCCACGGTTATTCGGGTTGTAGGAGGGGGTATTGACCATGGCGAGCACCTCGCCGGTCTTGATATCCAGCATCACCATGGAGCCAGAAGTCGCCATGTTCTCATCGGTCGCCTTCTTCAGCGCCCGGTAGGCGATGGACTGCACCCGCTGATCGATGCTCAAGTGCAGATCGTTGGCGTCTTTGCCCTCTTTAACCACACCGAGGTGCTCGATGACCCGGCCGTGCCTGTCTTTACGCACCCGCATCTCGCCAGGGGTGGCGGTGAGCCAGTCGTTGTAGCTGCGCTCAATCCCTTCGATGCCGTGGCCGTCGATGTTGGTCACCCCCACCAGGTGGGCACTGATCTCACCGGTCGGGTAGAAGCGGCGTGACTCGGGACGCAGGTAGACGCCACCGAGTTTCAGCCCCTTGATGTATTCGGCCACTGCCGGCGTCACCTGCCGTTGCAGGTAGACGAAGCGCTTCTTGGGGTTGGCAATCCGGTTTTTGAGGGTCTTGATATCGACTTTCAGCACCTCGGAGAGCGCCTGCCAGGCGCGCTCGTTCGCGATGGCGCCGGACTCATGTACCGTCTTGGGATCGGCCCACACCGCCTCGACCGGCACGGACACCGCCAACTGCTCTCCGTTGCGATCGGTCACCATGCCACGCACCGCCTGGGTCTCTGTGGTACGCAGGGAGCGCATGTCCCCCTCCTGGCGCAGGCGATCCGGGTCTATCACCTGGATCCAGGCCAGACGCAGGATCAGACCGCCAAAGGCGATGCCGATGAAAAACAGCAGGGTACGAAAACGCCACGGGTGAACGGTGGCACTCTCCTTGCCGCCCGCCTTGGCCCCTTTACGGTTGAAGTTGATGCGACTCATGGCTCGATGATCACCTTTTCAGTGGTGACGATGGGGCGCGCCATCTGCAACTTCTCCATGGCCAGTCCCGCCACCCGCGAGTGCTCGGCCAGGGTTCCCTGCTCGAGCAACAGATGACGCCACTCGATCTCGAGGGAGTCGCGCTCCGCCATCAGTTCGTTATATTGGGAGGTCTTGCCCCGGGTCATGTTGGTGACCAGGATCACCACGAAGGCCGTGACCAACACCGACACGCAGAGCAGCAGCTGCACCTTATGGCGCCAGAGATCGACGAAGATCTCGCGCGACAGGTTGATGCGTTCGTCAGCCATGGTTACTCCCCGAGCCGCTCAGCCACCCGCAGCACCGAGCTGCGCGAACGGCTGTTGTGGCCCACCTCGTTATCGGAAGGCTTTTGCGCCTTACCAACCGCCTTGAGCTTGCGATCGCCCTTGAGCTGGGCTTCGGTCAACGGCAGTCCGTGCGGAATTTCAGGCCCCTTCTCATGCTTGCGGATGAAGTGCTTGACCAGCCGATCCTCGAGGGAGTGGAAGCTGATCACCGACAAGCGACCGCCGGCCTTGAGAATGGAGAGGGACGCATTGAGGGCGCTCTCGATCTCGTCGAGCTCGCTGTTGATGTAGATACGGATGGCCTGGAAGCTGCGGGTCGCCGCGTGCTTGCCCTTCTCCTTGCTCGGGTTGACCCGGGCAATCATCTCAGCCAGCTGGCGAGTGCGGGTGAAGGGGGTCTGGTCACGATCGTGGACGATGGCGCGGGCAATCTTCTTGGCAAAGCGCTCCTCACCGAAGGTCTTGAGCACCCAGGCGATGTCGTCAATATCGGCATGGGCCAGCCACTCGGCGGCGCTCTGTCCGCTGGTCGGGTCCATCCGCATGTCGAGCGGGCCATCCTTCATGAAACTAAAGCCACGATCGGCATCGTCAAGCTGGGGCGAGGAGACCCCGAGATCCATTAAAAAACCGTCGATCTGGCCAGTCAGGCCACGCTCGGCAATATAATCGGCGACCCCGGAGAAGGGGCCGTGCACGATTTCAAAACGGGGGTCTTGGATGGTGGACGCCTCGGCTATCGCCTGGGGATCCCGATCGATGGCGATCAGCCGGCCATGAGGGCCAAGCTGCTCCAGGATCAGGCGGGAGTGGCCACCGCGGCCAAAAGTGCCGTCGACATAGATACCGTCCGGCTTGATAGCCAGACCTTCGACCGCCTCGTTGAGCAGCACGGTGATGTGTTCAAAGCCTTGCGTCATTTAAAGGGAAAAATCCTGTAATCGTTCGGAGCCGGACCAGTCGTCCTCGGGCAGGCCCCGGATATCTTCTTCCACCTGCTGGTGCCAACGCGCTTCGTCCCACAACTCGAACTTGTTGAGCTGGCCAACCAGCATCACCTTCTTGTCCAGTCCGGCGTGTTCACGTAGCGGCGCACTCAGCAGCAGGCGCCCGTTATTATCCAGCTCGCATTCGCTGGCATGACCAAGCAGCAGTCGCTGCACGCGCCGCTCAGCCGCATTCATGTTGGAAAGGGAGCGCAGCTTACGCTCTATCTCTTCCCACTCCGGCAGGGGATAGAGCAGCAGGCAGGGGTGAGACAAATCGATGGTGCAGACCAGCTGGCCATCGCACTCGTCGCGAAGCCAATCCCGGAATTTGGTCGGAATAGCCAACCGCCCCTTGCTGTCGAGGCTGATGGCATGAGCGCCACGCAACACCCTGCATCCCCTAAAGTGGTTGAATGGTTATTGGATCATTAAAACCACTTTGATCCACTTTTCTCCACTTTAAAGTTTAAGGAGCCCACCTCGGCTTTTCAAGCAAGGAAGGGGGTCCGGCGAGACCAAAACAGCCGCAGCGCCTCCTGAAAAGAGGGAGGCGGCTGATTTTCCACAGAATATTCCTCGAGATAAACCTTCCCAAACGATAAGAAAAAGCCCCGCATCGAGATGCAGGGCTTTCAAATTGGGGGAGTCAGCCTGTAAGCCGGGTTCTGTACCGGGTTGCCCCGGTGGCAATCATTCCTCTAGGCCTGCAATCGCTCGCAGGCTCCAGCAACCTACCCGCCCCCAACGCGGGCCGCGCCAAAGGGGGCCTATTTGGTCTTGCTTCGGGTGGAGTTTACCGTGCCACGAACTGTTGCCAGTCGCGCGGTGCGCTCTTACCGCACCCTTTCACCCTTACCTGATCCCTTGCGGGCCATCGGCGGTTTGCTCTCTGTTGCACTGGTCGTGGGCTCACGCCCCCCAGGCGTTACCTGGCACCCTGCCCTATGAAGCCCGGACTTTCCTCCCCTCCGCCCGTCTGCCCCGAGGGACACAACGACGAAGCAGCGATTGCCCGGCCGACTCCGGGCGCGGATTATAGCCGTCTTGCAGGGCCGGGGTAAACCGATAATCACCCTGGTCGGCAAATCAGTAGTGTTCGAGGCCGTACTTATAGAGCGCGTTCTTCTTCACTCCGTGAATGTCGGCGCACAAGGCCGCCGCTTTCTTGAGCGGCAATTCAGCCACCAGCAGCCCCAGGGTGCGGATCGCCTCGGCCGGCAGATCCTCCGGGTCTTTACGCGCTCCCGCCACCATCAGCACCATTTCGCCACGGGTGCGGTGCTCATCCTCACCGAGCCAGGCCAGCAGCTCAGACGCAGGCAGGCCATGGATGGTTTCAAAGGTCTTGGTCAACTCACGGGCCAGCACGACCTGGCGCTCCCCCAGGATGCGCACAATCGCCTCGACCGTCTCCAAAACCCGGCGTGGGGATTCGTAAAAAACCATGGTGCGGGGTTCATCGACCAGCTCTTGCAGCTTATCGTCACGCCCTTTGGCCTTGGCCGGCAGGAACCCCTCAAAGGTAAAGCGATCCGTCGGAAGACCGGCAGCGCTGAGTGCCGTAATGGCGGCGCAAGGGCCGGGCAGCGGTACGACCTTGACCCCGGCCTCACGGCAGCGAGTCACCAGATGGTAACCGGGATCGCTGATAAGCGGCGTGCCGGCATCAGAAACCAGGGCAATGCTTTTGCCCTCCTTGATGCGGCCAATCAGCACATCGGCCTTCTGCTGCTCATTGTGATCGTGCAGAGCAAAGGTCGGAACGGAGATCTGATAGTGACTGAGCAGGATACCTGTATGGCGGGTATCCTCCGCCGCCACCAGATCGACGCTGCGCAGAATATCGAGGGCCCGCTGGGTGATATCCGCCAGGTTGCCGATCGGGGTAGGGACTATATACAGGGTAGGCGTGTCGTTCATGACCTCTCCGCAGACCCCGACAATTGTGTCGCCATATAGCCCCGTTTACACTATGGGGACTTTTCAACACTGGTCGGGGTATGAACTTGAACCGGTTTACAAAGCTGCTAAGTGTAACACGACTCGCCGGCATCCTGATCGCCGGTCTTCTTTTGGCTTCCTGCGCCTCAGGCCCAGGTAGTGGCAACGAGCCGCTGAGCCTTCCCTCCCCCTTCTCGGCCGTGACTCAGGACGCCGGCTGGTATCTCGATCGGGTCAGCGATGAACATCCGGATGAGGCATTCGTCTGGCAGATCCTGGCAGCCCGCAGCTATCTGGCCTCCGGCAAGACAGAACCTGCCGCGGCTCTGCTGCAACAACTACGCAAGCAGGGCAAGAGCGCCGAGCAACTGGCCCAACTACAACTGCTGGAAGCTCAGGTGGTGCTGGCCAAGGGGAACTCCAAGGGCGCCTTGGCCCTGCTGGAGCAAAAGCCGGCCACCCAGCTCGACTCCGACACCGAGAAGGCGTGGTATCTGCAGCGTGCCTCCCTCCAGCTCGATAATAAAGATCGCTTTGGTGCCGCCAAGAGCCTGATAGCCCTCGATCCCTTCATTAAGGATGAGGCGCAAAAGGAAAACCATCGCCAGATATGGATCCTGCTGCAAGGCATGACCCCAGCCACCCTGCAATCCCTGCAAGAGGCACCGGCTCCTGACGTCACCACCGGCTGGTTACAGTTGGCGGCGCTGGTAAACCAGTACGGTGCCCAACCGGATCAACTGACCCGCCAGTTGCACATCTGGAAGCGCAGCTTCCCGCAGCACCCGGCGCTGGGGGATATGCCGGCCGGGCTCGACAAGCTGCTGGCCACCGAGCTGAATGAACCGCTGCAAGCCGCCGTCATGCTGCCGCTCTCCGGCAACCTGGCCGCCCAGGGGCAGGCGCTGCAGTACGGTATCCTGATGTCGTACAAGCAAAGCGGCAGCCAGCTCAAGGTGAAGTTCTACGACACCCAGAGCAAGCCTATCGCCACCCTATACCAGCAGGCGGTCCAGGAGGGGGCGGACATGATCATCGGCCCGCTACTCAAAGATAGAGTGCAGGCACTGCTGGATCTGAAGCCGACCATCCCCGTGTTGGCGCTCAACGAACTCGACAAGCCGGTAGTTGGCGAGAAGAACTTCTTCTTCTCCCTCTCGGCAGCTGCCGATGCAGGGCAGGCGGCACAGTATCTCTATCAGCAGGGGTATCGCCAGCCCATGGTGTTGGCCTCACAGGATCGAATCGGTTATGCCGGGGTGCAGAACTTCGAGAAGGCCTGGCAGACTGTCAGCCAGGGGCGCCCTGTGGTGGCCACCTTTGGCGGGCGCCAAGAGATCGAAGGCATGGTGCGTAACGCCCTGAGTGGCAAGACGGCCGGCCGGGTTCAGCAAGTTGGCGATCTCACCAGCGATGCCCCGCAACATAACACCTTCAACGGTATTGATGCGGCCTACATCATCGCCGGCCCGGTCGACACTCGTACCATCAAGCCCTATATCGATTTCAATGTCAGTCAGGCAAAAGGCGGGCTCGCTACCTTCATTGCCGCCCGTGGCTATGACAGCGCCGCTCGCGAAGTGCTACCCGAGCTCAATGGGGTACACATTTCCGATATGCCGCTGATGCTCGGAAGCTACGACGGCCTCAAAGCCCAAATCCAGCAGATGTGGCCACAGCTAAGCGGTGATCGGCTACGTCTGTTTGCCATGGGTTATGATGCCTTCACCCTGACCGGCAAGCTGCAACAGCTGCGCGCCAACCCCAGCATGCAGCTCTCCGGGTTAACCGGCCAGCTCAGCATCGACGGTAACGGCGTCGTACAGCGTCAACTGAGCTGGGGCGTCTATCAGAACGGCATCGTACGCGATCCCCATGCCCTGCCCGACAATACGGAGGCAACATCGGATGAAGCGACTGATGAACCGGATGCGTCAGGGTCTGAACAGCCTGTTGCCTCAGACCCAGCAGAGCCGGGGCAAGCACTTTGAATTGATGGCTGAGCAGAGGCTGCAATCCGCTGGATTGCAGCCTCTTTGGCGTAATTACCGCTGCCGTGGTGGCGAGATAGATCTCATCATGCGTCACGGCCATACCCTGGTTTTCATCGAGGTTCGCTATCGCGCCAGCCATCGTTATGGTGGTGCCGCCGGATCTATCACCAAAACCAAGCAACGCAGGGTACAATTGGCCGCTCGCCACTATTTGCAGCAACACGGCCTCAATGAAGCTCAGCAGGCTTGCCGCTTCGATGCCATGGTGTTTGAAGGCGATATTCCTGAATGGATCCAGAATGCGTTTTAAGAGGATAAGATGACAGACCGCATCAAAGAGAATTACACCGAAAGCATCCAGACCAAGATCGCTGCCGCAGAGGCCCTTCCCGAGGCCATTCATACTGCCGCTCAAATGATCACCATCTGTCTGCTCAACGGTCATAAGGTGCTGGCCTGTGGTAACGGCCCTTCTGCCGCATTGGCTCAGTTGTTCATCGCCGAACTGGTCAACCGCTACGAAACCGAGCGCCCGGCCCTGCCCGGCATGGCGCTGACACCGGACATGGCCACCATCAGTGCCATCGCCACCGACCATGGTTTCGAAGAGGTCTATGCAAAGCAGATCCGAGCCCTTGGCCAGCCAGGAGACATCCTCGTCGCTCTGACCACCTCAGGCCACAGCCGCAGCCTGATCAAGGCGGCGGAGGCCGCCCTGTCACGCGACATGACCATCATAGTGCTAAGTGGGGGTGATGGTGGCGAGATGGCCGGCCTGCTTGGCCCCAACGACGTCGAGATCCGCGTACCTTCAACTCGGACACCTCGCATTCTTGAGGTCAACCTGTTGACCCTGCACTGCCTGTGTGATCTCATCGACCAGACTCTTTTCCCGCAACAGGAAGATTAACCATGCAGAAGACTCCTCTTCTTATCGGTCTGCTGGCCGGCTCCCTGCTGCTGCAAGGTTGTGCAGCCGTGTTTGCCGGTGGTGCCGCCACCACAGCCAAGGTCGCCGGCGATCGCCGCACCGTGGGCGCTCAATGGGATGACCAGACCATCGAACTCAAGTCTGCCAACCTGTTGGCCGACAACAAGCAACTCTCGGCAGCCAGCAAGATCAGCGTTTATAGCAATAACGGCCGGGTCTTGCTGATCGGCCAGACGCCCAGTGAAGCCTACAAGGTCGAGGCCGGACGCATCGTCAGCCGGGTGACAGGCGTTCGCCATGTCTACAACGAGCTGCGCATCCGCCAGCCGGTTGATCTCAGCGTTCGCAGTAACGACACCTGGATCACCTCCAAGGTGCGCACCGACATGCTGGGCGCCAAGAATTTTGACAGCGGCAAGGTCAAGGTGGTGACCGAAAACGGTGAAGTATTCCTGATTGGCCTGGTAACCCGGGCCGAAGGTGACCGCGCCGTCGAGATAGCTCGCCACGTCAGCGGCGTGAAGCAAGTCATCAAGGCCTTTGAATACGTTCAGCAGTAACTTGCTGTAACGCATGAAAAAAACGCAGCCGACGGGCTGCGTTTTTTATTTCATCATTTGACCACTTTGAGGCTCGGCCGACCACTTGGGCGTGGCGGCTCGGGATCTGGTTGCGACGACTCATCCGCAGATGCCAGCCAGGCTTCATAGGCAGGCTCGGGGGGAAAGAGCGTTCCCACGCCATTCTCCCTGGCATGAATGGCAACCACAGCGGCCATCGGCACATAGACCTGCTGTGAGACTCCGCCGAAACGGGCACTAAAGCTGACGGCATCGTTGTCCATCTGAAAACCCGCCACCGCACGCGGCGCTATGTTCAGCACGATCTGCCCATCCTGGGCAAATTGCAGCGGCACAGCCACATGGGGAAGATTAACGTTGACCAGCAGATGCGGAGTCAAATCGTTATCGAGCAACCAGTCATAAAACGCCCGCAACAGATAAGGGCGGCTGGGCGTCATATTGATCTCCATGCTCATGCCCCGAGACGAATCTCACGCTCGGTTTCAGTCAGGGAAGCCTGGAAGGATTCACGTTCGAACAGGCGAACCATGTAGGCTTTCAGCTCCTTGGCGCCACGTCCAGCCAGATCGATACCGAGGCTCGGCAGACGCCACAGCAGTGGGCCCATGTAGCAATCCACCAGGCCAAACTCCTCACTCATGAAATAGGGCATTTCATTGAAAATCGGAGCAATCGCCAGCAAGTTGTCACGCAGCTCGTTGCGGGATGCCTCGACATCCACGCCAGCCATGATCTTGTCAGCCAGGGTATACCAGTCCAGCTCGATGCGATGCATCATCAGACGGCTGTTACCACGGGCCACCGGGTAAACCGGCATCAGAGGCGGATGGGGAAAGCGCTCGTCGAGATATTCCATGATGATGCGCGAGGTATAGAGAGCCAGTTCGCGATCCACCAGGGTGGGTACAGTGTTGTACGGGTTCAGTTCGGCCAGCTCGTCTGGCAGATTGTCCATATCAACCTGGCAAATATCCACGCTGACACCCTTCTCCGCCAGCACGATACGCACCTGATGGCTGAACATATCGTTGGCACCGGAAAACAGCGTCATCACAGAACGCTTATTGGCAGCTACAGCCATTGACCCCTCCAGTCATTAAAAAGCACAAACGGCAATGAAGCGACAGGCTTCATTGCCGTACACTATTTTACCCTTTTCTGGTCGCTTAGTGAACGTCGCGCCAGTACTCCTTCTTCAACAGCACGGTGAAGATGAAGAAAATCACGATGAAACCCAGTACCCAGAAGCCCATACGTTCACGTTCGAGCTGTACCGGCTCACCCGAATAGACTAGGAAGTTTACCAGATCAAGCACTGTCTGGTCATATTCTTCGGTGCTCAATTCACCATTGCCGTCAGAAACAATGCTGTGCGGCACCTTCACCTCTTCGCCATTCACCACCTCAGTGGCGTAATGCAGGCGCGGAGTACCTTGCAATGGCTCCAGCACATGGGGCATGCCTACCGCAGGGAACACCAGGTTATTCACACCGAAAGGACGGGAGGGATCGACATAGAAGGAGCGCAGATAGGTATAAATCCAGTCAGCGCCACGCACCCGTGCCACCAGCGTCAGATCGGGCGGCGGCGCCCCGAACCACTTGGCGGCCTCTTTCTCGGCGACCGCATTTTTCATCAGCTCGCCACTCTTGGCACCGGTGAAGATGAGGTTCTCCCGCATCAGATCCTCAGGGATGCTGAGATCCTGTGCCACCCGGTTGTAACGCTGGTACTGGGTACTATGGCAACCAAAGCAGTAGTTCATGAAGGTCGTGGCACCACGTTGCAGTGACACCTTATCGGCCAGATCGTAGTGAGCCTTGTCCAGCTTAAGCCCCTCACCTCCGGCCGCCATGGCGAATGCGGGAAGCAGGGTGAAGAGTGCGATGATCATTTTTTTCATTTGAAAGTCACCCTTTCCGGCAGCGGCTTGGTGCGCTCGTTCTTGCTGTAGAAAAACAACAGTACGAAGAAACCGAAGTATCCCAGCGTGCAAATCTGGGCGAGCAGAGTCAGGGTCGGCGTGGAGGGCAGCACCCCAAGAATGCCGAGAATGATAAAGCAGACGACAAACTGGGCGATGTTCAGCTTGTGCAGCGTGCTGCGATAGCGCACCGAGCGCACCTTGCAGCGATCCAGCCAGGGTAGAACGAACAGAACCCCGATGGAAAGGCCCATCATGATGACCCCGAGCAGCTTGTCCGGCACCGCCCGCAAAATCGCGTAGAAGGGAGTGAAGTACCACACGGGAGCGATGTGTGCCGGGGTCTTCAGGCCGTTGGCCACCTCGAAGTTGGGCTTTTCGAGGAAGTAACCGAACATGTCTGGCTTGAAGAAGATGATGAGGCAGAAAAAGAACAGAAAACCGGCCACGCCGATCATGTCCTTCACGGTGAAGTAGGGATGGAAGGCCACGGCGTCGAGCGGCCAGCCGTTCTCATCCTTGTGCTTCTTGATGTCGATGCCGTCCGGGTTGTTGGAGCCCACCTCATGCAGTGCCAGGATGTGCATCGCCACCAACAGCACCAGGACCAGCGGCAAGGCGATAACGTGCAGGGCAAAGAAGCGGTTGAGGGTCGCCCCCGAGATCACGTAGTCACCACGGATCCACAGGGTCAGGTCATCACCGATAACAGGGATGGCGCCGAACAGGGAGATGATCACCTGGGCCCCCCAGAACGACATCTGACCCCACGGCAGCAGATAGCCCATGAAGGCCTCCGCCATCAGCACCAGAAAGAGCAACATGCCGAAGATCCACAGCAGCTCACGGGGCTTCTGATAGGAGCCATAGATAAGGCCACGGAACATGTGCAGATACACCACGACAAAAAAGGCCGACGCACCGGTGGAGTGCATGTAACGCAGCAACCAGCCGTAATCGACATCGCGCATGATGTATTCGACCGAGGCAAACGCCCCTTCGGCTGAGGGGTTGTAGCTCATCGTCAGCCAGATACCGGTCAGTAGCTGGTTAACCAGCACCAGCATGGCCAGAGAGCCAAAGAAGTACCAGAAGTTGAGGTTCTTGGGCGCCGGGTACTTGGCCATGTGATCGTTATACATGGCGGTCAGCGGAAAGCGGGCATCGATCCAGCCCATCAGTTTACCGAACATGATCAGGCCTCCTTGCCGTCGGCACCCACCAAAATGGTGGTATCACTAAGGTATTGATAGGGTGGGATCACCAGATTGAGCGGGGCTGGCACCCCCTGAAAAACGCGGCCCGCCATATCAAACTTGGAACCATGACAGGGGCAGAAGAAGCCGGATGTCACCCCTTCCACCTGCTCAGCAAAGCTATCTGGCAGGTAGTTGGGCGAACAACCGAGATGGGTACACAACCCTACCGCGACAAAAATTTCTGGCTTGATGGAGCGATATTCGTTCTTGGCATACTCAGGTTGCTGCGGCTCATCCGATTGGGGATCTCTCAGTTTGCCATCATGGGCGGGCAATGAATCCAGCGTCATTTTAGAGCGGTTGACCACCCAAACCGGTTTACCACGCCACTCCACCCGGATGAGCTGACCCGGCTCAAGCTTGCTGATGTCGACCTCCACCGGAGCCCCCGCCGCCTTGGCCTTGGCGCTCGGATTCCATGACTTGATGAAGGGCACAGCAGTGAATGCCGCCCCAACCCCACCAACCGCAATGGTTGACCAGGTCAGAAATCTACGGCGGCCGTGATCAACAGGCGCATTGCTCATCCAGAACCTCTCCCATGTGGACTCCGCTCATTCTTATCGTTTCCCTGCATCCGACTCTCAGTGACCATAGTAACAGGAGCACGGGTTATAATTGTCACAGAAAAATCGAGGAAATATTAAGGAAAAGATAACAAGCTGACAAGAATGGTTAACTGACACGAAAGCGATAGAGAAGGGATTTTGTGCCTTTTGTGACATAGGGTTGGATTTTCCACCCACATGCCTTCACACATAAAAAAAGCCTGGCTTGCGCCAGGCTTTTTGAAACCCAATAAGGGTTCGCATACCAAAGCGAATTAACGCTTGGAGTATTGCGGACGCTTACGAGCTTTGTGCAGACCGACCTTCTTACGCTCAACCTTACGGGCATCGCGAGTAACAAAGCCAGCTTTACGCAGTTCAGAGCGCAGAGTCTCGTCATACTGCATCAGAGCACGAGTGATACCGTGGCGGATCGCGCCAGCTTGACCGGAGATGCCACCACCGTTAACGGTGATGTACAGATCCAGCTTTTCGGTCATCTCAACCAGTTCCAGCGGCTGACGAACGACCATGCGGGCGGTCGGACGGCCGAAGTACTGCTCCAGAGAGCGCTGGTTGATTACGATCTTACCGCTGCCTGCCTTGAGGAATACGCGAGCAGTGGAGCTTTTGCGACGGCCGGTACCGTAGTATTGATTTTCTGCCATGTTGCCAGTTCCCGATTAGATATCCAGTACTTGAGGTTGCTGAGCAGCGTGGTTGTGCTCGGCGCCAGCGTAAACTTTCAGCTTACGGAACATGGCACGGCCCAGCGGGCCCTTCGGCAGCATGCCTTTGACAGCAGCTTCGATTACCATTTCCGGCTTACGCTGAATCAGCTTGTCAAAGCTGATCGACTTGATACCACCCGGGAAACCGGAGTGAGCATGATACATCTTGTCGGTAGTCTTATTACCGGTTACACGTACCTTCTCAGCATTGATAACGATGATGTAATCACCGGTGTCAACGTGCGGAGTGTACTCGGCTTTGTGCTTACCGCGCAGACGGGCAGCGATCTCAGTGGCGATACGACCCAGAGTCTTGCCTTCTGCGTCAACAACGTACCAGTCACGTTTTACGGTTTCTGGCTTGGCAACGAAAGTTTTCATTAAGTTAAACCCAATTACCTGTTACAGACCCAATTGCTTGCGGGGGCTCGCCCACAAACAACAAACGATAGCCTACCTGTACCCCTTCGAATACAAGTAAGACCTTAAAGAGTGCAGTCTTATCGACTGCTTGTAACGTGGGCCGGGCGATTATAAGTGAAGTTGCCTTAAATATCACCCATCAATTTCACTGCCCATGACATTGATGAATCTCGCCCGGCCCTACCTGCCGCAGATGCCCATCCAACTGGCAGGCGCGGTATTGTGACTAAGGAAGGTGCACTCTGGCAAGGTATTCGTGCGATTGCATCTCCCGCAACCGGGACAGGCAGCGTGCAAACTCGAAATTGAGCAGCCCATGACCGTAAAGCTGGCTCATCGGAACCGCAGCCGAAATGATCAGTTTGACGTGACGCTCGTAGAACTCATCGACCATGGCGATGAAGCGGCGTGCAGCATCATCCATCCCCGCCCCCATGGGTTGCACCTTGGCCAGCAACACGGTGTGGTAGCAGCGGGAGAGCTCGATATAGTCACTCTGGGAGCGAGGGGTGCAGCACATCTGCTCAAAATCGATCCAAAGCACCCCATCGTGGGCACCCTCAATCCTGACTTCACGCCCCTGCACCGCGAGCACACCGGCCATCGGCTCAGCACCGCTCAGTTGGCGAAAGCAGAGTGTCAGATTCTGCACGGCCTGCTCATCGAGGGGGGAGTGATAGATCTCAGCCTGCTCCAGGGTACGCAACCGATAGTCGGTGCCACCATCCACATTGAGGACATGGCAATGCCGCTCGATAAGCTCAATGGCGGGCAGGAAACGGGCCCGTTGCAGACCATTGCGATAAAGATCGGCGGGCGGGATGTTCGAGGTGGCCACCAATACCACTCCTCGCGCAAACAGGGCTTGGAACAGGGTACCAAGCAGCATGGCGTCGGTGATGTCAGAGACAAAAAACTCATCGAAACAGATGATGTCCGCTTCCTGAGCCAAGGTATCGGCGACGTTCTGCAGCGGGTCAGCCACCCCGGACAACCCCTTCAACTCGGCATGGATGCGCAACATAAAACGGTGGAAGTGCATGCGCAGCTTGCGCTCTTCAGGCAGGCAATCGAAGAAGAGATCCATCAGCCAGGTTTTGCCTCGCCCGACTCCTCCCCACATGTAGAGCCCCTTCACCCCCTCGACCGGCGCCGCTCTGCGTAGCCGCTGCCACCAAGGTCGCGAGCTGGTCGGAGTCGGTCTCCGGCGTAAATCCTGATAGAGTCGTTCCAGTTCAACCACGGCGGCCGCTTGAGCCGGGTCGGCCACAAAACCGGAAGCCTGTAGCCCCTGTTGGTACTTCTGTTGCGGAGTCATTTCCTATCTGCTTCCAAGTCCCTGAATCCGGGACAAAATGGTACCACGCCCCCGAGTGGCACGGTATAGTGCCCGAGAGGGAGTATGGTCCCAAAGCCGTGGTCTCCCGTTTGAATTGGTCGTAAAAAGGAGCGTCTATGAGTCTGATAAGTGCTATTGGTTTGGCCGTTGTAGCCCTGGTTCTGGGTATCGTACTGGGACGCCTCAGCGTGAAGAGTCGCGATGCCGGTCGTTTGGAGCAGGATCTGAAGAAGGCCCGCCAAGAACTGGAGCAGTATCAGGGTCAGATCAGCACTCACTTTGCCGACAGCGCCGCCTTGATGGAACAGATGGCCGAGCAGTACCAAACCCTGTACCGTCACATGGCCGAGCAAAGCAAGTCGCTGGCCAAGGATAGCGAGAATCCGTTCAAGGCTCTGCCCGAAGAGGCTGGCGCCGACCCGGTCAAGGAACCTGACTTCCCTCCGCGCGACTACGCCGGTTCATCTGGCCTTCTCAAGCAATCCGGCCAGGGGTAAATGAACTAATTGCCCTCGGCCGTGGTCTGACATTGTCGTACAGCATTGTTTTTCCTAACGGGAGCAGTCTCTTTATGCGTAAATCTCTCTCTTTGCTCAGCGTGGTGGCCTTAAGCGTTGGAATGGCCCTCTCCGCTGCCCCCGCTCAAGCCGCCCTGCCTTCTCTGTTTGGCGGAAGTGACAGCGCCAGCAGTGAAATGCCCAGCTTGGCGCCGATGATCGAGCAGGTCACCCCGGCGGTGGTCAACATCTCCGTTTCCGGCAAGAAGATCACCCGCCAACGCCTGCCCGAGCCCTTCCGCTTCTTCTTCGGCCCCGACATGCCGAGCGAACAGGTACAGGAGCAACCCTTCCAGGCCCTCGGCTCCGGCGTCATCATCGACACCAAGAAGGGCTATGTGATCACCAACGCCCACGTGGTGCACGAAGCCGACGAGATCAAAGTCAGCCTGAAGGACGGGCGCGAGTTCACCGCCAAGAAGATTGGTGAGGACAAGCAGTCCGATATCGCCCTGCTGCAGATCAAGGCCGACAACTTGGTACAGATCCAGATGGCCGACTCCGACAAGCTGCGGGTCGGTGACTACGCCCTCGCTATCGGCAACCCGTTTGGTCTTGGCCAGACAGTGACCTCGGGTATCGTCTCGGCGCTCGGGCGCAGCGGCCTGAATATCGAGAACTTCGAGAACTTTATCCAGACCGATGCCGCCATCAACTCCGGCAACTCGGGTGGTGCCCTCATCAACCTCAAGGGGGAGCTGATCGGCATCAACACCGCCATTCTGGGGCCAAATGGTGGCAACATCGGCATCGGCTTCGCTATCCCCTCCAACATGGTGCGCGACCTGACCGATCAGATCGTCAAATTCGGCGAAGTCCGCCGTGGCCAACTGGGGATCCAGGGGACCGAACTGACCTCCGATATCGCCAAGACCTTCGGCTATGACAAACAGTACGGTGCCTTCGTCAATCAGGTGATGCCGGGCTCTGCCGCCGAGAAAGCCGGGATTAAGGCCGGTGACATCATCGTCAGCATCGATGGTAAGGAGATCCGCTCGTTCGGTGAATTGCGCGCCAAGATCGCCACCATGGGGGCCGGCAAACAGGTCAAACTCGGCTTGATCCGCGATGGCAAGGAGCAAGTTGCCGCCGTCACCCTGAAACAGGCTGATGACAGCGACGTACGTGCCGATGTGCTGCACCCGGCACTGGATGGCGCCAAACTGAGCAACGTCAGCGAACCGGTCACCGGTGTCGAGGTGAGCGATATCAATCCGCGCTCCGCCGCTGCCGCATCCGGCTTGCAGAAGGGAGACATCATTATCGGTGTCAACCGGGTACGAGTGAACAACCTGAGCGAACTCGGTAAGGTACTCAAACCGAAGAGCGATGTGCTGGCACTCAACATCCAGCGCGGCGATGCCTCTCTCTATCTGGTCATCCGCTGATCGGTATGCTGTTGAAATCAAGCCGCGGGAGATACCCGCGGCTTATTTTTAAGCATAGATAATGCTATCCTCAGCCGGCGACGGTTCGGATGAGACGCAGATGAAAATCCCCCCTACTCTCAGTTACTTGAGTAAGGCTATTGGCTTTGGCCTAGCCATGGCAGCCATCCTGCTGCTGTTTTTTCCCGCTCTGCGTGGCGGCGCCCCCATGTCTATCAGCTCAACTCGGGACATGAGTTTCTCCTATGCTGCGCATCGCGCCGGCCCTGCCGTCGTCAATATCTATACCCGCAGCTTCACCTCGCGCAATAACCAGTCAGAGCTGACCCCTCAGGGGCTAGGCTCCGGCGTCATCATGAGCGAGCGGGGCCACATCCTCACTAACTACCACGTGATTGCCGAGGCCGACCAGATCATCGTCGCCTTGCAGGATGGGCGTATCTTCACCGCCGAGCTGGTCGGTACTGACAAGCTGACCGACCTGGCCGTCCTCTACATCGAGGCAGACAGCCTGCCTGTGATCCCACAAAATCCGGAGAATCAACCCGAGGTGGGCGATATCGTGCTCGCCATCGGCAACCCCTACAACGTGGGGCAGACCATCACTCAGGGTATCATCAGTGCGACGGGGCGGATCGGCCTATCCAGCATGGGGCCGGAGAGCAACGGGCGCCAAGATCTGCTGCAAACCGACGCCGCCATCAATGAGGGCAACTCGGGGGGGGCGCTGGTCAATGCCCGTGGCGATCTGGTCGGCATCAACACCGCCGCCTACCACATCAACGGCAATCAGGAGAGCTACGGCATCAGCTTCGCCATTCCCTATAAACTGGCCAAGCGCATCATGGACGAGCTGATCACCCACGGTCGGGTCATCCGTGGTTACCTCGGCATATCCAGTATCGAGATCAACCCCATCATTGCCCGCATGATGAATCTCGGTGACCTGAGTGGTCTGGTGGTCGAAAACCTAGACCCCAATGGCCCGGCCACCAAGGCCGGGATGCTGCGTGGGGATGTGCTGCTCAAGATCAACGGCGAGGCGATCAAGGGGATCCGCAATGCCATGGATCGGATTGTCGAAACCCGCCCCGGCAGCAAACTGACCTTCACCATAGTCCGTGACGGCAAGAGCCTGGATCTGCCCGTCGTCATAGAAGAAGACCTGCGCTACCCCCAGAAGTGAAACCAAAAAGTCAGGCCGGCATAATGCCGGCCTGACGTTGTCACCTCGGAGCGAGTCTTACTCTTCATCAAATCCGCTGGCAAACAGTGCGATGACCGCCTCCAACGCCGGCTCCGCCTCCGGGCCTTCAACCAGCACCTCGATATTGCCCCCCTGCGCCGACTCCAGCATCAACATGGCGATGATGCTGTTAGCTTCCGCCTCGACACCGGCCTCATTGCGCAGCAGCACCTGGGCGTCAAACTTCTGCACCAGCTCAAAGAGCATGATCGCAGGCCTGGCATGCATTCCCAGCTTGTTTCTGACCTCGACCGAGGCGTGCAGCGTCATGCCCCCTCCTTGCTCTTGTCGAGGGTGCGGTGGCGGATCTGCACATTCTTGCCCAGAGCACGGAAAGAGGAGGCTAGCTGCTCGGCGATGAACACCGAACGATGCTGACCGCCGGTACAACCGATCCCGACCGTCAGATAGCTGCGATTATTACGCTCCAGATGAGGGAGCCAGGTCGCCAGCATGTTCTCGATCTGCAAGGTGAACTGCATCACGTCGGGTTGGCTGGCGAGGTAACGGGCAACCGGCTCATCCTTGCCCGTGTAAGGCTTGAGCTCGGGGATCCAGTGCGGGTTCGGCAAAAAACGGGCATCAAAGACGAAGTCAGCATCCTTCGGGATCCCGTATTTGAAACCAAACGACTCGAACACCAGTACTAGCTCATTCTCTTTCTTGCCGAGCACCCGGGTCTTGATGAGCTCGCTCAAGTCGTGAATGCTGAGGCTGGTCGTATCAATGCGCAGATCTGCGGTCGAGGAGAGCGGAGCCAGCAGGTGGGTCTCCTTGCGGATCGCTTCATCCAGTGAGAGGTGATCACGCGACAGGGGGTGCAGACGGCGACTCTCGCCATAGCGCTTGAGCAAAGTGGTGTTTTCGGCATCAAAGAAGAAGCTGATGTACTCTACCCGCCCATCGCCACGCACCTGTTGCAACAGGTTCTCCAGCTTGTCTGTGGTAGCAGGCAAATTGCGCACATCGATACTGACGGCGAGCCGGTCGTATTGCCCCTGCACTGCCACTATCAACTGTGGCAACAGATTGACGGGCAAGTTGTCGACACAGTAGTAGCCAAGATCCTCCAGCACCCGCAGAGCCACGGTCTTGCCAGAGCCGGAACGCCCACTGACGACGATGAGTTGCATACTTTCCTCCTCAGAATGCAGGTGGTGAAACGGCGACCAACCAGGGATCAGGCCGAAATCATGATCTGGTAGAGTTCTTCATCACTGCCCGCTTGGCGCAACTGGCGGCAAATCGCCTTATCACCAAGCCGGGAGGCCATCAAGGAAAGGGTCTTCAGGTGCTGCTTGCACTCGCTCTCGGGTACCAGCAGGGCAAACAGGAGATCGACAGGCTGGTTGTCAACCGAGTCAAAGGGAATGGGCTCTGCGAAGGTCATCAACACGGCGGTCGGCGGGAACTCGTCATCAATACGGCCGTGCGGGATTGCGATACCGGCACCGATGCCGGTACTTCCCATCTTTTCACGGGCCAGCAGGCACTCAAAAAGAGCCTGTCGGGAGGTGCCGAGGTGATCGGCGGCCAGCTCGCTGATGAGTTCCAGAGCGCGCTTCTTACTACTACAAGGGACTGCACTCTTGGTACAGTCCCTGCTCAATATGTGTTCCAGTTGCATGTTATTTTTGCTGTAGCTTGTCTTTGTGTTTGATGATCTGCCGATCCAGCTTATCGATCAAGGTATCGATGGCTGCATACATATCGGCATGTTCGGAATTAGCGAAAACCTCGCCCCCGTTGACGTGCAGCTTGGCTTCGGCAATCTGCTTGAGTTTTTCAACGTTAAGAACCACATGGACGTTATTGATATGGTCGAAATGGCGCTCCAGCCGGGCAAACTTGCCGGTGACATAATCACGCAATGCTTCAGTGATCTCTACATGGTGTCCAGTCAGGTTGATTTGCATAACGTCTTCCTTATGTTGTGCCTACACCAGGCGCTTGCGCTGATTAGATGGTGGGATCATGAGGGACTCGCGATATTTGGCGATGGTCCGTCTTGCCACCATGATCCCCTGCTCCGCTAACAGATCGGTGATCTTGCTGTCACTGAGCGGCTTAGCAGGGTTTTCGGCCGTCACCAGCTTCTTGATCAAAGCCCTGATGGCGGTCGATGAACACTCTCCTCCCCCTTCGGTGTTGACGTGGCTCGAGAAGAAATACTTGAGCTCGAAAATACCGCGTGGGGTATGCATATATTTTTGGGTCGTCACCCGCGAGATGGTCGACTCATGCATCTCGACCGCCTCGGCAATATCGTTGAGTACCATGGGCTTCATCGCCTCTTCACCGTACTCAAAAAAACCTTGTTGCTGTTCCACGATACAACTTGCCACTTTGAGCAGAGTATCGTTGCGGCTCTCCAGGCTCTTGATAAACCAGCGAGCTTCTTGCAGGTGAGAGCGAATGAACTGGGTATCGGAGCTGTTGCGGGCACTTCGCGCCATGGCCGCATAGGTCTCGTTGACCCGGATGCGCGGGGCGCTGTCCGGATTAAGCTCGACCACCCATTTGCTCCCCTTCTTCACTACGGACACATCTGGGATCACGTACTGGGAATCCCCCTGCACCACGCTGTTACCAGGGCGAGGCTCCAGCTGCTGGATCAGATCCAGCACCTCCTTGAGATCGCTCTCCTTGAGGCGGGTCTTGCGGGCCAGCGTCCGGTAGTCCCTGGCACCCAGCAGATCCATATGATGGGTGACCACCTCGATGGCTTCTTTGAGCCAGGGCAGGTCAGGGGCAAACTGACCCAGCTGGATCAACAAGCACTCTTGCACAGAACGGGCGGCCACCCCAACCGGGTCAAAACGCTGTACTCGCTTGAGCACCGCTTCCACCTCGTCCATCTCCACATCGTACTCATCCGAGCTGACTGCCGTATGAATATCCTCAAGGGAGACGGTCAGGTAGCCGGACTCATCCACTGCGTCGATAATTGCCAGCGCAATGGCGGCATCCACATCAGAAAACGGGGTTAATCGCATCTGCCACAGCAGATAATCCTGCAAGCTTTCGGTGGTTTCTCCCTGGTAGACGGAATCTTCACCATCGAAACTGGGGGCGGCGAGCTGCGCCGTTCCGGCCGAGTAGATCTCATCCCACGTCGTATCGACCGGCAACTCATCGGGCATTTGTTCCTGTGACATGGCCTCTGAAGAGTCCATCTGGCTGTTATCAGAGGCACTGTCGAGGGAGGTGACATCAGGTTCGACTTCTTCCTGCTCCAGCAAGGGGTTACTCTCAAGGGCTTGCTGGATTTCCTGCTGAAGTTCCAGGGTGGAGAGCTGGAGCAGACGAATTGCTTGTTGTAGTTGTGGCGTCATGGTCAACTGCTGACCCAGACGCAACTGCAGTGTCGGCTTCATCTATGTTGGAATATCCTTATTGTTCAGCGCTCGGGCCCGGGGCTTCCCCCTTACTATAGACTGAATTGATCACCCAGATAGACCCGCTTGACCTGCTCATCCGCCAGGATCTCACCCGGTGTTCCCTCCGCTATCATCTTGCCGTGACTGACGATATAGGCCTTCTCACACACATCCAGAGTCTCTCTGACATTGTGGTCGGTGATCAAGACACCCAAGCCGCGATCCTTGAGGTGCTGGATGATCTTCTTGATATCAATCACAGAAATCGGATCCACGCCGGCAAAGGGCTCATCAAGCAGAATGAAACGAGGATCGGCCGCCAGCGCACGGGCGATCTCCACCCGGCGACGCTCACCACCGGAGAGGCTCTGACCCAGGCTATCGCGGATATGGGTGATGTTGAACTCCTCAAGCAGTTGCTCAACATTCTCCTCCCGCTGCGCACGGGTCAACTCCTTACGGGTTTCCATCACCCCCATCAGATTGTCAAACACCGACAGACGGCGAAAGATGGAGGCTTCCTGCGGCAGATAACCGATGCCGTTACGTGCTCGTTCGTGCATGGGTTGGGTGCTGATGTCGCGCTCATCAATGGTGATGCAGCCTTCATCCCGCTGTACCAGCCCCACTATCATGTAAAAAGAGGTGGTCTTACCGGCGCCGTTCGGGCCAAGCAACCCGACGATCTGGCCGGTTCCCACTTCGAGGCTCACTTCGCTGACAACCTGACGCCCCTTGTAGCTCTTTTGCAGGCCAACTGCTTTCAATACCGCCATCTGTGATTACTCCTTCTTGCCGTCGGTTGGCTTGTCGAAGCTTTCCACCTGATCCGGCAGGAAGACCGTCTTGACCCTGGAATTATGCTGATTGCTCTCTGCCACCATCTTCTGTTTGACGATGTCGTACCGTATCACATCACCGTTGATCTGGCTGTCTTCCTGCTTGAGCTGGCCATTTCCTGTGATGGTCACCAGGCGCTTCTTAAGCTCGTAGCGGATGGTGTCGCCATGGGCGTTGACCGGCTTACCGTTATCGAGGATCTGAAAGAAGGTGGCGGGCTTGCCGTAGGCGGTCATCACCTCAGAGCCTTTCTCACCACTGCGCACCACCACCACCTTATCGGCTTTGATCTTGATGGTGCCCTGATTGATGGTCACATCCTGATTGAAGGTGAGGCGGTTATCCTGCAACTCGGCGGTCTGAGTCACCGCATCCACATAGACCGGCTCGGAGAAGTCGGACTGCTTGGCCTGCAAAGCGCCACAGCAGAGCAGGGCAGCCAGGGCCAGGTTAGCGTTTTTCATTGAAATAGATCGCATGACTCTGTTCCAGTAATTCAAAGTAACGGGTATTCAGGTTGCCGCGCAGGCCGACCCCCTGAGTCTGGAAGGAGGGGCCAACCACCAGAACCTGCTTGTTGCTGCGCACGTCCTGGTTGGTCAGATCCAACTCCATGTATTCGGTATCCAAGGTTTTGACAAAACTGTCCGGCAGCAGACCATCGGCATGCACTTCATTACGCAGCACGGCGCTGTCATTGGCATTCCATACCCCTTCCTTGGCTTTCACTCGCCACTCGGGAACACCGCTTTCGTTGTAAAGGGTCAGCTCGGGTTGCTGCAAGTTGGCCATCTCAATGGCCCGGAAATACTCAGCGTAACGGGAAGTCAAACGCTCGGTCAGCCGCCCCTGCTTGTCATATTGACGTGTCACCACATCGTGTACGACAAAATCGGGTTGGAAATGCTCCTTCTTGGGACCAGCCAGCTCATCGGGTTTACGGTCGAGCACCCGCCAACAGGCTAATGCCACAATAAACAGGACGGCAAACATCAGGGTCTGGCGATTCATGTCGATGTCTCCTGGCCAGCATCCAGCAGCCCCTTGGCCTGCAGGATAAGATCACAGACTTCACGCACAGCGCCAAAGCCTCCTTGGATACGGGTCACCATGGTGGCCTGACTGCGCACCAGCGGGTGGGCATCGGCGACGGCAATGCCAAGCCCGCAGGCCTGCATGACCGGTAGATCGATGGTGTCGTCCCCGATATAGGCCGCCTCGTCGGCCGAGAGCCCCAACTCGCCCAGCAGCCGCTCGAAGTGAGGCAGCTTCTCATCTGCCCCCTGCACCAGATGACGAACCCCCAGGCTGGTCATCCGATCGCTCACAATACGCGAAGAGCGCCCGGTGATGATGCCAATTTCGATGCCGGCGCGCATCAGTGCCTTCATGCCAGCACCATCACGGGTACAGAAGGTCTTGAACTCTTCCCCGTTGTTGCCCATGTAGATGAAGCCGTTGGAGAGCACGCCATCCACATCGCAGATCAGCAGCCGAATGCGAGCCGCCCGTTCGAACAGCTCGGCCGATACACTGCCATAAGGGGTCATTACCTCAGCCATCAGATCACCCTCGCCCGCAGCAGGTCATGCATGTTGAAGGCACCCAGTGGGCGGCGCTGGGCATCAACGACCAGCAAGCCATTAATCTTTCTTGTTTCCATCAGTTTGACCGCCTCGGCGGCCATCATCTCCGGCCCCACGGTAATGCCGTTTGCCGTCATGACCTGGCTGATGGAGGTGTGATGGATATCCACCTGCAGATCCAGAATGCGGCGCAAATCTCCGTCGGTGAAGATGCCGGCCAGAGTCCCGTCGGCCGCGACGATCCCGGTCATACCGAGCCCCTTGCGACTCACTTCCAGCAGCGCCTCGCTGATGCTGGCCTCATGGCTGACCAGAGGCAGCGCGTCGCCAGCATGCATGATATCACTGACTCGCAGCAGCAGACGCTTACCCAACGCGCCGCCGGGGTGGGAGAGCGCGAAGTCATCGGCAGTAAAGCCGCGCGCTTCGAGCAGGGCGACGGCCAGGGCATCCCCCATTACCAGGGTGGCGGTGGTGCTGGAGGTCGGCGCCAGTCCGAGCGGACAGGCCTCGCGCTCGACCCGGATGCACAGGTGCACGTTGGCCTCGCGTGCCATGGTCGACTCCGGCTTGCCGGTCATGCTGATGAGGGGGATGCCGCGGCGTTTGAGCACCGGCAACAGCGCCAGGATCTCGTCGCTCTCGCCCGAGTTAGAGATGGCGATGATGAGATCCCCCTCGGAGATCATGCCAAGATCCCCATGACTCGCCTCACCCGGGTGCAAGAAGAAGGCAGGCGTTCCGGTGCTGGCCAGGGTGGCCGCAATCTTGCTGCCGACGTGCCCCGACTTGCCCATTCCGGTCACGACTATCTTGCCGCCGCAATGCAGGATCATCTCGCAGGCGCGATCGAACGCCTCGTTCAGGTACTGGTGTAACCCGGCGATGGCCTGCTGCTCAATCTCCAGCACCTGGCTGGCACTGCGGCAAAAACGGGACATGACGGGCACCTTGGCACTGACATCAGACATGGTTAATGAGGCTCCGAAGAGATATATGAGGGGCGGGATTATAAAAAACTCTGCCAATATAAGCGAATCGGGCGCCCCTCGATACTTGTGGAGAGATTTAGCAACAGAAAACTGTCGCGCTCAGCCCCCCGACCAGTTGCTCAATAGTTGTTCCCGGTCGTTGCTTCGCTCTAGACTAGCCCCTAAAATTTGTCCCTTGTCACAACTGGATGGATCACGGCTTGAATCCCGACCTAATTACCATCAATAACCTCACCTTCAGCCATGGCGACCGCCTGCTCTATGACGGCATCAGCCTGCGCATACCGCGTGGCAAGGTGACGGCCATCATGGGGCCGAGCGGTATCGGCAAGACCACCATGCTGCGTCTCATCGGCGGCCAGATCAAACCAAGCAGTGGTGAAGTGCTGTTTGATGGCGAGAACGTACCGACCCTGTCACGCTCACGCCTCTATGAGCTGCGCAAGCGCATGAGCATGCTGTTCCAAAGTGGTGCGCTGTTTACCGGTATGACGGTATTTGACAACGTGGCCTTCCCGCTACGCGAACACTCCGGTCTGCCGGAGGAGCTGATCCATACCATCGTCATGATGAAGCTGGAGGCAGTCGGCTTGCGCGGCGCCGCCAACCTGATGCCCTCCCAGCTCTCCGGCGGCATGGCACGGCGCGCCGCACTGGCGCGCGCCATCGCCCTCGATCCGGATCTCATCATGTATGACGAGCCGTTTGTCGGACAGGACCCCATCACCATGGGAGTGCTGGTGAAGCTCATCCGCGATCTCAACGATGCGCTCGGCATCACCTCGGTCATCGTCACCCATGACGTCACCGAAGTGATGACCATCGCCGACTACGCCTACATCATCGCCAACCGCAAGGTGGTAGCCGAAGGGACTCCCGACCAGCTGCGTCGTGAGAATAACCCCGAGGTGGCGCAGTTCCTCAACGGCCTGCCGGATGGCCCTGTGCCGTTCCACTTCCCGGCCGGCGCACTGCTACAGGATCTCTGATGCTGATTGACTTCATCGGCCAAACCGGCCAGCGCGGCGTTCGCTTCATCACCTCGGTCGGACGGGCCAGCATCATGCTGTTCCACGCCCTGGCGGGCAAGCCGGCACCGCGCAAACACTTTCCGCTGCTGATCCAGCAGCTCTACGTGGTGGGCGTGCAATCGGTCGCCATCATTTTGGTCTCTGGCCTGTTCATCGGCATGGTGCTCTCGTTGCAGGGCTATAACGTGCTCAAGGACTTCGGCGCCGAAGGCAGCCTGGGCCCGCTGGTCTCTCTCTCGCTGCTGCGTGAGCTGGGTCCCGTGGTCACCGCCCTGCTGTTTGCCGGGCGGGCGGGCTCGGCACTGACCGCCGAGATCGGCCTGATGAAGGCCACCGAGCAGCTCTCCAGCCTCGAGATGATGGCCGTCGATCCCCTGCGCCGGGTGGTTGCCCCGCGCTTCTGGGCCGGCGTCATCAGCATGCCGCTGCTCGCCTTCATGTTCAGCCTGATCGGCATCTTTGGCGGCAAGCTGGTCGGGGTCGACTGGCTCGGCGTGGACGAAGGGGGCTTCTGGTCAGCAATGCAGGCCTCGGTCGACTGGCATGAGGACATCATGCAAGGCGCCATCAAGAGCCTGATCTTCGCCATGGTGGTCACCTGGATCGCCCTGTTTAACGGTTATGACGCCAAGCCGACCTCGGCTGGCATCAGCCAAGCTACAACCCGCACCGTGGTGCATTCGTCCCTGGCCGTGCTCGGCCTGGATTTCGTACTCACTGCAGTCATGTTCGGATAAGGTCAATATGAAATTCAGCAAAATAGAATTCCTGGTCGGCGCCTTTATGCTGGCCGGCATCGCCGCCATCCTGGCCCTGGCACTTCAGATCGCGGGGATCAGCTTCAAGAGTGAAGGGGAGACCTATACGATCTACGCCCATTTCGATAATATCGGCGGCCTGAAAGTGCGCTCCCCGGTCAAGGTCGGTGGCGTGGTCGTTGGCCGGGTCACCGATATCGGTCTCGATGCCAAGAGCCAGGTGCCCCTGGTCACCATGCAGATGCAAAAATCGGCCGGTGAGTTCTCCGATACCAGCACCCTCTCCATCCTGACCTCCGGCCTGCTCGGCGAACAGTATGTCGGCCTGGTGCCGGGCTTTACCGACGCCGAGATGGGGACGCAGGAGCTCAAGGATGGCGACACGCTGGAAGACACCAAATCGGCCATCGTACTCGAAGATCTGATCGGTAAATTCCTCTACAGCAAGTCCGACGACTCAACCGCTAAGGAGTAACAACAATGATGAAGAAAATTCTGCTGGCCGTCGGCATGATGGCCACCCTGCTGTTCTCCCTGACCGCTCGAGCCAGCTATCCTGCCGATCCCTACACCCTGGTTCAGGTGGCGGCCGACAAGACCTTTGCCCGTCTCAAGTCGGATCAGCCCCAGATCAAGGCCAGCCCGGATCACCTGCGGGTCATCATCCGTGAAGAGCTGCTGCCTTACATCGACAACCGTTTCGCGGCCTACAAGGTGCTCGGCAATCAGATCAAGCAGACCACCCCGGCCCAGCGCGACGCCTTCGTCAACGCCTTTACCGAGTACATGATCAGCTCCTACGCCGATGCCCTGGCCCACTACGACAAGCAGACGGTCAAGGTAGAGCAGCCCAAGGCGCTCGACGGAAAAGAGATCACCGCCGTCAACCTGAACGTGCTGGAAGCGGGCAAGCCGGACATCAACCTTGAGTTCAAGCTGCGCAAGAACAACAAGACCGGCGAGTGGAAAGCCTTCGACATGGTGGCCGAGGGGATCAGCCTGCTCTCCGCCAAGCAGAGCGAGTTAGGTGGCCTCATCCGCCAGAACGGCATCGACGCCGTCATCAAGCAGCTTGAAGATCACAACGCCAAGCCGCTGGTACTCAAGAAATGAAACTGAGCGGTAACCTGCAAGGGGAGCAGGTCAAGCGCCTGTGGGAGATCCGCCAGCAATGGTGGCAAGACGAGAGCATGGACTTGTGTGAAGTGCTCACCCTAGACTCCGCCGGTATCGCTCTCATGGTCAAGTGGGGCAAGGCGGTGCGCGAGCGCGGCGCCATCCCCCTGCTGACCTCGGTTCCCGATGATTTCACCAAGTTGGCCACCCTCTATGGCGTGGCCGACCTGTTTTCTATCGAATCCCAAGGATGACTATGCAAGTCTCTGAAATCGAAGCGCTGCTGCTGGCCGCACTGCCCCTGACCGAGGTGCACGTGAAGGGCGACGGCAGTCACTTCCAGGTGATTGCCGTCGGCGACATGTTCGACGGCATGAGCCGAGTCAAGAAACAACAGGCCATCTATGCCCCGCTGATGGACAAGATTGCCACCAACGCGATCCACGCGCTCTCCATCAAGGCCTTCACCCCGGCCGAGTGGAGCCGCGAACGCAAATTTTTGCTGCCCTCCTGATCAGGTAAAGAAAACGTAAATGGACAAATTCAAGATCACCGGCCCCTGCACTCTCTCCGGTGAAGTGACCATCTCCGGTGCCAAGAACGCCGCCCTGCCCATCCTGTTCGCCACCTTGCTGTGTGACGAAGAGGTACAACTCTCCAACGTGCCGCGCCTCAAAGACGTGGCCACGACGGTCAAGCTCCTGGAGATGCTGGGCGCCTCCACCAAGGTCAACGGTAACGTCACCGTGCTGACCGGGGCGGTCAACAACCACGTTGCCCCTTACGAGCTGGTGAAGACCATGCGCGCCTCGATCCTGGCGCTCGGCCCCCTGGCTGCCCGCTACGGCGCGGCCGACGTCTCCCTGCCCGGCGGCTGCGCCATCGGGGCGCGTCCGGTCAACCTGCACGTGCACGGCCTGGAGCTGATGGGTGCCAAGATCACCATCGAAGAGGGTTATATCAAGGCCCGCGTCGACGGTCGTCTCAAGGGCGCCCACATCCTGATGGACATGGTCTCCGTCACCGGTACCGAAAACCTGATGATGGCGGCCGTACTGGCCGATGGTCGCACCGTGATTGAGAACGCGGCCCGCGAGCCGGAAGTGGTCGATCTGGCTCACTTCCTCAACACCCTGGGCGCCAAGATCCAGGGGGCAGGCACCGACACCCTGACCATCGACGGGGTCGAGCGTCTGCATGGCGGCAGCTACCGCGTGCAGCCGGATCGCATCGAGACCGGCACCTTCCTGGTCGGCGCCGCCGTGACCGGTGGCAAGATTGTCTGCCGCAACACCGACCCGAGCCTGCTCGAGGCGGTGCTGGTCAAGCTGGAAGAGGCCGGTGCGCTGGTCGACAAGGGCGAAGACTGGATCAGCCTGGACATGACCGGCCGCACCCTCAAGCCGGTGACCATCAAGACCGCCCCCTACCCGGCCTTCCCGACCGACATGCAGGCCCAGTTCACCGTGCTCAACACGGTGGCCAAAGGCACCGGCATGCTGACCGAGACCATCTTCGAGAACCGCTTCATGCACGTGCCGGAGCTGGTGCGGATGGGTGCCGACATCGAGCTGCAGGGCAATGTGGCCATCTGCCGCGACGCCGAGCACCTCAAGGGTGCCCAGGTGATGGCGACCGATCTGCGCGCCTCCGCCAGCCTGGTGCTGGCCGGTTTCGTGGCCGAAGGCACCACCATCGTCGATCGCATCTATCACATCGACCGTGGCTACGAGAACATCGAGCAGAAGCTGCAAGGCCTTGGCGGCTGCATCGAGCGCATCAAGGAGTAATCCTGATCGCCCATAAAAAAACGGCGCCGCAAGGCGCCGTTTTTATTTGTCAGCCCGCACTCAGTGGCCGGCCAGCTTCATGTTCTCGATGAGCACAGAGCCGGTCTTGAGGCTGGAGCGCTCGTCGGCGTCGCTGCCCACCGCCACGATGTGGCGGTACATGTCGCTCAGGTTGCCGGCGATGGTGATCTCCTCGACCGGGTAGGCTATCTCCCCATTCTCGACCCAAAAGCCGGCAGCGCCGCGGGAGTAATCGCCGTTGACGATGTTGACCCCCTGCCCCATCAGCTCGGTCACCAGCAGGCCCGTGCCCATCTCCTTGAGCAGCGCCTGAAAATCCTGACCACTGTGGGAGACCTGCCAGTTGTGGATGCCGCCGGCATGCCCCGTGGAGGTGAGCCCCAGCTTGCGCGCCGAGTAGGAGGTGAGCAGCCAGGTCATCAGGCGGCCATCGCGGATAATGTCGAGATCGCGGGTGCGTACCCCTTCACCATCGAACGGCGCGCTGGCCAGCGCCCCCTTGAGGTGCGGGTGCTCGGTGATGGAGAGCCACTCGGGCAGGATGATCTCCCCACGCTTTTCTTGCAGGAAGCTCGACTTGCGATAGAGGTTGCCACCGCTGATCCCCATCACCAGATGGCCCCACAGGCCGGAGGCGGTGTCGGGGTGAAACAGCACGGGGGCCTGGCGGGTCTCAATTTTGCGTCCGCCAAGGCGGGAGACGGTGCGCTCCACCGCCTCGTCGGCGATGCGCTGCGGGCTCCACAGCCCCTCCATGCGGCGGTGGCAGCTCCAGCCGTAGTCGCGCTGCATGTCGCCATCCTGCTCGCCGATCAGCACGCAGCTCAAGGAGTGGCGCGATGCGGCGTAGCCCTTCACAAAGCCGTGGCTGTTGCCATACACCTTGACCCCGAGATGGCTGGTAAAGCCGGCGCCATCCGAATGCTTGATGCGCGGATCGCGTCCCAGGGCCAGTCGCTCGCACTCCAGCGCCAACGCCGTGCCCTCGGCCGGATCGAGCGAGACCGGATGACAGAGCTCGAGATCCGGTGCCTCCCAGGCGAGCAGCTCGGGATCGGCCAGACCCGCCGCCTCGTCGCGCGAGGTGTGGCGGGCAATCTCGATGGCGGCCTCGACACAGGCGCGGATGGCGCTGCGGCCGAGATCCGTGGTGGAAGAGGAGCCCTTGCAACCATCCCGATAGACGGCGATCCCCAAGGCTCCATCCTTGTTGAATTCAATGCTCTCCAGCTCGCCACCGCGGGTGTTGACCGACAGCCCGGTCTGCTTGCTGATGGACACCTCGGCCAGCGAGGCACCGAGCTCCTTGGCAATATCGAGGGCCTCGGCCACCGCGGCCTCGAGCTGGGCCTGCTCCTGACGGATTTGCGCTTGCTGATCCATACATCCAGTCTGATTGAGGGAAAGGGCCTAGCATAACAGAGCCCAGCAAAGGGCGGGAGAAGCTGGTAACATATCGGCCAACCCGTGCGAATAAAATCACAGGATCCGAGACCAATGAGTCATTTCAACGACGACCAGCACGACGAGTGGGAAGACTGGGGCCCCAGCAAGAGCCAGCTCAAGCGCGACGCCGAAGCGTTGCAGACAATGGGTGAGGAGATAGTCGACCTCAAGCCGAGCGAGCTGGAGAAGATCCCCCTCGACGAAGAGCTGGCTGACGCCGTGTCCTTGGCCCACAAGCTCAAGCCCAAGAAGAACGAGGCCTACCGCCGCCACTTGCAGTTTATCGGCCGTCTGATGCGCAGCCGTGACGTGGAGCCCATCGCCGAGGCGCTCTCCATCATCAAAAACCGTCATGCCACCGCCAACGCCCGCCAGCACCGGCTGGAGCAGTGGCGCGAGCGCCTGATCGATGAAGGGGATGTCGCCATCAACGAGCTGCTCGGACAGTTCCACGAGCTCGATCGCCAGAAGCTGCGCCAGCTGCTGCGCTCGGTGCAAAAGGAGCGCGAGCACAACAAGCCGCCCGTCGCCTACCGCGAACTGTTCCAGTACCTGCGCAGCGAGATTGAAGATCTGCTGTAACCCAGGCTGGGACACACGAAAAGGGATGCCATCGGCATCCCTTTTTTTCTGGCCAGCCGCCATCACGCCGGGAGCAAGTCGGTGTAGAGAAACCCCTCCCGCTCCACCGTTTCGCCGGTGCGGCACATCACTGGGTGGAAAAACATGGGGCCATCCCAGGCGAAGGTATGAAACTCACCGTGCTCGCCACACGGGTCCACATCCTTGGGGAGCAGAGCCAGCAGATCGGCATCGAATGGGTGGCCAGCCACCTGGCGCGGCACCCGGGCCGGATCGCAGGCGCTCACGGTCGCCTTGAGACCGCCCGCCAGCATCTCGCCGACCAACACATCGGTCGGAATGCCCCACAGCGGAAAGAGCGGGGTGATGCCACACCCGGCTAGCTTCTCCTCCCGATAGCGGCGCACATCGGCGAGAAACAGATCGCCAAATGCGAAGTGATCGATCCCCATGGCATGGCAACGGGTGACGAACGCCCCCATGCGCGCCTCGTAATCGGCATTACTGCACGGCCACGGCAGCGGGATAAGGTGCAAAGGCAGCCCGATCGCCTCGGCCTGGGCATGCAGCAACGCATTGCGCACCCCGTGGATAGCCACTCGCTCGAACGCCTCGTTGGTGGTGGTAAACAGCCCCACCACCTCGATATCAGGCTGCTGACGCAGCCGGTGCAGCACCCAGGCGCTGTCTTTGCCACTGCTCCATGAGAGCAGAACCCTTCTCATCGACGACTCCTCACCCGGCCGGGAAACGCAAGACTGTGTTGCGGATTGCGCGATTTACAGCCGCTACCGGCGCATCTTACCCTCGACGCAGGGTGCCGCCCAGCACCACTCCATCAGGATGATAACCACAACAGGGACTGACATGAGCACACACACCCGCCCCCTCTCCCGGCAGGACTACAAGACGCTGGGGCTGGCCGCCCTCGGTGGCGCGCTGGAATTTTACGACTTCATCATCTTCGTCTTCTTCGCCGTGGTGATCGGTGAGCTGTTCTTCCCGCCCGATATCCCCGAGTGGCTGCGCCAGTTCCAGACCTTCGGCATCTTCGCCGCCGGCTACCTGGCGCGCCCGCTCGGCGGCATCATCATGGCCCACTTCGGTGATCTGGTCGGCCGCAAGCGGATGTTCACCTTGAGCATCATCCTGATGGCGTTGCCGACCCTGCTCATCGGCTTGCTGCCGACCCACGCCACCCTCGGCATCCTTGCCCCACTGCTGCTGCTGTTGCTGCGCATTCTGCAAGGGGCCGCCATCGGCGGCGAGGTGCCGGGCGCCTGGGTCTTCGTGGCTGAACACGTCCCCGCCAAACGGGTGGGGGTCGCCTGCGGCGTGCTGACCGGCGGCCTGACCGCCGGCATTCTGCTCGGCTCTCTGGTCGCCACCGCCATCAACAAGGGGATGAGCCCGAGCGAGGTGAGCCAATGGGGCTGGCGTCTGGCCTTCGTGCTCGGCGGGGTGTTCGGCATCTTCGCCATGTACCTGCGCCGCTGGCTGCACGAAACCCCGGTGTTTGCCGAGTTGCAGGCCAGCAAGACGCTGGCCGAGGAGCTGCCGCTGCGCACCGTGCTGCGCGAGCACAGGGGCAGTGTGGTCATCTCCATGCTGCTCACCTGGCTGCTCTCGGCCGGGATCGTGGTGGTGATCCTGATGACCCCGACCTACCTGCAAAAGGTGCATGCCATCGCCCCCGCCGATGCCCTGCAAGCCAACTCGCTGGCGATCCTGGCGCTCACCCTGGGCTGCATCGTCTATGGCCGCCTCTGCGACGCCATCGGCAGCGGCCGCACCTTCCTGCTCGGCTCGGTGCTGCTGGCCGCCACGGTCAACCTCTTCTATCGCGGTCTGCTCGGCGGTAGTGACGCCCTCTATGCCCACTACGCCCTGGCCGGCTTCGCCGTCGGACTAGTGGGGGCCGTCCCCCACGTCATGGTGCATGCCTTCCCGCCTGCGGTGCGCTTTAGCGGGCTGTCGTTCTCCTACAACGTCGCCTACGCCATTTTTGGTGGCCTCACCCCCATGTTGGTCACCCTGTGGATGAAAGAGGATGTGCTGGCCCCCTCCCACTATGTCACCGCCATCAGCGCCGTCGGCTTTGGTGTCGGTCTGCTGCTGTGGCTGCAACAGAGGAGGGCCGCCCGGATCGCGCAACCGGCCTAAGGCGTTGGCCAGACCAGTTTCGAGTTTCACCTGTTATCAAGGTGGCGTAAGCTGGCTGGCCTGCAAGGAGTGAATTTCAACCACGGGAAGCAGCATGATCCGCAAGAACCCCTCCGGCCACCTGCCGGTCATTCACGAATCCGCTTACATCGACAAGACCGCCATCATCTGCGGCAAGGTGATCATCCACGAGAACGTCTTCGTCGGCCCCTATGCGGTGATCCGTGCCGACGAGGTCGACGAACTCGGTGACATGGAGCCCATCGTCATCGGCGCCAACTCCAACATTCAGGATGGGGTGGTGATCCACTCAAAATCGGGCGCCGCCGTCACCATCGGCGAGTCCAGCTCCATCGCCCACCGCAGCATAGTGCATGGCCCCTGTAGCGTGGGGAACCGGGTCTTCATCGGTTTCAACAGCGTGCTCTTTAACTGCCACATCGGCGATGGCTGCGTGGTGCGCCACAACTCGGTGGTAGACGGCTGCGACCTGCCTCCCGAGTTCTACGTCCCTTCCACCACCCACATCAGCCAGCAGAGCGATCTCGAGCGCATTCCCAAGGTCACGGTCGATGCGACCGAGTTCTCGGAAGACGTGGTGCACGCCAATATCGATCTGGTGAAGGGCTACAAGGCGCTCTCCAACGAGTTCTGATCCTGCATTGACCCGCATTAAAGAGGGGGCCATGGGCCCCCTCTGTGTTTACCAATAGTTCTCGGCGCTGATCTGGCCTGGCTTGCGCCTGAGGTTCTTGACCAGCCCTCGCTCGAGCAGCACCCCTTGGGTGTCGCGCACCATCTCGGGGTTGCCGCAAATCATCACCTGGCTCTGGCTTGGGGTGATCCCAAGACCGACCCGCCGCTCCAGCGCACCGTTGCCGATCGCCGCCGGAATACGACCGGGCAGCGCGGTTTGCCACGGCTCGCGGCTGACCATGGGCACATAGTTGAAACGCTCCCCATAACGCTCGGCCAGTTGGCGCAGCAGCGGCTGGTAGGTCAGCTCGCGGCCAAAGCGCACCCCGTGCACCAGCACCAGGTTGTCAAAACGCATCGCCACCTCACCGTCGGCGAGGATCGAGAGAAACGGACCGATGGCGGTGCCGGTGGAGAGCATCCAGAGATCGCGTCCGGCGGGGATCTCGTCGAGGGTGAGAAAACCGGTCGGGTTGGCCGCGACCAGCACGGCATCGCCCGGTTGCAGGCTGCCGAGGCGAGGGGTCAGTTGCCCGTTTGGGATCTCGACGATATAGAACTCGTGCCAAGGCGCGCTGGGAGGATTGACGAACGAATAGGCGCGCTGCACCTTCTGCTCGCCGTCGACGAGGGCCAGCTTGGTGAATTGGCCAGCCTTGTAGGGGGGCAGGTTCGCTTGAACCCGCAATGAGAAGTGAGTATCGGTCCAGTCGGTGCGCTCAAGCACGCGGCCTTCCACCCAGTCAGCCATGGAACGCCTCCTCTGCGGTTGACGATCTCCACTCTACCCCGGCGGCAGGTAATAAAAAACCCGCGCATTGCGCGGGTTTTTTTACCAGATGAACTGTCGATTACTCGCCAGCAACAACCTGGATTTGTACGGTCGCCTTCACGTCAGCGTGCAGCTGAACGGAAACTTCGTACTCGCCGGTGGAACGCAGAACGTTGCCCATGCGAACTTCGCTCTTGGACACGGCTACGCCAGCAGCGGTGATGGCATCAGCCACGTCGCGGGTACCGATGGAGCCGAACAGCTTACCTTCGTCACCGGCCTTGGAGGCGATAACGACGGCAGCCAGTTCACCCAGCTTGGCAGCGCGCTCTTGAGCGGCAACCAGGGTGGCTTCCAGCTTGGCTTCCAGCTCGGCACGACGAGCGTCGAAAGAAGCGATGTTGGCCTTGGTCGCCATCACAGCCTTGCCTTGCGGGATCAGGAAGTTACGGGCAAAACCAGGCTTAACATTAACTTGGTCACCCAGACCGCCCAGCTTGGCGATCTTATCGAGCAGGATAACTTGCATTACCTTTCCTCTATAAATTTCGTTGAGTTAGGCGTAAGCGCCGGACCGATTCTTACTTGTTGTGCAGATCGGTGTACGGCAGCAGAGCCAGGTAACGGGCGCGCTTGATGGCGCGAGCCAGCTGACGCTGATACTTGGCACGGGTACCGGTGATACGGCTCGGTACGATCTTGCCAGATTCAGTGATGTAGTTCTTCAGGGTAACGATATCTTTGTAGTCGATCTCGGTTACGTTCTCGGCGGTGAAGCGGCAGAACTTGCGACGACGGAAATAACGTGCCATTGCCTTTATCCTCTAGTCTGTGATCCGGAATTACTCTTCTGCGGAAGCTTCAGTGGTAGCTTCGGCAGACTCTTCGCTGCGAACGTCGTCACGACGGAAAGAAGAACGCTCTTCCTTGGCCTTGGCCATCGGAGAAACTTCAGTCACGGCGTGCTTGGTGCGCATGATCATGTTGCGGATAACGGCATCGTTGAAGCGGAAGTTAGTTTCCAGTTCGTCGATAACAGCCTGCTCGGCTTCCACGTTCAGCAGAACGTAGTGCGCCTTGTGCAGCTTCTCGATCGGGTAAGCCAGTTGACGGCGGCCCCAGTCTTCCAGGCGATGAATCTTACCACCGGCAGTGGTGATGGCGCCGGTGTAGCGCTCGATCATGCCAGGAACTTGCTCGCTCTGGTCCGGATGAACCATGAAGACGATTTCGTAATGACGCATTATCAGCTCCTTACGGGTTAATCAGCCTCCGCCCGGGTGCAGCCAAACCTCGGAGGCAAGGAACGTGTGTGTGTTGACGCTGCTTTCTAGGGCGGCGTATTGTACGAAATCCCTCCGGAGGAAGCAACGGGTGTGCAGAAAATCGATGACGGCCATCCGCACAATCAATTGATAACAATTCTCAATTGCATGTATGCTCGATACATCCCGTTATGGAGGTCACATCATGCAACCCGCCTCGCTCTCCTTGCCACGCCAACGCAAGCTCAGACTGAGCCTGCTCGGGCCCGCCTTCATCGCCGCCATCGGTTACATCGATCCGGGTAACTTCGCCACCAACATCCAGGCCGGCTCCCAATTTGGCTATCAACTGCTGTGGGTGGTGGTCTGGGCCAACCTGATGGCCATGCTGGTGCAGGGGCTGTCGGCAAAGCTGGGCATCGTCACCGGCAAGAACCTGGCCGAGCATATCCGCGACCGGCTGCCAAGGCCCGCCGTCTGGGCCTACTGGGTACAGGCGGAGATCATCGCCATGGCCACCGATCTGGCCGAATTCATCGGCGCCGCGGTGGGATTTCAGCTGCTGCTTGGCGTCACCCTGCTGGAGGGCGCGGGCCTGACGGCCATCGTCAGTTGGGGCATCCTCTCACTGCAAAGCCGGGGCCAGAAGCCACTCGAGCTGGTGGTGGGCGGTTTGCTGCTGTTTGTGGCGCTGGCCTATGTGGTGGAGCTGCTGTTTTCACGTCCCCACCTGCCGAGCCTGGTCGAAGGCGTCCTGCTGCCGGGACTGCCCAACAATGAGGCCATCTATCTGGCCGCCGGGGTGCTGGGGGCCACCGTCATGCCCCATGTCATCTACCTGCACTCGGCCCTGACCCAGAGCGCCGACCCGCACCGCGGTATTCCCCAGCGACTGCGGGGCGCCCGCACCGACGTGGCGATCGCCATGACCATAGCCGGGTTCGTCAATCTGGCCATGATGGCGATGGCGGCGGCCGCCTTTCACGCTAACGGCCATCACGATGTCGCAGGCATCGAGAGTGCCCATGCCACCCTGACCCCGTTACTGGGACAGGCCGCCGCCACCCTGTTCGGCCTGTCGCTGGTGGCCTCGGGCGTCAGCTCGACCGTGGTCGGCACCCTGGCCGGCCAGGTGGTGATGCAGGGGTTTGTGCAGTTTCGCATCCCGCTCTGGTTGCGCCGGGCCATCACCATGGCGCCCGCCTTCGTGGTGATCGCCATGGGGCTCAACACCACCGAGATCCTGGTGATGAGCCAGGTGGTGCTGAGCTTTGGCATCGCACTGGCACTCATTCCACTGCTGCTGCTCACCGGGGATCGCACCCTGATGGGAGAATACCGCAACCGGCCGCTGACCCGGGCGCTCGGGCGGGTCATCGTCGCCCTGGTGATCGCCCTTAACGCCTATCTGCTGGCCTCGCTGCTTTAACACCGGGAAACGGGCGGCCCATAACGCCGATGAGCCGCCCGCCTCTTTTGCGGTATCCTCCCCTCCATCGTTCGAAGGAGGATCTCATGGAACACACCCGCGTCAGCTTCGTGCTGGGTCACCTCGAGGAGCAGGCCCGTGTCCTGCTCACCCAACCCGCAACCGACTCCACCCTGATCGTGACCGACCTCTCCCCCTTTCACCCGCAAAGCCATCTCTGGCCCGATCAGCCCGGCGACAGTGGCACCCTGCTCTGGGAGGGCGGTCAGGCCAGAGTCTCCCCCTGCTGCATGGGCGCCATCAGCCCGCAGGGAGCCCTGTTTGTCGATGCTGATATTCCCGTCAAACGCGGCGAGCCCGGCTGGGCCTTCGTGGTGGTGCATCCGCTGGCGGGCCCTTTCCCACTGACGGTAGGCTCCCCGGTGACCCTGCGGGTCGATGGTGAGGCGCGCCGGCGGCTTTCACTCGGTCACAGCGGTTGCCATCTGGCGGCGCTGGCCCTAAACCGGGCCCTCACCCCCTATTGGAAGAAGGAGGCGGCCGAGCGCGATGCCCTAGGCCAACCCGATTTCGATCGCCTCGCCATCACCCGCTCACGGGTCGAGCCGCTAGGCTCCTTCGAGCAGTACCGTATTGGCAAGAGCCTGCGCAAGAAGGGGGTGATGGGGGCCGAACTGCTGGCGGCGCTGCCCACTATCGCCGAGACCATCAACACCCAGCTCGCCACCTGGCTGGCAGCGGGGGGCAAGATAGAGCGCAGCCGCGATGGTGAGGCCATCATCGACTCGCGCTGGTGGCACTGTGAACTGGAGGGGCGCCGCATCACCATCCCCTGTGGCGGCACCCATGCCGACACGCTGGGTGAGCTGGGCCGCGTCGAGGTGACACTCGCGCCGTGCGAGGAGGGCTTCACCCTGCATACCCGGGTCACCCCATAAGCCCAACGAAAAAGGCGAGGGTCTCCCCTCGCCTTGGTGGCCTCCTGGCCATCACATCATCTCATCGACCTTGATGAGGCCGTCCGCCAGCATGCTATTGAGCAGCTCGCTGCCACTGCCGCCCCCCAAGTCGGCGAAGCTGACGCCCTCCAGCACGATCTCCTGATTGACCGCGCCGCTACCCGTCGTCTTCACCGCGATGACGGTGCTGCCGTCACGCTCCAGCAAAGAGAGGTACTGATCGATGGAGGCTCCGCTCTCTCCTTGCAGCAGCTCGCGCAGATCGAGGCAGTCCCCCTCGTGACGGTTGAAGTCGAGCACCCGGTCCACGGCGGGGCGCTCCCCCGTTCCCTCGTCGCCGGCCCGCCAGACAAAGGTGTCGGCACCACTGCCTCCGCTCAGGATGTCGTTGCCGGCGCCGCCAGCCAGCACGTCATCCCCGGCGCCGCCGACCAGAATGTCATCGCCAGCCCCGCCCACCAAGATGTCGTTGGCTCCCACCGAGAGCAGCACCTCATCCCCCTGCCCCCTTGCAGCAACGGGTTGGCTCCTCCCTTGAAAGAGACCAACTCCAACTCGCGCGCCACCTCCCCGAGCGTGTCCACCTCCATGCTCTGGATGGTCTGTAACAGCAGATCCGGGTCGGCACTGACGGCGCCGGTAAGGTGTTGCAGCTGACCGAGGAACGCCACCATCTCGGCGCCGGCGTTCACTGCCCCATCCGACATGTCGGCAGACACCAGCAGGGCGTCCCCTTGCGCTATCTCCTGCACCAGCGGCCCCTCGGCGGCCATGGCCTCTGATACCTTGACGTCCAGCTCACCCGCATGTTGCTGGATGTATCCCAGCATCATGGTCAGGGTCAGCGCCTCCACCCCTACGCCTAACCGGCCCGCGATCAGCGCTTGCAGATGGCTAAAGGCCCCCGTTGGCTCTGGCTCTGGCGCCACGAAGCGAGCCGTCACGGCAGCGCGCCCCTGAGTCTGACCCGGCTTATCGACCACAAACTCCAGCTGAGACTCCGAGCTGTCGCCATCCCCATCGGTCAGCACATAGTCAAAGGAGACGTCCTCAGTCACGGTGCCGGTCGCCACCGAGATGGCCCCTATGTTGAAGGCGGTGTTTTCACCGACCGCATAGATGACCACGCTGTTGAAGGGGGCGTCGCTGTTGATCTCCAGAATGGGTTTGTTGTCCGTCGTCCTGGTGTAGGTACCTGAGTCGATCACATGACCATCTGTATCAAATACCGCCCAACCGACCGTCTCCCCTGGCTCGAAATAGACCAGATCAAACTGGATTGCACTGGCCGCATCGGGGAAATCAACTTTGACCCCGTCGTTGGCCTCACCTTTCTTGTCTCCCTGACCATCGATCTGCGAGTTCTCCGGCCCACCACCCGCATCCCCCTTGATCCCCAGCGACCCTTTGCCACCCGGCACGTCGAATTTCAGGTCGCTGTCATACTCGATGTCATTAAAGGAGTGGTCGCTCGAGAGCACCACATTAACCGCTGTAAAGGTGTAATCCCCCAGAGTGGTCGTGTTCTTCCCGTTGACGCTCTCGGCATGCCCCCCTTGGGTATCGGTGGGATCGAAAATGGTCTGGTAAGTCGGGTTGAACTCGTAACTGCCATCCGAGTAGAGAGTCAGGGTGCCCTGCTCAGTCTCGACCACGGCGTACAGGCGGTCATCACCGGTGGCGGAGTCCTGTGGCTTGAGCTCGATATAGGTCTCGCTGCCCTCCGGCGTATGCATGCGTACGTGCGTGACCGAGGCACCATCGGCCCCCAGCGTGTCCGCATCCCCCGAGATCTGCGTCCAGTCAGCCGAGACATTAGTGGTGCCCCACTGCCCGGTAATCACGTTGCCGTAGTAGTTGCCGGTATCAGTGTCGGTGACTTGTACCCTGTCGATGGTCGCGATGGGCACGTCGTCCACCACCGTCACCGGTACCTCCAGGGTGTGCTCGTTGCCCTGCCCATCCTGGACCACCACCGTCAGCACGTCGCCTTCACGCTGATCACGCCCGGCCCCGCTGTGCGCCAGGCTCTGGTTGAGGGTGTAGACCCACTCCCCCTGCTCGTTCTGACTCAGGGTGCCGTTGACCGCCCCGCTCACGTTGATCACCGTGTAGCCATCCGGCACCGCGATGATCGCGCTCTCCGAGTTATCCTGCACCGAGGTCAGCCCCTGCTCGTCCACCAGGATGGGGGCGATCTCGGGCGCCACGCACTTCCCTATCTCAATGGTCACCGCGCCCTTGGCCACGTCGCCGTCACCGTCGGTCACCACCAGGACGATATCCTGCTTCGCCCCTTGCGGCGCATTCGGCTTGGCCGTGAAGGTAAAGGTGCCTTGCACGGGATCGAGGGTGACAAACCCGTGCGTCAGCTCCCAGCGCCCGTCGGCCTGTAACGTGGCCCCCTCCACCGTCAGGGTCGCCCCGGCCGCATCGGCCCCCAGCGCGTGGCTGAAACTACCGTCGACCGCATAGCCCTCGTTCACGCTCAGCTGCGCGTCGGTCACCGTGATGCTCGGCACGTCGTCCACCACCGTCACCGGTACCTCCAGGGTGTGCTCGTTGCCCTGCCCGTCCTGGACCACCACCGTCAGCACGTCGCCTTCACGCTGATCACGCCCGGCCCCGCTGTGCGTCAGGCTCTGGTTGAGGGTGTAGACCCACTCCCCCTGCTCGTTCTGGCTCAGGGTGCCGTTGACCGCCCCACTCACGTTGATCACCGTGTAGCCATCCGGCACCGCGATGATCGCGCTCTCCGAGTTATCCTGCTCCGAGGTCAGCCCCTGCTCGTCCACCAGGATGGGGGCGATCTCGGGCGCCACGCTCTTCCCTATCTCAATGGTCACCGCGCCCTTGGCCACGTCGCCGTCACCGTCGGTCACCACCAGGACGATATCCTGCTTCGCCCCTTGCGGCGCATTCGGCTTGGCCGTGAAGGTAAAGGTGCCCTGCACGGGATCGAGGGTGATAAACCCGTGCGTCAGCTCCCAGCGCCCGTCGGCCTGTAACGTGGCCCCCTCCACCGTCAGGGTCGCCCCGGCCGCATCGGCCCCCAGCGCGTGGCTGAAACTACCGTCGACTGCATAGCCCTCGTTCACACTCAGCTGCGCGTCGGTCACCGTGATGCTCGGCACGTCGTCGACGATGGTGACATCCAGACTGCCGCTGGCGGACTCGCCACGGCTATCGGTGACGGTCAGTGGGATAGTGTCGAGCAGGGTGTTGTTGCCCTCGCCGGGGGCGTGGCTCTGGGCTTCTTTGAGTTGGTAGGAGTAGGTGATCACGCCATCGCGAATGGCGGTGATATGCAAGATGCCGGCCCCGGTCTCGATCTGGAGCCCCCCCTCAGGCAGGGTGACATTGCCGTCGGCATCCAGGGTGAAGCGCTGATCCCGGATCTGTACCTCACCGCTCAACCCATGGAGTTCGACGCTAAACGTCCCTTGGATGACCGCTCCTTGTCCGGGTTGATGCGCACTGCCCCCCGCTAGTTCGGCCTCATAAACGGTGTGAACGGTACTGCCGATGCTGGGGGCCCCGATTTCAGGGGCCGGATCTTCCCCGGTCAGGATATCGCGCAGCCCCAGCCAGTCGGGCCTCTCTTCCTCAGTCCCCTTAGCGTAAGCCGTATCAAACCCGGCTTCTGCTAAGGTGGCTCCCCCGTCACGCGCCAATTCGACATAACCACTGTTGGAGGCGCCACCACCACCGGTGCCCTCACCAGCCCCCGCCGCCGGGGCATCGAAATTCAGGGTCGGGTCCTCACCTTGGGCAATGGCCTGCTGGAGCTCAGCTATCTCAGGGTCAAGATGCCCCAGCTCACTGGGCTCCCCCCACTCGCCGCTCGGTGCCAGCGTGACACTCTGATTGGCCGCCAACTCGACCACGTGACCGGCCCCATTTCGCGCTTGTAGCAGGCCATCCGTCCCGGTTTCAATCATGCTCCCCGCGGGGAGGCGATCGCCACTGCTCAGCGCGATTCGCTTGCCATCGAGCAGTAGGAAAACCTCGCCATGGGCCGCCGTGACGACCGCGCTCTGTAACTGAGTTACCGTATCCATCATGCTGTTTCCTTGTTGTTAGCCACACACTAACAAAAATATCAAAAACAGCATTTAACACCATGTACCTTTCCTGCCTCAGACCCAAGTAGAAACGCGATACCTTTCAACTAAATCGAAATATTAAGTATTGATTGAAAATCGATATTTTTAACTAGAGTCTCGTTCAGGTTCTGTACTGGTTACCGCCAAACGGATTCATGGCGGGCGATGAACACTATGCTCAAAGCGGGCATCCAGCCCGACCATAGGGTGACAGGAGTTGTGATGAAGAAAATCGTGAGTCTGCTGGCATGGCTACTAGCCGCCCCGGCCCTGGCATTCCACTGCCCGGCCGACATGAAGAAGATCGATGATTTGCTGGCGCAAAAACCGGCGCTGAGCCAGGCCGATCTCGCCAAGGTGCAGGCCCTGCGGGCCGAGGGGGAGAAGCTGCACAACGCCGGGGAGCATCAAGCCTCGGTCGACAAGTTGGCCGAAGCGCTCAAGTTGCTGGGGCAATAAGTCAAAAGGGGCCGCACGGCCCCTTTTCTCATCCTCGGCGCATCCCGATATGGGGGATGTCATCCTCGATATAGCCTTCCCCCTCAGCCACGAAGCCGTGCCGACCATAGAAGCCTTGCAGGTGCGCCTGGGCCCCCAGCCAGATGGAGTGATCCGGCCAGCGCGCCCGACAGTGGCGCACCGCCTCCTCCAGCAACTGATGGCCAAGGCCTGCGCCACGCCGGGCAGGCGAGGTGACGACCCGGCCGATGGCACTCCCCTGCTCGTCGCTGATGCCGGGGGCCATGAGCCTGGCATAGGCCGCCAATTTCCCCTCCTGCCACCCCAGCAGGTGCCACACCCCTTTCTGGCGATCCAGACCATCCAGATCCTGGAAGGGGCAGGTCTGCTCGACCACGAACACCTCGGCGCGCAGCGCCAGCAACTCGTACAGCTCGTCCGTGCTCAGTTCGCTCCAGGGTTTCAGGCTCCAGTTCATCAACGACTCCTTCTTAACGTGAAGGGGCCAGCATACCCGCCATGGCCCCCGGCTTCATTAACCTTGGTTAACGGTACGCAACCGCCTACGGATGCGGCTCAGACTGATAGGGGTGATGCCAAGATAGGCCGCCACCTGATGATCGGGCAGGCGGGCGTCGAGGGCGGGAAAGTGGCTGAGGAAGTGGCGATAGCGCGCCTCGGGGCCGGCGGTGAGCAGCAGCAGCTCTTTTTCCTCCTTGATGCGCAGCTGCACCTCAAGCAGGTGGCGGTACCAGCGCGGCCAGAGCGGATCGGCGGTGAGACTGGCCAGAGGAAACAGCCGCAAGGTGCAGGGCTCCAGCGCTTCCACATGGTAGCGGGCAGGCGCCCCCGAGAGCAGGTGGTGGAAGTCGAGAAACTCATCCCCCTCCCAGTAGAACTCCTTGATGTACTCGCGCCCCTCGGCCGCCGTGATGCGGGCGCGCAGCAGGCCGGCACACACCTGCACCAAGGCGGCTGGAGCGTCACCGACGCGCCACAGACTCTGGCGTGGAGACAAGGTCACGGTGCGGGAAAACGAGAGGAGGCGCGCGGCCTCCTCGTCGGTACATGCAAAGGGCGGGCGATCCACCGCAAGGCCTCAGGCGCGGCGCTGACGCACCGCCTCGAACAGGCAGACGCCAGTCGCCACCGAGACGTTGAGGCTAGAGACAGCGCCAGCCATCGGAATACTGACCAGCTCGTCGCAGTGCTCGCGAGTGAGGCGGCGCATCCCCTTGCCCTCGGCCCCCATCACCAGCGCCATGGGGCCGGTCAGCTTGGCCTGATAGAGATCGTGATCCGCCTCGCCGGCGGTGCCGACGATCCAGACGCCGCGCTCTTGCAGCTCACGCAGGGTGCGCGCCAGGTTGGTCACCTGGATGAGCGGCACCACCTCGGCGGCGCCACAGGCCACCTTGCGCACGATCGGGGTGAGGCCGGTGGCCTTGTCCTTGGGCACCACCACGGCGTGCACACCGGCGGCATCGGCGCTGCGCAGGCAGGCCCCCAGATTGTGGGGGTCGGTCACCCCGTCGAGCACCAGCAGGAAAGGGGCCTCATCCTTGCCACCTAGGGTGTCGAGCAAGCTGGCAAGATCGTGCTCGGAAAGGCGCGGCGCCTCGATCACCCTGGCCATGATCCCCTGGTGATTGTTGCCCTCGCTCTTGTCGTCGAGCGCCTTGCGCCCGACCGCCTGCACCCGGATGCCGAGGCCTTCCAGCTCGGTCAGCAGGGGCAGCAGGCGCTCATCCTCCCGTCCCTTGAGGGCCCACACCTCGATGAAACGCTCCGGCGCCCGCTCCAGCAGGGAGGCGACCGCGTGAATGCCGTAAATCAGTTCACTGCTCATTGACTGGAAATCCTATCGTGCCCGCATGCGCGCGGCGACATTGATGATGACCGCCCACCGCGGCCACGCTTGCCCGCCAGTATACCGGAACTGGCCGGTGGATTAAGGGGGCGCAATAAAACGGGGGCACGGCCCGTTGCCGAGCCGTGCCCCCTTCTTTCACTCAAGATCAGGCCTTGCTGCTACCGCGCGGCTTCTGGCTCGGGCGACGGCTGGACGAACGCTCGCCCCCCTTCGACTCCTTGCTGGCGCTGCGCTGGCCACGGCGACGCTCGGTCTTGGCTTTTTCCTTCTTGATCTGGTTGATCTTCTTCACCGCCTGCTTGGTGCCCTTGCCACTGACGTTGAGGGGCTCCTCCACCATGATGAAGTCAATCTTGCGCTCATCGAGGCTGACCGCCATCACCTTGACCCGCACCTTGTCGCCGAGGCGATAGCGGCGGCGGAAGTTCTCACCGATCAGCTGTTGGTGAATGGCATCAAACTGGTAGTAGTCGTTGGTCAGCGAGCTGACGTGCACCAGACCGTCGATGTGGATCTCGGCAAGGCGCACGAAGAAGCCAAAGCCGGTGACGCTGGCGATGACGCCATCAAACTCGTCACCCACGTGATCGAGCATGTACTCGCACTTGAGCCAGTCGGCCACGTCACGGGTGGCGTCGTCGGCACGACGCTCGGTCATGGAGCAGTGCTCGCCCATCGGATCGACTTCGTCGAGGCTGTAGTGGTAGCCGCCGCTCGGCGTCCACTTGTGGCGCACATTGCCCTGCTGCTCCTTGGCCACCAGGTACTTGATGGCGCGGTGCAAGATGAGATCCGGATAACGGCGGATCGGCGAGGTGAAGTGGGCGTAGGATTTCAGCGCCAATCCGAAGTGGCCGATGTTGTCGGCCTGATAGATGGCCTGACGCATGGAGCGCAGCAGCATGGTCGAGAGCAGCTCGGCATCCGGGCGCCCTTCAAACTTGGCCGCCAGCTCGGCGAAATCCTTCGGCTCGGGCTCGAGGCCGCCACCCAGCTCCAGACCCAGCTCGGCGAGGAACTGGCGAAAACCGGTCAGGCGCTCTTCACCCGGACGGTCGTGCACCCGGAACAGGGCCGCCGCCTCGTGCTTCTCGATGAAACGGGCCGAGGCCACGTTGGCCAGGATCATGCACTCTTCGATGATCTTGTGGGCGTCGTTACGCACCAGCGGCACGATGCGGTCGATCTTGCGCTCGGCGTTGAAGATGAAGCGGGTCTCTTCGCTTTCGAACTCCACCGCGCCGCGCTGATGACGGGAGTGCTTGAGGGTCTTGTAGAGGTTGTTGAGTTCCTCGATGTGACCGACGATCGGGGCATACTGCTCGCGCAGCTTGGGGTCCCCTTCCAGAATGGCCGCCACCTTGGTGTAGGTCATGCGGGCGTGGGAGTTCATCACCGCCTCATAGAAGGTGAAGCCGGAGAGACGGCCACTGGCGGAGATGGTCATCTGGCACACCATGCACAGACGATCGACCTGGGGGTTGAGCGAGCACAGGCCGTTGGAGAGCACCTCGGGCAGCATGGGCACCACGAACTCGGGGAAATAGACCGAGTTGCCGCGCTGGTAGGCTTCCTTGTCGAGGGCGGTGCCCGGCTTCACATAGGCCGAGACGTCGGCGATGGCCACCCACAGGCGCCAGCCGCCGCCCTTCTTCTTCTCACAGAAGACGGCGTCGTCGAAGTCGCGGGCATCTTCCCCATCGATGGTGATGAGCGGCAGGGAGCGCAGGTCAAAACGCCCCTCCTTGGCCTTCTCGGGCACCTCTTCGGTCAGATTGGCGATCTCCTTGCTGACCTCTTCCGGCCAGGTGTGCGGGATGCCGTGGTTGCGCAGGGCAATCTCGATCTCCATGCCCGGCGCCATGTTCTCGCCCAGCACCTCGATGACGGTACCGAGGGCGTTGAGGCGGCCGGTCGGACGCTGGGTCAGACGCACCACCACCACCTGGCTCTGGCGCGCCCCCTTGTTCTCCCCTTCCGGGATCAGGATGTCCTGGCCGATACGGCTGTCATCCGGCACCACGAAGCCCACCCCATTCTCGATGAAGTAGCGGCCGACTATGTCCATCTCGCGCGGCTTGAGCACCCGCACCAGACGCGCCTCCTGGCGCCCCTTGCGGTCAATCTCGGTCGGCTGCACCAGGGCATAGTCGCCGTGCATCAGGCGCTGCATCTCGCGGTTGTTGAGATAGAGATCCTGGCCACCGCCATCCGGACGCAGGAAGCCAAAACCATCGCGATGGCCAAGCACGTACCCCTTGACCAGGTTGAGACGGTCCGGCAGGGCATAGGTTTGATTGCGGGTGAATACCAGTTGGCCATCGCGCTCCATGGCACGCAGACGACGGCGCAAGGCCTCCAAATGATCCTCATCGGTCAGCTTCAGCTCGCGGGCAATCTCCTCGCGTGACATGGGACGCACATGGTCCTCAATGACCTGCAGCAGCAGTTCGCGGCTGGCGATGGGATTTTCGTATTTTTCGGCCTCGCGTTCGAGGAAGGGATCTTGATGAGACATAGGCAGGCCTTCTTGTAGGGTTCCGCCCCATTATATCCCCACAATCAACCACAATGGCAGCCTGCCTTTCCCTATCTGACCGCAACAGCGCGGGAAAATGACCGTTTTTGCCCGGTATATGACAAAAAGGGAGCGCCATGCGCTCCCCTGGGTTCCCGAATCACCCTTTACTTGAGACGATTCTTCAGCTCGCTGGCCACCTGAGAGAGCGCAGTACGCACCGCCGGCTCCTGGCTCAGGGCATTGAGCAGGCCGTAATCATGGATAAGGCCGTTATAACGGGTCACCGTGACCTTGACCCCGGCTTCATCGAGCTTGCGACCGAAGGCCTCCCCTTCGTCACGCAGCACGTCGAGCTCGGCGGTCTGGATCAGGGTCGGTGCCAGGCCGGCCAGCTGCTCGTGGCTGGCGCGCAGCGGCGAGGCGAGGATGCTGGCGCGATCCTGTTCGCTGGTGGTGTAGTTATCCCAGAACCAGCGCATCATCCCCTGGGTCAGGAAGTGGCCTTGCGCATAACGCTGGTAGGAGTCGGTGCCAAAGTCGGCATTGGTCACCGGCCAGAACATCACGTTGTAGCGGATGGCCGGCGTGCCGTGCTGCTTGGCTTGCAGCGCCACAGCGGCCACCATGTTGCCCCCCACGCTGTTGCCCACCAGCGCCAGCCGGCTGCCATCCACCCCAATCTCGGCACCGTGCTCGGCGACCCACTTGGTGGCCTCATAGGATTGAGTGATGGCGACGGGGAAGTGCGACTCGGGCGAAGGATCGTAGTTGACGAACACCGCCGCCATGCCGGACTCCACCACCAGATCCCGTACAAAGCGCTCGTGGGTCGGGAAATCCCCCAGCACCCAGCCGCCGCCATGGAAGAACATGAAGGCGGGCAGTACACCGGTGGCCCCCACCGGCTTGACGATGGTCAGGGTCAGCGGTTTGCCAAGCGCGGTGATCTGCTTCTCGCTCACGTCGGCGGGGGGCAGTTCAGCCCCTTGCTGGGCACCGATCAACACCTGACGGGCTTCTGCTGGCGTCATCTGCTCCATCGGCTTGCCACCCGCGCCATTTAGGGCGGCAAGAAACGCGGCCACCCCGGCGGTCGGTTGTGGTTGGTTGGCGATGGTGTGAGAGGTCTGCGACTTGTTCATGATGATTATCCCGTGTAGTGGTGAAGATACCGGCAGTTGCGAGGCCGGCCCGGGAGATGTTGGCAGACATCATTCAACAGACAAGCGGCAAAACAGCGATTAACGGGATAGAAAAAAAGCCAAAAACCGATAATGAATTTAATAATTATTTTTGCTTTAAGACCTATTCCTTATAAATATAACGCTCTCATACATTTTTATTTATTGAGTAAGGATCGTATTCACGATCCATTTTTCACCGAATCGCCTTCAATGCACTCCCCCTCTGCCGGTTGACGACAGCCTCTGTCATACTAGGTGCGTCCGTCAGTTATGAGACAGGGTCTCCATGAGTAAGGATTCATTCGCCCAGTCGGCCTCCTACCTGAAACAGGCAGTGCCGCTGATGATCAAATACCAGATCCCCACCACCCCTCCCCACTATGCGGTCTGGTACCACTATGTTGCCGCCACCATTCCCCCCCTCAACCACGCCATTGAAGAGACGCTGCGCCAACAGGGAACCTGCTCCCTGGTCACCAGCGAACGCCTCTACTATCAGTTCCTGGCCAGTCAGCAGGAAAAAGATCTGGAAAGCGCCAAACAGAACCTGACCAGCGTGGCCAATGAGTTCGCCCACTCGGTGCAAGATGCGCTGGCCGACACCGGCCTGTTTCAGGACATGCTGGATCGTAACTTCGGCAAGCTCGGCCAGATCGATGAAGAGGGGCTGAGCCTGGAGGAGACCATGGGCGTGCTGCGCGAACTGGTGCGGGAATCGCGCGATATCCGCATGGCCACGCTGCACTTTCGCAGCCAGATCAGCAATGCCGAGAAGGAGATCCGCGACCTGCGCCAGGCCCTCGACGAGACCCGCCGCCAGGCCAATGAGGACCCCCTCACCGGCCTGCTCAACCGCCGCGCCTTCGAGATAGAGCTGGAGGCACTGAGCCGTACCGGCAAACCATTTAGCCTGATCCTGGCCGACATCGATCGCTTCAAGGCCTTCAATGACGAGTACGGCCACCTGCTCGGGGATCAGGTGCTGCGCGCCTTCGCCCGTCGCTTGCGCGATGCCGCCAAGGAGGGGGTGCAGGTGTTTCGCTTCGGCGGCGAAGAGTTCGCCATCCTGGTGCCGGGTAAGAATTTGCAGCTCTCACGCCAGTTGGCCGAGAGCCTGCGCCGTGCCACCGAGAAGCTCTCGGTGCTGGATCGCAAGAGCGGCCGCCGGGTCGACAGCATCACCGCCTCGTTCGGGGTGGCCGAGCACAATGGCCGCGAACATGGGGACGATCTGGTCGAGCGCACCGATCAGCAGCTCTACAAGGCCAAGGAGCTCGGCCGCAACCGGGTGATGCCGATGGCCATCTGAGCGCGGCAAAACAAGAAGGGCCGGTCAGTGACCGGCCCTTCGCTTATCCGTCTGGCTTACAGCGACTGGAGCTTTTCGGGCGGCAGGGCCAGCTCGTCATTGTGATTGACGCCGATGCCACGGGTCACCACGTTGCCGGCGATGGCCTTGGCCTCATCGAGGGAGTGCATGGCATAGGTGCCGCACTGGTACTCGTTCAGTTCGGGGATCTGCTTTTGATCCTGCACCTTGAGCACATCCTCCATCGCCGCCTGCCAGGCCGCAGCGACGCGCGCCTCGCTCGGGGCACCGATCAGGCTCATGTAGAAACCAGTACGGCAACCCATGGGGGAGATGTCGATGATCTCGACATCCGTGCCGTTGAGGTGATCGCGCATGAAACCGGCGAACAGGTGCTCGAGGGTATGGATGCCGCGCTCGGAGAGGATCTCCTTGTTCGGCTGGCAGAAACGCAGGTCGAACACGGTGATGGTGTCCTTGTGCGGGGTCTGCATGGTCTTGGCGACCCGCACAGCCGGAGCCTCCATGCGGGTGTGATCAACGGTAAAACTGTCCAAAAGCGGCATGTATGACTCCTGAGTGATGACTAGAACCAGCTTCCGGTGGAGAGCTGGCCCTTGCATTGTCGATATTGGGCGCCGTAACGCTGGGCACGGGCCTCTACCTTGCGGGCGGCCTGCATCAGCCACCCCTTGCTGCGGTAGGTACCGCGCCGGTAGCCGCCCATCCCCTCATGATAATTGAGGTACTGGCCATAGGCATTCCATTTGGAGGTGCCATTGACCCGCTGCGCCTTGTGGGTGTACCAGCCCATGAAATCGATGGCGTCGGCAAAGTCGTCGCGGCTGCTCCAGCCATTGCCGGTCTCGCGCTGGTAGTCGTCCCAGGTCTCGTCCTTCACCTGGGCATAACCGTAGGCCGAGCTGGCCCGCCCGGTCGGGATGAACAGGAAGTACTGCATCGGCGGCCTGGCGTCATGCACGAAGGAGGACTCCTGATACATCATCGCCATCACCACCTGCACCGGAGTGCCCCAGCGCTCATTCATCTTGAGCGCCGCCTCGTGCCACTTCGGCTTCTCGCGAAAGATCTGGCACAGGTTCTCCGGCTGGGCCGGTGGCGTGGTACTACAGGCGGTGAGGCCAAACAACAGGCCGCCGGCCAGGGCGAAGCGGGCTCTCATCAGATGGCGTCTTCGTTCTCTTCTCCGGTGCGGATGCGGATCACCCGCTCCACCTCACAGACGAAGATCTTACCGTCACCGATCTTGCCGGTGCGGGCGGTGTTCTCGATAGCCTCGATGCAGGCGTCGAGATCCTCGTCCTGCACTACCAGCTCCACCTTCACCTTGGGCAGAAAGTCGACCATGTACTCGGCACCGCGATAGAGCTCGGTGTGTCCCTTCTGGCGACCAAACCCCTTGACCTCGGAAACGGTCATGCCGTTGATGCCGATGTCGGCGAGCGCCTCGCGCACGTCATCGAGCTTGAAGGGTTTGATGATGGCTTCGATCTTCTTCATGACTTCTCCTTACCAGTTCTGTCTGCCAAACCCGGAGGTGATGGGGTAGCGGCGATCCTTACCAAAGTTGCGCGCCGAGATGCGCGGCCCGACGGCCGCCTGACGACGCTTGTACTCGTTGATGTCGACCAGACGGATGACCTTGCGCACCACCGCCTCTTCAAACCCTTCGGCCACCATGTCGGCCACCGAGGCATCCTGCTCCACATAGCGCTGCAAGATGGCATCGAGGATGTCGTAGGGGGGCAGGCTGTCCTGATCCAGTTGATCTGGCGCCAATTCTGCCGAAGGGGGACGATCAATGACCCGCTGCGGGATCACGTATTCCACCGAATTGCGGTACTCGCACAGCTGGAACACCAGCGTCTTGGGCACATCCTTGAGCACGTCGAAGCCACCGGCCATGTCGCCATAGAGGGTGGCATAACCCACCGCCATCTCGCTCTTGTTGCCGGTAGTGAGCACGATGCGCCGGCGCTTGTTGGAGAGCGCCATCAAGATCACGCCACGGCAGCGCGCTTGCAGGTTCTCTTCCGTGGTATCGCGAGCGGTGCCCTCGAACATGGGGGTGAGCTGGCCCATGAAGGCCTCGTACATGGGCTCGATAGAGACGATGTCAAACTCGACCCCCATCCGCTCGGCCTGCTCTTTGGCGTCTTCCACGCTCATCTGGGCGGTGTAGCGAAACGGCATCATCACCGCCTGTACCCGCTCCTTGCCGAGGGCATCGCCGGCAATGGCCAGGGTCAGCGCCGAGTCGATGCCACCGGAGAGGCCAAGCACCGCCCCTTGGAAACCGTTCTTGTTGACGTAGTCGCGCACCGCCAGCACCAGCGCCTGATACACCTCGCCAAGGGGGGGCAGGCTCTGCTCTGCATCCCCTTTCGCTTGCGGCTCGGCATCGACAAAGCGCACCAGCGCCTCCTCCTCGGCAAAGGCCGCCAGCCGCTGGGTCAGCGCGCCCGCCCCGTTGAACACCTTGGAGCAGCCGTCGAACACCAGCTCATCCTGACCACCGACCTGATTGAGGTAGACCAGCGGCAAGCCGGTCGCCGCGCAGCGCTCGCTAAACAGCTCGCGGCGCAGCCAGGGCTTGTGCATGTCATAAGGAGAGGCGTTGATGGTCACCAGGATCTCAGCCCCCGCCATCTTGGCGGCCAGGGCCGGGCCCGGTTGCCACAGATCCTCGCAGATGAGCAGGCCAAGCAGGTGGCCGCGAAAGGGCACCACGCAGGAGTCATCACCGGCGCCGAAATAGCGCTTCTCGTCGAACACCCCGTAATTGGGCAGCTCGCGCTTGTAGTAGCGGGCCAGCAGCTGGCCGTTCTCGTAGAGGGAGGCGGCGTTATAGAGCGTCTCCCCCTCGCGCCAAGGGTGGCCGACCAGAATACCGGCCTTGCCACCCCAGGCGGCGAGGCGGTTCAGCGCGGCCTCGACCCGGGTCATCAGATCCGGGCGCAGCAGCAGATCCTCGGGCGGATAGCCGGTGATGGCCAGCTCGGAGCAGACCAGCAGATCGGCACCCAGCTCGTCGCTGCGGCGGGCCGCCGCGATGATCCGGTCACAGTTGTCTTCAATCGCGCCTACCGTCAGATTCAACTGGGCAAGCTGCATAGAGAGGGCTCGAGCCATGGCGATGCGTCTTCAAAGCAAAATGATGGGGAATGATAAAGAAAAGGGGCGCCCTGTACCAGCCGGCAGGGCGCCCCTTCGATGCAGGCGCAGGATCAGCGGTCGACCCTGGCCACCTTGGGCAGGGAGAGGGAGGCCGCCAGCCCCCCCAGTTCGGAACGCCCCATGATGAGATTGCCACGATAAGCCCCCACCAGATCCGAGACGATGTTGAGCCCCAGCCCGGAGCCCGGCACCTTCTCATCGAGGCGCACCCCGCGCTCGATGGCGCAGCGCATCTCATCCTCGCTCATGCCGGGGCCGTCGTCTTCGATGCGAAGGCTGATCCAGTCGCCCAGCTCGGCGGTCGAGACGCGGATGTACTGACTCGACCACTTGTAGGCGTTCTCCAGCAGGTTGCCCACCATCTCGTCGAAATCCTGCTCCTCGACCCCGACCGCCAGACTGGCCGGGACGTCGATGATGAGCTCCTTGCCGTGATAGAGGCGGGAGAAGGCCCTTCCTATGTACTCGATGCGCGCCTTGAGCGGGGTCGAGACCCCGAGCACCTTGGCCGCACCGGTCACCCGCGCCTTGCCGAGGTGGTAATCGATATGGCGCTGGATCTGGTCTAGCTGCTCGGTCACCCCGGGCCGCTCCGGCTCCGGCAGCAGATCGACTTGGTTACGCAGGATGGAGAGCGGCGTCTTGAGGGCGTGGGCCAGGTTGCCGGTATGGGCGCGAGCCCTTGAGAGCAGCTCACCGTAGTGGTGCAGCAGGCGGTTGATGTCTTCGACCAGCGGCTGCACCTCGAGCGGGTAGTGCAGCTCGAACTTCTCCTGATTTCCCTTGTGGATGCGCACCAGCTCGCGGCGCAGCAACATCAGCGGGCGCAATCCGTAGAGGATCTGGAACAGGAAACCGAGGATGAGACCGGTGGCGGCAAAGCCCAACCCGAGGAAGAGGCTGATGCGGGTCTTTTGCAGGGTCTGGTTCAGCACTGTGCTGTCTTTGGCGATCACCAGCCGGAAGGTCTGATCCGAGCCCGGTAGCAGCACGCTGCGGGTCATCAGCAGCAGCGGCTCATCACCCGGCCCCTTGCCAAGAAACAGATCCTTGTCGCCAAAGGCGGGTTTGAGCCGATGGCTCACCAGCTGGGTATCCCACAAGGAGCGCGACTTGATCATCACCACGTCCTGCGCCTCAAGCTGCCAGTAAAACCCCGAGTAGGGCTGGCGAAAACGGGGATCGGACATGGGCTCGCTCAACAGTGGCAGGCCATCTTCACCCAGTTCGAGACGCGAGAGGAGATCAAACAGTTGCAGGCGCAGGCCATCGGCCTCCGCCTCCTGCCAGTAGTTGCGCAGCATCAGTTGCAGACTGAACCCGGTGGCGGAGAGAAACAGGCCGCACCAGATGAGCGCGATCACCAGCAGGCGACCGCGCAGGGTGCGCACGACCCTCATTCGTTGATCCGGTAGCCGAGGCCGCGCACCGTCTCGATAAGGTCAGCGTGGGTCTTCTTGCGGATGCGGCCGATGAACACCTCGACCGTGTTGGAGTCGCGGTCAAAATCCTGGGCATAGATGTGATCGATGAGTTCGCTGCGCGACACCACCTTGCCCCTGTGCTGCATCAGATAGGCCAGCACCCGGAACTCGTGGGCGGTGAGCTTGATGGGAGTGCCTTCGTACCACACCTGGGAGGCGGAGAGATCCAGGCGCACCCCCTTCATCTCCAGCACCGAGCTGGCATTGCCGGCGGCGCGGCGCACCAGGGCGTGGATCCGGGCCACCAGCTCGGCCATCTGGAACGGCTTGGTGAGATAGTCGTCGGCCCCGGCGTTGAGCCCCTCTATCTTCTCGTGCAGCTGGTTGCGGGCGGTGAGGATCAAGACGGGGCAGTCGACCCCCTGGCTACGCCACTCCTTGAGCACACTCAGGCCATCGCGGCCGGGCAGGCCGAGATCGAGGATGATGGCGTCATAGGGCTCGGTGGCACCGAGGAAGGCCGCATCGCTGCCGTCATGGCAGAGATCGGCGACAAAGCCGGCCTGGCGCAGCTGTTCTGCCAGCTGGCCGGCCAGGGTCTGTTCATCTTCAACAATCAGAATTCGCATAGTTCAGGCCATCGCAAAAGATTAGGGAGTGTCGGGCTGAGCCGGCGTATCAAACAGGTACTCGAGGTGGTGACCCCTGAGGTAGATCATCCGCAGCGTGTCGGCCCGGTAACCCACCTTGATGACATTCTGGGTTCGATCCAGCATCTTGAGCTCGTAGATCCATCGTCCCTGATCCTCTTGCAGATCCACCCGCAGCAGTTCGCCTGGCAGCGTCCGCGCCTGCTTCATCACCTCATTGAACGGCCGTACCGCCCCCTCGCGAATGGCGCGTTGCAGCTCCTGATCGCTCGGCGTTCTGAGCTCGGCCATGGCCAGACAGGGGAGCAGACAGGTCAGCAGGGAGAGAGCCCTGTTCATGGGTGATTAATCTCCGGGTTCATAACATAATGCCGGTTATAGTGTGCCAGCCATGAATCAGCCATGAATATGATCTCTCGCATTTTTTTACCCCTTTGCGGCCTACTGCCCGGACTCGCACTCGGCAATCAGCAGATTCTCGAGATTGAGGCGGTGATCCAGTTGCTGCTCAAGCAGGGTTACCACGACATCCGCGAGATCGAGCTGGAAGGGGGCCGCTATGAGGTACAGGCACTCAATGCCGACGACCGTAAGGTGACCATCTACCTCGACTCCGACAGCGGCGAGCACCTGGAAGAGGTTCCCGCTAGCGCCGCCAGTAGCGCAGCAGCCGCGCCCGCCGCGTCCCCAGCAACAACAGCGCCAGCAGCAGATAGATAAACGGCTCGCGCCAGCCGCTCTTGACCGACCACCAGTAGTGGACAGGCACCAGCAGTGCCACCAGATAGACCCAGTTGTGCAGCTGCTGCCAGCGCCGCCCCATGCGGCGAACCAGCGCAGGCAGCGAGGTGATACCAAGCACCAGCAGAACGAAGAGCGCCACCATCCCCACCACGATATAGTTCCGCTTCACCAGCTCGGCCCCGATGAGGCGCCACTCCAGTTGCAGATCGAGCAGCATCCAGCTCCCCAGATGCAGGCAGGCCAAGGCCAGTGCCCACAGGCCGAGCGGACGACGCAGCCGCATCATGGCGCCCGCCTTGAGGAGTCTGGCCAAAGGTGAGACACACAGGCAGAGCAGCAGCAGGTTGAGCGCCCCCTTGCCCAGCCAGTGAATGATGCCGGGCACAGGATCCCCCCCGAGGAGCCCCTGCGGGATGGCCCAGATCAGCCACAACAGACCGGCCATGGCCCCCATATGCACCAGCAGGTGCAGGGCGCGGGGCACCCAGCCCGGCAACCTCAGAACCATTGGCGCAGATCCATGCCCTGATAGAGCGAGGCCACCTCGTCGGCGTAGCCATTGAACGGCAGGGTGGGCTGGCGCTTGGCATCGAAGGCTCCGCCCGCCCCGATGAAGCGCTCGCTCCCCTGACTCCAGCGCGGGTGATCCACCGCCGGGTTGACGTTGGCGTAGAAGCCATATTCATCCGGTGCCAGCCGGTTCCAGGTGGTGGGCGGCATGGATTCCACCAAGCGGATGCTCACTATGCTCTTGATGCTCTTGAAGCCGTACTTCCAGGGCACCACCAGCCGGATCGGCGCCCCGTTTTGCGGCGGCAGCGTCTTGCCGTAAAGCCCCACCGCCAGCATGGCCAGCGGATGCATCGCCTCGTCGATGCGCAGCCCCTCCACATAAGGCAGCGCGATGCCACTTGCCGCGGCATCCGGCATCTGCTGCGGATCGTAGAGGGTCTCGAAGGCCACAAACCTGGCGCGGCTGGTGGGCGCCGCCTCACGCAGCAGATCGCCAAGGCCAAATCCGAGCCAAGGGATCACCATGGACCAGGCCTCGACACAGCGGAAGCGGTAGATGCGCTCCTCTAGCGGGCGGCGCTGGATCAGCGCCCAGACGTCGATGGTACGCGGTTTTTCCACTTCGCCTTCGATACGCAATGTCCATGGCTCGGTGCGCAGGGTAGTGGCATTGCGGGCCGGATCGCTCTTGTCGGTGCCAAATTCGTAGTAGTTGTTGTAACTGATGATCTTGCTCTCAGGAGTCGGCACCAGGGCACTGGCCGGGGCGGGAGTGGCCTTGAGCGGCTTGCCGGGGTTTGCTATCTCGCGCGGGGAGAGCAGATCGAGCAGACCGGCGCGGGCGGGCAGCGCCAGCGCGGCGGCCCCCAGACCGAGGCCCATGAGAATGCGGCGGCGATCGCGATAGACAGACTCAGGGGTGACCTGCTGCTCGGTGAGGCGCGGTGTGCGTGACATGCATTCATCCTCCGGTGGCGTACACCTCAGATTATCGCACCCAGGGCGCCCGCGTCAGCCGCCCTCAGGGGGTAACCAGCGCCGCAGAGACAAACAGGATCGCTAGGATCAACAGAGGGGGCAGGATCAGGCTCTTGAGCATGAGGTTCACTCCTCGTGGGTTGGGCTGCTAACTATGGTCAACAGCCTCGCACTCTTCCATGAAACTTTTTCGCGAGCGCAAGCGTATTCCATGGCGAGCAAACGTGATCCAGATCACGCAAAGTTTTTTCTGCGATTGCACCCCATGGCGGGGGGAGTAGGCTTGCCGCCTTTCGTGCACCGGACGGAGTCATACCATGTCACCGCTTATCACGATCGCCCTCACCACAGGCCTGCTCTCGGCCGTATGGGGCTGGTTGGCCACCCTGCTCGGCCTCATCGCCTGGGTCGGCTTTCTCGGCTGCACCAGCTATTTCGCCTCGGAAGGGGGCTATCGAGCCCTGATCAAGACCCTGCTGTGCAATAGCAGCGGCATGTTGTGGGCGCTGCTGCTGATCCACGGCGACGCCTGGTGGGGCCACGGCGCTGCCGGCTACCTGATGACCGGGGTGGTGGCCACCCTGATGTGCGTGCAGGGGCGCCAGCAGTGGCTCTCCTACATCCCCGGCACCTTTGCCGGCTGCTGCGCCACCTTCGGCGCGGCCGGTGACTGGCACCTCATCCTTCCCTCCCTGGTGCTGGGCGCCCTGTTCGGCTGGGCCATGAAGGCCTCCGGCCTGTGGCTGCACCAGCGAACCCAGCCGCGCGAGGCACTGCCCGACGCCGCCTGAGCCAGAGACAAGAAGGGGTGACCATGGTCACCCCTTCTCCATTGCCCCTACCCCTTCAGCTTGAAGTGGGCCGCCTCGATGTCGTGGCGGCTGAGCAGCTTGTAAAAATCGGTGCGATTACGCCCTGCCATGCTGGCTGCCAGGGTGACGTTCCCCTCCGTGATACGCAGCAGGCGGATCAGATACTCCTTTTCAAACTCGGCCCGGGCCTCGTTAAACGAGGGCACCGCCACCTCCACCCCGGAGAGCGCCGACTCCACCATGGCGGCCCCAATCACCGGGCTCGGGCAAAGCGCTGCGAGTCGCTCCACCAGATTAAACAGCTGGCGAATATTGCCAGGCCAGGAGGCCTTGGCCAGCATGGCCAGCGCCTCAGGGGCAAACCCCACGGCGGCGCAGCCGTGGCGCAGCTTCACATCGTCGAGGGCATGGCGCGCCAGCATGGGGATATCTTCACTACGCTCCTGCAGGGCCGGCAGGGTGATGTTGGCGACGTTGAGGCGATAGTAGAGATCCTCACGAAATGTCCCCTCCTCCATGGCGGCCACCAGATCCCTGTGGGTGGTGCTGATGACCCGCACCGGCGCCGCATCCTGGCCTGGCGAGAGCTCCTCCATCACTTTGAGCAGCTTGGCTTGCAGTGACGCGGAAATATCGCCGATCTCATCAAGAAACAGGATGCCGCCACGCGCCTGCTCAAACAGGCCGGGCTGCTCCTTGCTGCCGAGCAATTGCTTTTCCAGCTCGGCAAACGGAGTGGCGGCGCAATTGACCACCACGAAGGGGTGATCGCGCCGTGGGCTGGAGTGGTGCAACGCCGCTGCCAGCCGGCTCTTGCCTGAGCCCGAAGGGCCGCGGATCAGGACGTTGACCTCCATCGCCGCCACACTGCGCGCCTGTTGCAAGGTCTGCTGCAGGCGCGGGCTGCGGGTCGGAAATTTGGCCTCCAGCTCGTCGAGCATGGCAGGTCGGGTCAGATGCAATGCCTGCTCCAGGGTCTGCAGCAGTGTGGTCTTGTCAATCGGTTTGGTGAGGAAGCTGAACACCCCGGAGCGGGTGGCTTCGATGGCATCGGGTATGGTGCCATGCGCCGTCATGATGATGACCGGCATGCCGAGCCACTCCCCCTGAATCCGTTCAAACAGGTTAAGCCCGTCCATGCCGTCCATACGCAGGTCAGTCAACACCAGATCCGGCCGCTGCTGGCGCAGGCGGGCCAGCGCCACCTCGCCGCTGTCGGCCGTGTCGACCTCATACCCTTCGCTGCGCAGCCGCATGGTTAGCAGCTTGAGCAGGCTCTGATCATCATCGACCAGCAGGATTCTTCCCTTCATGAGCCCTCCATCAGGGTGAGGTCAGCTTGCGCTGGTTGATCTGTTCATCGATGACCGAGAGTTGCTCGATCTTGGCCTCCAGTGTCTTCACCCTCGCCTTGAGGCGGGTTACCTCGCCGCTCTGGCTCGGAGGACGCTTGAGATGGGCCCTGCCCAGCGCGATCCAGGTGCGCAGATAGGCCTGTTCATCGAGCCCGACCTCGGGCAGCAGTTGCTCCAGTTCATCCAGGGCGGCGACGCGACGCTCCCTGGCTTCATCCGGATGGCTGTTGACCATGGCCAGGTTGATCTTATTCGCCACATCACTCTGTCCCCGCAAGCGTTGCCGCTCCTGCTCGCGCTGCTGTTCGCGACTGTCGAGCAACCAGTTGCTGTATTGCATACGCAGTTGCAACTGGTGCATGGCATCCACCTGACGCTGCTCCATCACGGCGGGGGTGGGCGTCGTATCGATGGTCGGCAGCAGAGCACAGCCCCCCAGCAGGAGACCGGCCCCCAAGATTGCATACTTCATTATCACGTCAGGCATCCAAAATCAGACGAAAACAGACATCTGCATGGGTATCGTCCGCCCATGTCAGCTCCCCGCCCAGGCTACGCGCCGATTCACGGGCAATCGAGAGGCCAATGCCAGACCCCTTGAGCAATCCTTGGCGCCGGCTGCTTCCCTGCTCGAACGGCTCGAAGATGCGCTCCCGATCGGCTGCAGGGATCGGCGTCCCTTCATTGGCAACTTCGACGATGACCCGAGCCCCCTGCCGGCGGCAACGCAGCCAGATGGTGCCCTGCTCGGCCCCATAGCTCACCGCATTGGAGAAGAGGTTGTCGAGAATAAGCCCCAGACGATAGGGCTCTCCTTGCACCAGTAGATCCTCTGTGGGCAGCTCGACCCGCATCCCCTTGGCATCGAGATGCAGGCGATAGGTCTCGAGCAATGTCGTGAACTGCTGCAACAACGACTGCGGGGTACGCTCGAAGCTCTCCTGCTGACTCAACCGGTTGAAGTCAAGCAGGCGCTCAATCAGGCTCTGCAAGCGCCGGCTGTTGTCGGTCAGCATACCGCAGATCTCGTATTGATCCGATGTCAGGGGGCCGGCGACCCGCTCACTGAGCAGATCGGCCCCCTCCCTCAGACAGGCGAGGGGGGTCTTGAGTTCATGAGAGACGTGACGCAAGAAGCGGTATTTCTGCTGCTCCAACTCCTGCAACCGGTCGTGCAGCCAACTCAGCCGCTCACCCAGCTCCACCAGTTCGGCCGGCCCGTCCACCGGTTCACGCTCCGGCTCGATGCCCGCCCCCAGGCTCAAAATACGGCTCTCTATCTGGCGGATCGGGCGCACCGTCAGATAGATAAAGAGCAAGGAGAACAGGGTGGTCGAGATCCCGACCACCCCCGACATCCACCACAATTCGTGCTGCAAGGTGTTAATGCGCACCTTGGCGCCGGAGACCAGGGTGTCCACCCAGGCGTTGGTCGCCTCTTCCAACTGCTGGTGGTGTTCGTTCAGCGAGGCAAAGTGGTCACTGTCCGCCCGCGCCTTGGCGCCCTTGAGATCCTGCGTCCCCTCCAGCCAGCTGAGATCCTGCTCAATGGCGTGGTAGAGCCCGGTCACCGGCACCGAATTACGGTGCAGCACCAGCAGCTCCCGGTAGCTGGCCAACTGCTGATGAAAACGGGTGAGCAAGGTGGCATCCTCTAGCACGGCATAGCGGCGCAGGGTACGCTCCAGCTCTTCGCTTAAGTTGGTCAGCTGGATCGCACGGCGGGTATCCTCAACCACCTTGGTCGACCCCTCCTCCACCATGTTGCTGAAACGACTGAGGGTGGAGTAGTCATGCCAGATGAGCAGCAGCAACGGCAGCAGCGCCAGCAGATAGCCAGTCGCCACCAGAGTCAGCAATGAGCGGGGATGGAGCTTGCGACCCACCTTCAGCATGGTCATTCACCTCTTGCGATAGGCCGCCCAGCATAGCGGGCGGCGTCATGAAAGCAAGCCCGGATGGGGTCTCGTGCGCATCTAGCATTGAGGTGAGCGCTCCATCACAGACCCCTGGCGACCCCTGATATAGGCTGTCGCCAAATCCGGACGAAAAGAGGCGTTCCGGGTACATGTTTCAAGGAGGAGGCATGTATTACCTGTGCAGCATCGGCTCCAATATCGAGCCGCTCCACCACGTCAATCGCGTCATCGGCGAACTGCTCGAGCAGTTCGGGCGGCTCAGTCTGAGTTCGGCCATCCGCACTCAGCCCGTCGGCATGGTGTCGCAAAACGAGTTCATCAACTGCCTGTTCGTCATTCATAGCCCGCACCCCAGAGAGGAGCTCAAGCGCCGCTTCATCCAGCTTGAGCTGGCCCACGGCCGCGATCGTGGGGACCCGGCCTGCAAGATCCGGGATCGGCCGCTCGACATCGACATCCTGGCCTGTGACGAGGCAGGCCACTTCCTGCATGTCGAGGTCGACGAGTACCTGCGGGATCTGTTGGCCGAGCTGCATGGCATGCCGGTCGAGATAGCGGGCAAAATAGCGCTGAGCCCACAGGGGCGGCGACTCGATACCCGTCCCCAGATGCTGGAGCGTGCCTAGCCTCAGAAGGTGGCCAGGGCGCGGCCGCCATCGACACGCAGGCTGGCGCCGGTCATGTAGTCGTTCTCCATCAACAGCTGTACGGCCTGCCAGATGGGGGCCAACCCACCTTCTCGTCCCAGTGGGGTGCGGGCCAGCACCTGCTGGCGCCATGCCTCACCATGCTCGTCGAGAAACAGGATGGGGCCAGGCTCAATCGTATTGACCCGCACTCGTGGCGCTAGCTCACGCGCCGCACTCATGGCCAGGCTGTGCAGCCCGGCCTTGGTGGCCACGTAGGCGGCCAGCTCAGGGGGTGGGGCGTGAATATAGATGTCGGTAAGATGGATGATGCTGCCACGACCGCTCGCGGCCAGCCGCTCGGCCAGCAGGCGATTGAGCAGGAAGGGGGCCTGCATGTGCACCCGGAAGAAGCGCTCAAACTGGGCCAGCTCCCCCGCCAGGGTCGGGGCTCCCGGCTCGAAGGCCGAGGCATTGTGGATCAGCAGATCGAGCGGCCCTGCGGCCACCTGACCGGCCAGGGCACGCACCTCCTCTTCCCGTTCGAAGTCAGCCTGGATCAGGGTGGCCCCCGCCGCCCTCAGGCTTGCCAAGCCTTCGTGTTCACGGCGATATTGCCCCACCACCTGCCAGCCCAGCGCCAGTAACTGCTGGCACAGGTAAAATCCAAGGCGCCTGCCGGCACCGGTTACCAGAGCTCTCATGATTGCACCTCCCTTTACCGGCGAAGCCCTCGCCTCATCAGATTTCTTTCAGCCCAAAACAATCGCTCGGGTCACAACCGTCGCCCCCCGCTTCGGATATGCTGGGCACTATGTGATCCCGCAACCGAAGGAGCGTCTCATGAGTACTGAAATGAAACTGGCCATCCTGACCGTGACCGGCGCCTTGCTGCTCATCGCCGTCATCTGCGCCCTGATCATGCTCTGAGATCAGCGCTCCAGCTGATCCAGAGCCGCCTCCAGACACTGCTGTTCCAGCTCGTTGTCCCTGTGTTGTGTCTCCAGCCACGCCCGCTCGTCCTCATCGGCGAAGCGGGCCACCAGCTCGGCGTGCTCTTTGATGAGCGCCTCTTGTTGCTGCGCCGATAGGGGGGCCTGTTGACTGGCCGGCAGGCGCTGCTGCACGCAGATCTCCAACATCCTGGCCAGGTCAGCTTCCCGATCCGGCCCTGGGGTACATCCGGCCAACAGGCCAACCATCACCATCATGCCGATGCGCATCACCGTCTCTCCTTTCCGAATGTCGCGTTTACAACCGCCGCCAGCGTAGCACGCCGCCACACCGAGATCAGCGTCCCTTCACGTCGCCTTGCGCCAGCTGCTAGCGTAGCTCGACATGCGATAAGCCTTTGACGCAACAGGCCATGCTATAGTCTTGCCCGATCCTTTATTCCGCACGGAGCGAATCATGAAGAAGCTGCTCTTGATTGCCTGCGGCCTGATAGTGGCCGTCATGCTCGGGATCGCCACCCTGATCCTCACCATCGATCCCAACCAGTTCAAACCCTTGCTGGCCAGCCAGGTACACAAAAGTACCGGCCGCGAGCTCGTCATCGAAGGGCCCATCGGTTGGACACTCTGGCCCCGTTTTGGCCTCACCCTCGAACGTGCCGCCCTGCGCAACCTCCCCGGCTTTGCCGAGCCGGATCTGCTGCGTGTTGAGGGGGCCACCGCCTCGGTTGCGGTTCTCCCTCTGCTCTCCCACCGCCTTGAGGTGGGTGAGGTGCGCCTGAGCGGGGCCCACTTGCTGCTGCAAACCCGGCAGGATGGCAGCAGTAACCTCGACGCCCTCGGCAGCACATCGGCGCCGCCACACACACAGAGCGATACCCCAGCCGCGACCACGGCATCGCCCAAGCCAGAGAGCGCCAACTGGCAGATCGATATCGAAGGGATCACCCTGGAGCAGGCCAGCGCCCTGCTGCTCGACGAGCGCAGCGGGCAACGCCTCGAGATAGAGAGCCTCAACCTCGAGATTGGGGCGCTGGCCCCCCACAGCTGGTTACCCATCACGCTTGAGCTGTCAGGCCGTGACGACGCGCAGCGCTTCACCTTGCAGGGCAGCGCCGAGCTGCTGCCCGCCGCCGAGCCACTGGCCAGCCAGTTGCGCAACCTGGAGCTGGGGGGCTCGCTGCACAGCCCGGCACTGCGTCTCGACGCCTTCCGTCTCAAGGCCGCCGCCTTCGCCCTCGACAAGGCGTCATCACTGACCCTGAATGCCAAGGGCCAGCAGGCCGAGCGCACCTTCGACCTGCAACTTGCCACCACCGTCACCTTGGGGCGGGCACTGGCGGGGGTCACCCTCCAACAGAGCGATCTCAAAGGCACCCTGAGTGGCCAAGGCGTACCGCGCACACCGCTTGAACTGGGAGCCATGGGCGATCTGCAGATCGCGTTCACGCCATTTAAGCTCGATGCCGAGCGCCTGACATTGCAGGCCGCAGATCTGGCGCTGAGCGGCCGCGCAGATGTCACGCTTGGCACAGTTCCGCACCTTCGCTTCGATCTGCAAGGTAAGACGCTCAATCTCGATAGCTGGCTTGGTAGCGCCGGTGCCGCACCGGCCAAGACCACAGCCCCCCCCATCCAGAACCCTGCCCCTGTCGCCGCCGCAGGCAAACCGGCGACCAGCCAAGGGAGTGGGGAGCCGGATCTCTCGGCCCTCAAGGGACTCGAACTGGCCGGAAACCTCAAACTCGAGCGCCTCGAGCATGGCACTCTGGTGCTGAGCCGCCCCGCACTCACGCTCGCGCTCAAGGGGGGCGTCCTTGACGTACAGCACTTCAGCGCAGGTGTTGAGCAGGGCACCTTGCAAGGTAGCGGCCGTCTCGATGCCAACCCGGCTCAGGCCACTTACCAACTGAACGGCAAAGCAAACGGCCTGCAAGTGCTGCCACTGCTGCAACGCTTCGCAAAGACCGATCTGCTGTCAGGACGCGCCAATCTGGATCTGGCCGTCACTGGTCGCGGCCTCTCGGCCCAAGCCCTTCGCAGTGCGATTGAGGGTAAGGCGGCGCTGAAGATCGAAGATGGCGCCCTCCACGGCGTCAACCTGCCGGAGATGGTGCGTGAGGCGCGCGCCACCCTCAAAGGCCAGCGCGCCGACTATGTCAAAGAGAGTCGCAAGACCGACTTCAGTGCCCTCACCGCCGATTTCACCCTGGGAGGGGGCAAGGCCCGCAGCCAGAATATCCAACTGTTCGCCCCGGCGCTGCGAGTGCATGGCAGCGGCGAGACCCAGCTGATCAGCGAGCAGCTCGATTTTCTGTTCAACACCTCGGTGGTCGGCACCAGCAAGGGCCAGGGTGGCCGTGACATCGATGCCCTCAAAGACGTGACCATTCCGGTACGCATCGGCGGCAACTGGAGCCAACCCACCTATGCGCTCGACATCAAGGCGCTATTGCAGGGTAACAAGGTGCTTGAGGATAAGGCCCGCAAGGAGGCCGAGCGCGGGCTCAACAAGCTGCTCGGCGATAAGGCCGACGATCCCGCCCTCAAGGGGGCGGCCGACAAGCTGCTCAAAGGACTGTTCAGGTGATCCCTACCGCCGGCCTCGCCGGCGGTACTTTTTTATGCCGCCCGATAACCACAACGCGCCCCGAGGGGGAACAGCAATGCGCTGTTCACCTCATCACTCAGAAGGCGGGCTCAGGGGGCACTCAAGGGCTGATCGAGCTTTCGCGCCAGGCCGGATGCTGCCGCTGCCGATAGTGGCTCGGCGCCAATCCGTAGCGGCGCTTGAAGGCGGTAGAGAAGTGGTATTCATTGGCAAAGCCGCAGCGGGCCGCCACCACCTTGAGTGGCAGCCGGGTGGAGGCAAGCAGCAGCGCCGCCTCGCGCAGGCGTAACTGACCGAGTAGCCCCATCGGCGTCGTCTTTCCCTGCTCACGGCACAGGCGATGCAACTGGCGCGCCGAGAGGTGCAGAATCTGCGCCATTTGCGCCACATTCCAGGCTCGGCCCACTTCGGCGCGCAGGGCCGCGGCCAATGTCTGCCACTGAAGCTCGCCGGGACGGGCTCGTTCCCCCTTGTCGATAAGGCGATGCAGATAGAGACCAAACTGCTGCACCAGCAGGGAGGAGAGCGCCGGATCGGCAAAACGCTCCTGCTCGGCAAAGAGGTTTTCGAAGGTGTGCAGCAACTGCGGATGCTGCGAAGTGCAGCCATGACGCCAGCCATGGGCCGCGCCATCCCAGGCCGGGCCGGAGTGCATCAACACCCAGAGCAGCCGCCAGCGGGGGGAATCCGATGGCAGATAATAATGGAGTGAATGGCCGGCAGGGATAAGCGCCCACTTGCCTGAAGACAAGGTCACGGCCCCTTCTTGGCCAAAGACCACCCCCTCCCCTTCCAGGGTCAGCAAGAGGGTATGCACCCGCGCAAAGCGGCGCTCTATCCAGTAATGACCGGCCAATTCTGAGCAGCCAACCAGCCAAAGCCCCCCCTCGCCAAGGGCCGGTAACAGGGCATCGCAGCAGATCCTTTCACGGCACTGCTCGTCGACTTCGATGCGCTCAACAACGGCAGTTTCAGACATCATATTGGCGGCGTGGTTCATGGTGGCAACAGAATTGCGAGCATAACATGAAGCCATCGACAGCCAAGGAGAGAGTCATGCACATTACCCACGTAGCCATCTGGGCCCGCGATCTCGAGGCGCTGGCGCGCTTTTACTGCGACACCTTTGCCGCCCGCGCCGGTGAGCCCTACCACAACCCGGCCAAGCAGTTCAGTTCTCGCTTCATCTATTTCGAGCAAGGCGCCACGCTGGAGCTGATGCACCGACCCGGCCAGGTCGAGCCGACCACGGCTTCCGCCTACGGGCTGGCACACCTTGCCTTTGCCCTCGGCTCGGAAGCGGCGGTCAATACCATGACGCAGCGCCTCAAGGGGATGGGGTTGCCCCATCTGGACGGGCCGCGTCACACCGGCGACGGCTACTACGAGAGCGCCTTTCTCGATCCGGAAGGAAATACCATAGAGCTAACGATTTAACGCCTAGGAGAGAAAAAGAGTCCACCCATCGGGCCCTTTTTCTCTCCTGCTCACGCATAAACCTCGCGCAATCCTGCCAGATGCTCCAGCTCCCCCAGCCACCAGAGAATGGGCTCACAGCCGTGCTCACTGTTCCACCCCAGATAGGCGGTCTCGCTAACATGGCGCCCCTCGATCTCCCGACTCACCAGCTCTCCCCGCTCGATAAAGGGCTGGGCCAGATGGCGCGGCAGATAGCCACACCCCACCCCGGAGAGCAGCAGTTGCAGCTTGGCATCGAAGTTATGCACCGTGATGGTCTCCTGGCCCGACAGCAGGAACAGCCCGCGCCGAACCTGATTCTTGGCACTGTCGGAGACCACCACGGCCCGGTGATGCTTGACCTGGCGTGAGGTAAGTTTTCCGCTCGTTGCCGCCAGCGGGTGGGTCGATGCATGCACGAACAGATGTTCGAGCTGGCCCAAGGCCCGACAGGCAAATTGGGCCTGGGTCGGCGGCATACTGACGGCCCCCAGCACCATGTCGGTACGCCCTTCCACCAGCCCCTCCCAGGCCCCGCCAAGCACCTCATGGGTGAAGCTGAGCCGCACGTGGGGAAACTGCTGGTAGAAGCGCTCGAGCAGTGGCATCAACAGCGGAAAGGGAAAGGCGCTGTCGACCCCTATCGCCAGCGACAATTTGGCAGCACCGCCAAAACTACCTGATTGCAGTTCCAGATCTCGCGCGGCATGCAGAATTTCGCGTCCCTTCTCAAGCAACATTCGACCCGCCTGGGTGAAGGCGATCTTGTGACCGGAGCGATCGAGCAGGGTGATAGCCAGATCGCTTTCCAACTTTTGCACCATGTAACTCAGTGCCGAAGGGGTCTTGTAAAGCTTGGCAGCGGCGGCCGAGAGGCTGCCATGTTGTTCAATGGCATCAAGAATGGCCAGGACTTCCAGGTTCAACTTCATCGCTGCTTAGTTCCCTTTTTAAAAAATTCCGAAAGAGTCGCAAAAATTATTGTGATATCAGTTAAAAGAACTCTCGCATAGGATTTTCCTCGAACAAAGAGTTGTTCACACCCATCAAATTCCGGTACTCAAGAGGCAAAAATATGTCTATTCGTGAGCTGATTAACCCGCAAAACTCTGTCCTCATCTTCATCGATCACCAGCCGCAGATGGCCTTTGGTGTTGCCAACATCGATCGCCAGCAACTGAAGAACAACACCGTTGCACTGGCCAAGGCCGGTAAGATCTTTAAGGTGCCGACTATCTACACCTCTGTCGAGACCGAAAGCTTCAGCGGCTACATCTGGCCCGAGCTGCTTGGCGTCAACCCTGACCTCAAGCCCATCGAGCGCACCTCCATGAACTCCTGGGAAGACGAAGCCTTCGTAGCCGCAGTTAAGGCCACCGGCCGTAAGAAACTGATCATCTCCGCCCTGTGGACCGAAGTGTGCCTCACCTTCCCGGCCCTGATGGCGCTTGATGCCGGCTACGAAGTCTACGTGGTCACCGACACCTCAGGTGGTACCAGTGTTGACGCTCACGAGCGCTCCATCGATCGCATGGTGCAAGCCGGCGCCGTTCCTGTGACCTGGCAGCAAGTTCTGCTCGAGTACCAGCGTGACTGGTCGCGCAAGGAGACCTACGACGACGTCATGAGCCTGGTGCGCGAGCACAGCGGTGCCTACGGTATGGGCGTCGACTATGCCTATACCATGGTGCACAAAGCTCCCCAGCGCGAAGTTAAGTAAGCTCTGGCTGGCGGCATCCATCGGATGCCGCCAGCACATGAGGATAAACCATGGAAAATGCTGCCACTCTGGTGATCCGCCACCGCATAGCCCCGAGCGATCGCAGTCGCTATGAAGCTTGGTTGAATCGTATCGTTCCTGCTGCCGCCGAATTTGAAGGGCATCAGGGGGTCAATGTGATACGGCCAGCAGACGGGGAGGATATCTACACCATTTCCCTCCATTTCAGTAACCTCGAACACCTTTATGGCTGGAGCCGTTCCCGTCAGCGTCAGGATCTGGTGGACGAGATCCGCCCCCTGCTCGCCGACAACGAACAACTCGAGGTGCACCAAGGAAGCCAGTTCTGGTTTACACCGAGCACCACAGGCGCCGCGCAGCCTCCGGCTTGGAAACAGTTTATCGTCACCCTGGCGGTCATCTTCCCCAGCACCAATCTGGTGCCCTGGATATGGCATCAACTGCTGCCCTCTTTGGATGGCACCTTGCTCGGACATTTCCTGACGGATGCTACCGTCGTCGCCTTAGTGGTCTATCTTTGGATGCCACTGATCACTCGCGCCCTCGCCGGCTGGTTGGCGCCTGCCGACCGACACTGAGAGAATCAATCATGTCTAATCACGCAAGCCTGATCCTGATGAATGGTGATCTGCATACAGTGGATCCCGCCAAACCCCTGGCCACCGCCGTCGCCATCCGCGATGGCAAGTTTGTCGCCGTTGGCAGTGATGCCGAGGTGATGACCCACGCCGGCCCCGAGACCCGTGTTGTCGATCTCAAGGGACACACCGTCATCCCCGGCCTCAATGACTCCCACCTGCACCTGATCCGTGGCGGGCTGAACTACAACCTCGAACTGCGCTGGGAAGGGGTGCCTTCTGTGGCCGAGGCGCTGCGCATGCTCAAGGTTCAGGCCGAACGCACTCCGCACCCCCAATGGGTTCGGGTCGTGGGCGGCTGGTCCGAATTCCAGTTTGCCGAACGCCGCATGCCGACGCTGGAAGAGCTCAACCAAGCCGCACCGGACACCCCGGTGTTCGTGCTGCACCTCTATGATCGCGCCCTGCTCAACCGCGCCGCGCTGCGCGCCGTGGGCTACACCCGCGATACCCCGAATCCGCCGGGTGGTGAAATCCAGCGTGATGCTCAGGGCAACCCGACCGGCATGCTGATTGCCCGTCCCAACGCCATGATCCTCTACGCGACCCTGGCCAAGGGCCCCAAGCTGCCCTACGAAGCTCAAGTCAACTCGACCCGCCGCTTCATGCGTGAACTCAACCGCCTTGGCGTCACCAGCGCCATCGACGCCGGCGGCGGCTTCCAGAACTACCCTGAGGATTACCAGATCATCGAGGAGCTGGAAAAAGAGAATCAACTCACCATCCGCATCGCTTACAACCTCTTCACCCAGCGTCCCAAGCAGGAGCTGGAAGACTTCCAGCGTTGGACCGACATGCTGGAGCCGGGCAGCGGCAGTGACTTCTACCGCCACAACGGGGCTGGCGAGATGCTGGTCTTCTCCGCCGCCGACTTCGAGGACTTCCTCGAGCCGCGCCCGGATCTCCCCCCCGGCATGGAAGACGAGCTGGAGCGGGTGGTGCGCCATCTGGTCGAGCATCGCTGGCCGTTCCGCCTGCATGCCACCTATGACGAGTCCATCTCGCGCATGCTCGATGTGTTTGAGAAGGTCAACCGCGACATCCCCTTCAACGGGCTGCACTGGATGTTCGACCACGCCGAGACCATCAGCGAGCGCAACATCGAGCGGGTTAAGGCGCTCGGTGGCGGCCTCGCCATCCAGCACCGCATGGCCTTCCAGGGCGAGTACTTCGCCGAGCGCTACGGTCAGGAGGCGCTCTCGCACACGCCGCCCGTCGCCCGCATGCTGGAAGCCGGCGTGCCGGTCGGCCTCGGCACCGACGCCACCCGTGTTGCCAGCTACAACCCCTGGACCGCGCTCTACTGGCTGGTCTCCGGCCGTACCGTCGGTGGTCTGCAAATGTATGACGAGCGCAACCGCCTGCCGCGCGAGACCGCTCTCTCTTTGTGGACCAACGGCAGTGCCTGGTTCTCCAGCGAGCAGGGCAAGAAGGGGATGATCAAGGTCGGTCAACTCGCCGATCTGGCGGTGCTCTCCGAAGACTTCTTCCAGGTCCCGGAAGAGTCCATCAAGGGGATCGAGTCCGTGCTGACCCTGGTCGGCGGCAAGATTGTGTTCGCCCAGGGCACCTTCGGCCCGCTGGCTCCGCCCGAGCTGCCGATCCTGCCCGACTGGTCGCCGACCAAGTTGGTGCCCGGCCACTACCGCCCGGCCTCAGCGCAACAGGCTATGGTCGGCACCCAACCCCAGGCCCACCAGTGCTGCGGCCCCTGTGGCGTGCACCAGCACCAGCATGAGAAGGCCCGCAACTCCTTCATGCCGGTCTCCGATGACCGCGCCTTCTGGGGTGCTCTCGGCTGCTCCTGCTTCGCCTTCTAACCCTCACCCGGGCGCCGCACTGGCGGCGCCCTCTTAACCGGAGCATTACATGACTCAATTCATCAAGCGCCCGGCCGACCAGCTTCACTATTTGCCGGCCAGTGAGTATCACCCTGCCAACACCTACTTCCACTTCTCGTTTGCCAACTACTACGACCCGGAAAACATCCACTACGGTGCGCTGCGGGTGGTCAACGACGATGACGTACAGCCACACAGCGGCTTCGACCAGCACCCGCACCGTGACATGGAGATCGTCAGCTACCTGCTGCACGGCAAGCTGACCCATTGGGACAGCGTCACCGACGAAGAAGAGGTGCTTGAGCGTGGCCATATCCAGGCCATCACCGCCGGTACCGGCTTGACCCACTCCGAGCTCAACAAGCACGATGAGTGGACCCGTTTCATGCAGATCTGGATCCTGCCGCCGGCCCAGGGGCTGGAGATCCGCTACGGCAGCGCCAAGCCTGCCGCCAGCGAGCGGGAGAACCGTCTGCTGCACCTGGTCAGCCCGCTGCACGGCGGCCTGGATACCCCGCTGCACCTCAACCAGGACGTCAACTTCCATGTCACCGAGCTGACCCGCAACGATGCCGAGGTGGTGTTCGAGCTGGCCGAAGGGCGTCAGGCCTATGTCAGTTGCATGGAGGGAGGCGTGGAGCTGGAAGGGATGACCTCCCTGGCTGAACGCGACTCGCTGGAGGTGACCGGCCCGGCCACCCTGCGCATGAAGGCGCCCAGTGGTCATGGCCACGTCATCATCATCGAGATGCAACGCATGGATGAACGCTACCGTGGCTAACCAGACCGTCTCTCCCTGGTCGCCGTTTCGGCAGCGCGCCTTTCTGGTGCTCTGGCTAGCGACCCTGTTCTCCAATGTCGGCACCTGGATGCACGACGTGGGTGCCGGCTGGCTGATGACCAGCCTGGACCCCAATCCGGGTATGATCGCCGCCGTGCAGGCCATGACCACCCTACCGGTGTTCCTGCTGGCTCTGCCGGCCGGCGCCATGGCCGACATCCTCGACCGACGCCGCCTGCTGCTGGTGGTGAACGCCATGATGCTGCTGGCGGCGGCCTTCCTGGCCTTCCAGGTACAAAGCGGTAATGCCAGCAGCCACGGCCTGCTGCTCATCACCTTCCTGCTCGGTTGCGGTGCCGCCTTCCTGGCGCCGGCCTGGCAAGCGATTGTGCCAAGCCTGCTGGAGCGTAAAGAGCTGCAAGCCGGTATCGCCCTCAACAGCATGGGGATCAACATCAGCCGTGCCATCGGCCCGGCGTTGGCCGGCCTGCTGATCGCCCAGATCGGCATGGCGATGCCCTTCCTGCTCAATGCGGTCAGCTTCCTGGCCATTCTGGCCGCCCTTTGGTGGTGGCGGGGTGAAAGTGGTACGAGCAATCGGCTACCGGCCGAACGGGTGCTGCCCGCCGTGGTGGCGGGGCTGCGCTATGCCCGCCGTAGCCCGGCGCTGATCGGCGTGCTGCTGCGTTCCGCCGCCTTCTTCCTGTTTGCCAGCGCCTACTGGGCCATGCTGCCGTTGGTGGCTCGCCTGCAACTCAACGGGGATGCCACCCTCTATGGCGCCCTGACCGCCAGCGTCGGTATCGGCGCCGTGCTCGGTGCCCTGTTGCTGCCCCGCCTGCGTCGCCACCTCTCGGGTCACTACATAGTGATGCTGGGCTCCATCGGTACTGCCCTGGTTCTGCTGGTACTGGCGACCTCCAAATCCGCACCACTGGCCCTGTTGGCCGGGTTGGTGGCCGGTGCCAGCTGGATTGCCACCCTGTCGAGCCTGATGATCGCCGCCCAGGGCGCACTGCCTGACTGGGTGCGCGCCCGCGGTCTCTCGCTCTACCTGACGGTCTTCTCCGGTGCCATGGCGCTGGGCTCCCTCAGCTGGGGTCAGGTGGCCAGCCATTTTGGCGTGACCACCGCCCTGCTGGCGGCGGCCGTCGGCATGCTGCTGCTGATCCCCTTCACCACCCGGATACATCTGGATGCAGGCGAACGCTCATTGCAGCCAAGCCACCACTGGCCCGAGCCGGCAGAGGTGGACCCGGCTCACCAGCAGGATGGCCCCGTGATGATCCAAGTGCGCTATCAGGTCATGAGCGATCAGGAGGAGGCCTTTCGCAAGCTGATGCATCAGCTCGGCGAAACCCGTCGCCGTGATGGGGGCCGTGAGTGGCATCTGTTCCGCGATCAGGAGAGCCGGGATTTCATCGAAACCTTCGTGCTCCCCTCCTGGCTCGATCACCTGCGCCAGCATGAGCGAGTCACCGACGAAGAGGCACAGTTGCAGGCGCAGATCCGCGCCCTGTGCCACGACAGCCGGGTAGAGCACTATCTCTCCAGCTAAACGAGAAATATAAAGAGGGCCCGCACTGCGGGCCCTCTTTTTTGGCACGGACGAAGGGGGCGCCTCAGCGGCAAGGCAGGCTCAAGGTCACCATCAATCCCCCCTGCGCCCGGTTCTCGGCCTTGATCTGCCCCCCCTGGCAAATCAAGGCGCGCCGGGCAATCGCCAGCCCCAGGCCATAACCCTTGCCGACGGCGCCGATGCGCACGAAGGGATCGAACATGCTGGCGAGCTTCTCCTCCTCGATCCCCGGCCCCTCGTCACAGACGCAGATCAGCGCCTGCCCCTCGGCTTCGGCCAGGCTGAGGGTGACGCTTTGGCCGGCCCGGCTGAAGCGCAGGGCATTGCGCACCACGTTCTCCAGCGCCCTTCGCACCAGCTCGGCGTTACCGCTGAGGGTGCGGCGGCACTCCCCTTCCAGCCGCACCGCGACCTGGGCGCGCTCCCCCTCGAAACGGGCGTCGGCCACCACGGCCTCGACCAGCCCCTGCAAGTCAAAATACCCCAGCTCGGGGGCGTGCCCTTGTTCGGCGCGGGCCAGCTCGAGCAGCTCGCCGATCAGCCGATCCATCCGCTCGGTCTCCTGCTCGATGCGTTGCAATGAGGCCGGCACCTTGTCGGCGCTCTGCTCGGCCAGCCCCAGCGCCAGGCGCACCCGCGCCAGCGGCGAGCGCAGCTCGTGGGAGACATCGTGCAGCAACTGTTCCCGGCCGTGCACCAGTTGCTGGAGCCGCTCCACCATCAGATCGAAATCGTGGGCCAGGGCGCTCAGCTCATCGTGGCGGTGGCGCAGTTGCGGCAGCAGACGCACCGCGAGATCCCCCTGGGCCACCTGGCCGCACCCCTGACGCAGCAGGCGCACCGGCCTAGTCAGGTGCCAGGCGAAAAAGATACTGAACAGCAGTCCCCCCAGCCCGCCAATCCACAACATGGGGGGCGGGATCTTGAGCCACTGCAACGGGCGCGAGGGGGGCGTCATCCGCTCACGCAGAGCGCCGACGTGATAGACAAGTTGATAAGTTTGCCCCTGTGGCGACACAACCTGACGGGTCAGCACGGGGGCCGGTGGCCGTGCCCCATCCGGTTTCAGTGATGCGGTGACACTCGGGGTGGCGATAAGCCGTAGCAGATCGCGCTCATCGATGGGCCAGCTTGCCAACCAGCGTGTCAACGCCGCTTCCCCGCCCACCTCGAACAGGCTCACGGCGGCGGCCAACTGCTGGCTGGCGACATGGCGGGCCATCCGCTCTTCCGGGGGCTCCCTGTCATACAGGCTAAAACCAATCCATAGCAGCTGGCTCACCACTATGATGGCGAGCCAGAAGCCGAGCAGGATCTTCCAGAACAGGCGGCTGGTCAGCAGCATACGAGCTTGTACCCTATGCTGCGGATGGTCTCGATGGAGAGGCTGTCACCGGCCCGCAGATGCAGCTTCTGGCGCAGGTTGCAGATGTGCACGTCGACACTGCGGTCATACGCCTCACGCGGGCGGCCGATGCCCTGCAACGAGAGCACATCCTTGGTCACCACCTGCTCGGGCGCGCGCAGCAGCAGCTCGAGCATGTTGAACTCGGTGGCAGTCAGATCGAGCGGCAGGGCGCGCCAGGCGCAGGTGCGGTTGGCCGGGCTCAGCATCAGGCCCCCTAAGGTCAGCACCTCGGGGCGATGGCCCTGAGACTCCTCCCCCACCCGGCGCAGCACGGCGCGCAGCCGGGCCACCAGCTCGCGCGGATAGCAGGGCTTAGGCATGTAGTCATCGGCCCCCATCTCGAGCCCCACCACCCGGTCGATGTTGTCCCCCTTGGCGGTCAACATGATGATGGGCAGCCGGCTCTGACGGCGCACCTCGCGCAGCACCTCGGTGCCGCTCAGATCGGGCAGCATGACGTCGAGCACCAGCGCCGCGTAGCGGCCCGAGAGCGCCGCCTCGACCCCTTCCCGGCCGGTGGCCACATGGGTAGTGGCAAACCCCTCTGCACGCAGGTACTCCCCCAGCATGGCGCCCAGTTCGAGATCATCGTCGACCAGCAGAATCTTCATCTTTCCTCCTCTTCGGCGAGGGCGCATTGTCTCCACTTCCCCTTGCCGTCACAGCTGCCTTTACGCAATCCTTACGCTTCTGGAAGAGAGCCTTAACCGGTAAATGGGATAGAGTCCCACCCTGTCTAGCAAGAGGATACCCGAGCTCATGCCCCGTCTGCACCCACGTCTGCTGTGGTGGCTGTTGCCACTGTTTGCCCTGTTCATCTGGTTCGCGTTTGGCCGCCAAGGCGACGCCGGAAGCGGCGCCCAGTACATCACCGCCAGCGCCGAGCGCCGCGATCTGGAGCAGTCGGTGCTGGCCGACGGCACCTTAGAAGCGCGCAAGCAGGTGTCGGTCGGTGCCCAGGTCTCGGGCCAGATCAAGGCCCTCCATGTCGCCCTCGGCGACAAGGTCAAGGCCGGTGATCTGCTGGCCGAGATCGACGATCTGACCCAGCAGAACAGCCTCAAGGACGCCGAAGCCCAGCGCACCAATCTGGATGCCCAGATCGCCGCCAAGCAGGCGGCACTGCGCAATGCCGAGCTGACCTTCACCCGCCAGCAGAACCTGCTGGCCCGCCGGCTGGTGAGCCAGGCCGACTATGACACGGCCAAGGCCAGCTTGGATCAGACCCGCGCCGAGATCCGCGCCCTGCAAGCGCAGCGGGTACAGGCCGAGATCGCCCTCGACACCGCCCGGGTCAACCTCGGCTACACCCAGATCCGGGCGCCGCTCGACGGCACCGTGGTCGCCATTCCGGTCGAAGTGGGGCAGACCGTCAACGCGGTGCAAAGCGCCCCGACCCTGATGAAGCTCGCCCAGCTCGACACCATGACGGTGGAGGCCCAGATCTCCGAGGCCGACGTGATCAAGGCCAAGGTCGGCATGCCGGTCTATTTCACCATCCTCGGCGCCCCCGAGACCCGCTATGAGGCCACCCTGCGCGCCATCGAGCCGGCCCCCGACAGCATCAACAGCGACACCAGCTCGAGCTCGACGAGCAGCACCAGCACCAGCAGCAGCGCCATCTATTACAACGGCCTGTTCGACGTGCCCAACCCCGACGGCGTGCTGCGCATCAGCATGACGGCCCAGGTCTATCTGGTGCTCGACCGCGTCAGCCAGGCCCTGGTGATCCCGGCGCCGGCGCTGCAAGGGGATCAGGTGCAAGTGGTCGACGAGCAGGGGCGCGTCAGCGTGCGCCGGGTCAAGGTGGGGCTCAACAACAAGGTGCATGCCCAGATCCTGGAGGGGCTCAAGGAGGGGGAAAAGGTGATCGTCAGCACCACGGGCGAAGGGGCCAGCAGCGCCAACCGTCCGCGCATGCGCGGCCCGATGGGGCTCTGATATGAGCGTGCTCCTGCAACTGAGCGGCATCGGCCGCACCTTCGGTGAGGGCGAGCAGGCCGCCACCGTGCTCCACGACATCAACCTCTCCATCGAGAAGGGGGAGATGGTGGCCATCGTCGGGGCCTCGGGCTCGGGCAAGTCGACCCTGATGAACCTGCTCGGCTGCCTGGATCGGCCCAGCACGGGTCACTACCGCATCGCCGGTCAGGATACCGCCGACCTCGATGGCGACCAGCTCGCCGCCCTGCGCCGCGAACGCTTCGGTTTCATCTTCCAGCGCTACCACCTGCTCTCTCACCTCAATGCCCGTGGCAACGTCGAGGTGCCGGCCCTCTACGCCGGCATTGCCACAACCGAGCGCCACCACCGCGCCGATGCCCTGCTGACCCGGCTCGGGCTCGGCGACAAGCTCGAGCACAGGCCGAGCCAGCTCTCCGGCGGCCAGCAGCAGCGGGTCAGTATCGCGCGCGCCCTCATCAACGGCGGCGAGGTGATCCTGGCCGACGAGCCGACCGGCGCCCTCGACAGCCACAGCGGCGCCGAGGTGCTGGCGATCCTCAAGGAGCTGCATGCTCAGGGCCACACCATCATCATCGTCACCCACGACATGGGGATCGCCGAGCACGCCGAGCGGATCATCGAGCTCAAAGATGGCCGAGTGGTCGACGACCGTCGCCGCGCCCCTTCCACTCCAACGGAGGGCAAGGTGGCCCCAAAGCGCAGCCAGGCACGCCCCTGGGCCGGTTTTGGCGATGCCCTGCACATGGCCTGGCTCTCCATGGTGACCCAGCGGCTGCGCACCTTCCTCACCATGCTCGGCATCATCATCGGCATCGCCTCTGTGGTGACCACGGTGGCGCTCGGCCAGGGATCGCAGCAGAAGGTGCTGGAGAACATCAACGCCATGGGCACCAGCACCTTGGAGGTGTTTCCCGGACGCGGCTTTGGCGACATGCGCTCGACCGCCATCCAGACCCTGCGCAGCGGCGATGCCGATGCGCTGGCCCAGCTCCCCTACATCCACAGCGTCACCCCCAGCCTCTCCACCAGTACCACCTTGCGCCTTGGCAACGTCTCGGTCAGCGGCAGCGTCAACGGGGTGGGCGAGCAGTTCTTCACGGTGCGCGGCTATCGCTTGATCGCCGGCATGAGCTTCGATGCCGCCAGCGTGACTAGCCTGGCCCAGGAGGTGGTGATCGACGAGAACACCCGCAGCAAGCTGTTTGGCGAAGGGGTCGACCCGCTTGGCCAGGTGATCCTGCTCGGCCCGCTGCCGTGCCGGGTGATCGGCATCGCCGCCAAGAATCAGAGCGGCTTTGGCAGCGATGAGAACCTCAACGTCTGGATCCCCTACACCACCGCCATGAAGCGGATGCTCGGCCAGACCTATCTGCGCAGCATCAGCGTGCGGGTGGCCGATGCGGTGCCGCTGGCCGCCGCCGAGGAGGGGATCACCCGGCTGCTCGACAGCCGCCACGGCACCCGCGACTTCTTCGTGCTCAACACCGACAGCATCCGCCAGACCATCACCCAGACCAGCGCCACCCTGACCCTGCTGATCGCCATGATCGCCCTCATCTCGCTGCTGGTGGGGGGGATAGGGGTGATGAACATCATGCTGGTGTCGGTGACCGAGCGCACCCGCGAAATTGGCCTGCGCATGGCGGTGGGGGCGCGCACCCGCGATATCTTGCAGCAGTTTCTCATCGAGGCGGTGCTGGTCTGCCTGCTCGGCGGGGTGCTCGGCATCCTGCTCTCCCTGCTGGCAGGGCAGCTGTTTGACTACTTCAGCAGCGATTTTCGGATGATCTACTCCCTGCCGGCCATGGGGGCCGCCTGCCTCTGCTCGACCCTGATCGGCCTGCTGTTTGGCTTCGCTCCGGCGCGCCGCGCCGCACGCATGGACCCCATCCACGCGCTGGAGCGGGAGTAACCCCAGTCCATCGCGTCGGAGGGACCCGGCGCGAGCGACGACCGGCCCACCCCCACCTGGGCCGGTGCCTGAATGCCCGTGCCATGCGGGATTTTCAACCGGGCCACTGGCCCGGTTTTTTTATGCGCCGCGTCTGTGTAAAGGGAGTGCAAAAGGGGCGTAAAGTCGATTGAGGAGAGACAGAGGCAGGGCTCTAATGGCCGCGAACCGACCCATTTCGAGGAGAATTGTCATGATCCGAGCCCCCCTGCTGCTGACCCTGCTGATCGCCCCCCTGAGCCAGGCCATGGAGCCCATGCCCAAGGGGCCACACGGCCAGCCGCCC
>NZ_CDBY01000029.1:615-13340 GCF_000820125.1 Aeromonas simiae | reverse complement strand
CGGAAAATCCCTAGAACCCCTGAGCATGGCGACGGACACCCCACGGATTCCAGAACAAGGCGTGGCCACTCTGCCTGATGAGGCTTGGGAGCGTGCGCGCCGTCGTGCGGAGATCATCAGTCCGTTGGCGCAGTCGGAGACGGTCGGGCACGAAGCGGCCGATATGGCGGCTCAGGCGCTGGGCTTGTCTCGGCGCCAGGTATACGTTCTGATCCGGCGTGCCCGGCAAGGCAGCGGCCTCGTGACGGATCTGGTGCCCGGCCAGTCCGGTGGAGGTAAAGGTAAGGGGCGCTTGCCGGAACCGGTCGAGCGCGTCATCCACGAGCTACTGCAAAAGCGGTTCCTGACCAAGCAGAAGCGCAGCCTAGCGGCCTTTCACCGCGAAGTCACTCAGGTGTGCAAGGCTCAAAAACTGCGAGTGCCGGCGCGCAATACCGTGGCCTTACGGATCGCTAGCCTTGACCCGCGCAAGGTCATCCGCCGGCGGGAAGGCCAGGATGCCGCTCGTGACCTACAAGGTGTGGGCGGCGAGCCTCCTGCCGTGACCGCGCCGCTGGAGCAGGTGCAGATAGACCATACGGTCATCGACCTGATCGTGGTCGATGACCGCGACCGGCAACCTATTGGCCGCCCGTACCTGACCCTCGCCATCGACGTGTTCACCCGCTGCGTGCTCGGCATGGTCGTCACGCTGGAAGCGCCGTCTGCCGTTTCGGTTGGCCTGTGCCTCGTGCATGTCGCCTGCGACAAGCGCCCTTGGCTGGAAGGACTGAACGTGGAAATGGATTGGCAGATGAGCGGCAAGCCCTTGCTGCTCTACCTAGACAACGCGGCCGAGTTCAAGAGCGAGGCCCTGCGCCGGGGTTGCGAGCAGCATGGCATCCGGCTGGACTATCGCCCGCTGGGACAGCCGCACTATGGCGGCATCGTGGAACGGATCATCGGCACGGCGATGCAGATGATTCACGACGAACTGCCGGGAACGACCTTCTCCAACCCTGACCAGCGCGGCGACTACGATTCCGAAAACAAGGCCGCCCTGACGCTGCGCGAGCTAGAGCGCTGGCTCACATTGGCGGTCGGCACCTACCACGGTTCGGTGCACAACGGCCTGCTCCAACCGCCGGCCGCGCGCTGGGCCGAGGCCGTGGCGCGTGTCGGCGTACCGGCCGTCGTCACACGCGCTACTTCGTTCCTGGTCGATTTTCTGCCGATCCTCCGGCGCACGCTGACCCGCACCGGCTTTGTCATCGACCACATCCACTACTACGCCGATGCGCTCAAGCCGTGGATTGCGCGGCGTGAACGCTGGCCGTCCTTTCTGATCCGGCGCGATCCGCGCGACATCAGCCGTATCTGGGTCCTGGAACCGGAGGGACAGCATTACCTGGAAATTCCCTACCGTACCTTGTCGCATCCGGCTGTCACCCTCTGGGAACAACGGCAGGCGCTGGCGAAACTGCGGCAGCAAGGGCGCGAACAGGTGGATGAGTCGGCGCTGTTCCGCATGATCGGCCAGATGCGTGAGATTGTGACCAGCGCGCAGAAGGCCACACGCAAGGCGCGGCGTGACGCGGATCGCCGCCAGCACCTCAAGACATCAGCTCGGCCGGACAAGCCCGTTCCGCCGGATACGGATATTGCCGACCCGCAGGCAGACAACTTGCCACCCGCCAAACCGTTCGACCAGATTGAGGAGTGGTAGCCGTGGACGAATATCCCATCATCGACCTGTCCCACCTGCTGCCGGCGGCCCAGGGCTTGGCCCGTCTTCCGGCGGACGAGCGCATCCAGCGCCTTCGCGCCGACCGCTGGATCGGCTATCCGCGCGCAGTCGAGGCGCTGAACCGGCTGGAAGCCCTTTATGCGTGGCCAAACAAGCAACGCATGCCCAACCTGCTGCTGGTTGGCCCGACCAACAATGGCAAGTCGATGATCGTCGAGAAGTTCCGCCGCACCCACCCGGCCAGCTCCGACGCCGACCAGGAGCACATCCCGGTGTTGGTCGTGCAGATGCCGTCCGAGCCGTCCGTGATCCGCTTCTACGTCGCGCTGCTCGCCGCGATGGGCGCGCCGCTGCGCCCACGCCCACGGTTGCCGGAAATGGAGCAACTGGCTCTGGCACTGCTGCGCAAGGTCGGCGTGCGCATGCTGGTGATCGACGAGCTGCACAACGTGCTGGCCGGCAACAGCGTCAACCGCCGGGAATTCCTCAACCTGCTGCGCTTCCTCGGCAACGAACTGCGCATCCCGTTGGTTGGGGTAGGCACGCGCGACGCCTACCTAGCCATCCGCTCCGATGACCAGTTGGAAAATCGCTTCGAGCCGATGATGCTGCCGGTATGGGAGGCCAACGACGATTGCTGCTCACTGCTGGCCAGCTTCGCCGCTTCGCTCCCGCTGCGCCGGCCTTCCCCAATTGCCACGCTGGACATGGCTCGCTACCTGCTCACACGCAGCGAGGGCACCATAGGGGAACTGGCGCACTTGCTGATGGCGGCGGCCATCGTCGCCGTGGAGAGCGGCGAGGAAGCGATCAACCATCGCACACTCAGCATGGCCTGTCGACAACCTCTCGCGCAACCAAGACATCGCGGTCGGACTGCAAGTGATCTTGAAGCCACGGGCCCGTCCCACCCCGACATGGACCTCGATGCCCGAACGGACGTTAGATTTCGAGTTCTAGGCGTTCTGCGATGAAGGTTGGATCCCAGCCGGGATTGAAAGTGTCGACGTGGGTGAATCCGAGCCGCTCGTATAGGCCACGCAGGTTCGGGTGGCAGTCGAGCCGCAGCTTGGCGCACCCCTGCGTTCGCGCGGCATGGCGGCAAGCCTCGATCAGCGCGGAGCTGACACCCCGGCCCGCATGTGTCCGTCGCACCGCGAGCTTGTGCAGATATGCGGCCTCCCCCTTGAGGGCGTCGGGCCAGAACTCGGGATCCTCGGCCGACAAGGTGCAACAGCCGACGATGCCGTCGCTGCAACTCGCGACTAGGAGCTCGGATCTCAGGACGAAGGTCTCCGCGAATGTCCGGTCGATCCGCGCGACGTCCCAGGCGGGCGTTCCCTTGGCGGACATCCACGCCGCAGCGTCGTGCATCAGCCGCACAACCTCGTCGATATCACCCGAGCAGGCGACCCGAACGTTCGGAGGCTCCTCGCTGTCCATTCGCTCCCCTGGCGCGGTATGAACCGCCGCCTCATAGTGCAGTTTGATCCTGACGAGCCCAGCATGTCTGCGCCCACCTTCGCGGAACCTGACCAGGGTCCGCTAGCGGGCGGCCGGAAGGTGAATGCTAGGCATGATCTAACCCTCGGTCTCTGGCGTCGCGACTGCGAAATTTCGCGAGGGTTTCCGAGAAGGTGATTGCGCTTCGCAGATCTCCAGGCGCGTGGGTGCGGACGTAGTCAGCGCCATTGCCGATCGCGTGAAGTTCCGCCGCAAGGCTCGCTGGACCCAGATCCTTTACAGGAAGGCCAACGGTGGCGCCCAAGAAGGATTTCCGCGACACCGAGACCAATAGCGGAAGCCCCAACGCCGACTTCAGCTTTTGAAGGTTCGACAGCACGTGCAGCGATGTTTCCGGTGCGGGGCTCAAGAAAAATCCCATCCCCGGATCGAGGATGAGCCGGTCGGCAGCGACCCCGCTCCGTCGCAAGGCGGAAACCCGCGCCTCGAAGAACCGCACAATCTCGTCGAGCGCGTCTTCGGGTCGAAGGTGACCGGTGCGGGTGGCGATGCCATCCCGCTGCGCTGAGTGCATAACCACCAGCCTGCAGTCCGCCTCAGCAATATCGGGATAGAGCGCAGGGTCAGGAAATCCTTGGATATCGTTCAGGTAGCCCACGCCGCGCTTGAGCGCATAGCGCTGGGTTTCCGGTTGGAAGCTGTCGATTGAAACACGGTGCATCTGATCGGACAGGGCGTCTAAGAGCGGCGCAATACGTCTGATCTCATCGGCCGGCGATACAGGCCTCGCGTCCGGATGGCTGGCGGCCGGTCCGACATCCACGACGTCTGATCCGACTCGCAGCATTTCGATCGCCGCGGTGACAGCGCCGGCGGGGTCTAGCCGCCGGCTCTCATCGAAGAAGGAGTCCTCGGTGAGATTCAGAATGCCGAACACCGTCACCATGGCGTCGGCCTCCGCAGCGACTTCCACGATGGGGATCGGGCGAGCAAAAAGGCAGCAATTATGAGCCCCATACCTACAAAGCCCCACGCATCAAGCTTTTGCCCATGAAGCAACCAGGCAATGGCTGTAATTATGACGACGCCGAGTCCCGACCAGACTGCATAAGCAACACCGACAGGGATGGATTTCAGAACCAGAGAAAGAAAATAAAATGCGATGCCATAACCGATTATGACAACGGCGGAAGGGGCAAGCTTAGTAAAGCCCTCGCTAGATTTTAATGCGGATGTTGCGATTACTTCGCCAACTATTGCGATAACAAGAAAAAGCCAGCCTTTCATGATATATCTCCCAATTTGTGTAGGGCTTATTATGCACGCTTAAAAATAATAAAAGCAGACTTGACCTGATAGTTTGGCTGTGAGCAATTATGTGCTTAGTGCATCTAACGCTTGAGTTAAGCCGCGCCGCGAAGCGGCGTCGGCTTGAACGAATTGTTAGACATTATTTGCCGACTACCTTGGTGATCTCGCCTTTCACGTAGTGAACAAATTCTTCCAACTGATCTGCGCGCGAGGCCAAGCGATCTTCTTCTTGTCCAAGATAAGCCTGTCTAGCTTCAAGTATGACGGGCTGATACTGGGCCGGCAGGCGCTCCATTGCCCAGTCGGCAGCGACATCCTTCGGCGCGATTTTGCCGGTTACTGCGCTGTACCAAATGCGGGACAACGTAAGCACTACATTTCGCTCATCGCCAGCCCAGTCGGGCGGCGAGTTCCATAGCGTTAAGGTTTCATTTAGCGCCTCAAATAGATCCTGTTCAGGAACCGGATCAAAGAGTTCCTCCGCCGCTGGACCTACCAAGGCAACGCTATGTTCTCTTGCTTTTGTCAGCAAGATAGCCAGATCAATGTCGATCGTGGCTGGCTCGAAGATACCTGCAAGAATGTCATTGCGCTGCCATTCTCCAAATTGCAGTTCGCGCTTAGCTGGATAACGCCACGGAATGATGTCGTCGTGCACAACAATGGTGACTTCTACAGCGCGGAGAATCTCGCTCTCTCCAGGGGAAGCCGAAGTTTCCAAAAGGTCGTTGATCAAAGCTCGCCGCGTTGTTTCATCAAGCCTTACGGTCACCGTAACCAGCAAATCAATATCACTGTGTGGCTTCAGGCCGCCATCCACTGCGGAGCCGTACAAATGTACGGCCAGCAACGTCGGTTCGAGATGGCGCTCGATGACGCCAACTACCTCTGATAGTTGAGTCGATACTTCGGCGATCACCACTTCCCTCATGATGTTTAACTTTGTTTTAGCCACCAATGATGCCCTCACTTTCCATGATTTTGGTGGGAATGGATTTTCTTAGCGGCAACTTACTTTCGTTGTCTATATCCATGTTAAAGGCGAAAAAGTAAACCTCTGTCTCCTTCTCAACCCACCCAACCCACCATGCGACACCAGGATTTGACTCAGTTCCCACACCAGAAAAACCAGTTTTTGAATGCACTAGATATTCAGGTGCCGCCTCCGTTACCAAAGCCTCTTTTACTATTAGCTGGTTTTCTTTAGATGCTGACAATTTATTTAAATATAGAGACTCTAGAAACTCCACTTGATTAACTGCGGAAATTCTAAGCTGGCCTTCCAACCAGAATTTGTCAATGCCACCACTGATATTCTGGTTGCCATAGGAAAATTTTTTAAGGTATTTCTGCATTCTTACTTCGCCAACTTCTCTGGCGATTTGTTGAAATACGGGAACAGCTGAAACTTGTATTGCCCCTCTTAAGGTCAAGTCTCTTTCCCATTGCTTCATGGCTCTTGGCTTTCCGTCCCATTTGAAAACCTGATGCTCATTCTTTATGACACCAGTTTCTAGGCCGATAATTGCGTTGGGGATCTTAAATGTTGATGCTGGAAGATATTCCTTTGATGCACGAGCTAAGTCATTGGTAGCGCAGGATTTACTGCTACTTTTACAAAGCACGAAGACACCATTGACGGCTTCGGCAGAGAACTCTTTGTTCCAAGACGTATTTTCTGTAATTGAACCAGCTAATGCCGTACTCGAAAGACACGCGATAATTACATATGCGGCAAATGTTTTCATGGCACCTTCTTGGTGGCTAACGTTAATTCGACCTCAGAGGCGTTTAAGTCAAAATACCTCTGACGTCTAACATGATTAATCAAAGTCTGATTTTTTAACAAAATCAGAAAGATAGACGCGAAACTTTAAAACAAAGGCGTCAACACTTCAAGTAGCGATCTTTCGCTTCGGCGAGGCCTAACGCCTGAGCTCAGCCGACCGAAACCGCGTAGCGGTTTTGGGTCGGCTGCAGCGATTTGTTGGGCGATAGCTTGCCACATTCTCTCAACGATTGGGATTTGATGTACTTTCCGCACTTTGTAGCGCGACCACATCATGCTCCCCCTGGCCGCGAGAGCCCTTCACTCGGGAAACACAAGACAGACCGAGCACGACTGTTGCAAGGGTCAAACAGTACACGACAACCGGCCAAGCCGTGTTGCGCGGCAACAGCGAAATGATCAACGTTCCGATGCTTCCTAGCAGTACACCGCCCAAGCAGAAGTAGACTGCCGTGACCGTTCCAGCAACATGGTCGAATCCTCGAAGAGCGCCATTGGGCGACACAGATACCGCTGTGGCGACACCAATACCCACTAGCCACATTGGAGCAATAAAGCCTAACACGGACTGCGAAGCCCATATTTCGGTGATGGCAAGCAATACTGCTCCAGCTATCAGGCATCCCATTCCCATTCGCAAGACACTTGGGCTGCCCCACTTGGGTATCACACGCCCCATAAAACGAGCCGTAAACACCATGGCAATTGCCACTGTGGCGAACAGCAGGCTGAAGCCAAGCTGAGACACACCTTGCCTGCCCATCATTAGTCCGGGCGCAATGGAGAAAAAGACGAAGAAGCTACCCATTCCAGCGGCGTAACACAACGTGTACAACCAGAAGTTCAGGCACTTAACGGGGAGTAGCAGCTGCGACCATTGCAAGCCCGCAACTCGTTGCACCCGGGTTTCAGGCCAGAATCGCCACGCTGCTGCAGATGCAGCGATCATGCCCAAACCTAGAAACGCAAAGATAGCCCGCCACCCAAGCCACATGTCGACGAGCGCTCCGAGCAATGGGCCTACCGCCGGGACCATGGCCAGCATGGATCCGAGTATGCCGTAAATGACATTACTTTCCTCGCGACCTGCGTAAATGTCACGTACTGTTGCAAATGTGGAAACAAGGCACGCCGAGGCACCACAAGCCTGAAGAATCCGAAGCCCCAGAAAGACTTCAGCCGATGACGTAAGAGCGAGGCCCATTGACGCCACAACGTAGGCGAGGCCACCTCCCAGTAGAACGGGGCGGCGCCCCAGTCGGTCCGATAGCGGTCCAAACAAGAGCTGACCGGCACCAATCATGACCAAGTACGTTGTCAGCGTAAGCTGAATTGTGCTCGCTGTCGTACCAAGCGCGTTTGGCATAAACGGCACTGCTGGCAAGTACATGTCCATGCCGAGTGATGCCAATAAATCGAACGGTGATAACAACAACACCGTGGCGGCAAGGGAGTACCGCCAACTAAAGTTTTTTGAGCGCACGAAACCATCTCCTTGAACAAAGGATTTGGCGGCGCTCCCGTAGAGCAAAAGGATTCATGAGAACGCCGCAACAACCGAAAAATGAAGGTTGCTGCGGCTTACTTGTCTGCGTTCTTGGAAGTGCTCATCTGCTGACTATCTCATGATTGAATTTGAATCGTAACAACTTTCAAGCAACTCTGCGAGGAGCCTTATTGTGCGCCCAACTTTGTTTTAGGGCGACTGCCCTGCTGCGTAACATCGTTGCTGCTCCATAACATCAAACATCGACCCACGGCGTAACGCGCTTGCTGCTTGGATGCCCGAGGCATAGACTGTACAAAAAAACAGTCATAACAAGCCATGAAAACCGCCACTGCGCCGTTACCACCGCTGCGTTCGGTCAAGGTTCTGGACCAGTTGCGTGAGCGCATACGCTACTTGCATTACAGCTTACGAACCGAACAGGCTTATGTCCACTGGGTTCGTGCCTTCATCCGTTTCCACGGTGTGCGTCACCCGGCAACCTTGGGCAGCAGCGAAGTCGAGGCATTTCTGTCCTGGCTGGCGAACGAGCGCAAGGTTTCGGTCTCCACGCATCGTCAGGCATTGGCGGCCTTGCTGTTCTTCTACGGCAAGGTGCTGTGCACGGATCTGCCCTGGCTTCAGGAGATCGGAAGACCTCGGCCGTCGCGGCGCTTGCCGGTGGTGCTGACCCCGGATGAAGTGGTTCGCATCCTCGGTTTTCTGGAAGGCGAGCATCGTTTGTTCGCCCAGCTTCTGTATGGAACGGGCATGCGGATCAGTGAGGGTTTGCAACTGCGGGTCAAGGATCTGGATTTCGATCACGGCACGATCATCGTGCGGGAGGGCAAGGGCTCCAAGGATCGGGCCTTGATGTTACCCGAGAGCTTGGCACCCAGCCTGCGCGAGCAGCTGTCGCGTGCACGGGCATGGTGGCTGAAGGACCAGGCCGAGGGCCGCAGCGGCGTTGCGCTTCCCGACGCCCTTGAGCGGAAGTATCCGCGCGCCGGGCATTCCTGGCCGTGGTTCTGGGTTTTTGCGCAGCACACGCATTCGACCGATCCACGGAGCGGTGTCGTGCGTCGCCATCACATGTATGACCAGACCTTTCAGCGCGCCTTCAAACGTGCCGTAGAACAAGCAGGCATCACGAAGCCCGCCACACCGCACACCCTCCGCCACTCGTTCGCGACGGCCTTGCTCCGCAGCGGTTACGACATTCGAACCGTGCAGGATCTGCTCGGCCATTCCGACGTCTCTACGACGATGATTTACACGCATGTGCTGAAAGTTGGCGGTGCCGGAGTGCGCTCACCGCTTGATGCGCTGCCGCCCCTCACTAGTGAGAGGTAGGGCAGCGCAAGTCAATCCTGGCGGATTCACTACCCCTGCGCGAAGGCCATCGGTGCCGCATCGAACGGCCGGTTGCGGAAAGTCCTCCCTGCGTCCGCTGATGGCCGGCAGCAGCCCGTCGTTGCCTGATGGATCCAACCCCTCCGCTGCTATAGTGCAGTCGGCTTCTGACGTTCAGTGCAGCCGTCTTCTGAAAACGACAGTTTTTGTGTCATTTTCAGAAGACGACTGCACCAGACAACGCGGTTTGAAGGCTGTTGTGCAGTCGTCTATTGAACGAACAGTATCAGGAGTCCGCTGCACGAATGATGACCTCAAGCCGGTTCTGGTCGCGCTGGCGACCGATCAGCCCCTGGATGTGCGATACCGCGACCACGATCTTTCCGGCGATTGGGCGGGCTACCGCGAATGCCACATCAAGCCCGACCTGCTGCTGATCTACCGCAAGTCCGACGCCGACACCCTGCGACTGGCGCGGCTTGGCTCCCATAGCGAGCTGTTCGGCTGATGCCAGTCGCCTTGTCCGCCAAACGATCATTAGGCGGCCAAACCGGACGCCTGTCCGAAAACATCTTGCGCAACGGGATGACGGACAATAAGATAGGCGGACGGTATAACGGACAAATGGGCGGAAATGGCACTCATCGGCTATGCGCGGGTATCGACGGCGGAACAGGACACCGCCTTGCAGACGGATGCGCTGCGCAATGCAGGCTGCGAACGGGTTTTCGAGGACACGGCATCCGGGGCCAAGGCAGACCGGCCCGGCTTGGCCGATGCGCTGGCTTATCTGCGCGATGGCGATGTGCTGGTCGTCTGGCGGCTGGATCGGCTTGGCCGCTCCCTGCCGCACCTGATTGAGACGGTCGGCAAGCTGGAAGCACGGGGCGTCGGCTTCCGCTCGTTGACTGAAAACATCGACACCACCACGCCGGGCGGACGGCTCATCTTCCATGTGTTCGGTGCGCTGGGCCAGTTCGAGCGCGACCTGATCCGCGAGCGCACCAAGGCCGGGTTGACCGCTGCCGCCGCACGCGGGCGCAAAGGCGGACGCAAGCCGGTTGTCACTGCCGACAAGTTGCAACGAGCGCGGGAGCTTGTCGCCAACGGCTTGAATGTCCGCGAGGCCGCCGCACGCCTCAAGGTAGGAAAAACCGCTCTCTACGCTGCCTTGCAGGCGGCCAGTTCTGGCAGTGCAGCCGACTCCTGATATTTCGTGCAGTCGCCTTCTGAAAACGACAACGAGATCCACCAGATCGCCTAAGCCCTCCCCTGCCCTGCCACCGAACCCCGCTGCGTGCGGGGTTTTTTATGCCTGCGGCAAGCATTGACAAGCATCCTTTTTTCACTACAATAGCAACTGTTTTTAATATTAAGTTGAGGTGACAAGGCGATGATTATCACCGTTGGAAACACAAAGGGCGGCGTGGGGAAAACCACCATTGCCGTGAATCTGGCAATCGCCCGCGCATTGGCCGGGCGTGATGTGTGGCTGATCGACGGTGATCGTCAGGGCACCGCGCAGACAGCAATCAGCATTCGTGCCGAGGCCGGGCACACGCCGGGCATTGCCTGCGCGACCTACCCGGACGGCCCGACCCTGCGGGCACAGGTGCAGCAGCAAGCGGCCAAGTTCGATGACGTGGTGATCGACGCAGGCGGGCGCGACTCGACCGCGCTACGCGCAGCCCTCGTGCTGTCTGACGTGCTGCTGGTGCCGTTCCAGCCGCGCAGCTATGACGTGTGGGCGCTCAACGACATTGCGGCGCTGGTCGATGAGGCCCGCAGTGTGCGCGACGGTTTGCGCTGCTTTGCTGTCCTCAACTGCGCCGATCCGGGCGAGCACTCCACCGACAACGCCGAGGCCGCCGCCGCCGTGGCCGAGGTGCCCCAGTTCGAGTACCTGCCGACCCCGCTACGCCGCCGCAAGGCGTTTTCCAACGCCGCAGGGGCGGGGCAGTGTGTGCTTGAAATCAAGCCGCAAGACGGCAAAGCAAGCGCGGAACTTGATGCACTTATCAGCGCATTGTTTTAATATCAAATCAATATGCTTTAAGTGTGGAGATAGATTCAATGGCGATTACAAAGAAACCGACGAAGCCCGCGCAAGACGCTACCGCAGCGGCGGCGGATGCCTTCATTTCCGGTGCGCCGGATGCTGCCGCAGCCACCCCGGAAGCTCCGCGCCGGGTGCGCAAGGGTCGCAAGGTGCAAATCACGCTGACCATTGCCGAGCCGCTGCTGGATCGTGTCGATGAACTGGCTGGCCAGATTGGGCAGAGCCGGGCGGCTGTCATCAATCTGGCAGTGATGCAGATGCTCCAGAGCGGGCTACGCATCGAGGGCGAGGAACGATAAAGAGGGGAGGGGGCTATGGCCGCCAACGATCAAGAGATTTGGGTATCAGCGTTCGATGTTCTCATCGCCCAGCTTGATGAAGCTCTCATTGAGTTGCGCCGGTCGCTTGCCAGCGTAGCCATAGAGCACGGTGTCGATAGCCCACAGGTTGCGGGAGTCCGGGCGCAGATCGACGAAGCCACCGCGAAGCGCGAGAAGGCGCAGGCCGAGCGGCAGCGCGTCATGGCCCAGCTTGCCGCCGGTGTGTCTGTTGCCGTCACTACCGAAAAGCCCAAGGCGACACCCAAGCGCAAACAGCCGGGCATCCTGACACAATCCGACCTCAAGCTGATTGAGGCATCGGCGGAGATCATGAGCACGCCGCCCGATGGTGAGGACATGGCCTTTACCCATTCGGTGCTGTGCCAAGTCGGCCTGCCGCGCTCCAAATTCGATGGCCGCGAGTTCATGCGCCAATCCGGCGCAGCTTGGATCAACGTGCAGGCGGGGTGGCTGGATGAGGGCAAGGGGCCTGTGCAGCAGCCCGTCCCCTATGGCCCTTTGCCACGCTTGGCGCTGGCGTGGATCTCCACGCAGGCCGTGCGAACCAAAGACCGCGAAATTGCCATCGGCAGCAGCGCAAGCGAGTTTCTGCGACTGTTGGGTAAGCCCACCACTGGCGGGGTGCGCGGATCGTTCACCACTCTGCGGAAGCAGATGCACGCCCTTGCAGCCTGCCGCCTGCAACTAGGCTTCAAGGGTCGCACGTTCAACGGGCAGCCGGTGGAGCAGTTCGACGCTTGGCTGGCGAACAGGGAAACGGGCCAGCAGGCGCTTTGGCCGGGCCTGTTGGTGTTGTCTGATGGTTACTTCAACTCACTGGTAGAGAACGCCGTCCCGCTCGATAACCGCGCCCTCATGGCCTTGTCTGATTCCGCGCTGGCTTTGGACGTGTACACATGGCTTGCCCACCGGCTACATCGCATTGAGGGGCGAGGCGTCACCCTTCACTGGAAGGCCATCCGCGAACAGTTCGCGCAGGAGTACAAGGGGAAAGACCCCGACAAGGACTTCAAAAAGGAGTTTGTGCCCGCGATCAAGAAGGTGTTAGCCGTCTATCCGCAGGCCAAGGTCAAGCCCGTCACGGGCGGCGTGCTGCTGCTGGGGTCGCCCCCCCCCATCGCATACAAGGGCTGAGGGGCCGGGGTGGGGATAAACCCTGTGGATGAAGCAAGTTATCCACGCTGAATCGCCCCCCC
>NZ_CDBY01000029.1:0-394 GCF_000820125.1 Aeromonas simiae | reverse complement strand
CACGCTGAATCGCCCCCCCCCTAAACCGGTACGGTTATGCCTTTAATGTTTTAACCTATAAATATTTACCGATAATTGGCTGCGCCTATCGGTGGATAACTCAAGCCACCACGCAAAATCGACGCTGAAAGCGGCCTAAAGGCCGGGGCACCCCTGCGGGGTTCCCCCACCCTTCGGGCGGCTCCCCCTCCGGCTGAAAATGTGGCCGCAAGCGGCCAGCCGTTCACCAAGCGCGGACAAGCCGCGCACGCAGCCCCACCGCCTCAGCCTGGACAAACAGCAGTTGGCACCCAAAGGCCGCAAAAGCGGTTTTTCAGAAAGGCAGGCCAACGGCCAGCACTCCGAACAAGCCCCGAGACTGGCCGACACTCTCCCATCCCCCCCGCCCCTTCCC
>NZ_CDBY01000028.1:2934-6804 GCF_000820125.1 Aeromonas simiae | reverse complement strand
AATCCCTGCGTATTTAATTTGGGTATACGGATTTAATGGTTGATGGGGCACCTTCACCCCATCAATCTGATACCACCCTCAGATGGTTGATAGATCGACTCCGTAGTTGAGTTCCTCTGCGAAGTCCGGCAGTCCGTAACCGATGGTTTTCTTGTAGAAAGGAGAGACCTTCGCAGTCGGTGCCTTCTTCTTGTGCTTCGTGGTGTAGAGCATTCGTGCCCGCATCACCTCGAAGGAGTAACCGCGCCCTTCACGGTTCTTGTCCTTGGCCAGTCGGTTGATGGACTCCGTGTAAGCGTTGGTGACGGGCATGTCCGTCTCGAAGTAGGTCATGGTCTCTTCGCGCCAGTTTCCCACTGCCCTGACCAGATCGCTCCAGACTTCCTTTTGGCCCTTCGGGATGGTGGCTATCCACTCGTCCAGGGCGGCTTCTGCCTGGAGCCGTGTGGTGGCGTCCCAGATGCCGTAGAAGCGCTCCTTGTGCTCGTAGGCGGCCAGCAGTTGCGGGAACGCGCCTGTCCAGGTCTCCATGATGAGGCGCTCCCGGTCTGAGACTTCGTGAGCGCGTTTCAGCAGGATTTTCCGGTCTCCCTTGAGAGTCCGGCTCTGGGACGGTTTCAGCTCCTTTCTGAGGCCCTTGCGCACTCTCTCTAGGGCATCGTTGGCCATGCGCACCACATGGAACTTATCGACCACGATACGGGCCTGGGGCAGCACAGCCTTGACCGCTGCCCGGTAGGGGTTCCACATGTCCATGCTGACGATCTCGACCTTCTGCCGGTCTTTCAGCTTCATCAGGTAGTTGGTCACCACGTTCTGGCGGCGGGTGGCCAGCAGGTCGAGCAGGGTTCGCTCCTCAATGTTGGTCAGAATGCAGCGGTAGCGCTTGTTCAGGTATAGCTCGTCAATGCCCAGGATGCGGGGCGTCTCGAAGCGGTGCCAGCGCCCCAGGAACTCGGCGCGGGCGTTGAAGATGTCGCGCACCGTCTTCTCGTCCAGGCCGGTCTGTGCCGCCACAAAGGTGTAGGGGTGGTTGAAGGATTCCTTCTCCACGTACTCATGCAGCCGCAGTGTCATACGGAATCCGTCCACCATCTCCGGTAGCTGGGGCCTGAATGTTGTCTTGCAGGCCCGGCAGGTGTATCGGCGGCGGACCACCCAGAGAGTGACCCGCTTGCCGTGGATGGGCAGATCACGATAGGGAACGTCACGCTTGCCGAACCGTACGAACTCACCCTGCACGCCGCATTCCTCGCAGGCGATGGGATCGGGCACGTCCACCTGGAAGTGCATTTCGTCGTCGGTTGATTTGCAGCCCAGTACTTGGTATTGCGGCAGGTGAAGGATGTTGTCGGGAAGTTCGGTCATGGTGTTGTATAGGCGTAGGTGTCAGTCAGATCCATCCGGCTCGGCATTGGTGTTTGCTTTTTTACCCAACAAGCTGCTGGAAACGAAAAGTAAGGCACCGAGGACAATTGCAATATCAGCCAGGTTGAAGGCCGGCCAATGCCAGTCTCGCCAATAGAAATCAAAGGAATCCACAACATAGCCGCGAAAGACCCGGTCAATCAGGTTGCCCATGGCGCCACCGAGGATAAGACTGTAAGCGATGGCTTCTCCTTTATGACGATTTTCAAGGATCACTGAGATCAGGTGATGGGGTGAGGTTTTTCAGCGTCATTTTCATGAGGAAATTATAACAAAAACAAGGCGGTAAAGCACGAGGTTGGCGGTATTAAAGCGTCTCATAATGCAGTGTTTTATGGCCCTGCATCAAGGAGATATCGTAGCCATCGAGCAACCAGTTTATCTGCTCGGAAGAGAGGGAGAGTAGCTCATCGGCAGACGATGGCCACTTGAATTTCTCCTCGGCCAGCGCCTTGTAATAGAGCACAAAGCCGTTGTCCTCCCACATCAGACACTTGATCTTGTTGCGGCGGCGATTGGTAAAGGCATTGAGGGCACCGGTGAATGGGTTGTGCCCCAGTTGCTGCTCGACCAGCGCCGCCAGGCCGTGGGCCTGTTTACGAAAATCGATAGGAGCCCGATAGAGGTAGATCTGCGGCATGGTCAGTGCCGGACGCAAGTAACGAGGGCGCATTACAACTGCCTCATGATAGCGCCGAGCAAATCGATATTGCCCGGATGTAACCCGGAGAGAGTGATCCCGTTGGGTAAGGTGAGCGTCAAGCCAACTTCGGTCCCGACAGGAGCAGGCATGGCTACTCTGACAAAGCCAGGAAGAGAGTCCGAGTCTACAGGCTGTTCGAGCTTTTTACGCCAGTAAGCAAACTGGTGATAGACCAGTGCCTGGCTTTTGCAAAAGGCGTGGCCGGAGAGGCCGGAGTCAAGCCAGGCAGTGATCTGCTGCTGCCAAAAATCAGCACGTTCTTGAGTGGTCATAGTGAAAATCCAGCGAAGAGGTAATGGATTTCAAGTGTGACGAGCTGATTTTGGGAAAAAAAGATGCCGATTCAAGGGCGCTTACCCAACACAGCGAAAATCCGTGTGCTAGACTCAATGTTTGGCCTTCTTCGGATCACTACCATGTCCAGGCAGTTGATAAGGGCGTTAGCTCTACTGGTTTGCAGTTTCCCCTTTTGCCAGAGTGGGGCGCTGGAGCTGGCCGTGATGCATGGCAACAAACAGAAGCGGGATAATTTTGTGGCCGTGCTACGGGATTTCCACACCGAAACCGGTATCCGGGTACAACTGCGGACCTACACAGACCGCGAGTACAAGGCCCGCTTTCCTCGCTGGCTGGAGGCGGATACCTCACCGGATCTGCTCAACTGGCAAGGCGGGGAGCGCCTGCTGGCCTATGTCCGTCAAGGCGCCTTGAGACCCATGGATGAACTGTGGCAACAGCAGGACTGGCAAACCAGTTTCGGCAAGGCCATGCAGGCCGCCGTCTCCTGGCAGGGACACACCTACGCCCTGCCCTACAGCTACTACCACTGGGGCCTCTTCTACTCCAAAAGCACCCTGCAACGCGCCGGGCTCACCCCACCGACCACCTGGGCACAACTGCTGCAAAGCTGCCCCCTGTTACGCAACAAGGGGATAGTGCCGCTGATGTTGGGCACAAAAGAAAGCTGGCCAGCCCTGGCCTGGTTTGACTATCTGAACCTGCGGCTCAACGGCTTGGCCTTTCACCAGCAGGTGACACGAGGAGAAGTAGATTACCGGGATCCGCGCATCCGGCAGGTATTCAGTCATTGGCAGCAACTGATCGCGGCCCGCTGCTTCAATGACAACATGATCCGGCTGGATTGGAACGACAGCATCCCCTACCTCTACTACGGCAAGGGGGCCATGACACTGATGGGCAGTTTTACCATCCCCAAGCAGCGCATTGACGACATCCAGACCCTGCCCTTTCCCACCCTGCGCGCCGATATGCCGCGCTATGAAGATGCCCCGCTGGATCTCTTCGTGCTACCGGCCCGCGCCAATCCGCGCATGATGGAGGTCAAGCTCCTGCTGGCCTATCTGGGCCGCCCCGAGGTGCAGCTCCGGCTCAATCACCAGCTCGGCACCTTCTCCCCCCACCGGCAAAGCCAGCAACAGCTCTCCGCCATTCAAGCGGCCAGCAAGCAGGTGCTGCAGGGCGCCGCCGGTTTTGCCCAATACTTCGATCGGGATGTGCCGCCGGACTTTGACCGGGCCGCCACCCCCATCATGGCCCGATTTGCCAGCCACCCCGATATAGAGCACACCCTCACCCAACTGGAGGCGCTGCGCCAGCAACACTACACCACCAGCCCAGCCCCTCTAACCACACCCCCCACCGGCGTCCCCCCGCCTTGATAACCCCAGACGCCGCCCAGCGCCTGCCCAAGCCACAGCGCCAGTGAAACAGCAATAAAA
>NZ_CDBY01000028.1:0-2559 GCF_000820125.1 Aeromonas simiae | reverse complement strand
GATTTTATTAGGTATTTTATATCTATCTGATTTTGTTGATGTTTTTTAATGAGCATCCGAGATCACCAAAGGACAGCCATGCATCCGGCAAAAACCGTTGTAGGCTGGTGCTGAGCCTGCGAAGCCCAGCGTTTACCGCGAGCAAAACACAAAGATGGCGCCAAAGGAGATTCAAGCACTGAGAGTTGGGAATTCGTTGCCTGTCTCTTTCATCACAACAGCTCCCACCGACCACGCTTGCGCGGCCCGACAAAACGTAAGCGACCGGCTTTGACCAGACCAGAGGCGGCCCGCTCTATGGTACTGGTTGCTTTATCAAGCCGAAGTGCCACCTCTTTTAGCGTCAAATCAGGCTCCGTCGACAACAGAGCCAGTACCAGCTCCGGTGTCTTGGGTTTGGGTTCTACCCGCGCTTCTACCCGCGTTTCTACCTGCGCATTTGACCATTCCAGCCTCGTCATCTGTATCTCTAGTGAGATAAGAGATTCGGTAGCACAGATAGGCCCGTTCATGGTGTCGAAACATGAACGGGTTAATAGATTGACATTATTTTCGGCAATCTCGGGGGAACTGAGTGTACGTGAGCCAGGGTTTGCGTTGCGCGTTGAAGCAGGGCAGCAGCGATTATCCCGCCACCGTCCAGTTCATTTCAGGCTTGAGTGAACGCTGATCAACCACACAATGGTATTACCTGATTTAGTGATATACCGTTTTTCTAATTGGTAACGGTCTATCTCGTCATCGATTAACTGTCGTAACAGGTATAAATCCGAGTCCAAATCGTCTGGATGCTTGATCAGAAAAATCGAGACCACTACCGCGATTCCGATAAAAAAGTAGCGCTGCCAGCCTCCACCATTCGCAAAAAGACTGAATGCGGCACCGGTGTTCCATAGGTGCACCCAGTTAAAGAACGGGGTCACCGAAACATACTCGCCATAGGCCATTGATTGCTGCACCAGCCACTTTACAGCCTGATCAGACGCTGCCAGCAGGCCCGATATGGACAATAGGGCATACGGCGAGAGCTTTTTGCCAATAATGAGCATTATTTAACCCTTCAACGCCAAAATGCGTCTGGCACCGTTAAGTACAATGCCCCCCGCGATGGTGCCGATAATCAGATCCGGATAATTGGAACCGGTCCACGCGACCAGGGCGCCGGCGGTGATGACCCCCAGGTTGATCACCACGTCGTTGGCCGAGAATATCCAGCTTGCCTTCATGTGCGCCCCGCCTTCCCGATGTTTGGATATGAGCAGCAGACAACTGGTATTGGCAATCAATGCGACGAATGCGATAGCCATCATCACCAGCGATTCAGGCTCACTACCGAATACAAAGCGTCTCACCACCTCTACGAGCACGCCCACAGCCAAGATCAGTTGCAGTACACCAGCAAGATGCGCGGCACGTACCTGCATTTTCACGCTATGTCCAACCGCATAAAGGGCAAGCCCGTACACCGCCGCATCGGCAAAATTGTCCAGGGATTCTCCAATCAGGCCGGTGGACCGGGCGATCAGACCGGCAGTCATTTCCACCACGAACAGAAGTGCATTGATGCCGAGCAACCAGCGCAGGGTCCCGGATTCTTGCTTAGCAGAAGCTGCCGAAAACTCGGCGGCCTTGATGGTCTCCGGATTTGCAGCGACGGTTTCCTGAAGCGAGGCGCCTAGCCCCAAGGTCTTCAGTTTCGAGGTGACGGGCTCGACCTCGCCGTCATGCACGACCTTCAGCCGGCGGTTCGACAAGTCGAAGGACAGCGCCCGAATCTCCTCAAAGCCGTTCAGGGCTAGGCGAATCATTCGTTCTTCTGATGGACAGTCCATCTTCGGCACGGCATAAACACTGACCCATCTCCCTGGCGCCTCGGAGGAGGCCTGTATATCGGTATCCGCTGCGGACGTTGCATCACCGCCACAGGCGCCACCACAGGATTTGCTCATGATACGACTCCACTTGAACAATGTTGTGGTACCATTTAAAACTATAAAGCTACTATAAGGTCAATAGAGTAAAGAATCCGTTGGGGAGGAGGCTGATGCGCATTGGTCAGTTGGCGCAGTTGGTAGGGGTCGAAACACAGACGATCCGCTTCTATGAACAGCAGGGCTTGTTGCCGCCGCCTGATCGGCAGGACAACGGTTACCGTGTCTATACCGAGAAGCATGGTGAGGGGCTGGCCTTCATCCGTCGCTGCAGAATCCTGGGCCTGTCACTGGCTGAGATTCACGAACTACAGAGCTATCAGGACGACCCTCATCAGCCTTGTACCGCCGTCAACGCCTTGCTCGATGATCACATCTCTCATGTGCGGTCGCAGATAACCGCTCTGCAAGCGCTTGAGAAACAACTCGTTTCACTGAGAGCGAGTTGCAACGATGACCGGGAAGTTGAGGCGTGTGGGGTTCTTGCTGGAATTAGCGAAGGAAACATGCACCAGCAGTAGGTGAAGCATCAACCAGATAATCCGATGAGATGCCGGTCTGTCTCACTCTCATGCAAAGGTAAGATCAACCATTTAATCCGCTTACCCTTTAATTTAAGGATATCTAT
>NZ_CDBY01000027.1 GCF_000820125.1 Aeromonas simiae | reverse complement strand
TCCCCGCTCAGCCCCGCCCCCACCAGCACCAGCAACGGGCCGCTCAGACGTGGCGCCAGCAGGCGCGCCTCGCGCACCGAAAGCTGTGGCAGCACGGTCACGCTAAAGCCTGCCTCGCGGGCCGCCATGGCCGCGAGCGCCAACTCGAGGGGCGGCAGGCGGCCGGCTCCGGCCAGGGTGAGCGGCAATCCCTTGTCCTGGGCAATCAAGCGGCGGGCAAAATAGATCTCGAGAAAATGCAGGGCGAAGGCGTGCAGGGCGGCCCCGTCGGGTCGCGCCTGATGCTGTGCCAGCCGCGCCAGCCAGGGGCCCAGCACCTGACGGCGCAGCAGGGGTAAGGGGTAGCTGGCGGTCAGCTCGCCGAGCAGGGACTCGAGACGGCGCTGGTTGAGCGCCAGCAGGGCCGCATCGAGCGCCTCCACCCGAGCCTGCCAGTGATCCCCCGCCAACGCATCGGGCGGCGTCTCCTGCTCGAGCAGGGAGCGCACCTGGCCGATGCTGACCCCCAGCTCCAGCCAGGCCAAGATACGGCGAATGAGGGCGATGTCCTGCTCGCTATAGAGGCGGTGCCCCTTGTCGGTGCGGGCCGGCTCCACCAGGCCATAGCGGCGCTGCCAGGCACGCAGGGTGACCGGGTTGACCCCGGTCAGGCGGGCCACTTCGCGGATGGGATAGAGAAGGGGCTCGCTCACAGGCTGTACCTCAATTTCAGGGTCTCCGGGTGCGGGTTCAGATAGACCTGCTGCTCCAGATAGGGGTTGGGGTGTTCGCGCAGGTAGTGGCGAATGAGGGTGAGCGGCACCAGCAGCGGCAGCAGGCCGACCCGATACTTGTGGATGGTCTCGGCCAGCTCCTGCCGTTGCCCCACCGTGAGCCTGCGCTTGAAGTAGCCCTGCAGGTGCTGCAGCACATTGCTGTGCCCCTTGCGATTGGCGCGCCGGGTGAGCGCCGCCATCAGGCCCTGGATGTACTCATCGGCCACCGTTGCCAAGGCGCGCTCCTTGAGGCTGCCGAGCAGCCGCCCGAGGGCGCGGTAGGCCTCGGGATCGTGGGAGAGCACTAGGTATTTGTAGCGGGAGTGGAAGGCGATGAGGCGCGCCGCGCTGAGCCCGCCCCCCATTAACTGCTGCCAGTCGTGGTAGGCAAACACCCGCAGCACGAAGTTCTCGCGCAGTATGGGGTCATTGAGGCGCCCCTCCTCCTCCACCGGCAGCAGGGGGTGGGCCTCCATCAGGGCGCGGGCATAGAACCCCACCCCCTCCTTGGCCGCCCCTTGCGCGCCACCATAGACCTTGACCCGCTCCATGCCGCAGCTCGGCGATTTGGCGCAGAGGATGTAGCCCGAGATGAAGTGAAGCTCGCGCACCTTCTGCTCGCTAAAGGCGATGAGCTGATCGGTCACATCAAAGGCGCCGTTGCTTGCCTCGGCGCGCAACTGACCATCGCGCCTGACCAACCGAATGGTGGGGCGCGGCGCCCCCAGCCCGATCGCCATCTCGGGGCAGACCGGGTGGAAGTCGAAGTGCTCGGCCAGCTCCCGCTCGCAAAATACCGAGCGCTTGTGGCCACCGTCATAGCGAACCGGTGCGCCCAGCAGGCAGGCGCTGATCCCGACCTTAATCTTGTACATAGCCATCCTCCTTGTACAACTGATAATTGTTATAGCACTTGTACAAGAAAATGAAAGCTGTACAACTTTTCCTGCGGCAAACAAAAAAGCCCATGGCTGGGCCATGGGCTAGATGCAGACAGTGAGCCTTAATCCGGTACGCGACATCACGCCCGATCCGGTGATAACCCCTGTGGCGACAGGTGCAGCCGACGCTCTCGCTCAACTAAGGCCACGGGGGGGCCGCCGCGTCGAACGCCGTGATGCTGCGCCCCACCAGATTAAAGGGCAACACCGATTAGCGGAACACCACCTCACCGATCTCTACTCGTACCAGCGGAGTGCCGGTCAGGCCGGCCGGGCGAGCCAGCTCGACAAGGCGGGTCGCACGGGACTCCCCTTTGCGCAGGTAGGTCTCAGGCATGCGCGTCTCTGCAATCCAAAAACGCGCCGGCTCACGCGCCCACTGGCGGCCATCCTGGCTGAACAAGGTGATCCAACCACTGACCTGAATGGCGCTGCGATCACCCAGATTGGTCGCGGTAAAAGAGAGCGCCAGCGTGTCACTCCCGGTCACCTTGTCCAGCGCGAGGCGGATACCGTCGCGGGTCGCCTGCCCCAGCAGCTCGGGATGCGCCTTCGCTTGCTCGGTCAACACAGGCGCAGCAGCAACCGATGGGCTCCCGGTCGCAGAGGGCTGAGCAACCGGCTCAGCCGGCTTGACCACCAGATATTCCCAGGTGTGATCGTCGTTAAGCTGCACCTGGGTGCCATCGGGCAGGGTCACCTGGGTCAACGGAGCGGCCAGCGTCAGCATCGGCACCAGCAGCAATAAAGGTAGGATGTACATCGTCTTCACCTCTCCACAAAGCGGGCGCGCAGTATAACAGGGGAGCCCTTCACAGCACGCCCAATTCGGGGCTGTCATCGATGCGGTGCAGATCCAGGGTGACCAAATCAAAGCCACACATCTGCAATGCCGACATCAACTCATGCTGGCGGTCAAACGCCATGGCCCTTTCGCTATCGGGCAGGCGCACCCGACACAGCAGGGTCTGGCGATCGGCGAGGGTGTGAAAGAAGACCCTGGCATCGGGCATGCCGAGATCTTTGAGCATCTGCTCGGCCAAATCGACCATGCGCAGCCGATCCCCATCGATCTCTTCATCACTGGAGAAGCGCAGGCTCAGGCAGTCCGGCTCATTGCTGCCCCAGACGCCGAGCCGGTGCTGATGAAAGCCATAACAAAAATCGCGCGTGGTCATCCCGGCCTTGGCAAACAACCACCACGAGTCGAGGGGGGCTCGCCAAAGAAGTGCCGGTAGAGGGCCAGATCATCGATGGAGCCGGGCACCAATAGGGGCCATTTTGACCACTCCGGGTGCTCACTGCGGATCTGCAGCACCTTTTCGATGGGATTGAGGGGATCGTGCTTTTCACGGCCATGGGTCGAGAAGTAGAGCACCTCATCCGATTGCACGACCAGATGTGGGATGCCGTAATGGGCGCAGTAACGCTTGGCTCTGGAGACATCCCGCCGCGGCAAGGTCGGGTTATCGACCGTGATGGCCTGAATGGTGACACCGGCCTGGCGGCACAGCTCCACCGTATAACAAGACTCCATACGCCCGGAAAAAGAGACCAGCAGGGGGCCCCGCTCCCGCATCACCGCCAGCAGTTGTTTCTCACGCTCCCGGGTGGCGTGATCGCGCCCCTGATGCAGCGGAATAATATTGTTGCTCATTCCTTGTTCCTCACAGCAGTCCCGCCTCTTTCAGGGCCTGCCGGCATTGAACTTCACTTTCGAAGAGGATACCCCGCATCCCGATCCGCTCGGCAGCCGCCACATTAGCGGGGCTGTCATCGATGAAGGTGCACTCCCCGGCCTGGAGATCGTGCGCCACCAGCAGATAGCGGTAGATATCGGGCTCTGGCTTCATCATGCGCACCCGCGCCGACACCACCTTGCCACTGAAAAAATGCCAGAAGTTGCCATGTTGCTCCAGATAATCGATGCTGGCATGCCCCATGTTGGAGAGGGCAATCAGCCGCTCACCCCTGGCGTGCAACTCGCCGAGCAGGGCAACCATGGCCGGATCGGGGACTAACGATGGGGGCACCGCATTGAGAATGGCCAGGTTATCTGCCGCACTGAGGCGGGTTCGCGCCTCGGCGCGCTGCGCCATGGTGTGCAGTGAGAGAGTGCCGCGATCCACGTCCAGCCAATCTGGATGATCAAACAAGCGCCGCGCCAGCTCCTCGGCCCCCTGGGGTCCACGCACCCGGCTCACTATGCTCACCGGATCCCAACTGACGATGACGCGCCCCAGATCGAAAATCAGCGCCATACTCTTCCCCCATCGTGGATGCAGGCATCCATCATGCGACGAATCGTACACGCCAGCCAGCCATACCTCCCCTTTCTTTGATCCGAATGAGCTTGAACCTACTTTTTACTTGCAACCCTGCGCTAAATTCCGTAATGCTAAGCGTTCCATCTATCTGGAGTGACTCATGAATAACGTATTCCTCTTTGGTTTCTTCCCCTTTACCCGGCCCCAGTGAGGGTGGCTGCGTATCGTTCTTGCACCGAGACCAAAGACGAATCGAGCCTCCCCCTGCGGAGGCTCTATTTTTATGACCGTAATGAAGCAGCACGACCGGCCGGCGGCCGGCATAAGACAGGGAACAAGCAATGGTAATGCTCGAGCATATAAGAGAAGAGATCACTCAGCTGGATGAGGAACTGCTGGGATTACTGGCCCGCCGCAAGACCCTCAGTATCGAAGTTGCCAAGGCCAAGCAGGTCAATTCACGTCCCATTCGTGATCAGCAGCGCGAGCAGGAGTTGCTGGTGGCGCTGATCCAAAAAGGACGCCCACTCGGGCTCGATGCCCACTATGTCACCCGCATCTACCACACCATCATCGAAGATTCGGTGCTCTCCCAGCAGGCCTACCTGCAAGGGCTGCTCAACCCGAGCCAGCAGGAGCCGATGACCAGCGTCGCCTACCTGGGCCCGCGCGGCTCTTACTCAAGCCTGGCCGCCCGTAAATACCTGGCGCGCTACAAGGATCAGGTCATTGAGGTTAACTGCCACAACTTTCGCGAGGTGCTCGACGCCGTCGAGTCGGGCCGCGCCGCCTACGGGGTGCTGCCCATCGAAAACACCAGTTCGGGCTCCATCAACGAAGTCTATGACGTGATGCAGCACACCAGCCTCTCCATCGTCGGCGAGCTCACCTACCCCATCGAGCACTGCATCCTCAGCGCCGTGCCGACCGAGCTGGCTCAGATCAAGACCTTCTACGCTCATCCGCAAGTGTTCCAGCAGTGCTCCCATTACCTCGGCAAGCTGGAGGGGGTGCGCCACGAGATCTGCGACTCCTCCTCCAGCGCCATGATGAAGGCACGCGAACTGGCCAGCCCGGATGTGGCCGCCATCGGCAGCGCGGCCGGCGGCGAGCTCTACGGTTTGCAGGTAGTGGCCACTCACCTCGCCAACCAGAAAGAGAACTACAGCCGCTTCATCGTGGTGGCGCGCAAGCCCATCGAGGTGGCGCCGCAGATCCCGGCCAAGACCACGCTGATCATGTCCACCTCCCAGCAGGCGGGCTCCCTGGTCGAAGCACTGCTGGTGCTGCGCAACCACCACATCAACATGACCAAGCTCGAGTCGCGTCCGGTGCAGGGCAACCCGTGGGAAGAGATGTTCTATCTGGATGTCTCGGCCAACCTGCAAAGCTCCGACATGCAGGACGCCTTGGTGGAGCTGACCAAGATCACCCGCTACATCAAGGTGCTTGGCTGCTACCCGAGCGAAGACGTCAAGCCGACCGACATCCCGCCGGTGCTGCTCGGCAGCTGAGCAAACCGGCAATAAAAAAGGCGGGGAAACCCCGCCTTTTTCATGTCTGTCTATCAGTAGCCGTAGGCCATCTGGTTGATGTTGTAGAGATCGCGGGTATCGAGTTCCATCTCGGTGGCATAGGTGTTGCCATTGGGGTAACTGCGCACCACCCTGGCCCCGCGCACTATCCCCTCGACCGACACATCGAGCGCGTTGGAAACCTGGGTCAGGTCCTTGTAACGGGAGTGGGCGGTCACTTGCTGCCCATTGAGGGATTCCGCCAGCTCGCGATAGGCATCCATCTTGGAGGCGCGGATCGCTTGTAGCATCTTCTCATCCTGACTCGGCCCCGGCTGGATGTTGATCACCGCGTAACCCACCGCCCGCAGCACAGGAAAATCATCCGGCTCTTGGTTGGTGAAGTTGGTCACCCGGTTGTTGCTGCAACCGGCCAGCAGGGTCAGCAGCAGCAGGCTCAAGATCGCTTTCATCTCATCTTCCTCAATAGGCCGGATTCACCAGCCGGCCGCTCGGGCCGACGATGGCACTGCGATAGATGTAGCCGCGATTGGGCGACGCCCGGCCAAACGAGTTGCTGGCGCCGCTCAGGTATTGCTGGGGCACCAACACCTGGGCCGTGGTCTCGACCATCTTGGTGCGCAGATCCATGATGCGGGCATTGACCAGTACCCCGGCCTTGTTGCGACTGAAGGTCCCCACCAGGATGCGGGAGATCGGCAGACGGGTGGCCAAATCTTTATAGTTGCGGCTAAGCACGAAATCCCCCTGCGGGGTCACCTTGATGGCGCCGGTGAGCTTGAAGTCCACCACCACCTGGCCACGGCGATTGAGCTCGTAGATGAAGCTCTCTTGCAGTTGTAGCCCCGTCCAGTTGGTGTCTTGCAGGGTGTCGAGATCGACAAACGAGGCAACCGCAATCGGCTCGCTCAGGGTGCTCGGCGAGCGTTTTTCCATCATCTGCTCGGTCATGCGCGCCGCCAGCCAGTTGAGCTCCATGCCAGGAGCCGCCTGCCGTGGATCGCCCTGCTTGCGATCGATGGGCTCCGACGCACAGCCGGATAAGAAGAGGGCCAAAGCCAACGCTAGCATCACAGGTTTCATGAACATCCATCCTCAGGAACGCTTGTCTGGTTATCGGGCGGCGTGCCGATTCCTGAAGGGGGAAGCGCAATTTTAGAAACAGGCATGACTCTTGCTTTCTTTCTGCACAATCGAGCCAAGGAGATCGCCACGCAGCCATTGCGTCAAGATCCCGCCACCCGGACTATCAAGCAAGGTCATCATCATGAAACTGCCACTGCTGCTCGCCCTGCTGCTCGCCCTGCCGGCCCAAGCCGCCTGGATCCAGGCCAGGGGCAGCGCCGCCATCCTCAACGGCGATGAGGCTTATGCCCGCGAACAGGCGATCCGCGATGCCCTGCGCCAAGCCCTGCTCGACAGCGGCGCCTCGGTGTCGAGCCTGCAACGGCTGGAAAATGGCAGCATCACCCAAGATCGCTTCCAGATCCGCTCCGGCGGCGAAATTCGTCAATACCGGCTGCTGCGCGAAGAGGTGCGCGACAACCGCCTCTTCATCACCCTGCGGGCCGATATCCGAGCCGAGCAGCAGCTCTGCCCGACCCAGCGCTATGCCAAGGATCTGACGCTGGTGCGGCTGCACCTGCGCTACCCCGATCAAGCCAGCTATGGCGCCCTTGATGATCTCTCCCCGACCCTGTCACGCCGCCTGTTTGAGAAGCTGGCCGGTAACAGCCAGGCGGTGGTGGCCCGGCGCTGGCTCGATGAGAATCTGCGGCTCGACCCCCTCTATCTGCGTCAGGGCGATGGCCGCGATGGGGAGGAGCTCAAGGCGCTGAGCCTGCGCACCGACAGCCAGTATCTGGTGCTCGGCAGCATCGATGACATCTCGGTCGAGCCCCAGGGCAACCGCTTCACCTCCTGGTATGAGGACCCTCTGCGCCACTTTCGCATGCAGCTCTACCTGTTTGATGGCATCAACGGCACCCTGATCAGCCGCAAGGAGTATCAGGGGGCGGCCCTCTGGTCATTTGGCAAGCAGGAGCGGGTCGGCACGACAGACAGCCGTTTCTGGACGTCGGGTTACGGCCAGGAGGTCGATCATCTGCTCGGCCGCGCGGCGCAAGATCTGACCGGTGAACTGGCCTGTGTGCAGGTCACGGCCAGGGTGGTGGCCAGCAACGAGCGTGGCCCCCATATCAATCTGGGGCGCCGTAACGGCATCAAGCTGGGGGATCAATTCCGCATCCAGCATCGCGCCGATTTCGTCGACAGCAATGGGGATGCACGAGCACTGCGTAACCCGGCCGCCGGCCTGTTCGACGTGGTACAGGTGTTTGATGATGGCGCCATCCTGAGCAGCCAGAACCGTTATGAGCCATTTAACGTACAGATCGGCGATCTGGCCATATTGGAATAGAAATCAAGCCTTTAAATGCGTGCTCCATCTTGTATAATGCAGCCGTGCACCGCTCCCGTAGCTCAGTAGGATAGAGCGGCCCCCTCCTAAGGGGCAGGCCACAGGTTCGACTCCTGTCGGGAGCGCCATCTACAGCAAAGGGCCGGCACCATCATGGTGTCGGCCCTTTGTGCTTTAGCATTGTGATTCCATCAGAAAATGTCCCCTAGCTGTTCTGAGTTCACTTCTAGGGAAAAAGCGCAGAAGTCTGTGATGCTAGGAGGATTCACGCTAAGGTGGTATAAAAAACACCGGCTTTAAGCCGGTGTCAGGTGATGACTAGATCTGTACAGCCAACCCCATATACCCAAGGTGGGCACACTCTCAGATCATATCCATATAATTCCAGTTTGGGGATATGCCAAAATATAACCAAATAATTAATACGTATATAATAATTGTAATTAATCAGCATAATAAGATATTTTTAATGTAACAACATCTTTATCTCCACTGAATACAACCTGAGTTTCTCCACCAGCCATTGAACTAATTAATTTCATTGAATTATCCACTGAGAGATCATAACTTAAATATATTTCACTAGAATTTTCACTAGTGTTACCTTTAGAAGTTAAAATTTTTTCTTTTTTACTTTCAAATAGTGATAAAATATTTTCATACGTTGGCAATAAAGTTCGCCACCCGTCCTCATTTCTTTTATTAAAATAAAACTCTCTATAAGCAGATTTCAAGTCACCATTATAGATACAGTTGTCATGCCTTTCATAATCTACATTATCGTCATCTGCAATATAGCACTCTATCTTACCTATATTATATTTAAGATTACTTTTTATTTTAGAATCTACCATATCTATTTTTGATGTGTATACCACCCCCCACCCATTATTATCAAAAACCAAATCACCACCTATTTTTATGGCAAAATGATATAGCGGTTCACATTCCTTATTTTTACGCTCAACATTGCCAGCTCTAACAATGAAGTCTACCTCATCATTTTTTACATTCAGATATTCACCATTATCACCAGTATTTTTTTTGACGTACTCAATACTAGCTATATCATCAGCCTTTCTTTTAATTGGCAAGTCGGAACGTATGCTAACAACGCATACGTCAGGAATGGTGAGTTTATTACCAGCTAAATATATCTTATTATTAATCTGAGCCTCTTTCAGTGCACTCAGCTTACTTTCATTCGTAGCTGCCAATGAATTGGCTTCATTTGAATTATGCTCTGTTATTTTTTTGAAATGGTATTCATCCGAGTAAGATAAACACGGAAAAAATAAAACAGATAAAAGCAAAAATCTCATCATTATTTTTAACAACCTATTAAAACTAGTGTGCTATATCATCAATATATCTCTGCCAGGGGAAGTCATCTACTTCAACTCTTCAGATAGTACTGTCGCAATGGACTTTATGCGATATAGAATAGAACATATATAGATGTTCTCATTCGTGATATATAGACAGGAAATTCTTGCATTTATCACCAACAGCGTAATCGCCCCCCATCAACCACTTTGAGGTGAAAAACTCAAGAAAAATACAACTACAGCTATTCCCACGCACAAATGAATTACATATTATTGAATAACGTCAATAAGACACCGGTTTGAGGCCGGTGCCAGGCTAAAAATATACCTAAAAAATCTATATTACTGATATTAAATGGTGGCTATATATAACATAATATATCACCCACAAAAATAAACTCATGGAAATAATAATTTTAAAAAACTAATTCTTTCATTTGTTTTTTCTATCAGACAGCTTTTATATATAGTTCCATAGCCAGTCCCTGTCATTGATTCATATGTTTCTAAATCACAACCAGTATCTCTCATTTTAATCCATGCCTGCTGATTTTTTTTAAGGTAAAATGATATAGGTTTAACATCTGCCCCCTCACCATGAATATCAATCAAATCTAATTCTTTCATCTTCTTATTATAAATGTTATTCAATTCACGATCTGAGCGCTTATAAACATTGGAAATACATTCATACATTTCCCCTTCTGTATTTCTATCTGAACACTCCTCAGAAAATACAGAAAAAGAAACTATTACTGATAATAAAACAATTATTTTATCCATGACGCCCTCGCATTAAATCTCTCTCTAGGAACATTAAATATGTCGATCCAAACTTTTCTATTCTTCATTAAATTCTTAAATGCGGAATAGTCATTAGACTCTAAACAATCAACTAATGATGGGATTATATAATCCCTTGACTTAGAGTGATTATCTCCTCGAAATGTTAAATCTACCAAAACCTCTTGTACGTTAATAGGTAGTTTCTCCCATACAATTTTACCTATCGGGGCAAGGATTTCACGAGATCCTCGAGCCCCCTCCATCGTACGCTTTGTTGTACTTTCACGGTTGGAATATATAGACAAAAATAAAAAATGCTGTTGTTTTCTAGTTAAAACTTGCTCCTTCTCTGGAACATGTTCATTTACTAGCTTAAGATGTTCTTTAGCTAGATTTCGTTTTTTACCTGCAGCACCAATAAGCCACAACGACATATTATCTGATAATGGCATAGCCTGTTCACCTACCGATGTTAACAAACTAGAAATAAAGCCCTCTGTTTGCTGACCTACATCCAAACCCCGTCCATAAGTAATCCCTGACTGACCAATGACGCTACCATCTTTGTACATAGGTATATGAGGGATCCGTGAAAAATATATACTTGTATCGACGTCATTCCCTTCAGCATCAAATGTTAGCTGCCCTTTAGGAACAGTAAGCCATCTCAAATCCATTTCATCATCGGACACTGAAGGTATTGCCAATTCAAAAAACCACCCAGGATAAAAATTACAGACAGTACTCATCAGATTTAACTTGGTGGCACTCTGCATCCACTCCAGCTTATCGATACGCTGTTTTTCATGATCCACTAATTGATCAAACTCAGGTAACCCCAGCGCAACCTTTAATTTATCCAGCCATGTGTAGGCCGTCGACGATGACTTCTCATACCACTCGCTGGGGTGCTTGACGATCAGCTTTTGCAGCTGTTCCTTATGCTTGGGGTTGCGCAGCGCGGCACGAATTTCGGCGCTACTGAGCTTGCCGTCTTTATTCGTGTCAAAACTGTTCACCAGATCATTAAAAAAGGAGGGAGGGGCATCCGGATCGAGATAACCATCGGAGCCGCTTCCATCGACTTTCTTAAAACCAATTTTCAACCAGTCGTGCTGGCTCAGCAGCTCGACCTCAGCCTTCTTGACATATTTCCCCGCCCCAATGCCGACCCATTCAAGCTGAGCACTGTCTTTCTCTATCTGGGGAGATTCCACGAGTGCGGTCTGGCTCTTCGCCTGTGTCGCGACCCACTGTGTTTTTCCGTCCTGGGTTTGCTTCTCATGCAAGAGAAGATCGGCAGGCACCTTGGCATAGCGCGTCCCGCCCACCGTCTTTGCCTTGTTTGCCAGCACATCGTCCAATCGCGGGTCTTGCGTGAAGACTTCAAGATGCACCTGATGCTTGCTCTGCTTGCCCCCCATCAAGGAGCCCGGAGTTTCCACCAGCCCGAGATAACCTATGGTCTCCCCGGCGCTGATCGCCACGGGTTTTGGCAATACATAGAGCTGCCCCAGTTGGGTCGGGGCCTTGTCCACTACTTTGATGAAGCGATCTTCCACACACACCCAGGCCACCCCACGTAGGGAGGGAGCATCATCCCCGGCCGGGGTGATATAGCTGCATCTGGCCATCTTGCGTGCCTCGTTGCCGATCCAGTGAAACTCGAGTCGGTGGGCATCATACGTCACCCGGGTGCCCGCCGGCAGTGAGACGCACTTTTTTCCAGCCATCCATTGCCTTGCCGGGGACATGGTAGGATCGGCTCGCCCCATCATGTCCTGGGTCAACTCTGCCTCGATCTGGTCATAGAGCCAGCTCGGTTTCTGGGGCTTGATGCACTCCACCGCCTCAGGGCTATTGGCAATCCACACCTCACAGCCTTGGCCTATCACCACCCCGGCTTGCTCACCCTTTTGCTGCAAGGCGGCAGGCAGCGCGCTCTTGATGGTGACTCTGACAAAGTCATACTCCTTGCCCCCCACCGAACCTCTCTTCGTCTGCCCCCCACTGCACAATGCCAGCTCGGTGCCGGCCGGCAGGGTTATCTTGGGCAAGGCGGCATCGGCGCTACGCTGCTCAACATCGGGATTCGCATGGGGAACGGAATTGCGTGCATTCCACCCCTTCTTCAGCACTAGCGTCTCACCGCTCTGATAGTGGCGCCAGGGCAGCAGGTGCATGTAGAGGGAGTAGAAGGTGAACTCATTCGTGGCCTGGGTCTCGGGATTGATCTCGCAGTACTCATGCTCCACTAGGCAAAAACAGTTGGAGTAGCGCAATGACTCCCCCTGAAATGTGGAGGTGAGGTAATCCTCCAGCATACGAAATGCCACCACCTTGCCAGATTACGGTTGCTATTCCTCCTTATTCCGAAAGAATGTACATTTCGGAATAATGGCGATAAGACACCAGTTTGAGGCCGGTGTCAGGTGATAACTAGAGCTGTACAAGCTTTACATTCATACGCATGGAATAACAGACAATATTTTTCCATTCTGTATGACAGAGATCTCTCCTTTATCTGGTGATACATTATAACTCGTATTCTTATTCTTAAAGATAAATGTTTCACCTATCAATGAAAAATTATTAATAGATAACTCTTTTTCCTTTTTACCATAAACATATGTTATATCTCCTGAAAATGGAGAGTAGCATAAATTCAGATTTTTTCCTGATCTTGTCTTGCAATAATAAAAAACACGATCGTCTCTGTCACAGATTTTGCTTCCTGTGTTTTCTGATAACTCATCTATTTCTATATATCGCATTTCATTATATAGCTTAGATATATTACTATTTTTTTTCTCAGAAGGAATACTCATTATTTTTCTTATTATTGCGGCATCCTCACTTGCAACCCCGTCAAAATCAACGAGAAAAAAACCATTATTTTTTATTTCGCCGATACCACTTACTCGCTCCTCACCTGAGCTTGTTAAAATAGATGCACTACCTATATAATAAAGTTTATTAGCAACATCAAAATAATATACCTCTCTCATTTTAGGTCTATCGGCAGTGACTAATATTTTTATAAGTCCATTATCATTTAATCTTTCACATGAGCTGTTTCCAGATGTAAATGGAACTGTAAAAGACAGCTGAGCCTCCTCATTGTATTTTATCGAGAGAATACTAATCGGCTCACCATTTTCAATATTTGTATCAACTTTATAAATAAAGTTATCTGAACAACCCTCAACAGCATATGTCCATGTAGATACAAGACTAAAAACAACCCATATAAAAATCATCGATAACCTATTCATCAACAGACTCCAAAGCCTTTTTCGCTTTTCTAACTATTGAACCATCTTTATTTAATTTATACCATTTAGAATCTTTAATTTCACTTTGAGAAAAATCAAACTTTGAAAATTTAAGTTTAGAGAAGTCTACATTACTACAATTTATACTTTTGCTTAATCTCAGCAGTGATTCATTTCGATCTTTTACATGATTAAAACCGCCATTGACAGCAATAGTTACCTTTAAGAAATCGTTGCTTTTGGTAAATTTCCTTATGTCTCCCCATGCAGAGCCTGAAACCCAATACCACACAGCAGAATACACTGCATGATGAATATTAGATGCGAGCATCTCAACCTTATCATTATCAATAGGCAATAGATTAATTGAAGATAGATATTTTTCGTAATTTTTTTTATGCGTTATCTGTATAATTCCTCGGCCATGATAGAAACTCCCTCCACCATAGCTATTCCACTCCGGTGGGATGCTACCGTCTCTATATTTATATTCTTCCGTAGTTAGAAAAAAGTCAGTTTCAACAAGACATTGAGCCAGAAAATGAATTTTATCAAGACATGTAGAGACACCATAGAATTTCATTGCTGAATTAAGCTCTTTGAGAAAGACATCAGCGGAAACACCCGAGATACCAGCATATGAGGACCGAGAAAATAATTTTTTCACGGAGGCTTTCCCTTCAATTGCAATTTCTAGGTGTTTCAGTTCAATATCTCTACCACACAAACACTGATTACCAGTCTGCGGTAAGAATATTGACGAGTGAAAATACCAAACATTCTTATCAATATTTAACTTGGCAGCACTCTGCATCCACTCCAGCTGATCGACACGCTGTTTTTCATGATCCACCAATTGATCAAACTCAGGTAACCCCAGCGCAACCTTTAATTTATCCAGCCATGTGTAGGCCGTCGACGATGACTTCTCATACCACTCGCTGGGGTGCTTGACGATCAGCTTTTGCAGCTGTTCCTTATGCTTGGGGTTGCGCAGCGCGGCACGAATTTCGGCGCTACTGAGCTTGCCGTCTTTATTCGTGTCAAAACTTTTCACCAGATCATTAAAAAAGGAGGGAGGGGCATCCGGATCGAGATAACCATCGGAGCCGCTTCCATCGACTTTCTTAAAACCAATTTTCAACCAGTCGTGTTGGCTCAGCAGCTCAACCTCAGCCTTCTTGACATATTTCCCCGCCCCAATGCCGACCCATTCAAGCTGAGCACTGTCTTTCTCTATCTGGGGAGATTCCACGAGTGCGGCCTGGCTCTTCGCCTGCGTCGCGACCCACTGTGTTTTTCCGTCCTGGGTTTGCTTCTCATGCAAGAGAAGATCGGCAGGCACCTTGGCATAGCGCGTCCCGCCCACCGTCTTTGCCTTGTTTGCCAGCACATCGTCCAATCGCGGGTCTTGCGTGAAGACTTCAAGATGCACCTGATGCTTGCTCTGCTTGCCACCCATCAAGGAGCCCGGAGTTTCCACCAGCCCGAGATAACCTATGGTCTCCCCGGCGCTGATCGCCACCGGTTTTGGCAATACATAGAGCTGCCCCAGCCGGGTCGGGGCCTTGTCCACTACTTTGATGAAGCGATCTTCCACACACACCCAGGCCACCCCACGTAGGGAGGGAGCATCATCCCCGGCCGGGGTGATATAGCTGCATCTGGCCATCTTGCGTGCCTCGTTGCCGATCCAGTGAAACTCGAGTCGGTGGGCATCATACGTCACCCGGGTGCCCGCCGGCAGTGAGACGCACTTTTTTCCAGCCATCCATTGCCTTGCCGGGGACATGGTGGGATCGGCTCGCCCCATCATGTCCTGGGTCAATTCTGCCTCGATCTGGTCATAGAGCCAGCTCGGCGTCTGGGGCTTGATGCACTCCACCGCCTCAGGGCTATTGGCAATCCACACCTCACAGCCTTGGCCTATCACCACCCCGGCTTGCTCACCCTTTTGCTGCAAGGCGGCAGGCAGCGCGCTCTTGATGGTGACTCTGACAAACTCATACTCCTTGCCCCCCACCGAACCTCTCTTCGTCTGCCCCCCACCGCACAACGCCAGCTCGGTGCCGGCCGGCAGGGTTATCTTGGGCAAGGCGGCATCGGCGCTACGCTGCTCGGCATCGGGATTCGCATGGGGAACGGAATTGCGTGCATTCCACCCCTTCTTCAGCACTAGCGTCTCACCGCTCTGATAGTGGCGCCAGGGCAGCAGGTGCATGTAGAGGGAGTAGAAGGTGAACTCATTCTTGGCCTGGGTCTCGGGATTGATCTCGCAGTACTCATGCTCCACCAGGCAAAAACAGTTGGAGTAGCGCAATGACTCCCCCTGAAATGTGGAGGTGAGGTAATCCTCCAGCATACGAAATGCCACCACCTTGCCGTCGGCGATGGCCCGCACCGGATGCTTGTCCTTGCACCAAGGGGCACTCTTGTCGCTGATGTGAATGCCGCCGTGCCACTTGTTATGGTTGCCAAGCAGATAGTGACCTGAGTCCTCACTATCGATAAGTGCCGCCAATGCCTTGGCATCCTTGAACTCTTCTCCTGACGCAGTGAGGATGGGAAATGCGAATTTCATGGGGCTCCTTATTCAGAAAAGAGGTAGAACGCAGCAGGCTTCTCTTCTTTCAAGAGTGCCTCCATCGCCTGTTCGGTCGGGATCACCTTGGTCGGCTCCACCTGCTCGGGGGCCTTGACCACCTCCACTCCCTTGGGCTGAAGGGGCGACTTGCCGGCCCAGCCTGAGCCGCTGCCCGGGCCGCCACCGGCGTTAAGCTTGATGGCTGGGCCGACTAACTTGACCCCGCTCGGATCGACCTTGACGAAGCTGCCGCCCCCCTTGAGGGTGATCTCGGAACCCGCCTCCAGCACCAGTTTGTCGCCCACCTTGATGTGCACCTCGCGCCCCGCTTCCACCAGCAGGGACTGGCCGAGCTTCTGGTGCATGCTGGCATCGACGCTGAGCGAGTGGTCACCCTTGATGTGATCGCGCTTCTCGCCCTCCACCGTCAGGTGGTCGCTCCCCTTGATGCGAGTCACTCGCTCATTGTCGATGTCGCGGTGCTCGTCGTGCTTGATGTGCCAGGCGGCATCGTTCTCGATGAGCAGGTTCAGGTCTTTCTGACCGTGGATGTAAATCTCTTCCTGGCCGGCCTGATCTTCAAAGCGCAGCTCGTTGAAACCCTCGCCCTGATGAGTTTCGGTGCGCAGCACGGTGCGGGTCTTGTTGGCAGGCAGCTCGTAAGGGGGCCGGTTGGTGGCGTGATAGGTGCGCCCGGTGACGATGGGCTGATCGGGGTCGCCTTCCAAAAACGAGACGATCACCTCGTGGCCGATGCGCGGGATGGCCATCATGCCGTACTGACCGCCAGCCCAGCCCTGGCTCACCCGCACCCAGCAGGAGCTCTGGTCGTTAGAACTGCCATAGCGATCCCACGGAAATTGCAGCTTCACCCGGCCGTGCTCGTCGCAGTAGATCTCTTCGCCCTCGGGGCCCACCACGATGGCGATCTGCGGGCCGTCCACCATCGGCTTGTGGGGCGGCAGAGCGCGCCAGGTGGTCGACCCCTTCACCACCGTAAAGGCGTTGTGGTAGACGGTCGGGCCGCCGCCGCCCTCCTCCTCCAGCGCCTGGGGCTGCTCGCCCCGATGGCGGATCTGCACCACCTGCCAGTCGATGTTGAGCGCCCCGTTCGGGTGCTCGCTTAAGCTGAACGTCTGGCCCGGCAGCAGGGCGGCGGCGTTGGACTCCCCCTCCCCACTCACCGCATCGCGGCGCAGGGCATCGAGCCGGTAACCGCTAAAGGCCTTGCCGCTGGCGTCCTGCTTGAAACGGCCGGGGTAGTCGAAGTGCTGGTAGTTATCGCGCTGATGGTCGAGCTCTGCCCCCTGCTTTTTGTGGGAGAGGGCGTAAGCCGGGGTCTTGAAGCTGTAGTCCTTGAGCTCAACGTCGGAGGGGCGCACCGATTCGCGATAGCGAAACTTGCGCACAAAGGCGCCCTGAGAGAGCCCTTGGTTGGCGAGGTTGAAAAACAACTCGGGCCCGGCGCTCAGCGCTGCGGCGTCATCGGCAAACACGATGCGATGCTGGCCGGCTTCAAACTCGTGGAAGTAGAACAGCCCCTCTTCGGCGGCGAGGCGGTTCACAAACTCCAGGTCGGTTTCCCGGTACTGGACGCAGTACTCGCGCTGGGCGTGCTCGTGCTTCAGGGCAAAGGCGTAGTCAGTGATGCCAGCCTCTTGCAGCAAGATGCTAATGATCTCCTGCGGGCTCAGGCTTTGGAAGATGCGGGCGTTGTGGCGCAGGCCCAATCGCCACAGGGCCGGTTTGACCTCGGCCACGTAACGGGTGCGGCGAAAGCCGCTGTCGCCTTGCGCAAACTGGCTCACCACCCCGCACACCCGGCGTTGCAGCTCGCCGTTGAACCACACCAGCAGCTCGCACGGCTGATCGAGCACGGCGGCAAAGTCGATGTCGCTCTGCTGGCTGGCCAGCTCCAGGGTCAAGGTAAAGGGGGTGTTGAGCCCCTCTTCAAGGTCAAAGGCGGCGACGGCGAAGGTGGTGTCGGGCAGCGAGCCCACCTTGACCGTGAATTGTAATCCCGTGCTGTTGGCCATCTTGTACCTTCTCCATAGCGACCGCATGCCCGCGGCGTCTGTCTTGTCTCGATGATGAGGTAAGGGCGCTCCGGCACGCCCTTAGCTCATGACCGACCCAGGCGGAGACTAGCCAGCCTTGCCGCTGCCACTGCCGATCACGACGCCCCCGCAGCCGACGGCGCTGCCGGTGACGGCAATGGGTTTGCCATTGACCAGTACCGAGCCGACACCGCCTGCAATACTGCGCAGATGGGTCGGATTCTTGGGTTTGTCATGGGGGGCGAGGGGATCGCCCTGACGGGCCACCGGTTTATTGTCGAGAAAGACGTTGGGGCTGGCGGCGATGACGGGAGAGGGGTGGAATCCGTCATGATCGGTGCCGATATCGCCGAGCAGTACAATGGCAGGACACATGGTGTTCTCCTCGCAGGAATGAATGAGGGCAAGCACAGGCGAAAGCACGCGCCATGCCAACTAAAAAATGACAATTTTTCTTTTATATTCAATACATTGAGTGCAGCCACCCGATAAGCATGGCCGGCTTGCGCAATTCATTGCGCAAAACCGGCGTATTCACCAGCAAATGTTGCTCAGACAGGGTGATAACCTGTCCACGGCGGCACTTTTTGCCTAAGGCAGCATGATCAGCTATCGCCGCGCCGCTGCTGCAACTGATAGAGTCGCACCTCCAGCGCCCTGAGCTCATCCTCCAGCCCCTTGAGCTCAGCGGCATTGACCGGCTCCGAGGCCGCCTTGCGCCGCTCCAGCACACTGAGTCGCTGAGAGAGAGGCACGCCGCTCATCAGGCTCTTTTGCACCTCGAACAGCTCCCCCTTGAGGTAGGAGATAGTCACCGTCTTGCGCTGGCGCTCCAACTCGTGCAGCTGGGCCAGCAGGCCATCGACGCCGCTGCGAGCCCGTTGGTAGTCGGGTTGCCGCTCACTGCCCCGGTACTGGGCCAGACGCTCCTGCCACTCACGCTCCATCGCCTTGACGGCCATCGAATCGGGGTAGAGGGTCTGGAGCGTGCCCCTGAGTTCATCACCATATTGCAGCCAATAGAGCGGGGAAGCCTGTCCGATGCGTTCGAGCTGCGCCTGGTAGCGGGTCACCAGCTCCCCTTCCATCTCTTGCAGTGAGCGCTCACCGAGGGCGATGCGTACCTGGCGGATATCCTCATAGCCGGGCGCCTTGGGCGGCACATCGACCGGCTGTTGCAATCTGGCCACGGCCCGGCTCTTCTCCTGCTCCATCTGTTGCCAGCCCCAGAAGGCGGCCACCGGCAAGGCGCAGGCCAGCAGGCCACAGGCAAACCAGAACCAGGCCGGCTTCTGCTTGCGGCGCGGCTCTATCTTGAGCACGGTCGGCTTCATCTGCCCCTTCTCGCGACCAATCAAGATGCTGCCCTGCGGCAAGGGGGCCGGCTCACTCTGGCTCTCCAGATCCGATTTGAAGAAGACCATGGGGGGCACCTGCATCTCCTCTTTCTGCTCCCCCTTCTCCTCGGAGACGATGACGATCTCGGTCTCATCGAACAGGTGGGTATACCCCTCGATGAAGTGAGTCAGGTTTTCGATACGGGGAATGCGGCTGAGGCCGGAGTGGTGCAGCTTCTCGCTGATGAGTTGCAGCGCCCGCTCGCAGCGGTAGATCAGTCGCTTATCGTCATGGCTGATGGAGTATTGGCGCACCACATCGCTGATGCGGGCGATGAACCAGTCGATCATCTCGACCCGGGCCCGCTCCTGATGCACCGGGGGCCAGAAGGCATCCCACTGGGTCACGATCAGGTTGGCCAGAAACTCACACCCCTCGGTAAAACCGGTGAGGCCGTTGAGGCGCGAGCGCGCCAGGGTGAAGTAGAGGGCGGTCTGCAAATCGACCCCCTGCACCTCGAAGATCCGGCTAGCAAGCCGGTGGATCAGCGCCCAATCCACCTCGGGACGGGAGGCATGACTGAGTTTGTTGATTTCGCTGCGCAGCGCCTCGTACTCGGGCAACATGCGCGGATCCCGGCCTACCTTGAAGGCCTGCTGTGTCTCTTTCATCATCGGTTCCAATCAGGCGGGGCGCGCCAAGCACGCCCCGCACATATCAATAGAGGGAGTCAGGCAGACGGAACTGGCTGAACAGGCCGCCAGCGAACGGGTTATTGCTCGCGTCGGTATGCACGCGATAGGTCATGGCCCCTTGGTCCACCGGGAAGCGCACATCGAACGTGGCCTCATTGACCTGGGTCAGTACCCCCTTGTGCATCAGGCGGAACATGGCCCAGGGGCCGACAAACCCTTCACTGCGCGGTGAGTGCTCACGGTTGGCGGGCACCAGGGTGACCTTGCTCTCCGCCCCTTCCCGCATGGTGTTGGGCCATACCAGCGGGATCTTGTTGCGCCGCCCATGGGCGTACTCGAGCAACTGACCGTCGAGGTTGAGCACGCTGCGCCGCTTGTTGGCGGTCAGCTCTACCGGCTCGATGGTAAATTGCACCTCCAGATTGCCTTGCGGGTTGAAGAAGGTCTGACGAATGCGCGCCGCCCGATCCAGCTGCTTCACCAGCTCGGTCTGCACGGGTGAGCGGCCACCCCCTTCCAGCATGCCCCCTTCCACCATGGGCTTGAGGTTGCTCTGATAGAAGCTGTCGAGGATGCCGCCAGGGGCGAAGAAGCGCTCCATGTCAGAGAGCGGGGCATCCTTGCGGGCCCCCGGCTCAAACGGATAGCGCCCCGCCAACTGGGCATTGAAAGGCGCAACCACCTTCTCCTGCCACTCCTGGTTGAGTGACGACATGGCCAAGTCCACCACCAGCTGAGCACTCTGCTCGGCGATCTGCCCGACCCAGCGATCGAGCGGGGCCGGCAGGCTGCGCGCGTATTGCTGCAAGGCAAACACCGGATCGGCGTACTTATTGCCAAGGCGCAGCTGCACCGCCTTGAGGGCCGACAACCCCGGATCGGTGGCGTTCACGATGAGCTCGACGTAGTGATACAAATCGGTGAGCTTCTGGTTCACCTCCTGAATGAGCGGCGCCTGCTCCCCCTGACCTTGCAGCGCGTTATTGACCGCCATGAAGGGGCGGCCAATCCGGGCCGACAGCCCCTGAATCGCATCCCCTTCGGCATCGGAGATCTTGCGGATCCGGGTGTTGTCATCGAGGGTGGCGAGCACCCGCTGGAACGGCTGATCGTTGCCGATGATGGCCGCCAGCACATCGAGTGCCTGCTCGGGGGTGGTGAGTGGCTGCACATCCAGGTTGGACATCACCTTCTGCCACTGATTCACATAGTCGGTAACGTAGCGATCATTGACCTGACGGGTGATCTCCTTGCGATCCGCATCGCTCAGCTGGCTCAGCTTGCGCTGGCCAAGCACCCAGGAGTCCATGGCGGTGAGATCGACCAGCGCCTTATCCTGTTTAACAAAAAAGTCATTAAACCCGGCCCAGGTGAGCAGTCGCGGCACACTTCCTGCCGTCTCGCTGCGCAGGGTAAACACGGTTCCAAAGGTGGGGCCGACCTCATCGCGGATCGCCAGATCCGGCGGCAGGGTTTCACCGGCCTTGACCACCAGGCTCTGATAGACGCGCTGGAACATGGGCAGCTTGCCGAGCTCACGCTGCGCCCCATAAATGGGCTCGCGGAACGGGGCAAACGCCTGAATGGCATCCTGATCACGCAAGTTGCGGCTGGCGTTCCAGTCGGTGTGCTCCAGGGCATAGCTCAGGTGCTCCATCAGCTGCTCCTGCACCGCCCCCTGGCCGGGGAACGCCTGCTGCCAGCGGGTGGCCATGAACTGCTCCACCAGCTCTTTGTTGCGGCCCGACGTATCGTCGAGCATGCGCATGATGCGCAGGATGGCCAGCTTCTGCTCACTGCCGGCCGGTGCCGAGTTGAGATCATCGAGCAGCCCCTGCATCACGGCGGGCAAGAAGCGCAAGCGCAGCAGTTGCAGATAAGAGCCCTCCACGTAGGGGCCAATCTCGCGCCCCTGGTACAGACCGAGATCGGCCAGCAGGGGCGCCCGCTCACGGTAGTTACCAAACGAAAGCGTGGCTTCGCGGATAAGGTTCAGGCGCGGCAGCTGGCTATAACCAAACCCCTGCTCACCGACCAGCTCATTGGTACCGGTGAAAGCCTGCGCCTTGGTCAGCACGTTGTGCCCCGCCACCTCGTTGACCCGATAGAAGTAATGCCATCCCGCCACCAGCAGTGCCGAACACAGACTCAGCGCCCCAACGCCAAGCGCCATGCGGCGGCGGCGATAAAGGGTGTGCAGCCGGTTTTCGCCGGCCAAGTGGGCCTCGGGGAAGATGACATCGGCAAACAGGCGGCGCACGAAGAAGGTGGTCGACTCACCGCGCAGCGCCGAGTGGATCGGCTCAGGCAGCTGATAGCGCTGGGCCGCCGCCTGGGTGAAGGCATCGAAAGGCACCCCCTGCTGGTAGACAGAGCCGACATAGAGACCGCGCATCAGCAACGGCTTGCCCTCGCCGGCGTCGAGCACCTCGCTCAGCAGCTCGGCCACATGCTCACGCAGACCCGCCAACTGCCGTACAAAGGTAAACAGGGCGCTACGCTGGGTGGCATCGAGACGCTCGAGCATCATCTGGGGCAAATTGCCATTGAAATGGGCCAGCCATTGATCCCAGAAGGCATCCAGCTCCCCTTGCCAACCACGCCCTTCACTCCCCTCCTGGCTGAAGGTCACCCCCAGCACCGCTTCGCGGGTCTCCTTGTCGAGCTGTTGGTAGGCCACGTCAAAACCGCGCAGCATGTCGAGCTTGGTCAGGGTCACATAGACCGGCAGCCGGGTGTTCATGGTCAGGCTGACATCCTGCAAGCGGGCGCGCATCAACTGGGCATAGGCCTTGCGTTCGGCCACGCCGGCCTGGGCCAGCCAGGCGAGATCGACGGTCAATACCAGACCGTTGAGGGGCTGACGGCGGCGATGCTCGCTGAGCCAGCGCAGCAGATGCAGCCACAGCCGCTCATGGCTGCGTTCATGGGCCTCGCGATCCAGCTCGGGTTCGAGCAGGGCACCACGCGGATCGATCACCACCGCCTGCTCACCCACCCAGCAGTCCACCCAGCGCGGATCGGTGTGATCGCGCAGCGCGGCATCGAGGCGCGGGTTGATCTTGTTGGCCGGGTTAGCGCGATGGATAAGGCTGCTCTTACCGCTGCCCCCAAGGCCGAGAACCAGATACCAGGGCATGGCATAGAGCGCATTCTTGCCGAGCTGATCGCGCAGGGCCTGCAACCAGCTGTCCAGGAAATGCTGCTGACCATCGACCAGCGGCTTGACCGGATCGGCCTCGTTTTGTTCCAGTTCGCTGCGCTCCGCCTTGAGCTGCTGCATCTTCTTCCACATCCGCCATGACAAGATGCCGAGGATCAACCACAGCCACAGCAGGGTGAACACCACTCGGGTCCACAAGGGCTTGAGCGGCATGCTCTCGCCCACTTGCAAGACAGGGCCGAGCCACAAGACCAGAAACAGGATCAGCACCCACAGCACGATGCCCAGCATGGCCCACGAGGGCTTGAGCTTGGCCAGGTTTTGCCTGATGAAGGTAAAAATGGTTTTAAACATAAGTGTCGCTTTAACTCCGACGTTCTCAGTTAGACCAGGAGGTCGCGTGACGCTCCAGGCGGCTGACCAGCCCGGGCTCCCATTGGGCAAGGGCCAGACGTTGGGCCTCCTGCCACAGGTGTTGGTAATGCTGGGCGGCGAGGCTCTTCATCCCCTCCTCCGCCAGCAGATCGGCGCCCGCCAACTGGGCATAGAAACGGGCCCGCGGCTCCTTGAGCCGCTGCAATTGCGTATCGAGCAGGCCCAGCGCCGCCGCCACGCCCTGCTCACGGCACAGCAAGACGAGCTGGGTGGCCAGCGAATCCCCCCCTTCCTCACTGCGCGCCGGCTGCAACCAGCTGGCGCTCTCGGTGGGAAGAAAGGGGGTGCCGTCGCTGAAGGTCAGCTCGCGCAGTGCCGGCAACCGGGCCAGAAAAGCGCCGAGCTCCTCCTTGATGGCATCGGCCACCGCCCCGTGCCCGAGCCGCCCCGCCGCCATGGCCGAGAACATGTGCCCCTCGAACCAGTAAGGCGCCAGGGTCAGGCTCTGCTCGATGCGCCCCCACAGGGCGGCATCGGGCTGAGCCAGACCGGCGCGGTACTCATCCACCATGTCCGGTGACATGGGGGCAAGCTGGGTGCGCTGCGCTTTGTGGGCCAGCGGCGCAGCCGTGATGCTGCTCCAGATGGCGTTACGGCGCAGGCGATAGCCCACAGGGGATTCAGGCTGCTTCTCGATCAGCAGATCCGCCATCTTGAGCTGGGTCTGACGCCAGCCCCGCTCGCTCGAGGTATCGAGGGCCACACCGCCATCGCTGGCGGCCGCCTGGGTCACACTGCTCACCGGCGGGGCGCTGGTGGGCGCCGCATCGGCCTTGGCCTGCTCCTCCTGGCGACGCTGGGCACGGCGCAAACCGCTCAGCAGATCCCCAAGCACCGCCTCCTTGTCCGGGGCAATGGCCAGCCAGCGCTGTTCAACGGCCTCGGCCAGCACGAGCAGTTGAGCCAGCTCGCCTGCCGAGCTTCCTTCGCTGACCCGCTCCATCACCCCTTCGAAGCGTTTGATGATCTGTGCCATCACCCGCTGCTTTTGCAGTGCGCTGGCGGGGAAGGCCTGCTCCCAGTAAGCGCCGAGCCAGCAATCCAGCAACATCAGAGCGGTGGCAAACGGGGTGGCCTTGGCCGGGTGTTGCAAGCAGCGCAGCAGTTGGGCCAGCACCCGCATGTCTTTGGTGCGGGTCTCAAGCAGCGTCAGGCAATCGCCCGCCACCTTGCCCAGATCCACCTGGCTGTGGGCCAGTGAGCCGAGCTTGACCAGCTCGGTCTCGACCCCCTCCCACAGGGGATCGTCGGCAGGAACAGGGGCTCGAATCTGCGCCTCTGCAAGCGGGGTGAGCAGTCGCTGACACCAGGGGTGGGAATGAGTCATCTCGCCCCCTACCAACGACACTGCTGACGCAGTGGCTTCAGCGCCGCAGAGAGACCAAAGAGATCGAAGCGCAATAACGGCCCCCCCTCCCCTTGCAAGGTGAGCTCACGCCCCGCACGCCAGCGCTTGAGTTCATCGATCGCCGGCAGGCCGCGGCCAAACTCGAGCAGCATGCCGCTATCGCGCACAAACCAGTTGCCCGATACCGGGGCGCCGTCGAGCTCGGCCACCACCCCCTCGCCGATCCAGCTGGCATCGAGACGCACCCGTAACTGGGTGATGTCGTTGATGCAACCGATGGCCAGGGTGGCTCCCCGCTGCGCCGGTCGCGTCAGCAACAAGTCGCCCGACTCGCGCTGCTCGAGCAAAAACGCCGGGGCCCCTTCGACGCGCCCCTCCTCCTGCGCGGCGATCTCCAACCAGGCGGGAGAGCGGAGCGCCGCCTCGGGGGCCGGAGGAACGGCCCCGATGGCGTCATAGCAGGACAGCCGCACCAGCGGCGCGGCCTCGGTGCGACACTGTTGCCAGCGCGCCGGCCAGTCAGGCTCTGCGCTGGCGGCCCCTGCCAGCAGCAGGGGAATCATAGTGAGCAGGCTCATCAGTTCACCTCCAGCTTCTGGCACTTGTGATCGAGGGTGCGCTTAGGGATGTTGAGGCTCTGCGCCACCAGCATGCGGTTGCCCCGAAAGTGGCGCAGCCGCGCCTCAATGACCGAGGCCTCGTACTGCTGCATCGCCTGGCGCAGATCGCGGATATGGTAGAAATCATCGTGTTGCCTCCCCGGCTCGCTGCACACCCGCGCCTTGAGTTCGGCAGGCAGTGCCTCGAGTCGGATCTCCTGCCCGCTCTGGGTATGAACGCAAGCCACCTCGAGCAGGTTCTTGAGCTCGCGTACGTTGCCCGGAAAGTCATAGCCCACCAGCTGCTTGAGAAAACTGCGCTGCAGCGGCCCAACGGGCTTGCCCTCCTGGGCGGCAAACTGGGCGATGAAGTGCTCGCACAAGAGGTGCACATCATCGGGCCGCTCGCGCAGCGGAGTGACCATCAACAGGCACTGGCACAGGCGGTGGTAGAGGTCCTGACGAAAACGTCCCTCCTCCACGTGCTGCTCCAGCGGCTGATGCGTGGCTGCCACCAGGCGAAAATCGGAGTGGAGCTCTTTTTCTCCACCGAGCGGGCGAAAACTGCGGGTCTCCAGCACCCGCAGCAGCTTGGCTTGCATCGTCTGGGGCATGTCGCCCACCTCATCGAGGAACAGGGTGCCGCCGTTGGCCTGCGCCACCAGCCCGAGCTTGTTGCTCTGGGCTCCGGAGAAGGCCCCCTTCTGGTAGCCAAACAGCTCGCTCTCGATCAGATTCTCCGGGATGGCGGCGCAGTTGATGGCGATAAACGGCTGGTCGGCCCGATCCGAGCACTGATGGATGAGACGGGCCACCACCTCCTTGCCCGACCCGGTCTCCCCTTGCACCAACACACTCAGGCGGTGACCGGCGGCCTGACCAATCTGCTCACGCAAGCGGCGCACGGCGCCCGACTGGCCGATGAACTGGCTGGCCAGCAGGGCATCCTGCTGGCGCCGTAGCTCACCCTCCCCCTTGATCTGACGCAGTGAGTCGCGCAGCGCGCTCTCACCTCGGCGCGAACGCCCCAGATCACGGATAAGGTCGAGCTGGCCGGCAAACACCCTGGTCAGCAGCCCCAGCTCATCGCCCTCGCTCCAGCGCTGCAACTGAGGGGCGATATCAAACAGGGCCAGCACGGCCACCGTTTTGCCATCCTGCCCCTGCAGCGGCACGGCATGCAGGCCACAGTGCTGGCAGAAGTTAGCCAGCATGGTGCGAAAATGCGGGTGCTCGATGCGGGCGCCACCGTAGAGTGAATCCCAACTGCGGGCCTGCCCCTTGTGCAGCACGAAGGCGAGCGGGTGGCTAAAATCATCCACCCCCAGCGTCAGCTCCACCTGTTGCTCCCTCATCCAGCCACGGCACGCCAGCTCCCGTCCGCTCACATCGACCATGGCCAGCAGCGCCCCCTGCGGTTGCCACCCCTTCTTGAGGGTGGCAAGCAGCCAATCACCCAACGCCTGCTCATCGCGGGCCCGGGTCAAAGAGAGGGCAAATTCGAGGGCCTGCTCCATGCTCAGCCCTCCACCTCGGCCACAAACTCGCCCTCTTCCACCCTAAAGCTCACCCGGCTGATGGTCTGCCCAGCGGAGAGGCGTTGCAGCAACTGCAAAGAGACCGGTGGCAGCAAGGCGCCATCGATGACCGACTCCAGCATCCGGGCCCCGTTCTCGCTGCGGTTGGCGCGGCGCAGGATCTCCTCGCTCACCTCATCGCCCAGCACCACCTCGGCGCCGAAGCGGCTCTCAAGCAAAGAGACCAGGCGCTCAAGCTTGCCGCGGACGATGGCCACCATGGTGTCGTGGCCCAGCGGCAGGTAGGGGATCACCTCCATGCGCGCCAGCAGTGCCGGCTTGAAGAAGGCCGCCAGCTCCGGATAGAGCGCATCGAGCAGCTCGTCACGACGCTCGGCGTAGTCGACGATGGTCTGGTAACCGAGGTTGGAGGTGAGGAAGAACACCACGTTCTTGCAGTCGATGATGCGCCCCTCGCCATCGGCCAGTTCGCCCTTATCAAAGGCCTGGTAGAAGAGGTTGAGCACATCCGGGTGGGCTTTTTCCACCTCGTCGAGCAGCACCACAGAGTAGGGTTTCTGACGGATGGCCTCGGTCAGCACCCCACCCTCGCCAAAGCCGACATAGCCGGGGGGCGAGCCGATGAGGCGCGAGACGGTGTGCTTTTCCTGGTATTCGGACATGTTGATGGTGGTCAGGTACTGGCGGCCACCGAACATCAGATCGGCGATCTGCAACACGGTCTCGGTCTTGCCGACCCCGCTCGGCCCCACCAGCAGGAAGGCCCCCAGCGGACGGCCGGGACGGCGCAGATCGGCGCGGGCGGTCAGCAGATGGCGGTGCAGATGCTCCACGGCCAGCTCCTGCCCCTTGATGGAGGCGCCGAGGTACTCGGGCAAGCGGGTCACGACATCCAGCTCCCCCTGGGAGATGCGATTGAGCGGCACCCCGGTCCACTCGGCGATGACGGCGGCAATCTGCCCCTTGTCCACGTGGGGGGAGACCAGGATGGAGTCCTGCTGCAAGGCAGACAGCTCGGCTTCAAGCACTGCCAGCTCCTCGGTGGTGGCGGCGGCATCGAACTCCGGCTGGGTCTCTTCGGCCAGCAGGGCGGCGCGCAGGGCGATGATGCGCTGCACCAGCTCCTGTTGCTGTTGCCAGGCGGCCTCCAGCTCTCCCAGCGTGGCGCGGTCGCCCTCTTGGGCCCCATTGAGTTCGGCCAGCCGCTCGTCGTTTTCACCCAGACCAATCAGGCTCTGGCGCGTCAACTGGCGGATCTCCAGCTCACGCTGGCGCAGGGTGTTGTGCAGGCGGCTCACGGCGCGCGGCGGCGTGGTGAGGTTGATGGCCACCCGGGCACAGGCGGTATCGAGCACGTCGATCGCCTTGTCCGGCAACTGACGGCCGGAGATATAGCGGGCCGAGAGGTGGGCCGCCGATTGCAAAGCCTCCTCGTCGATGAGCACCCCGTGGGCCTGCTCGTAGATGCCGCGCAGACCGCGCAGGATCACGGTGGCCTCGTCGGCATCGGGCTCCCCTACCTTGACCAGCTGGAAGCGGCGGGAAAGGGCCGCGTCCTTCTCGACGTATTTCTTGTACTCACTCCAGGTGGTGGCGGCGATGGTGCGCAGCTCGCCACGCGCCAGCGCCGGCTTGATGAGGTTGGAGACATCCAGACCACCGGCCTGATTGCCGGCCCCGATCAGGGTGTGGGCTTCGTCGATGAACAGGATGATGGGACGGCTCGACTCCTTGACCTCCTGCATCACCCCCTTGAAGCGCTTCTCGAACTCCCCCTTGACCGAAGCGCCGGCCTGCATGGCACCGAGATCGAGTGAAAGCAGCTCCACCTCGCGCAGCTTCTCGGGCACCTGGCCCGCCACGATACGCAGCGCCAGCCCCTCGATGAGGGCGCTCTTGCCCACCCCGGCCTCACCCACGACGATGGGGTTGTTCTTGCGATGGCGGGAGAGGATGTCGATCATTAGGTCGATCTCGTGATCCCGGCACAATACCGGATCGAGCTGCTCCTGGCGGGCCTGTTCGGTGACGTTCTGGGTGAAACGGCCGAGCAGGGTGGCGTCCGTGGCCAGCGCCCCCGCCCCTTGACCACCGGCCTGGGGGCTCACCTCAGTCTCTGCCGACTCCTTGACCCACTCATCAAACTGCTGGCGCACCAGTTCACGATTGACCTTGGCCAGCCGATTCACCACGACGCCCGGCAGATAGCGGGTCGGGGTCATCAACAACACCAGCAGCATGACGCCACTGCGCAACTGGCCGTGGCGCAGCTCGGCGGAGGCGAGCAGCCAGCTGTCTTGCAGCCATTCGACCAGCAGCGGTGAGAAGGAGGGATAGCCTTGATCGAAGCCACGCTCGGCTTCGCTCGGTTGCAGCAGGGTACGCAGTTCATCGACATCAAGCTCGGCACGCTTGAAGATCTGGCGCACGTCGCACAGGGGGGTATCGAGCATCTTGAGCAGCAGGTGCTCAATGCGGATCTCGGCGCCCTGATGGTTGACACACAAGGCAGCAGCCTCTTCCAGCATGTGGCGGCAGATGGGGTTGAGCCGCTCAACCAGTACCGGCAGTTCAATTCGAATCAAGGGTGCTCTCCTCTTATTTTAATAATTCGCCCAGTTGACGCAGTACGTCCTGGGTCTGGTTATCAAGCTGGTGGTGATAAAGGCCAAAGATGACGGCCAGCGTCACACCGGCCAGCAGGCACAGGGTGCGCAGTGAAATCTGCTTGCTCAATCGGTAGCGGGCGGCCTGGCGACCTAGATCGAGGTGGAAGGCCAGCGGCGCGCGCTCGGCCTGCGGGTAGAGGGTGCGATGCAGTTGATGCACCAGCCGCTCGAACTCCTCGCGCCCGTTGCTCATCACCCGGTAGCGCCCCTCGAAGCCGAGGCACAGGCACAGATAGATGAACTCCAGAATGTCGCGGTAGCGCTGCGGCTCCTCCTGCAGACGCGAGAGCAGCACAAACACCTTCTCGCCGCCCCAGGTCTCATTGTGAAAACGCGCCAGCAGGGAGTGCTCCGACCATTCGCTCTGGCTGCCCCACTCACGCCCCATCACGGCTTCGTCGATGAAGGTGCACAGGATGTAGCGAAACGAGAGCAGCACGCCGTTCTCATAGCCATGGGCGGCCAGCTCCTGCTCGATCGCCTGGATCTCGGTCACCACCCGCTGGTAGAGATCGCTCACCTGCTCGTGGCTCGAGAGCTGGCGCACCCGCAGCACCATGCCAAGCAGCGGAGTGACGGCGTCAATCATGGGATTGATGCTGTGGCCGCGCAGCCGGAACCAGTAATCGGAATCCAAATCGAGTTGAGCGGCATGGTCATAGAGCAGATCGCTCAGGGGCTCGTGTCTCGCGATGTCAGTCATCATCGGTTACCTCTTCTCACTGGCTGCGGATGGCCCAGAGCTGCATGTCGAGCTCGGGGAAGTCGCCGGCGATGTGGAACGCCAGGGTGTTGCTTTGGGCCAGCATCTGCCAGGCCGGGCTCTGCCTGTCGAGCTGGAAGTAGCTGTACCCGGCGTGATAGGGCAGTTGGCGCGGAGCCACCGGCAGCGGCAACAGCGGAATACCCGGCAGTTGCAGGCTGATCAGCTCGCGGATCTTGTCGCTTGAGGCGATCTTGGTCTGCTGCAACAGCTGCTTGCGCAGCTGCTCCTGCGGCATGCGGGCACGCACCGCCAGCACGAAGTCGGCGCTGTGCATCAGCTCGCTGTCCCCCACCACGGCCACCATGACGCCGAATTGGTGCTTGCGCAGTTGCAGCGACACGGCTCGTGGCGACAGCACAGTGCTGAGCGCCTGGCGCAGGGCCAGCATCACCGGCTCGAAACTCACCTGCTGATCGTCATGGCGATAGGCCGGGAACGCCGGAGGCAGACGCGACTCGTCGGTGAAGGTCATCAGCTCACCACACAGCTGCACCAGCGCCTCATGCAGCCGCTCGGGATGCAGGGTGCCGAGGCGGGCCAGGTGTGAGAGCTGGGGCTGGGCGCGGTTGAGCAGTTGCAGCATCATGAACTCGGCCACGTCGGCCACCCCCTGCTGCCCCGGTGCGGCGATGCGCTGGGAGAGGCTGCGCGCACGCTCCCCCACCAGACCGGCGGTCTCTTCGAGAAAGCGCTTGAGGGTCGCAATGGCGGAGACGTTGATGCTGCACGTCATGAAGTTAGGGTCGAGCAGCAGCCCGCCATCCGGACGCTTGTCCTGAATACGGGCGATGGCGATAGAGGCGTAGGCACTGCGATCGTCGCGCTCAAGCATGAGGCGCAGGCTCACCCGGCCCAGCTCCAGCGCCGAGACATCGCCCCCCTCGGAGTGCAGATCGCGGATATCGTGGCGGTGGCTCTGCAAGCGGGTCGCCACCTGCTGCCCAGCCTCCCCGACCTCATGCACCCCGCTCACCGCAAGCGGCAGCGCCAGATAGACCTTCTGGTTGGCCAGGGCGGCGTCGGTGATCTCAAGCGGCGGCGGCAGCAGATCATCGGTCGGCAGATTGAAGACGGTACCATCGGGCATCACGCCGCTGGCCGAGACCAGCGCGATGCGGCCAAAGCCCAGATAGTCCTCGTTGATGGTGAGCGACTGCAACCCATAGAGGTAGTCGCCGAGCGCGCTCAAGCGCGCGTGCAGCATGTAGTCCGTGTGTCTTTGTTGTTGCTGGAAGTGCTGGGGCTTGATAAACAGCCCCTCACGCCAGATAACCCGATTTCGGCTCGACATAGTTATTCTTCTTCTTTTTGCAGTTCGACTTCATCCAGGCGCAGGTGCACCAGAATGTGATACGCCCTTCCCGTGCTTCTGACTTTGATCACCTTGCGCCACTCGGCGCTGTTGGGATCGGCATAGCGGGCAATCACGGCGATATAGCGGGTCTTCTCGTCCAGTTTGACCGGCGGCAAATACTTGAACTGGCCCGGCAGCAGGGTGTAATCCTGATGATCGAGGTAGTTCTTGCCGAGGCTCTTCTCCACATCGGCCGTCACCTGGTCGTAGTCGGTGGCGAGCAGCTTGGAGTCCTCCGCCAACACCACCACCTGGAACTCGATGGGGGCCGCCTCTCCGCTCTCATTGGGATTCACGTCCGGCTCGGCCAGCAGACTCAACCCCAGGGTGGAGGGCTGGCTGTCATTGCTGCCGACCTGGATATCCGGATTCATGGCCACATCGGCCATCTTGCCGAGCGTGGTGCAACCGGTCAGCGCCAGCAGCAACACACCGGGCAGCAGGATGCGTATCATCCGTTTTGCCCCTGCTCTGCACGCACCGCCCGGTCATAGGCCTGGGCGTAGACCTGATGGAACAGCTTCTCGAAGCCCTGCTGGCGGGTCGAGGTGAGCTCGCGGTAGTAGTGCTGGTACATGTTCCAGGCCCACCCCTCATCCATCGCCTCTTGGGTGCCACTGCGGCGATAGTGTTCGAAACGGCCAAGCAGCGCCTCGGGCGAGAAGGCCTCGAGGATGCTGCCGAGGGCCGCGGCGATCGCCTGCTGGTTGGCGCTGTGGTGAACCCGCACGTTGCGCAGTACCTCCGCCACGGCGGACGGCGCCGAGAGGTGCACCGGGCTCTTACCGTCGGCAAACAGCAGCGGCAAGGTATCGGCGTAATCCAGGCCCAGACGCAGCGGGTTGTCCTCGATGGGACGCAGGTGCTTGTCGGCCAGCGCCGCCTGCTCGCTTTGCAGGGTCAACAGCCCCTCCACCATGGCCCGCAGGGTTTTGCCCATCTCTTCGAGCATGGCGTGCGCCTGCAAGGTGTCGCGTGAGTGCAGATTCTGGCCAAGGCCGCGCATCAGCGGGGTCAGTGCCACATGATCCATCTCCTCCTGTCCAGGCAGGGGGGCGTAACGATGGTCGACGGTCGGCATGTCGATAAATTCCTGATCCATGGTGTCCTCAAGGGCAGAGAAAGGGGAAAGGGGGGGCAAGGTGGCGGGCTCCGCCACGTCATCCGGTTGCAGCAGCGCGTTGTCGCGGCGCTCCTGTTGCAAGGCACGGAGGGGGTCAGCCGGCTCAAGCTCGGACAGGTGGCTCTCGGGGGGACGAGCCTCACCATCGAGCCAGTCATTGAGCTCGTCACCCGGCTGGGTGCCGAGCACCTGAGTGACGCTCGGCTCCGCCTGTACCCGCCCCAGATAGACCCGCAGCCGGAACGGCCCGACCACCAGCTCATCGCCTTGCTCCAAATGAACCTTGCGAGCGCGCCCTATCGGGGAGGTCGCGCCGTTGATGAAGGTCTGGCCACTCAGATCGCACAGGCAAAAATGGCCATCTTGCAGCTCGATGCGGGCATGGGCGGGTAACACGGCGCCAAGGCGATCCTTAAGCTGCCAGTCATCCTGCGCGGAGGCACCCAACGTGCCGCCCTGTTCGTCGAACTGATATTGCACCTGGATGCCCCCCTCCAGTTGTTCGCTGTTGAGGACTACCAGAGAGAGTTGTTGGTTAACCGCGTTCACGCTTACTCCTGCACACAAATCGTCACGAAGGGGTCGGCCGGCGGCTGCCCCAGAAAACTACACCAGCCGAGCCGGCTGCTCTGCTCATCACCGAGCCGCACCCCCCGCGCCTGCCCCTCTCCCATCCCCAGGCGTAAATCCCAGGCAAGCTGGTCACGCAAGATGAAGGAGACGAAGCGCACCAACGGCTGAAAGAACTCCCCGTCAGGGAGAAACCCCAAAAACCGGGTAAAACTGAGGTCATTGATCCGCAGCAGAAACTTGCCCGCACAATCATTGACCCGCTCACCGATCACCATGTCACCGCCCAGGGTGGCGTTCGCCAGCCCCAGTCGGTTTTGCTGCTCCGGATCCACCGGTACCCGTCGGCTCTGCCAGGCCAGCACCTCCACCTCATCGAGATCGAAACAGTGGGCCACCAGCCCCGCCACCACCTCGGGAGAGCGGCTGGGGCTCGCCAACAAGCCGGCATACGAGAGCATCTTGGCGCGGTTGACCGGCAGACTCTCACGCACCACGTCGTTACCCAGCCCCACCAGGGCGAACATCAGGCGAGAAAAGCCGTCTTCCCCTTCGTCTTGAAAACGGACGTGGTAGCGGTATTTGCGCCAGGCGCGGTGTAGCAGGGTCAGCAGGCGGTGGTGAAAGAAATCGAGGAAGAGCCCCAGCTTGGGCTCCCCTTGCGCGTACTCCCAGGCCAGCTCATCGAGGTAATAACCAGGCATCGGCGACTGGCTGCCGTGCAGCCCGAGAAACGCCACCTCAAGCTGGTGTCGCCCCTCCTCATCCTCTGCCACACCGAGCACGTCGCTGGTCGGAAAGCCGAGCGAGGCGGTCGCCTTAAAGCGGATCCGCTCCTGCTCGGGTTGATGATCGAGCGCCCCTTCCTGATCGACCCCCTCCAGCCGGCTGATAAGCTCGACCAGCTGGAAGAAGTTGAACCGCGGGGCCCCGCTATCACCAATCACATCACGGAGTGCTGACCAATCTGTACCGGCCATCGGTAGCGCTCCTTATTGTCGGCATTGATCACCTCAAGCAGGTGAAACGAGTTGACGCTGGCATAGAGAGAGAAGAAATGGGCCAGCACAGTGCTGAACAGATAGAGCTCCCCCTCGCTGCCAAAGGCGCTCTGGCGCATGGTGAGGCGCGAGCGCAGACCACGAACCGGCATGCCACGCACCAGCCGATCCACCGGCTCAGTCTCGATGGTCTCGATCCCGGCCAGCCGCTTGCGCGAGGCCTGCTCGGCCTGCTTGTCGTGCAGCGCAGGAAAATCGTAGGTGCGCAGGATCTGCACCAGCGCATCACGACGCAGCAAGGAGACATAGTTGAGCGAGAGATTGGAGATAAGGGTCCAATGCAAACTGCCATCGAGCGCGGGACGCAGTGGCGGGGTCGGGCGGGTCAGATTCTTGAAGGTGGCAAACGAGGGGGAACTGCCGGTCGGCACACAAATCGCCCCCACCCGTAACCGGGCGGCACGGGAGCGGTTGGTGCAAGTCATGGTGACGGAAATAGACTCGTCCAGGTCGAGTACCTGGGTCTCATCACCGCGCACAAACGAGAGGGCATGTTCAAAGCCGTCCCCGTTGACCGCCTCACGGACCCGCATCCGGTAATAGAGAGCCTGGCGCCCCTTGGCCCGCTCAATCTGGTGCTGGAAGCTCTCAAACGGCTGATAGAGACGGGCGGCCCCACGCGAGCGGCCAAGTTTGCCCTCAACCCACCCCTCGACCTTGTCAACCGAGAAGATCTCGAAGCTGTCGGCATGACGGTAGCTGGCCTTGAGCGGGTATTCGACCTGGCGGCCGTCCAGATTGATGGGCTCCCCATCATGGCGAAACAGGTTGATCGCCGGCACACAGTTGAGCCGGAACGAATCGTCGCGGATCTTGAGCTCGGCCGGCAGCGGCCTATCGAAGCAAAAATGGAGGCGGAACTCACTCAGCGGCAGCGGCTGGCTTGGCCAGTCGCCCCCCAGATCGAAAAAGAGGAAACTTTCGGGGAAGCAGAAGAACTCCTGCAAGATGCGGTAGCCGGAATAGACATTGCCCGGATAGGGCAACAGCGCATCCTCGCGGGCAAAGCCGACCGGCTTGAGGGCCGTGGCCTCCTGACGAAAGCGCTGGCCGTTCACCTCCAGCTCGATATGGGAGAGCTTGCTCGAGAGCCAGAAGTAAAGTTCATAGGCGGTGTAGCTGTCTCCGCCCAGATAGAAACGCAGTTTGTCGAGCTGCAACTCGGCCAAGGTCAGCGGGCCGTGCAGCGCGACATCCAGGGTAATCGTCGATAGATCGTTGCCACTTTGCGCCTTGATACTGCGAATGTCCGCAGGATAGACCCAGGCATCGTGACAGGTCTGAAAATGGCAGGTCACCTCGTCTTCGGGCTGGCTGTCGAACTGACAGCCTTGCGGCACCATGGCCGGCAAAGAGATGGCTCCTGGTATGACCGAAAACTGCATGATGGTCATGCTCGGTACCGGCCGCAGATAGTTGGGCCAGAGCATGCCGAGCAGGCCATGGGTCAGCTCGGGGAATTCGTCTTCAATTTTGGCCCGCAAGCTGCCGGTCAGGAAGGCAAAGCCCTCCAGCAGACGCTCAACATCAGGGTCGGTCGTCTGTTCGGACAGGAAGCGGGTCAGTTCAGGGTAGGCGTCGGCAAACGAGCGCCCCTGCAAGCGCAGGTAAGCCAACTCATCCCTGAAGTAGTGTTCCAACGACATAGATCATCACACCATTCGGTAGTGGCGGTGGCTGTCCATATGGATGTTGAAGGAGGCCACCTGTTCGATATGTTCCAGACGGACATGAGCCGTGACCTGGAACGACATTTCGAGCGGATTGGCCTGCTCGTCAGGCGAGCGGACCTCCACATGCACGATGCGGGGCTCGTAGCGACGGATGCACTGGCGGATGGCTTCGCGGATACGCCCACGAATGTCCGCCCCTGCCTGGGTGGCGTCGTTGAGATCGACCACCCCCAGTTCGGGAGCACTACGGCAACTACCGGGACGGGTATTGAGCACCTGGTCAAGCTGACGCTTGACCGACTCAACCAGTACCTCGACATCGGCACCGGGAGAGGGGGGACTCCCCTCTCCACGGATTCGATCGAACAGGCTGGCCGCACTCCCTCTATCCCAGGATGAGAGAGACGGCATGGCCTCTTACTCCTTGTCCAGACGACCGACCAAAGAGAGCTCGAAGCTGGCGCCCATGTACTTGAAGTGAGGACGAACCGACATGGCGACTTGGTACCAGCCCGGCTCACCTTCCACGTCCAGCACCTTGATCTGGGCGGCGCGCAGCGGGCGACGGCTACGTACGTCAGCCGGCGGGTTCTCCTGATCGGCCACGAACTGCTTGATCCAGGAGTTAAGCTCGCGCTCGAGATCCTGACGCTCCTTCCAAGAGCCGATCTGTTCGCGCTGCAACACCTTCACGTAGTGAGCCAAACGGTTGATGATGAACATGTAGGGCAGCTGGGTGCCGAGCTTGTAGTTGGTCTCGGCCTCCTTGCCTTCCTTGGTGTTCGGGAAGATCTTCGGCTTTTGTACCGAGTTGGCGGAGAAGAACGCGGCGTTGTCGCTGTCCTTGCGCATGGTCAGGGTGATGAAACCCTCTTCGGCCATCTCGTACTCGCGACGGTCAGTGATGAGTACCTCGGTCGGGATCTTGGCCTGCAGCTGGCCCATGGCCTCGTAGACATGCACCGGCAGATCGGTGATGGCACCACCGCTTTGCGGGCCGATGATGTTCGGGCACCAGCGGTACTTGGCAAAGCTGTCGGTCAGGGAGGAGCCCATCAGGTAGGCCGTGTTGCCCCACAGGTAGTGCTCGTGGTCGGCGCTGATGTTTTCCTTGTAGTTGAAGCCCTTGATCGGGTTTTCAACCGGATCGTACGGCAGACGGGCGAGGAAGCGCGGAGCGGTAAGACCGAGATAGCGAGCATCTTCCGACTCACGCAGGGAGCGCCACTTGGTGTAGGCAGGGCCTTCGAAGACCGACTTGAGATCCTTGATGGAGGGCAGGTCGGTGAAGCTGTCCACCCCGAAGAAGGTGGGGGCAACCGAAGAGATGAAGGGGGCATGGGCCATGGCACCGACGGCGCTGACATACTGCATCAGCTTGATATCGGGGGAGCTCTGGGTCATGGCGTAGTCGCCGATCACGGCGCCAACCGGCTGACCACCGAACTGGCCGTAGCCACTGGAATAGACGTGCTTGTAGAAACCGGATTGGGTAATTTCGGGAGCGAACTCAAAGTCTTCCAGCAACTCTTCCTTGGTGGCATGAAGCACCTGGATCTTGATGTTCTCACGAAAATCGGTGCGATCGACCAAGAGCTTGAGGGAGCGCCAGGAGGACTCCAGCTCCTGCAGCTCCTTGGCGTGCAGGATGACGTCCATCTGCTGGCTCAGCTTCTTGTCGAGCTCGACAATCATGCTGTCGACCAGCGCCTTGTTGACCGGCTCGGCGGCGCTGCCGCTGTCGAGAATGTTGGCCACCAGGGCAGCAATCCCCTGCTTGGCAACGCTGTAACCCTCATCCACCGGCGTGATGCGCGCCTGCGCCATGATTTCGTCCAGCAGGGAGGAGGAGGCAGCAGCCCCCGCTTGTACTTGTTCTTCAACCACAGACATATTCAGTTCTCTTCTCGTCAATCAGACCGATCACTCGGCGGGCTTCACCAGATCCAGCTCCTTGAGCAACTGCTCACGGGCTTCGGCGCTGGACAGCAGATCTTGCAGGCGATTACGGAAGGCCGGAATGTTGCCAAGCGGCCCCTTGAGCGCAACCAGTGCTTCACGCAGTTCCAGCAGCTTGCGCAGCTCGGGAACCTGTTGGGCAACGTTATCGGGCGAGAAATCGGCGAGTGAGCCAAAGCTCAGCGTGACCGGCAACTCATCCTGAGCGCCCTCTTCCTCAAGGCGGTTCGGCACGTTGAAGTTCAGCTCGAGGCCGGACTCCTTCATGACGGAAGAGAAGTTGTTCTTGTCGACAGAGACAGTCTGACGCTCCTCGATGGGCGTCTCCTCAGTGCGACCTTTCATGTTGCCAACCACCATCAGGGTCAGCGGCAGTTCGACTTCAGACTGCTGCCCACCAGTGGCAGGAACATATTTGATGTTGATACGTTCTTTCGGCGCAACGCTAACGCCATCAATACCTTTTCCCATGCTCAAATACCAATGTCCAAGGCCGATAGAGGCCAACACTATAAAAGCCAGGCGCACTCACTCCACCTGTCACATATGACAAACGGCTCGTTCAAAGCAGTTCGTTAATGCCACATAGCCTAGCGATGCAATACCTGGGGTACAACATACCCATAGCCGCAAAAAGCCCACGCGACCGGGACATGAACCTTTGTTTATTTTGAATACAACCCGATTGTTCAGCCAATTCTTACGATGGCTTGAACTTTATTCATCATTATTTAGAAATGATATACAAACCAAAACACAAGGGTCAACAATATCAACCAAAACAAATCCAACTTATCAAAAATCACATTAAAATCAATAAATTACCGCCAACAACCAAGAAAGATAAATTATGTAACAAATATTCAAAAAAATTAAATTAACATAATGAAATATATATACACACTCACAAACACCTTATTTTATCTGCCCTGCGGCTCATTTTTAAATCAATACAACAGCTACAGAGCGCTAAACAGCTACGTCAACCTGTCAGATCTGACAGGTTTGCTGAAAAATAACAAATTAATGTCTAACAACTAATCACAATGAAGGTATAAACGAGGCATAAATTAATTTTTTTTAGGAAAATTCATCTCCGAATAAATCCTATTCTGACCTCATAAAGCTATATTACTGAACAATATCTGCCTGATATCTGCTCACGGTTCCGATGAAAACATCTCTTTGGCACGTCAAATCACTCGAGTCAATAACCCAATCAGTGATGTGTCGTTTGGGTGGATGGATATTTATCTCTGCAAGCTAACGTGCAGACAGCGCCGGGGGTGATCCGAGCGAAGGGGTAGCCCTCTTTGGGCATCAGGCAGGGCATATGCCTTGGTCAGGATAGCGCGGGCGACAACCCCATCACCCGTGACGATTGTGGTGAAGCCCGTTATCCATGACGCTGTGGAAAGTGGGCGGATCGCGGTTCATCGAGGCTGAGTGTCGAGCCCTTGGTGATGGGATGAAGCGCCTTGCCCATGATGCTGATGTGAAGGGATGACGCAGCTCAGAGCTCCATCCCCCAGTGGGTTCATGCAAGCCGCATCGATTGCCCCCTTCCATGTCCGCGATGACATGACACCGAAAATAAAACGCCTCTACCAAGGCAGAGGCGCGTTATTGACGGGCATTATTTCCAGTTGGGGTTGGCTTGCACCTGTTGCATCAGTGTCGCCTGGTGGGCCTTGTCGGGTTTGCCAAGCCAGGTGTAGCGGGCAAACCTGGAGGGGGTCTCGCGGGCGGCATCGCTCTCGGGCAGATCGATGAGCACGCCCCAGATCTGCTTGCCCTTGTCATCGATAAGCAGCTGTACGAAGTGGTTGGCACAATCATGGGGCTTGCACAAAGAGCCGGTGCGATAGGCCCCTCCCTTGGCGGCCTCCAGCGGCGTACTCACGCCGTTGCCGCTGCGCACCCACTGAGGGAGCTTCACTCCGGCGGTCGCCTGCTGCCACAGCGGCCGATACTCCGCCGACTGCAACAGATCCGAGGTATAGGTGTCAGTTGCGCTGGCCACCATGCTCACCGCGCCCAGCATGAGGGCGATGGCCCACTCTTTTGTCTTGCTCATGTTCTCACCTTTTGGTTGCTTAGCCTGCTTCCCATGGCGCCGGTTATCGGCCCGACGCTCCGAGGAAGAGCCTCACCATAGTGGCTCCTCCTTCAGGTGTCGATAGCATCCCACTCCTCGTCCGTCAGGTGGCGACCAGCCGCTCGAGATCGCTGCGCCCGATGCGCTTGGTATCGACCTTGACGTAGATGGAGTGCTCGGCGCCCGCCAGCAGCACATCGCTCACCCCTTCGCAGGCACGAATGCGCTGCTCGAGGGCGGCATCGGCACTCACCCCTTCCGGCAACACGATGCGCAGGCTGCTCACATAGGGCGGCTCACTCATGGTCAGGCTCAGGGCAAACCAGGCCAGCGCCAGGGCAGCGCAACCGGCAAACACCAGGGCCGCCCCACCCTGTCCATAGAGAAAGCCCCCCAGGCTGCCACCGATGGCCACCCCGAGAAACTGACTGGTGGAGTAGACCCCCATGGCGGTGCCCTTGTAACCGGGGGGGGACTCCTTGCTGATGAGGGACGGCAGCAGCGCCTCCATCACGTTGAAACCGATGAAAAACAGCTGCAAACCGGCGAGCAGGCCCCACAACTGGCTACCCGATTGCCACAAGGTCAGCTCGGCGGCCAGCATCACCAGCACGCAGATCTGGAACACCCGCCGCATCTGGCGGCGCTTCTCGGCATAGATGATGAAGGGCACCACGCTGACAAAGGCGATCAGCATGGTGACCAGATAGGCCTGCCACTGGCTCTCGCGGGGCAGGCCCGCCTGCACCAGCAGCGGCGGCAGCGCCACGAAGCTCGACATCAAGAGGGTGTGCACGCAGAGGATACCGACATTGAGCTTGAGCAGGCGAGGATTGCGCAGCACGGCGCGAAAGCTGCCGCGCACCATGGCCGACTCGCGGTTGAGCAGATGGGCCGCCGGTGCCGGCACCACCCAGAGCACCAGCGCCAGCGCCGCCAGCGCCAGCAGGGCGATGAGCCAGAAGAGACCACTGAGCCCCACCGCCCGGGTGATCAGCGGGCCGGTCACCATGGCCACGGCGAAGGTGATGCCAAAACTCACCCCGATAAAGGCCATCGCCTTGGTGCGGTTCTGCTCGCGGGTAAGATCCGAGAGCAGCGCCATCACGGCGGCCGAGATGGCCCCGCTTCCTTGCAGGGCGCGCCCGGCGATGACGCCCCAGATGGAGTGGCTGGTGGCCGCCAGCACGCTGCCGGCGGCAAACAGCAGCAGGCCGGCGCCGATGAGCGGCTTTCTGCCGATGCGATCGGAGAGCAAGCCGAACGGGATCTGAAACAGGGCCTGAGTCAGGCCATAGATGCCGATGGCTACTCCAATCAAGGGTTCTGAGGCGCCGGCCAGGCTCATGCCGTAAGTGGTGAGCACCGGCAGCACCATAAACATGCCGAGCATGCGCAAGGAGAAGACGGCGCCGAGCGCCCAGGTGGCGCGCCGCTCAGAGCCGGCCATGGTGAAATCGTTCATAACGGCCTCTTGTATGAGGAAGGCTGGCGCTGCGCGCCGGGAAACGAATCGAGAAAAGCGTTTGAAAACATCAGAGGCAACAGAGCCGGGAAGTTCCCGGCTCTGGATTCTACGCGATATGCAATCAAGGCAACATGCTGACCCGCATTGGGGTGGCTTCTGGCTGGCCATCATCACGCTCAGGCAGGTGGATGATGGGCAGGAGCACCGCCTCAGGCTCAGGGCAGCATGCTCACCAATACCGGCGCGGCGTCCGGCTGGAAGTCCACCGACATCATCACGCTCAGGCAAGTAATGGTGACGATGGAAAACAGGAACAGCTTGCGCGCCCACAGGGAGTCATCCACCGCCTGCTTGTAACCCGACAAGGCCATCCCCAGCCACCAGACGCTCACGGCGCCGGCGACGATGAGGTACTTGTAGCCGGCGTAACCGCCGAGAAACAGCATCAAGGTCGGCACCATGAAGGCCAGGATGTAGAGGGTGATATGGTGCTTGGCCACCGAAATGCCCTTCACCACCGGCAGCACAGGGATGTTGGCCGCCTGGTAATCCTTGAAGCGGAAGATGGCGATGGCATAGGAGTGGGGCATCTGCCACAGGCTGAAGATCGCCAGCAGGATCAAGGCTCCCGAGTCGAACTGACCGCTGACGGCGCAGTAGCCGATGACCGGCGGCGCCGCGCCAGAGAGGCTGCCGACCAGGGTGCCATAGACAGAGTGACGCTTCATGTAGAGGCTGTAGACCCCCACATAGACCAGGAAGCCCAGCACCGCCAGCAGGGCAGCCAACGGATTGGCCGCCCAATAGAGCAGTGCAATGCCCGCAATGCCGAGCGCCGTGGCGTACCACAGGGTGACGCCGGGCGCGATCAGCCCCTGCACCAAGGCACGGTTCTTGGTGCGCTCCATGATCCGGTCTATGTCGCGGTCAATGTAGTTGTTGAACACGCAACCGGAGGCGACCACCAGGGAGACCCCCACCATGGTCAGGATGAACAGGGGCAGATCCAGGCTCCCCTTGGAGGCCAGCAGAAAACCGCCGATCACCGAGATGAGGTTGCCGAAGATTATGCCCGGCTTGGTCACTTGCAGGTATTGCTTCATATCACTGCCTACCCGCTCAGTGGACCATCATGTTGATGTTGAGGTTGTACATGATCCACAGGGAACCGACGACCACGATGGCAATGATGAGCACGGTGAACACCAGGGCGGTCAGGTTCCAGCGCTCCTCGGACGAGGTGTTCATGTGCAGGAAGTAGACCAGATGCACGAAGATCTGCACCACCGCCATGCCGACCACCGTCATCAGGGTCGCGCTGTGGGAGAAGCTGCCGTCCATCACCATCCAGAATGGGATCGCCGTCAGGATGATGGAGAGCACGAACCCCACCAGATAGGACTGGGCGCTGCCGTGGCTGGCGCCGTGATTGTCAACGGAATGACTCATTACATTGCCCCCATCAGGTAGACCACGGTGAAGACGCAGATCCACACCACGTCGAGGAAGTGCCAGAACAGGCTCAGGCACATCAGGCGGGAACGGTTACGATCGGTCAGCCCCTTCTTGGCCACCAGCACCATCATCACCACGATCCAGATAAGACCGCTGGTCACGTGGATACCGTGGGTACCCACCAGGGTGAAGAAGGCCGACAGGAAGGCACTGCGATCCGGCCCGAAGCCCTCGGCAATCAGGTGGTGGAATTCATAGATTTCCATCCCGATAAAGCCGGCACCGAACAGGAAAGTGACCAGCAGCCAGCCGTTGACGGCGCCGAGGCGGTTCTTGTTCATGCCGAGCATGGCGAAACCGAAGGTGATACTGCTCAGCAGCAGCAGCATGGTCTCGACCAGCACGAACGGCAGCTCGAAGATATCCTTGCCGCTCGGGCCGCCGGCGGTGCCGTTGACCAGGACTGCATAGGTTGCAAACAAGCATGCAAACAGAATGCAGTCGCTCATCAGGTAGATCCAGAAACCGAACACCTTGTTGGCGCCGGCATCGTGGTGCTCATGGTCATGGGCACCTGCATGAGTGTGATGAAGAACGTCAGTCGCCATTGCGTTACGCCACCTTGTTGATGTTGGCAAAATGCTGCGCTTCGATGCGCTCGATCTCGTCAACCTGGACGTAGTAGTCCACGTCGTCGTTGAAGCTGTGAATGATCCAGGTGGCAATCATGCCGACGAAGCCGACGATGGCCAGCCACCAGATATGCCAGATCATGGCAAAGCCGAGTACGGTACTGAAGGCGGCGATGATGACGCCGGCACCGGTGTTTTTCGGCATGTGGATCGGGGCATAGTGCTCCGGCTTCTTGTAGGCGCTGCCGTCCTGCTTGGCCTCCCAGAAGGCATCCAGTCCCTTCACCTGCGGCTCGATGGCGAAGTTATAGAAGGGGGGCGGCGAAGAGGTAGCCCACTCCAGGGTGCGGCCACCCCAGGGATCGCCGGTCAGATCGCGGTTCTGCTCGCGGTCGCGGATGCTGACCACGATCTGGATCGCCTGGCACAGCACACCCAGGGCAATCAGGGCCGCACCACAGGCCGCCACCACCAGCCAGGGGTGGAAGGCCGGGTCGATCTGCTGGCTGACACGACGGGTCATGCCCATGAAGCCCAGCACATAGAGCGGCATGAAGGCCACGAAGAAACCGACTATCCAGCACCAGAAGGCCCGCTTGCCCCAGGTGTCGTTGAGGGTGAAGCCAAACGCCTTGGGGAACCAGTAGGTGATACCGGCAAAGCAGCCAAACACCACGGCACCGATGATGACGTTGTGGAAGTGGGCGATGAGGAACAGGCTGTTGTGCAGCACGAAGTTGGCCGCCGGCACCGACAGCAGTACCCCGGTCATCCCCCCTATGGTGAAGGTGATGATGAAGCCGACGGTCCACAGCATGGGGGAGCTGAACTCGATGCGACCACGGTACATGGTGAACAGCCAGTTGAAGATCTTCACCCCGGTCGGGATGGAGATGATCATGGTGGTGATGCCGAAGAAGGCATTCACGTTGGCGCCCGAGCCCATGGTGAAGAAGTGGTGCAGCCAGACGATGAAGGAGAGCACGGTAATGGCGATGGTCGCCCACACCAGGGAGGTGTAACCGAACAGCTTCTTCTTGCTGAAGGTGGCGACCACCTCGGAGAAGACACCGAACACCGGCAGCACCAGGATGTACACCTCGGGGTGACCCCAGGCCCAGATCAGGTTCACGTACATCATCATGTTGCCACCCATGTCATTGGTAAAGAAATGGGTACCGAGGTAGCGGTCTGCGGTGAGCAGGGCGATGGTGACGGTCAGGATCGGGAAGGAGGCGATGATCAGGATGTTGGCGCACAGGGCGGTCCATGTGAAGACCGGCAGGCGCATCATGGTCATGCCGGGGGCACGCATCTTGATGATGGTGGCAAAGAAGTTGACGCCGGTCAGCAGGGTACCGAGGCCCGAAATCTGCAAACTCCAGATCCAGTAGTCGACCCCGACCCCAGGGCTGAACTCCAGACCCGAGAGGGGCGGATAGGCCAGCCAGCCGGTCTGGGCAAACTCACCGACCCCGAGGGAGATATTGATCAGCACCACGGCGGCAGCGGTAAACCAGAAGCTCACGTTGTTGAGGAACGGGAAGGCCACGTCACGGGCCCCGATCTGCAGCGGCACGACGATGTTCATCAGGCCGATCACCAGCGGCATGGCCACAAAGAAGATCATGATGACGCCGTGGGCGGTGAAGATCTGGTCATAGTGATGGGCATTCAGGTAGCCTTCGCTGCCTGCGGAGGCCATGACCTGCTGGCCGCGCATCATCACCGCGTCGGCGAAACCGCGCAGCAGCATGACCATCCCTAAGATGAGATACATGACCCCGAGGCGCTTGTGATCCACCGAGGTGAGCCACTCTTTCCACAGGTACTGCCACTTTCCGTAGTAGGTGATGAGCCCGGTAATGGCCAGACCACCCAGCATGATGCAGGCGATCGTGACCATGATGATGGGCTCATGGTACGGGATGGCGTCGAGCGTCAATTTTCCAAACATCAGTTATTCCTCGAAACCCGCTTTCACTGTTTGTCAGCCGGCATGTGGCCGGCGTGATCCATATGCTCGTCCCCGGCCATGGCGTCATGCTGCATGTCGTCATGGTTCATGGACGGCGCTTCATGGTCTGCACCATGGGCCTGGCTGGCCTCTTGCTTCATCACGGCTGCGTCGTGCTGCATGCCCGCGTGCTCGCCCTGTTTCATGTCACCCATGAACTTGTTGATCACGTTGACGAACAGCGCCGGATCAGCGCTGGAGAAGTACTCCACCGGGTGGTACTCGCTCGGCTTGGCCAGCGTCTCGAACTCCTCCATGGTGGCAAGCAGCTTGGGCGACTGTTTGACCTTGGCAACCCAGGCGTCGAAACCGGCCTGATCGGCGGTGGCGATGGCCTTGAACTTCATGCCCGAGAAACCGGCGCCGCTGTAGCTGCTGGAGATGCCGTCATACTGGCCCGGCTCGTTGGCGATGAGGTGCAACTTGGTCTGCATGCCGGTCATGGCGTAGATCTGCCCGCCCAGACGCGGGATGAAAAACGAGTTCATCACGGTGTCGGAGGTGATGCGGAAGTTGACCGGGGTGTTGGCCGGGAAGGCCAGCTCGTTGACCGAAGCGATGCCGAGCTCGGGATAGACGAACAGCCACTTCCAGTCCAGCGAGATGACATCCACCTGGATCGGTTTGACGTCGGAGTCGAGCGGCTTGTAAGGGTCCAGCTCGTGGGAGGTCTTCCAGGTGATGGTCGCCAGGATGACGATGATGATGATCGGCACGGTCCAGACGACCGCCTCAATCTTGTTGGAGTGTGCCCAGTCCGGGGCATAGGTGGCGTTGGTATTGGAAGCCCGATAACGAAGAGCGAACACCACCGCCATGATGATGACCGGGATCACCACGATCAACATCAGGCCCAGCGCCGTCAATATCAGGGACTTCTGCTCCACCCCAATCTGCCCCTTGGGGCTCATCAGGGCCATGTCACATCCGCTCAACAGACCCGTGGTCACGAGCAGTAGCAAGGCACCCAGGCCCCTCGCCCAATTAAAAGCTCTCATGCCGCATCCTCACTTCCCAAGGCGTTAGTTGTAATAAAAATGCGGCATTTTATTGCAACTGAATGACATGTGAACAACATGAAAAATTAATCACTAAAATGTAGGACGCTTGGCACTCTATTGTTTGCCAAATGCGACACCCTCATCTCATCCATGCTTCTTTTGTGGTTAACCTTGAAACTGTCTGAAATTTAAACGCTTGTTACAAACTTGATCTAAAAAATGCCGATATCCCCATCACCAGACGACGCCAAAACAGACTGACAAAGGGGAATAAAAGACTCAATTTAATCCTTAATTAATCAAAGATCTCAATTGTTTAGGGCGTTACTTTCCCGCTGTTACCCGCCTGTTACCCGTAGCAACAAAAAAGCCCGCCAGATGGCGGGCTGAGTGGTTGGGTAGGCTCACGCCCCCTTGGGGTCCTCACCAAAGCGGTTGGCGCCGCGCTCCCCTTCACTCACCATGAAGTAGAGGAATGCCAGCACCCCCACCAGGGGAATGAGGTTAATGAGCAGCCACCAGCCGCTGCGGTTGGTGTCGTGCAGACGGCGCACCGCGACGGCCAGACCGGGAACCAAGACGGCCAGCGAATAGAGATGGCTCAGCAGCATGTTGCCGATCAGCGCACCGACCACCGCCAAAGCCAGGGCTACCAGTATGTTGAACAGGATGAACATCCAGTACTCCTTGCGCCGGGCGCGACCGCGAAACACAGCGTACTGCTTCAACACGCCGAGATACCACTCCATCTTGCTCTCCTCATCATGCTTGGAAAGCCCCAGCCTAGCGTACCCCATGGGCCACAGTCGATCGGAGCCTTCCCAACCTGACCCCGGCCCCAGTCACGCCAGTTGTGGGACGGGTTCCAGCATGGCCAGCAGCTCGGCGGTCTTGGCCTCCATCAGGGCGCGATCGCCGCGCGACTCCACATTGAGCCGGATCAGCGGCTCGGTATTGGAGCTGCGCAGATTGAAGCGCCAGTGGCCAAAGCTCATGGAGAGGCCGTCGGTACGGTCGACCGACCAGGCCTCGGCCCCATAGGCGCGCTCGATGGCGGCGAGCACACCGGCACTGTTCTCCAGCTTGCGATTGATCTCCCCCGAAGCCGGGAAGGCCGCCATCTGCTCGGCCAGCATCGCCTTAAGGGGCAGACCACGGCGAGAGACCAGCTCCACCACCAGCAACCAGGGGATCATGCCGCTGTCGCAGTAGGCAAAATCGCGAAAGTAGTGGTGGGCGCTCATCTCGCCGCCATAAATGGCGTCCTCCTCGCGCATCCGCTCCTTGATGAAGGCGTGGCCGGTCTTGGAGAGCACGGGCACGCCGCCGCCGCCGCGCACTATCTCCTCGGTGTTCCAGCACAGGCGCGGATCGTGGATGATGCGCGCCCCCGGCTCCTTGAGCAGAAAGGCCTCGGCCAGCAACCCGACGATGTAGTAGCCCTCGATGAAGTTCCCCGCGTCATCGAACAGGAAGCAGCGATCGAAATCCCCGTCAAACGCGATGCCCAGATCGGCCCCCAGCTCCAACACGGCGCGGCGGGTCTGCTCGCGGCACTCGGGCAACAGCGGGTTGGGGATGCCGTGGGGAAAGTCCCCGTCCGGCTCGCCGAGCAGGCTGTGGATGTCAAGGGGGGCTCCCCGCTCGCGCAGGCGTCTGGCCAGCGTCTCCACCACGTGGCCGGCGGCCCCGTTGCCGCTGTTGATCACCAGCTTGAGCGGTCTGAGGGTCGCAAGATCGATGTAACCGAGCAGGTGATCCACATAGGCGTCGAGCACGTTGAGCGTGTGATAGCACCCCTGGCGCGGCGCCGGCGCGAACTCGCCACTCTCGGCCAGGGCGCGGATCGCATCGAGCCCGCTGTCACCGCTGATGGGGCGCGACTGCTCGCGCACCAGCTTCATGCCGTTGTAGTCGATGGGGTTGTGGCTGGCGGTCACCTCGATGCCGCCGTCGAGCCCTAGGTGGAAGGTGGCAAAATAGACCTCCTCGGTGCCGGCCAGCCCCAGATCGTGCACATCGGCTCCCCCCTCCATCAGGCCACGGGCCAGCGCCGCCTTGAGCGCGGCACTGCTGTGGCGGGCATCGCCCCCCACGACCACGCCGCGTGGCTGCAACAGCTGGGCATAGGCGCGGCCGATGCGGTAGGCCACCTCTTCGTCCAGCTCCTCGCCGAGCCGGCCCCGGATGTCATAGGCCTTGAAACAGGTCATGCTGCGAAACATCTCTTCCTCCCGGCCTCAGGTTCGGCCATAGCGATCGTTAAAACGGATGATGTCGTCATCCCCGAAGTAGCCGCCGGACTGCACCTCGATAAGGTGCAGCGGGATCCGGCCCGGGTTCTCCAGCGAGTGGACGGCGCCGATGGGGATGTAGACCGACTGGTTCTCACCAATGAGGCGCACCTCCTCGCCCAGAGTGACCCTGGCGGTGCCGCTCACCACCACCCAGTGCTCGGCCCTGTGGTGGTGCATCTGCAGCGAGAGCTGCTCCCCCGGCTTGACCGTGATGTGCTTGACCTGGTAGCGCCCCCCTTGATCGATGGTGTCAATCTTGCCCCATGGCCGGTAGTGCTCGCGGTGCTCGTGAAACTCGCGGCGCCCGCTCTGCTTGAGCCGCTCCACCACCTGCTTCACCTCCTGCACCTGATCCCGGTGCGCCACCAGCACCGCATCCTTGGTCTGGATCACGATGAGATCGTCCACCCCGACTAGGGTCACTAGGCCGCTGTCCGCATGGACATAGCTGTTGTGGCTCCCTTGCAGCAGCACGTCGCCGCGCGCCACGTTGCCGGCCCCGTCCTTCTCGCTGATCTCCCACAGGGACGACCAGGAGCCCACGTCGCACCAGCCCGCCTCCATCGGTACCATCAGGGCGCACTCGGTGTGCTCCATCACCGCGTAGTCGATGGAGTCGGAGGGGCAGGCGCCAAAGGCCGACCCGTCGACCCGCACAAAGTCGAGATCGCGCGTGGTGCCAACCATGGCGGCGCGGCAGGCCGCCGCGATGGCGGGGGCAAAGCGCGTCAGCTCTTCTAGGTAGTGGCTGGCGCGCATCAGGAACATGCCGCTGTTCCAGGCGTACTCGCCGCAGGCCAGGTACGCCTCGGCGCGGGCCCGATCCGGCTTCTCGACAAACTGCCTGACCCGGTAGCCGGCGCCGATCTGCTCGCCCCGGCGCAGGTAGCCATAGCCGGTCTCGGGGCCGGTCGGCACTATGCCGAAGGTGACCAGATGACCGCTGGCGGCCAGCGGCATGGCGGCGCGCACCGACTGGCTGAAGGCCTGCGGATCGGTGATGACGTGATCGGCAGCCAGCACCAGCAGCAGCGGGTCCTCGCCGCTCTCGATGGCGGCCAGGGCGGCCAGAGCGATGGCCGGCGCCGTGTTGCGCCCGACCGGCTCGAGGATGATGTTGCCCGCGAGCTGACCCAGCTCACGCAGCTGCTCGGCCACCACGAAGCGGTGCTCCTCGTTGCAGATCACCAGCGGCGCGGCGCACGGCAGGCCGTGCAGGCGCCGCAAGGTCTCTTGCAACATGGTATGTTCACCGCACAGGCGCAGGAACTGCTTGGGGTAGGCACCTCGAGAGAGGGGCCAGAGCCGGGAGCCGGAGCCGCCGGCCATGATTACCGGAAGAATTGTCATAGGCATTCACTGTCAGTGTTGAAAACGGATCCCTGTTCAGGCGCGCTGGCGCCGCAGCAGCAGGGCCTCGCCCCGGCGCTGCGCCCACTGGCGGCAGGCGCGGCACAGGGGCAGCTCGATGTATTCGCAGGCCAGCCCCGGCAGCAGCACCGCCAGCAGCAGGATCAGCAGATCGCTGCCGCTCCCCTTCAGCCCGAGCGCCCCTTGCAGTTGCACCAGGGCGAAGATGACCGGCACGTGCAGCAGATAGACGCTAAAACTCACCCGCCCCAGCCAGCGCAGCGGCCGGTTGCCGAGCAGCGCATCCGAGAGCGGGGTGCGCCAGGCAAACAGCAGCAGCAGCAGCGCCACCAGCAGGAAGAAGGGGTGATGCAGGTAGAAAGTCTGCTGCGCCACCCCGACCAGCCCGGCCAGGGCGCAGGCCAGCACCAGCAGCATGCCGAGCTGCAACCCCATCAGGGTGCGCGGCGAAGGGTGCAGCCGCCGTTGCAGCGCCCGCAGCAGCAGGGCGGCGGCGCTGCCGGCGAGAAAGAAGTGGAGCTTGGCGGGCAGCAAGATGCCGGGCCAGTAGTCGCGACTTAACATCAGGCCGACGCAGAGCAGCGCCAGCAGCAGCGGCCCCCGCCACTGGCCGGCCAGCCACTGCTGCCAGCCGCCCCACAGCACGGCAAACAGCAGGTAGTACTGGATCTCGGGGGGGATCGACCAGAACACCCCCTCGGAGCCGAGAAACAGCAGGTGGCGCAGCAGGTTCTGGCCGTCGATGCGAAACACAAACGCCCCGTCCAGCCACCGATAGAGGCAAAAGCAGAGCAGCAGGGTGAGCCAGTAGGCCGGCACGATGCGTGCAAAGCGCGCCACCAGGTAGCCCAGCAGGGCCGGCGCCGTGCAGGGGCGCCAGGCGTAGAGGTAGGCCATCAGAAAGCCGCTCAGGGTGAAAAAGCCCGCCACCCCCACGGGCCCGAACGGAAAGCGCGCCCCCGGAAAGAGCTGGAGGTAGTGAAATGGACTCTCTGGCGCCACGTAGAAGGTGAAGTGGACAAACACCACCAACAGGGCGGCGATGGCGCGCAGCCCGTCCAGGCTTGGCAGGCTCTCCGGCATCTGCGGGGTGGCCGTCATCTCAGGCCCTCCCCAGCTTGCGTTGCAGATAGACCAAGGCGGTGCGGCGCCGGGTGCCCTTGCCAAAGCACTTCTCGGCCAGGGCGCCGAGCAGGGTGCGCCAGCTCATGGTCTGCGGCAGAGAGGCGGTGGAGACCAGCCGCCCCTCCTGCAACCAGTCATAGACGGCGTCGCGCCACGGGGTCTGGCGCAGCACGGCCCAGAAGTGCTCGGCGTAGTCGATGTCGCAAAAGCGCCACGGCTTGGTGAAGCTGGCGTAGTGGATGATGGCCGGGCTCGCCCGCGCCGCCCGATACTCCGCCAGCAGCGGCGAGTCGACCCGGGCTAGGAAGCTGTGGTACTCGCCGCCCCCGGTGAGCAGGTTCCAGCGCTGGGGCAGCGCGGCGATATCGCCGACGAAGAGGGCGTTGATCACATCCTGATCCGGCATCCAGTAGCGGTTGCGCCCGGCCAGCTCCAGCATCTGCGGCAGCCGCCCCAGGGCGCGCAGGCGGGCCAGATCGAGCACCATAACCCCGGACTGGAAGTAGCACTCGGGATCGGGCAGGCCAAGCACCTCGCCAAAGTAGCGGCGCACCGGCAGGCTGCCGGTCTCGCGGTTGGTCAGGCCGCTGGTGCGCACCAGGGCGTGCATCATGACGTCGCGGGCGGCGGCCAGGGCGCAGCCTTGCAGATCCGTGTCGTAGAGATCGCACAGGTCGCCGAGCACGATGAGATCCGAGTCAAGGTAGAGGGCGCGCTCGGCCTGGGGCAGCAGATCCGGGATCGCCAGCCGGTAGTAAATAGCCCGGTTGTAGATGGTGTGGACGTGCAGCTCCATGGCGGCGAAGTAGTCGGAGACATCGACAAAATGCAGCTCGTTGCCGGGGTGCGCGGCCATCAGCTCGTCGAGCCGCTGGCGCGCCGGGGCGCCGAGCCCCTCGTGCAGCACGTGAAACGCAAACCCGTAGCGCTCGCTCTTGGCCAGCAGGGCGCTCTTGATGACGCAGGCGCCAAAGGGGGCGTAGTGGTCATCGAAGGCGATGAAGATGGGGATGAGGGGCTGGCGCATCGTCATACTCCGACCAGGTAGCGGCTGCGGGTCTTGGTGGTCAGCTTGACCAGGTAAATCAGGGCCATGGAGGCCAGCATGCTGAGGACGAAATGGGGCAGCGACACCAGCAGCAGGCGGGCATCCATGTCGATGGGAGGCAGCCGCTTGGTCAGCTCGCCCAGCACCATCATGAAGTAGTGGTGCACGAAGTAGATGCCGAAGCTGTACTCCGCCACCCGGCTCAGCAGGGTGCGCGGGAACCAGAGGCTGCGGCGCTGCTCAACCCGGCGCAGCAGCATCAGGGTCAGCACGCACATCACCACCTTCTGCGCCGCGTTGACGTTGAGGCGCAGCGCCCCCTCGCGCAGCAGCTCCTGGATGGAGAAGGCCACCGGGATGGGGTGGCGCAGCTCCCACAGCACCAGGGCCGCCAGCAGCAGCGCCAGCACGCCGATGAGGCGGGTCGAGGCGAGCCAAGGGTGGTCGCGGTGGCGGCAGACCCAGATCCCGAGCAGGTAGAAGCCGCTGAAGTGGAGCAGGCTCCACAAAGGGTTGAGGTTGTACTGGGGACGGAAAGTGAAGAGGGTCACCAGCAGGGCCAGGGCGGTCACGGCGCCGAGCGCCGGGCTCGCCACCAGCCGGTGGAACAGGGGCGAGCAGAGAAACAGCAGGCAGACGAAGGGGACGAACCAGAGCGGCCCGATATGAAAACCGGTGAGCAGCGACCAGATCACGAAGGGGATCGGCTTGTCGATCACCGCCGCCGGCACATAGTCCACCGGCAGCCCCCCGTGGTGCAGCTGGGTGAGGCGCCAGAGGATCCCCGGCAGCGACACCACTAGGTAGGGGAGCAGCACGTGCAGCGCTTTTTTCTTCATGAACCCCTGCCACTGGTAGCGCGGCGCCAGATAGGCAAACAGGAAGCCGGAGATGAACACGAACAGGGCGGTGCCGTTGAACAGCAGGCTTTGCAGCAGGCGCGCCGTGGGGGTGGAAAAGTCCAGGGTCTGGGTCAGCGAGTGCCAGACGATGATGTAGACCATGGCCAGGCCACGGTACCAGTGCATGTAATCGAGCCTCATCGGAAAGCTCCTCCTTGTCTGAACACCCCGAGCAGGGTGGAGTCGACGCCGGTGTGACGGCGGCAGGCGAGAATGCAGGCCAGGTTGAGCAGCAGCGACACCCCGGCCGAGACGATGGCCACCCCCTCGAGCGAGCCGAGCCGCGCCGCCAGCAGTTGCAGCCCCAGGCTCAGCAGGGCAAACCAGGCCGACAGGATCAGGGTCAGCCGCTCGAAGCCGGCCATCTGCAAGAAAAAGGCGGTCACCCCGGCCATGGCATTGCACAGCTGGGCCAAGGCGAGCCAAGAGAGCAGCGCCCCCTGCCCGGCGTAGCGCGGCGAGAAGCAGGCCAGCACCTCGTTGCCAAACAGAGCCAGCGGCACAAACAGCAGCAGGGAGGCGCCCCCCGCCAGCAGGGCCGAGAGCCCCACCAGCCGCTGGGTGGTGGCAAAGTCGCGAGTCTCGAAGGCGCGCGCCAGACGCGGGCCGACCACGATGTGAATGGCCACCAGCAGGAAGGTGAGCAGGTTGGAGGTGCGCTCGGCGGCAAAATAGGCCCCCGAGTCATCCAGCCCGAAGCTGCCCGAGACGATCAGGGTGCCGGCCTGGGTCAGGATCGGGCCGGTCAGCACTATGCCCCAGAAGGCGCAGGAGCGCCGGTGCAGGCGGGCCCCCTCGCCGCGCCAGACCCAGCTTAAGTGCGGCGCCAGCAGGCGCAGCTGATAGGCGAGGCAGGGCAGCAGCAGCAGGCTCATCAGCAGCAATAGCTGGCTGGTGGTGGCGGCCTTGCCCCCCAGCCAAAGCAGGCCGAGGGCGGCGATCACCAGCGCCCGCCACAGGGCGTCGCGCGGCGCCAGCGCCGCCAGCATCCGCTCCTTGACCCGCAGCGCCACGCTGAGCAGCTCGCCGGCAGAAAAGAGCAGGCAAAACAGCACGATGAGCCCCAGGCCGCGCGCGTCGGTCTTGCCGGCAAACAGCCAGAGGGCACCGGCCAGGGTGCACAGCAGCAGGCAGAGCCCCCCCGCCAGCAGCGACCAGCTCAACTGGCGGTCGGCCGCCCGCTCGCCGCTCGCCACCAACTGCTCGTGGTAGAACTTGATCATCGCCACCGGCTGGCCATAGCTCAGGGCAAACGAGCAGAGCAACGAGAAGGCGATGACGGCGCCAAACAGGCCGTACTCGGCCGGGCTGAGCAGCCAGGCCGCGATCAGGGTCGTCAGGTAGCCCAGGCCGGCGTTGGCTATCTTGATGCCGGCCGGCAGCAGCCCCCCCACCAGCAGCCGCTGCCAGGGACGGCGCGGCACGGCGCCGAGATCGGGTGCCTGGGTCATGCCCCCTCCCCGCCGCGCCGATCGCGCAGGCAGAGCCAGAAGAAACGCCCCATCTCCAGGGTGTAGCGGCGCAGCAGGCGGCGCGGCTCGCCGAGCAGGCGATAGAGCCACTCGCAGCGCAGCTGCTGCACCCAGCGCGGCGCTCGTGGCACCCGGCCGCTGAGAAAGTCGAGCAGCGCCCCCACCCCCACCAGCAGCTTCACGTCGAGCACATCGCGGTGCGCCAGCAGCCACTGCTCCTGGCGCGGGTTGCCGAGCGCCAGCAGCAGCACGTCGGGGCGCGCCCCGTTGATGCGCGCCAGCAGCGCCGCCTCGTCA
>NZ_CDBY01000026.1 GCF_000820125.1 Aeromonas simiae | reverse complement strand
TGTCAATCAGCATCGAAAAATGACCAGGGATCAGCGTCCAAAATTGACCAGGGTTAGCTGGCTGATTTCATCCTCTGTTTGAAGCGGTAGGAGTCGTTTCCGGTCTCGATGATCTCACAGTGATGAGTGAGCCGATCCAGCATCGCCGTGGTCATCTTCTCGTCCGTAAACACCTTGCCCCATTCGCTGAAGGTCAGGTTGGTGGTCAGGATCAGGCTGGTGCGCTCGTACAGCTTGCTGATGAGATGAAACAGCAGAGCGCCACCGCTTTCGGCAAACGGCAGATAACCCAGTTCGTCCAGGATCACGGCATCGACATTGACCAGCCGGTTGGCCAGTTGTCCAGCTTTGCCTGCGGCTTTCTCCTGCTCCAACTGGTTGACCAGGTCCACCACGCCGTAGAAGCGCACCCGCTTGCCCCGGCGTACGGCGTTGCGTCCCAAGGCGATGGCCAGGTGGGTTTTTCCCGTGCCGGTCCCGCCGATCAGCAACAGGTTGCGCTTCTGTGCCAGGAAGTCATCCCGATCCAGCGCAGACAACTGCTCGGGGCTCACCGGTGAGTCGTGGGTGTCAAAGCTGTCCAGATCCCGGGCCAGCGGGAATTTGGCAATGCCCATCTGGTAGCGGATCGAGCGGCATTGACGCTCGGACTCTTCGGCTTCGATCATCCGTCTGAGCCACTGCTCCGGCGGCGGCAGGGGCCGCTCCCTATGTCCCAGCAGCTCGTCGCATAGGGCGGCCATGCCGAACAGTTTCAGCCCTTGCAGGCGTTGGTAGATCTCATCGGCTGACATGCGGACCTCCCGGTAACAGGCGGTCATAGCGCTGGCAGTTGGCCTCTGGTGGCCGGGTCAGTGGCAGCACCTGGGCATGGACCACCGGCACCTCGACGGGGCGGCGTAGCCGCTGCAGCTGGTTGAGCACCAGCTCGGCGGAACTGCCGCCCAGTTGGAGTACCTGCCGGCAGGCCTGCTCCAACAGGTCGAGTCCGTCCTGCCGGGCGGCCAGCAGCAGCTTGACCATGTCCCGGTCACCGCCCTTGCGGGCCATCAGTTGCTGCTGCAAGCGGCTCAATGCCGGCGGCAGCGCCCACGCCTTGAAGGGGGCGCCGTGACGCAGAGCGCCGGGCTTGTATTCCAGCAGGTCGAGGTAGTGCCAAGGGTCATACTGGGTCTTGTCCCGGCCAAATTGACGGGGGTGGTCGGCGATAAGCTCGCTCTGGGCGTACACCTGAAGTCGGTCGGCGAAGACCCTGGCGGTCACGTGCCGATGGGCGTAACGGCTGTCGACGCTATAGGTGTTGCGGTCGAAGTGGATGAGGCAGGTACTGTCGACGCGCAGCTCCCGCTCCACATAGCCATTGAAGCGGGATGCCAGGGGACGCAGGGCGGCCCGCTCCAGCTCGAAGCGCTGCCACACCGTGTGGGACGGGTCGTCCGGATGCGGGCGTGTCTGTGCGGCCTGCTCCAGCTCCTGGATGAGGCGGCGGTTGAGTTCGGCCAGGCTGTCGACCTTGCGTCTGGGGGTGAAGCAGTGCCGACGCACGTCCTGGACCTGCTTCTCGACCTGGCCCTTCTCCCAGCCCGAGGCAGGCGTGCAGGCCACCGGCTCAATGACATAGTGGCTCATCAGTGCCAGGAAACGGGGATTGAAACGGCGCTCCTTGCCGTCGAGCACCTGGTCGACGCAGGTCTTGAGGTTGTCGTAGATACCCTGACGCGGCACGCCGCCCCAGTAGTGAAACGCTGCATCGTGGGCGGCAAACACCATCTCCTGGGTCTCGCGGGGAAACACCATGACGAAGGGCTGGCGGCTGTGGGTGAGACGAAAGTGGGCCGCCTTGACCCGTTGCACCACGCCGCCAATCTCCACCTCCTCCTCGCTCCAGTCAAACTGGTAGGCCTCGCCGGCCGCGAACGTCAGGGGGACAAAGGCCGCCGTCTTGGCGGGCTGCTTTTTGTGGTCACGGACGAAGCGCTGCACGCTGTCGTAGGCGCCTTGGTAGCCCAGCCGCTGCAGGTCTTCAAAGAGCTGCTTGGCGCAGCGACGTTGGCGCTTGGGTCGCTGGGCATCGAGGTCCAGCCACTGGGTCAGTGTCGGCTCGAATTCGCCCAACTTAGGCTTGGCAGGCTGCTGGCGGCGGTACTTGGGCGGCTCAGACGGAGGTTGGCGAAGGTACTTGCGAACGGTATTGCGAGAGAGGCCTGTGACTTTGGCGATGGCACTGATGGACTGGCCGTCCACCTGATGCATGCGCCGTATTTTCAGCACGGTTTCCATGATTAACACCCCAGGTTCTCCGGTCCAAAAACCGGATGGTTGCACACACTCCGGGGTGGTCAAAATTGGACGCTGAAAACCCCGAAAACCTGGTCATTTTTGCGCGCTGATCAAC
>NZ_CDBY01000025.1 GCF_000820125.1 Aeromonas simiae | reverse complement strand
CCTGACGTGAGCGGCAACACCATGCTCACCAGATTGTCCTCCAGCGACACCGAGACCTCGAACCCCACCTTGCGCGCCAGCGCTATCATGCCGCGATTGCTCGGCATGGTGAGGCCTGAGAGCTGGCCAATCCCCTTGTCACGGGCGTAGCGCACCATCTTCTCCATCATGATTCTGCCAAGCCCCTGTCCTTTGAGGTCAGAGCGCACCAGCACGGCGAACTCCGCATCTTGCAAATCTGGTGTGGAGATAGCGCGCACCACGGCCAGGATCTGCCCCTGATAGGGGGCTTCTTGCCCGACGGCCACGAAGGCCATCTCCCGCTCGTAATCAATCTGGGTCATGCGGGCTAGCTCCTCATGGCCCAGCTCCCCAACGTCGGCGAAGAAGCGGCGATAGCGATCTTCATCCGAGACCAGCGAGACAAACTGCTTATGGGCCGGCTCATCTTCTGGGCGGATCGGGCGCAGCAGCAGGTGGCTGCCGCTATGTAGCCAGCCCCCCTCTTCCAGTTCGGTGGGATAGGCGCTGATGGCCAGCGGTGGCGGCGCCTCGTTGTCGAGTGTGATGGCGGCATCGAGCACGGTCATCTCTTCGCCCTGGGCAAGTAAGGGGTGAAGGTCCAGCTCGCTGATGGAGGGAAAGGCGATCAGCAGCTCCGAGAGCCGGTAGAGTACCTGGGCGAGTGCCGCCACGTTAAGTGGCGTGGGGCCGCCACGATCCCGGATACAGCCGCTACCCAGCGCCCCCAGCACTTGATAGCGAGCGAGAGTCTGATTGAGCGGCGGCAGTGAGGCCACCATGTGGTGTGGATGGGCGCCCGACTCCCCCAGCAGGATGACGGGGCCAAAAGCGGGATCGCGCTGGATGCGGATCCGCAGCTCGATGCCGCCGCTACGAGCCGCCATGCGCTGCACCAGCAATCCATCAATTCGGGCGCCAGGATGATTGCGCTGCACCCGATCGAGAATGGCATCGGCCGCCTGCGCCACTTCGGTCGAGGTGCGCAGATTGAGCATGACGCCGTGCACATCCGACTTATGAACAATATCCGGGGAGCGCAGCTTGAGGGCCACGGGATAACCAAGTTGCTCGGCCGTCAGGGTCGCCTCGATGGCGTCACCGACGATCCAGGTGTCCAGCGTGGTAAGCCCGGCGGCGGCCAGCAGTGGCTGGGCAAGATGGGTATCGAGACGGTGCTGCTGACGTTCATGAGCCTGATGGATCAACCGAGCGCAGGCCTCCACATCCAGGCTCCCCTCGAGCGTGGCCGGGGTCTCCATCAGCTGGCGCTGATTGCGGCCATATTCGACCATGTGCATGAAGGCGGCGACCGCCCCCTCCGGGGTGCGATAGGTGGGGATACCGGCCTCACTAAACAGGCGTCGTCCATGCTGGGCCGAGTATTCGCCCGCCCAGTTCGTCAGGATGTTGAAGCGGCGTGCCCTCGGGTGGTTGTGCAGAGCCTCGATGATGGCGCGAGCCAGCGCCTCCCCCTCTGCGGTAAGAGAGGGGGCGTGGATTAGCAGGATAGCGTTGGCCTGCTCCCCGTCGAGCAGAGAGTTCAGCGCCGCGAGGTAGGCGGCGACATCGGCATCGCTGCCGATATCCAGCGGCGTGCAGGCCGATTTGCCCCCCCGTTCGATCAACACATCCAGCGCCATATTGGCCAGACCGCGTCCATTGGCGATGATCGCCAGCCGATCCCCCTTCAGGTGAGGGGCGTGGCTCAGGGTCTCCACTGCGGCAAACAGCTCGTGGGTGTCACGCACCCGCAGCATGCCGGCACGGCGGATGGCGGCATCATAGACGTTGTCGGGGGTGCCCTCCTGACAGTGACGGCCGCTTTTTAGCACCAGGATCGGCTTGTTGCGAGCGGCCGCCCGCGCCGCCGACATAAAGCGGCGGGCATCCTTGACCCTGTCCATGTAGAGCAAGATGGCGCGGGTGGTTCCGTCGCGGGAGAGCTGATCGAGCAGCTCATCGGTGCCCACATCGCAATCCTCCCCCAGCGAAACGAAGGCGGAAAACCCTACCTCATGTAGCTTGGCCCAGTCGAGTATGGTGGTGCTCACCGCCGCCGACTGGGAGAGAAAGGCCACCTGTCCCGGTCGCGCGGCGATCGGGGAGAAGCTGGCGTTGATGCCGAGGTGAGGCATCAGCAGCCCCATGCTGTTGGGCCCCAACAGGCGTATCCCATACTGACGGCTCAGGGTCAGCAGGGTTGTGCGCTGCGCCGTATCGAAACCGGCGGCGAGCAGGATGGCGGCGCCCACCCCCTTGCGACCGAGCTCCTCGACCAGCGGCAACACCCGATGGGCTGCCGTGCAGACGATGGCAAGATCGGGGATGATGGGCAAGGCGGTGATGGAGGGGTAGCTCAGCACGCCGCACACGGCGCTATGGCGCGGGGTCACCGGCAGGATCGGGCCGCGGAACTGGCCATCGAGCAGATGGCGCATGATGACACAACCGGCCTTGGCGGGATTGGTCGAGGCGCCAATGATGGCGATGGAGGCGGGCTTGAGCAGGCGTTCCAGACCATGGGGTTTCATGGCGATCCTCGTCGGGTGTCGGTGCTCACCCAGTCTAGCCGGTTCCACAGGGGCGATCTGTGAGCGGGTGAGTGGAACTTATGTTACGCCATGGCGACAGGATTGGGGCATAATCACGCCCCAGCAAAGTGAGAGTCCGAGAGTCGGTAGATGAAGATATTGGTGATCGGCCCGTCCTGGGTCGGTGATATGGTCATGTCCCAGAGCCTCTACAAGGCGCTGAAGGCGAATCATCCTGGCAGTGAGTTACACGTGATGGCGCCGGCCTGGTGCCGTCCGTTGCTTGAGCGCATGCCCGAGGTGGACAAGGTGCTGCCGATGCCACTCGGCCACGGTGATTTCAAGCTGCTGGAGCGACGCCGGTTGGGCAAGCAGTTGCGGGCCGAAGGGTATGATCAGGCCATCATCCAGCCCAACTCCATGAAATCGGCGTTTATTCCTTTCTTTGCCGGGATTCCACTGCGCACCGGTTGGAAGGGGGAGCACCGTTATGGTCTGCTCAACGACCTGCGTGGCAACAAGTCGGCCTTCCCCCTGATGGTGGAGCGCTATGTGGCGCTTGCCTACCCCAAGGCGCAGATGAAGAGTCGCGCCGACCTGCCTGCGATCCCCCATCCCGCTCTCTCGGTGGACCTGGTTAACCAGCAGGCGGCCCTGACCCGACACGGGCTCGATACGGCGCGTCCGGTGCTGGTGCTCTGCCCTGGCGCCGAGTTCGGCCCGGCCAAGCGCTGGCCGGAGGGGCACTACGCCGTGGTGGCCCAGCAGCACCTGGACGAGGGGTGGCAGGTATGGATCTTCGGCTCGGGTAAGGATGCCGAGGTGGCCAACACCATTCGTGCACGCATCAATCCGCTCACCCGTGGCAACTGCCATGTGCTGGCAGGCAAGACCAACCTGCACGAGGCGATCGACCTGATGGCGCTGGCCGAGCGGGTGATCTCCAACGATTCGGGGCTGATGCACATCGCCGCCGCGCTCAACCGGCCGCTGATCGGTGTCTATGGCTCCACCTCTCCGCTCTATACTCCGCCCCTGGCCGAGCGGGTCGAGATCGTCCACACCGACATCGAGTGCCGTCCCTGCTTCAAGCGCACCTGTAAATACGGGCACCTCAAGTGCCTGCTCGAGCTGAGGCCGGATCTGGTCATCGCCGCCAGCAAGCGACTGGATCAAGACAGTGAGCAGGACGCCTCATGATCTGGCGGCTTGCCTACAACCTGCTTATCCACCTCGGGTTGCCGCTGGCGCTGCTGGCACTCTACAAGCCAAAGCGGGGCAAGCCGGGGTTTGGGGCGCGCTGGGCCGAACATCTTGGGCGGGTGCCGCCGACCGGGCAAGAGGCACCGCTCTGGATCCATGCGGTGAGTGTCGGCGAGACCCTTGCCATCACGCCGCTGATCCGCGCCCTCAAGGCCGAGCGCCCGGATCTGCCGATCCTGCTCACCACCACCACCCGCACCGGCGCCGATCAGGCGGCCAAGCTCGGGGAGCTGGTCGAGCATCGCTATGCGCCGCTCGATTACCCGTGGGCGGTGGCGGCCTTCCTCAGGCGGGTGCGTCCCCGCGCCCTCTGGGTGATGGAGACCGAGCTGTGGCCAAACTGGCTGGCCGCCTGTGCCCGGCAGCGTCTGCCGGTCAGCATCATCAACGCGCGTCTTTCCGAGCGCTCCTGCCGGCGCTATGCCCGCTTTCAGGGCGCCTTCGATACCCTGAGTCGCCCGCTGACCCACCTCTACTGCCAGCATCAGGATGATGCCGAGCGCTTCGCTCGCCTCGGCATCGGCCGCGAGCGGCTGGCGGTGACCGGCTCCATCAAGTTCGACATGCAGTTGAGCGATGAGGTGGTGGCCGGAGGCCGGGCCCTGCGCCACTCGTTTGGCGAGCGACCTGTCTGGATTGCTGCCAGTACCCATCAGGGTGAGGATGAGCAGGTGCTGGCGGCCCACCGCCGTGTGCTGGCCACCTATCCTCAGGCCCTGCTGATCCTGGTGCCGCGCCACCCGCAGCGTTTCGATCAGGTGGCTACCTTGTGCGCCACCGAGGGGATGCCCTGCGCGCGCCGCTCCCGTGGCGAGCAACCGGGCGATGAGACCCGGGTCTATCTCGGTGACACCATGGGCGAGCTGCCCTTGATGCTGGGGGCGGCGGACGTTGCCTTCGTCGGTGGCAGCCTGGTCGGGGTCGGTGGGCATAACCTGCTGGAGCCTGCCGCGCTCGGCAAACCTTGCCTGACCGGGCCCGCCTACTTCAACTTCAGCGACATCACCCGCCAGTTGCTCGAGCAAAAAGGGGCAGAGGTGGTCGCGGATGCCGAGGCCCTCGGGCGCTGTGTGAACCGTCTGCTTGGCGATGGTGCGGGACGCCGCGCCATGGGAGAGCAGGCCCGCGCCGTGGTGCTGCTCAATCAGGGGGCGCTGGCCCGCACCCTCTCGCTGGGCTTGGCGGCCCTGGCCGACGAGTAGCGGCAACCAGCTAAAAGACGGAGCGCATCGCGCTCCGTTTTGCTATGGGCAAAGGGGCAAGATGGGCGGCTGGCGCCTCGGCGATTTCGACATAGACTTGGATCGCTATCAAGCAGAAGGGAGGGGCCGCCATGGGTGGACACAAGCCTGATTATGACCTCGACGATGAGTGGGAGCCGGAGTCCTGGGAAGAGGATCTTGACGACTGGGAGGATGACGACAGTTGGCAGGAGGATGATGATTTTCCCGATGAGCGCTGATCCGGCGCCATAGTGGGCGGGCTAAATGGCCCGCCTGTTTGTTTTTGCCCGGTTCGGGCACAATGGCGTGAGGCCTCAATCGGATAGGGATGACGATGAGAAGAGCAATGGTGATAGTGACCCTGCTGCTGGCTGGTTGCGCCGGCCAGTCGGATGAGCCGTGTGAGCGTCCGTGGGACGGGGTGGGTGAGGCCGATGGCAAGCTTGGCCTGACCGAGCAGCGTCTGGCCGAGCATCAGGCGCTCTGTCCTGGCAAGGTGGACGAGCCCGGGTGGCGGCGGGGGTATCAGAACGGGTTGGCCTGGTACTGCCGGCCAGAGCATCTCTATCTGGCCGGCCGGGAGGGGGGCGCGTATCAAGGGGTTTGCCCAAACGATGCCCAGGCTCGCAAGCTGTTCTTGCAGGGCTCTCAGGGCTGGACCGATCGCTGAGTCACGCCTTTTTCTTTAGCTTGAGCGGGTGGCAGAGGTACTCTTTCTCCCCCGCGCTGCGCGCACACTTGGTGCAGATGAACTTGGGCTTGCGCACGATTTTTCGCAGCTCGCCCAGCGCCTCCGGGATCTCGTGGCGGCGCCATTCACACAGTGTCTTGCTGCCCATGCGCTCCTCCTTAACAACGGGACCCTCAGTCTACGCCACGGCGACAGCGGGCCGGCAGCGGTAATAACCGATGTCACTGATAGAGGAACTTGGTGAAGATGAGCTCCTTGATCGCCTTCTTGCCGCTCTCCTTGAGCAGCAGTTCGTTGGCCTTGGCCTCGCACTCCTTGCGCAGTTCCTCGCGGGTGGCCAGCGACTTGATCTGCTCACCGGTCTTGCTGCCAAGCAGGCGGATGATGGCGTCACGGATCAGCGGATCGTTGGCCTCCAGCAGCTTCTTGTCGGCCTCGCTCTCGGCCATCAACTCAATGGTGGCACGGATGTAACCAAGCGTTTTGCCGTCGCTCAGGTAGTTGGTGATGATGTCCGGCTCCAGCGCATAGTAGGATATCACCGGACCCGTCGGTGCCTGGGCGGTCTCTTCTCCTCCTTCGCTGGCCATGGCCCCGATCGGGGTCAGACAGAGCAGGGCAAGCAGGGCATATCTGGCAAGCGGCATGGCAAGATCCTGTTATAAGCGGTCGGCTTCCCATTCTTGTGCTGCCGGGCAGGCGCGTCAAGCGCCCCCGTTCTTACAATTTCTCTGCTTTTTACGGATAATGAGCGCTCTGTTAACCAAGGCTGGTGACCCGCCTGGAGTCGTGGTGAAGTCCGATCCCTCTGTTTCCTTCGTTCAGCTTGACCCCTGGTCCACTCCGGATGCGCGTCCGCTTCCCGAGGCCCTGGCGCCCTGGCTGCGGGAGATGGGCTCATTGACCCTGCGCCTGCGCGCTCATGCTCCGGGGTTTGCCCTCGAGTTGCTTGGTTACCGTGAACTGATGTTCGATGCCACCATAGCCCCGCTACTGGGAGAGTCACATGGGCTCTGTCGTGAGGTGGTGCTGCATGCCAGCGGCCGTCCCTGCGTCTATGGCTGGACCCTGCTGCCGGCGCGTGGCATGGCGTGCGCCACGCTCGGCAATCAGGGAGAGACGCCCCTCGGTGAGCTGGTGTTCAGCCACCGGGAGGCACAACGCCACCTGCTGGAGGTGGCCCGTTTTGCGGTGGAGCGCAGCCGCTGGAGTCCGGCCGCCACCCTGTGGGGGCGGCGCTCGCTGCTGGCGCTGGATGGAGTACCGCTGCTGGTGCATGAGCTGTTTCTGCCCGGCCTTTTCGATGCCAAGGAGTCTGTGTGAGCCTGATGACCAAGGAGCGCTGGTTGGCCTACCGCCAGCTGGCGCGCATCGACAAACCGATCGGCACTCTGCTGCTGCTGTGGCCCACCTTGTGGGCGCTCTGGCTGGCCGGGGCGGGGCGTCCCGACCCCTGGGTACTGCTGGTGTTTGTGATCGGCGTTTTTTTGATGCGTTCAGCCGGCTGTGTCATCAACGACTACGCCGATCGTGACTTCGACGGCCACGTTAAGCGCACGGCGGGGCGGCCGCTGGCGAGCGGAAGGGTCACCGAGCGCGAGGCGCTGCTGCTGTTTGCGGTGCTGGCCATTATCTCCTTCCTGCTGGTGCTCACCCTCAATCCGCTGACCATCATCATGTCGTTTGCCGGCATAGTGCTGGCGGTCTGCTACCCCTTCATGAAGCGTTTCATCCCCATCCCGCAGTTTGTGCTGGGGTTGGCCTTCTCCTGGTCCATTCCCATGGCATATGCGGCCCAGGCCAATGCCTTGCCGCCGATCGCCTGGCTGCTGTTTCTGGCCAACCTGCTGTGGACCATCGCCTATGACACCGAATACGCCATGGTGGACAGGGATGACGATCTCAAGCTCGGCCTCAAGTCGAGCGCCATCTGGTTTGGTCAGCGGGATCGCCACATCATCGGCCTGTTCCAGCTGGCGACCCTGCTCTGCATGGGCATGGTGGGGCTGCTGGCCGGCCTTGGGGCTGTCTATTACGCGGGGCTGATGGTGGCGGGGGCCATGTTCATCCAGCAGCAGCAGATGATCCGTGACCGCGAGCGTGAACCCTGCTTCAAGGCGTTCCTGGCCAACAATCAGGTCGGTATGGTGCTGTTTGCCGGTATCGTGCTCGATCCCCTGCTGCGCTGAGGCAAGCCACCAATCAAAATGCCTTATAGCGCGGTCATGCCAGTCAGGTGAGCCTGACTGGCATTGTTTTTTCTGGTTTTTTCACCGCTCTCTTCTGTGACCAGCCTTCACGCTGTGAGGGCTATTGTGTTCCCTTCATCTTGGCTGCATGGGCTACCCGATCTGCCACGCCAGATTTGTTTCGACCTCGCGCTCTGTGGGTGCCCCCATGTCATGTGAACGCTCAGAGCTGGCTCGTTCTGACTGCGCAGCGGATTGTGGGTCTTCGTCAGCCGCTTACCCACAACGCTTGCCGTCTTTCCCCCGCCTGCTTGCGGCGCCGTGTCAGTCTGTGCTGTGCTTCATCTGGCTATGTCTCGGCTCTATTTCCCTGTACTGGCTGGAGGGTGTGACGATACCCGCTCGAAATAGGGATAGTGGTCTATCGCGAGGAGCTAAAAAAGTTGAATAAGCGCTCCTGCTGTTTGTGAAGGTCGGAGTCCACCGGTTGTTGGAAGAATCACGACCACTGGCATCTTGGTTTTCATCAATGGGATGGTATTGCAGATGAATCATCATCGGTTAATGTGCGCGTTTTTGATGACCCTGAGTGCGGTATCCATGGCACAGGTTTGCCATGCTAACGACCGTGATCAACCGACGTTGTTGACTGTGACTACGCGGTTGGACAGCGCCACCCACTTGCGTACCTATAGCTACACCATTACGAACCCGAGTAGTAACACCGCTCCGATCGATCTGCTGCTTATCAAGCTTGAACCTGGGGTCAATGTGATCACTGACATCAGGTCACCACCTGGATGGCGGGTATTTTACGGCGACGATAAGGATCGGGTGATGTGGGCTGCAACGGAGTATTTTGATCTTGATAGAGAAGACCCAAATGGTAAGAGGATACCCAGTGATTATGCCGTGTCCCCCGGTCGCTCGCTTGCCGGGTTCTCTTTCAAGAGTGTTGGGCCGCCGGGCCCAGGGCTTGCCATCACCCAGTCGTTTGCCCCTATTTATGCACCACAGAGCGATGAGGAGCTTGAGGCTTTGGAAGCGAGTGAACATCACTCGAACCTGCCTGAAGATAATGGATTTCGAATCAGTACCACGGTACCGGTTCCAAATACGGATTGGCTGGGCAACCGAAGGCCATCTGTGGATGGATTCCTTGTCTTTGCCAATGTCCAGGATGGGGCGACCTATTCTGGATCGGTTCTGGTCGTTTTCCGCCTTGGAAGTGCTGAGGAGGTGGTTCACGCAGATACGCTCCAGGTGCGGCTCAATGGTAGTGATGTCACTGGAATGTTCAACTGGAGTAATGAGTTTAAGGGGTATGCAGCAACTTTCATACCGGGCTCGTCACCACTCCAGGAAGGAAGAAATGTGCTAGGAACATCGGTAGAAGGGGTTGTTCCTGGCTCGGTAGATCATCTGGCTAAGGATACGGATCGCCTCTCGTTCAACTTCACCCCGTGACAGGAGAGTGACTGCCCTGAAGTTGCACATGATGGTTAGGTCATGTCAGTGGCGCTGGATATGGCTGAACGATGGGATAGCGTCTTCCTGTTCACCTTCAATCGGGTGGACATGGTGCTCGATCCCCTGCTGCGCTGAAGCAACGGCACCAATAAAAAACGGCACCTTACGGTGCCGTTTTGCGTTGGTTCAGGCGTGGTGGCCGCGTCGATCCAGCCAGGCCTGGGCTAACCCGACCAGCAGGCCGCCGAGGTGCGCCAGGTTGCCGATGGGGCCAAGCAGGCCGGTGAAGCCGAGCGCCAGCCACAACAGCATGAAGCCCATCAGGGCCGGCGGCATCTGGATGCCGCAGTCAGGCTGCAAGCGACCACGCAGCCAGCCATAACCGAGCAGGGCATAGACCACGCCGGAGAGGCCGCCGAAGTAGGGGCCGCTGGCGAGGAACTCCGCCGTGTTGGAGAAGGCGGCCGAGACCAGGGTCAGGGTCAGCAGCTTGCCGCTGCCGATGCGTTGCTCAATCTGCCCGCCGAGGAACCACCACCACAGCAGGTTGAACACTAGGTGCAGCAGAGAGAGGTGGATGAGGCTGGGGGTGAAGAAGCGCCATACCTGCCAGTCCACGAAGTGGGTGAGATCCGGGTGGAAGGCGAGTGCCTCGAACAGGGGCAGGCCGATGGCATCCAGCGCATAGATAGCCACGCAGGCGATCAGCATCAGCAGGGTGAGCGGGCCCGAGTGGTGCAGAAAATCGGTCAGGGGATCGATCATGCCACGGCTGTAGTCGATGCGCGCATCGGCCCGGCCGGTCTGCCACGACGCCTCCATGTAGCGCGGATGGGTGGGCTCGGCGAGGAAGCGCTTCACCTCCTGCTGGGCCTGAGCGAGGCGCTGCTCGTCGGCCAGCCAGACCGTCACCCCCAGCTCGGACTGGGTCAGTTCGCAGGGGATCCCCAGGGTGCCGAGATAATCGACCAGCGCTTGGGCCATGCGGGCATTGTCGAGAACCAGCAGCTGGATCATGCCGCGCCGCTCTCCACCGGCAGGTCGCGGCGCCATGCCTCGAAGCCGCCTTCCAGGCTGTAGACCTCTTCATAACCCTGTTGCAGCAGGTACTGGGCCGCCCCCTGGCTGCTCACCCCGTGGTAGCACATGACGATGACCGGGGTGTCGAAGTCGGTCTCGTTCATGAACTGCACCAAACTGCCGTTGGTCAGGTGAAAGGCGCCGGGGGCGTGGCCCATGGCGAAGGATTGCGGGTCGCGGATGTCCACCAGACGAGCGTCACCGGCCGCCAGCTTCTGCTGGGCGTCGGCGGGGGAGATGTGGGCAAATTGATCCATGAAGGTGTCCTTACGGTTGCGTGGCCGCCAGTTTACTCCAAGCCGGGGGAGGGGCTCACCCAGAAAAAGGGGCTCCCCCTGCACAATTTCCTTCAATACCGGCGCCGGTCGATTCCCTATCGTGGCGGGAGTGATCACACGAAGGAGCCGTTACATGGAATTGAGTCTGTTGTTTTCAATGGCCGGGTTTGCGCTGGTCATGTCCCTCACGCCCGGGCCGGTCAACATGGTGGCGTTTGGTGCCGGGGCCCGCTACGGCTTTCGTGCGAGTCTGCGCCATGTGTGGGGCGCCACGGTGGGCTTTGTCCTGCTGCTGTTGCTGATGGGGGCCGGCCTGAATGAGGTGTTGCAGCGCTGGCCCGCGGTTGCCCTGATGCTGCATTGGAGTGGCCTGCTGTTTCTTGGCTATATGGCGTGGCTGCTGGTGGCCGATCGCGGTGAGCTGTCGCTGCGCGAGTCGGCCGCCCCGGCGCTGCATCACGGCGCCCTGATGCAGTGGCTCAACCCCAAGGCGTGGCTGGCGGCCAGCATGGGGGCAGCCAGTTACGGGGCGGGAGTGGGGGCGCTGCTGCTGTTTTCCCTCATCTATCTGGTGATCTGCCTGCTGAGCATCGCCTGCTGGGCTTATGCCGGCAGCCGCTTGCAACACCACCTGTGGGCCCCACGCCAGCAGCGCTGGTTCAACCGGGCCATGACGGCCCTGCTGCTCGGGATGATCATCGAGTTGGCGTGGTAAGGGATTGCCGGTAACAGCCGGGAGTGGCCGCCACCCGCCGCTTGAAATGGTGCTGGAAGTGGGCCTGATCGGCAAAGCCGCAGCGTAGCGCCACCTCGGCCAGCGGCGTGCCGCGGCGCAGCAGCTGCCTGGCGTGGCGGATGCGCCGGTCGAGCAGGTAGGCGTGGGGCGTCATGCCATAGTGGCGGGCAAAGCTGCGCACCAAGTGCGAGGGGGTGATACCGGCCACCTTGGCCAGCTCGGCCAGGGTGAGGGGGCGGGTGTACTCATCGCGGATCAGCTCGGCGGCCCGCTCCAGGTGGGCG
>NZ_CDBY01000024.1 GCF_000820125.1 Aeromonas simiae | reverse complement strand
GGATGGGCCCGCCGTCGGTCGCCGACAAGGTCGTCGCGAGGCTGCCGCCGCTGGGGATCCCCACCAGACGCAGGCTGCTGCTGAGGCTGCCGGCCCCGTCCGCCCCGTCCGCCCCGCTGGCGCTAAACAGCGCCAGCAGGCCGCCGCTCAGGGTGGTGGTGACCTGCGCCAGGTGGCCGTGGTCGTCGTTGCTGTAGCTGTCGGGGCTCTCCCCGTCCGCGTAGTGGTCGCTCGCCCCTTGCGTCTCGTCCAGGGTGACCGCCAGCCCCGCCAGGTCGGCCTGCCCGGCCACCGCCACGCTCTGGGTCGGGCCGTCGTCGTCGAAGCTGAGCACCGAGCTGCTTGCCGTCACCAGCGGAATGCTGGCGCTGCGGGTGATGCTGTCGCCGTCGCCGTCCACCCGGGTCACGCTGTATTGCAGGCTCAGGCTGCCCCCCGCCGCCAGCAGCAGGCTCACCGCCTCGTCAAAGGTGGCGTTGTCGCCGTGATCGAGCGCCTCGTACTGGGTGGTCTGCAGCTGGTACTCCCCATCGCCCAG
>NZ_CDBY01000023.1 GCF_000820125.1 Aeromonas simiae | reverse complement strand
GCTGCGCCGTCTGGCCGAGCTGCAATACACCCGCAACGAGATGGCCTTTGCCCGCGGCACCTTCCGGGTGCGCGGCGAGGTGATCGACATCTTTCCGGCCGAATCGGACAAGCAGGCGGTGCGCGTCGAGCTGTTTGACGACGAGATTGAGCGCATCAGCCTGTTTGATCCCCTCACCGGCGCCGTCGAGCAGACGGTGGCGCGCTGGACCGTCTACCCCAAGACCCACTACGCCACCCCGCGCGAGACCATCCTCGGGGCCATCGACAAGATCAAGGAGGAGCTGCGCGAGCGCAAGGCCACGCTGCTTTCGATGAATAAGCTGCTCGAGGAGCAGCGCATCAGCCAGCGCACCCAGTTCGACATCGAGATGATGCAGGAGCTCGGCTACTGCTCGGGCATCGAGAACTACAGCCGCTACCTGTCGGGAAGGGCGCCCGGCGAGCCGCCGCCGACCCTGTTTGACTACCTGCCGGGGGATGGCCTGCTCATCATCGATGAGTCCCACGTGACCGTGCCGCAGATCGGGGCCATGTATAAGGGCGACCGCTCGCGCAAAGAGACCCTGGTCGAGTACGGTTTTCGGCTCCCCTCGGCGCTGGACAACCGTCCGCTCAAGTTCGACGAGTTCGAGGCCCTGATGCCGCAGACCGTGTTTGTCTCGGCAACGCCCGGCCCCTACGAGCTTGGCAAGTCGGGCGGCGACGTGGTGCAGCAGGTGGTGCGCCCGACCGGCCTGCTCGATCCTGAGCTCGAGGTGCGTCCGGTCACGACCCAGGTGGACGATCTGCTCTCGGAGATCCGCCAGCGGGTGGCGGTGGACGAGCGGGTGCTGGTCACCACACTGACCAAGAAGATGGCCGAGGACTTGACCGAGTACCTGGCCGATCACGACGTCAAGGTGCGTTATCTGCACTCGGACATCGACACGGTGGAGCGGGTCGAGATCATCCGCGATCTGCGTCTGGGCAAGTTTGACGTGGTGGTGGGGATCAACCTGCTGCGCGAGGGGCTCGACATGCCGGAGGTCTCCCTGGTGGCGATCCTCGATGCCGACAAGGAGGGGTTCCTGCGCTCCACCCGATCCCTGATCCAGACCATAGGCCGGGCGGCGCGCAACGTGAACGGCAAGGTGATCCTCTATGGCGACCGCATCACCGAGTCGATGCGGGTGGCCATCGAGGAGACCGAGCGGCGCCGCGCCTTGCAGCATGAGCACAACCTCAAGCACGGCATCGTGCCCAAGGGGCTCAACAAGAAGATTGTCGACATGATGGACACAGGTGGCGAAAGTGGCGGCCGTGCCCATCGGCGTAAGGAGGCCGAACCCAAGGCGCGCCACGAGCGGCGCAGTGCCGCCGAGATCGCCCGCGAGATCAAGCGCCTCGAGGAGCAGATGTTCGAGCACGCCAGAAACCTCGAGTTCGAGCAGGCGGCCGCCCTGCGCGATCAGGTGGCGCAGCTGCGCAGCGAGCTGCTGGAGTAGTGACAAAAAAGGCCCTGTGAGGGCCTTTTTTGTGGGAGCAGAGGAAGGGGAGTTAAAGCCACCCTTTTCGCTTGAAGAAGAAGTAGGTGCCAAAGGCCGAGAGCATCATCAGCCCGAGGGACATGGGGTAGCCGTAATCCCAGGCCAGCTCCTCCATGTGGGCGAAGTTCATGCCGTAGATACTGGCAATCAGGGTGGGGGGCAGAAACACCACGGCGGCCACCGAGAAGATCTTGATCACCTTGTTCTGCTCTAGGTTGGTCACCCCCATGGCGGCTTCGAGCTGGAAGTTGATCTTGTCGAAGATGAACTGGGTGTGGGGCAGCAGGGACTCCACGTCGTGCAGCATCTCGTCGATCCACTTGGCCTGCTCGTTGCTCATGCGCTGGCGCAGGCTGCGCTTTAAAAAGCGCAAGGCGCGGCGGGTATCGTGCAAAGAGAGTCGGATCTGGCCGTTGGTCTCTTCCTGAGCGATCAGCTCCTTGAGCATGGGGGTCAGCTGGTTGGCGTCGAACACCTGATCGGCGGTGCCTTCCAGGGTCTTGTAGCCATCCTCGATGAGATCGGAGAGATACTCGACCTTGAGGTTTTGCACCTCCAGCAACACGTCGAAGGCATCTTCCACCTCGAGCCTATCCTGGCGCATGTAGTGACGCAGCAGGCGAACCAGCCCGATATCCTCCTCCCGGATACTGATCAGCAGATTGCTGCGCAGGGTAAAGGAAACGTGTACCCCCTTGGTGTCACGGCCGATACGCTGGGGGAAGAGGGAGTGGATATGCAGACCATCGGTGTCCCAATAGAAACGAGCCGACGCCTCGATGTCGTCGAGCTCCTCTTTATCCGGCACCTCTTCGAGGAACAGACCCGTCAACCACTCCCGCTCCTCGTCGTCGGGCTTGTAGACGTCCAGCCAGATGGTGTTGTCAGGCAGGACATCGTCCGGACCCAGGGTGTGGATGTCCAGCACCTGATTGTTGAGGATGTAGGCGGTAATCATCTGTTTCCCCCCTTGTTGCAGTTGGGTTGGCAGGGATGGTCACTCAGGTTTATGCGGCGCCCGAAGGGACGACAGAGGAATGCAACCGACGCATAGGCCGAAAGAAAGAAAAACCTGACTGCGGCGAACTATACAGGGGCAGGTCGCCGTTGTCAGGGTTATTCAGTGAATATTCAATGGGTTTGCTCAAAAAAAGAGCGGGTTAAGATCACAGGCCGGGGTAGTTGGGGCCCGAGCCTCCCTGGGGGGGCGTCCAGCGGATATTCTGGCTGGGATCCTTGATGTCACAGGTCTTGCAGTGGATGCAGTTGGCGGCATTGATCTGAAAATGCGGCTCCCCCTCGCGCTCGAGGATCTCAAACACCCCGGCCGGGCAGTAGCGCTGGGCCGGCTCGGCCCAGTGGGCCAGATTGACCCGGATGGGGATGGAGGCGTCCTGCAACTTGAGGTGGCAGGGTTGATCCTCCTCGTGATGGAGGTTGGCGAGATAGACCGAAGAGAGGCGATCGAAGCTGAGTTTGCCATCCGGCTGCGGGTAGCTGATGGGAGTGGCCCGGCTCTGATGGCGCAAGGTGCGGTAGTCAGGTTCCGGATCGCGCAGATGCAGGGGGAGCCCGCGGGGGAAGAGGCGTTGCTCCAGCCAGTTGAAGGCGCCTCCGAGCCAGGGGCCGAAGCGGTGCAGCGCCGCCCCGAAGTGGCGGGCCCGGTGCAGACTCTCGCCCAGCCAGCTGGCGCGTAGCGCATGCTCGTAATGGGCGAGATCCGCCGGGCCGCCCGCATGCTCTGCCCGTGCCTGGATCACCGCCTCGGCCGCCAGCAGCCCCGATTTCATGGCGGTGTGGATGCCCTTGATACGTGAGAAGTCGAGGGTGCCGGCGTCGCAGCCTAGCAGCAGGCACCCCGGTGCGTGCAGGCGCGGCAACGAGTACCAGCCCCCCTTGGCGATGGCGCGAGCGCCGTAGGCGATGCGCTCGGCCCCCTCTAGGGTGCGGCGCAGCAGCGGGTGGTGTTTGAGGCGCTGGAACTCATCGAACGGGCTGAGCCAGGGGTTTTGGTAGTTGAGATCGACGATAAGACCGACGGCCACCCGATCTTCCCCCAAATGGTAGAGATAGAAGCCGCCGTGGCTGCCCTCGCCGAGGGGCCAGCCGCTGCCGTGCAGCACACGGCCCGCCTCACCGCGGCCGGGGGGCAGTTGCCAGATCTCCTTAAATCCAATGGCGTAGTGCTGGGGCTGGCGCCCGGCATCGAGCCCGAACTGTTCGATGAGCTGCTTGCCAAGATGACCGCGGGCCCCTTCGGCCAGCAGGGTGTAGCGGCCATACAGCGCCATGCCGGGGACGTGATCGGCCCGTGGCTCCCCCTGCTTGTTAAGGCCGAGATCGCCGGTGATGATCCCTTTGATATGCCCTTCTTCAATGATCAGCTCGCTGGCGGCAAAGCCGGGGTAGATCTCGACCCCGAGCGCCTCGGCCTCCTTGGCCAGCCAGCGGCAGAGCTGGCCCAGGCTGATGATATGACTCTCTGGGTTATGCATGGAGGGAGGGACGGCCCAGCCGGGCAGGCGCACGGCGCGTTGCCCATTGATGAGCAGATGGATCTCATCACGGGTCACCGGCGTACCCAGCGGCGCCTCTTGCCAGCGCTCGGGAAAGAGTTCGCGCAGGGCGATTGCATCAAACAGGGCGCCGGAGATAAGGTGGGCGCCAATCTCGGCCCCCTTCTCCAGTAGACAGACGGAAAGATCGGGGGCCTGCTGTTTGAGGGCAATCGCGGCCGTCAGCCCGGCGGGGCCTGCCCCCACGATTATCACGTCGAATTCCATTGCTTCGCGTTCCATCTTGCCCCCGCATCCGATTTGTCATAGGTTGTTGCTGAAGTTTACGTAAACGTAAACATATATTCGAACCCTGGCAACCGCGGCGCCCGCTTAGGCTCTGTTGCTGCCACCACTCAACCAAGGAGTGATCATGAAACTGCTGGTCGCCATCAAGCGGGTCATCGATTACAACGTCAAGGTCCGCGTGCGTCCCGATGGCACGGATGTAGATCTTGCCAACGTCAAGATGGGGATCAACCCCTTTTGTGAGATCGCGGTGGAAGAGGCGGTGCGCCTGCGTGAGCGCGGGGAGGCCAGCGAGCTGGTGGTGGTCACCTTCGGCCCCGAGGCGGCGGCCGAGCCGTTGCGCCACGCCTTGGCGCTGGGCGCCGATCGGGCACTGCATTATCAGAGCGATCAGCGTCTTGAGCCGCTCACCGTGGCGCGAGCCCTGGCTGAGGTATGCCGGCAAGAGCTGCCGGATCTGGTGTTGCTTGGCAAGCAGTCCATCGACAGCGATAACGGCCAGGTGCCGGCGCTGCTCGGCACCCTGCTGGAGTGGCCAGTGGCGCAGTGTGCGTCACGTCTTCAGGTCGACGGTGATGAGCTGCAGGTGGCCTGTGAGGTTGACGGTGGGATTGAGACGGTGGCGCTGGGCTTGCCGGCGGTGGTGAGCGTGGATCTACGCCTCAACGAGCCGCGCTTTGCCTCGCTGCCCAATATCATGAAGGCCAAGCGCAAGCCCCTCGAGACGCATGAGTTTGAGGCGCTCGGGGTGGTGGCGCCGGGTCAGATCACCCTGCTCGGGGTGATGGCGCCCCCGACGCGCCACAGTGGCGTTCGGGTCGGCTCGGTGGATGAGCTGGTGAGCAAACTCAAAGATGAAGCCAAGGTGATTTCATGAAGGTGCTGATCATTGCCGAGCAGTACGCCGGCCATCTGGCCGGTCACGTGACGCGTCTGGTGGGGGCGGCCGCCGCCTTGAGTGAGGGGTGCGATCTGCTGCTGCTGGGGGAGGGGGCCGAGCAGGCCGCCACCGAGGCCGCCGAGCTGGCCGGTGTGGCGAGTGTCAAGGTGGCTACGGGGCTGAGCCAGAGTGGGCAGCTCGGCGCCGACCAGGCCTTGCTGCCGCTGCTGGCCGGCTATCAGGCCTGCCTGATGGCCGCCGACAGCCTGGGGCGCGATCTGCTGCCTCGTCTGGCGGCCCGTCTTGGGGTGGAGCCTCTGAGCGATGTGGTGGCCATCGAAGATGCGCAGACCTTTGTTCGCCCCATCTATGCAGGGAATGCGCTGGCGCGTGTGCGCCTGAGTGCCCCGCTGCGGCTGTTGACGCTGCGCAGCACCGCCTTTGATCCGGTGGGAAGGCAGCCGGCGGCGCCCATCGAGAGGCTGGCGCTGCATGATATGCCCGGGCGTGCCCGCGTGCTGGCTTACCATGCCCAGTGCTCGGCACGCCCCGAGCTGACGACGGCCAGGGTGGTGGTGGCCGGGGGGCGTGCACTCGGCTCGCGCGAGCAGTTCGCCCTGATCGAAGCGCTGGCCGACAAACTCGGCGCCGCCGTGGGCGCCTCACGGGCCGCGGTGGATGCCGGCTTTGTGGGTAACGAGCTGCAAGTGGGGCAGACTGGCAAGGTGGTGGCTCCCGAGCTCTACATCGCCGTCGGTATCTCCGGGGCCATCCAGCATCTGGCCGGGATGAAGGGGTCGCGGGTGATTGTGGCGATCAACAAGGACCCGGAGGCGCCCATCTTCCAGATTGCCGATTATGGCCTGGTGGGGGATCTTTTCACCCTGTTGCCCGAGTTGATCGAAAAGATCTAGCGGGGCCGCCTACGCCACTCATGCCGGGCGCTAGGCCGATAGCGTGAGTGAGCGTACGGGGTTGGCGGATCAGGCGTGGTCTGCTTCATTTCGGTGCAAAAATGCGAGGTCGCTCGCAAAAAGCCTTTGCTCACTAAGGCGGTTCGGTGTAAAAGCATCTTTCTTAACGGATCACGCCATGGAACTGTCATGAACCAAAAAATCTACAATTTCTGCGCTGGCCCGGCCATGCTGCCGGTGCCGGTGATGGAACGCGCCCAGCGCGAATTCTGTAACTTCCAGGGACTGGGTGCCTCGGTGATGGAGCTTTCCCACCGCGGCAAAGAGTTCATGGCGGTGGCCGCCAAGGCCGAGCAGGATCTGCGCGATCTGCTGGCGATCCCCGACAACTACAAGGTGCTCTTCATGCACGGCGGCGGCCGCGGCCAGTTCTCTGCGGTGCCGCTGAACCTGCTCGGTGGCGACAACCAGAAGGCCGACTATCTGCTGACCGGTGTCTGGTCGCAGGGGGCCCTCAAGGAAGGGGTCAAGTTCGGCGACATGCAAGGGCATGCCGGCAGCGTCAAGGGTGAGGACGGCATCACCCGTCTGCTGCCGACACCGGCCTTCCGCGCCGATGCGGCCTATGTGCACTACTGCCCGAATGAAACCATCGAGGGGGTCGAGATGTTCGATATCCCCGAGACCGGCGACATTCCGTTGGTGGCGGATCTCTCCTCGACCATCCTCTCTCGCCCCATCGATGTGAGCCGCTTTGGCATCATCTATGCCGGTGCCCAGAAAAATATCGGCCCCTCCGGGCTGGCGATCGCCATCGTGCGCGACGATCTGCTGGACAAGGCGCGCGCCGATGTCCCCGCCGTGCTCGACTATCGCCTCACCGCCGAGCATGACTCCATGTTCAACACCCCGCCCACCTACGCCTGGTATCTGGCCGGGCTGGTGTTCGAGTGGCTCAAGGAGATCGGCGGTCTGGCCGAGATGGAAGCCCGCAACAAGGCCAAGGCCGCGCTGCTGTACGACTACATCGACAACTCCAGCTTCTACTCCAACAGCGTGGACTCGGCCTGCCGCTCGCGCATGAACGTGCCGTTCCAGCTCAAAAACCCCGAGCTCGATGCCCGTTTCCTGGCGGAGTCCAAAGAGGCCGGTCTGCTGGCGCTCAAGGGGCACAAGCTGGTGGGGGGCATGCGTGCCAGCCTCTATAACGCCATGCCCATCGAGGGTGTCCAGGCGCTGATCGCGTTCATGGAGCGATTCGCCAACACCCACGGCTGATGCTCCCGGGTGACAGCGAAGCGGCGCCTGGGTTCCCCCTGGCGCCGTTTTTTTATCGCGCGCAGCAAGAGTCTTGCCGCCGCCTGCCGTGGCTGTTAACGTCCAGAGCAGGTCCGCTTTTTTGCTTACGTACAGGATGTCTATGAAGTCGTTATCCCTTGAGCCGATCGCCCGCGTGGCAGGCACTGTCAATCTGCCCGGCTCCAAGAGCGTGTCCAACCGCGCCTTGTTGCTTGCCGCCCTGGCGCGCGGCACCACCCGTCTTACCAACCTGCTCGACAGCGATGACATTCGTCACATGCTCGAGGCGCTCACCCTGCTCGGGGTGCGCTATCAGCTCTCGGCCGACAAGACCGAGTGCACCGTGCATGGCCTGGGTCGCAGCTTTGCCAGCAAGGAGACGGTGCGCCTGTTTCTTGGCAACGCCGGCACCGCCATGCGCCCCCTGTGCGCCGCCCTGTGCCTGGGATCGGGCGAATACCTGCTGACCGGTGAGCCGCGCATGGAAGAGCGCCCCATCGGCCACCTGGTCGATGCCCTGCGCGAAGCCGGTGCCCATATCCAATACCTGAAAAACGAAGGTTTCCCGCCGTTGGCCATCGATGCCAAGGGGCTGTGGGGCGGTGACGTGCACGTCGACGGCTCGGTCTCGAGCCAGTTTCTCACCGCCTTCCTGATGGCTGCCCCGATGGCGGCCGGCGATACCCGCATCCACATCAAGGGAGAGCTGGTCTCCAAGCCCTACATCGACATCACGCTGCACATCATGAAGCAGTTCGGGGTGGTGGTGGAGCACGACAACTACCAGACCTTCTACATCAAGGGCAATCAGACCTACGTCAGCCCGGGGGATTTTCTGGTGGAGGGGGATGCCTCGAGCGCCTCTTATTTCCTCGCTGCCGGCGCCATCAAGGGCAAGGTGCGGGTCACCGGGATCGGCAAGCACAGCATCCAGGGCGATATCCACTTTGCCGACGTGCTGGAGAAGATGGGCGCGCGCATCACCTGGGGCGATGATTTCATCGAAGCCGAGCAGGGCGAGCTGCATGGCATCGACATGGACATGAACCACATCCCCGATGCGGCCATGACCATCGCCACCACGGCGCTGTTTGCCGAGGGGCCGACCACCATCCGCAACATCTACAACTGGCGGGTGAAAGAGACCGATCGCCTGAGCGCCATGGCGACCGAGCTGCGCAAGCTCGGGGTCGAGGTTGACGAGGGGCACGACTACATTCGCGTCACCCCGGCCGCGCACTTGCAGCATGCGGCCATCGACACCTACAACGATCACCGCATCGCCATGTGTTTCTCCCTGGTGGCCCTCTCCGATACGCCCGTCACCATCAATGATCCGGGTTGTACCTCAAAAACCTTCCCCGACTACTTCACCAAGCTGGCCTCCATCAGCGTGAGTGAGTGACCTTCCGGCCCGCCTTCTGGCGGGCCTTTAGCATGCTTTATGTATCTTGCAAGCTTGAGATCGAAAATATTTTTTAGTGTGATGTAATTTTCTATTTACACATGGCAGTGTGCGGGCTAGATTGGAATTTCTTCGTTGTATGCATTTACGCAGGAAACCATTATGCAGCACCAAACCGACGACGTTCGTATCAAGGAAATCAAAGAGTTACTGCCACCTGTCGCGGTGCTGGAGAAGTTTCCGGCCACCGAAACTGCCAGCCACACCGTCTATGAGAGCCGTCAGGCCATCCACCGGATCCTCAATGGCGAGGACGATCGCCTGCTGGTGGTGATCGGCCCTTGCTCCATTCACGATACCCAGGCCGCCATCGAGTACGGCAAGCGCCTGCTGGCCCTGCGCGACGAGCTCAAGGGTGAGCTGGAGGTGGTGATGCGGGTCTATTTCGAGAAGCCGCGCACCACGGTCGGTTGGAAGGGGCTCATCAACGATCCCTATCTCGACAACAGCTGCCAGATCAACGACGGTCTGCGCATCGGCCGCAAGCTGCTGCTCGATCTCAACGACATGGGAATGCCGACCGCCTCCGAGTTCCTCGACATGATCACCCCGCAATACGTGGCCGATCTGATGAGCTGGGGCGCCATCGGCGCGCGTACCACCGAATCCCAGGTGCACCGCGAGCTGGCTTCCGGCCTCTCCTGCCCGGTTGGCTTCAAGAACGGCACCGACGGCACCATCAAGGTGGCCATCGATGCCATCGGCGCCGCCAGTGCCTCCCACCACTTCCTGTCGGTGACCAAGTACGGTCACTCGGCCATCGTCGCCACCGCTGGTAACCCGGATTGCCACATCATTTTGCGTGGCGGCCGCGAGCCGAACTACAGCGCCAGCCACGTGGCCGAGGTGTGCACCGGCCTTGAGAAGTCGGGCCTGCCGCAGAAGGTGATGATCGACTTCAGCCACGCCAACAGCAGCAAGCAGTTCAAGAACCAGATGCTGGTGGCCGAGGATGTGGCGGCTCAGATCGCCGGGGGCAGCCAGGCCGTGTTCGGGGTCATGGTGGAGAGCCATCTGGTGGAGGGGCGCCAGGATCTGAAAGAGGGCTGCGAGCTGACCTTCGGCCAGAGCATCACCGATGCCTGCATCGGCTGGGAAGACACCGAGCTGTTGCTGCGCCGCATGGCTGCCGCCATCAAGGCGCGCCGCGCTTAAGGCGCATCGGATAGGGAAAAGGGCTGCCATGGGCAGCCCTTTTTGTTGCGATCTGGATTGGGATGGCAGGGGGAGCGCCAGGCAAAGGCGTGAATGGCGTGGGCTGATTGCCCGCATGTGCAGTGGCGCAAGGCCACGACGCGATGGCCGGCGCAGGCGTTCAGTGCCGACTCAAGAGGGATATCCCCGGATGGCGCGCTAATCTGCGGGGTTATTTTTGCTCCTCCACCCGCACGCTGAGGCTGCCCTCGGCGAGGCGAACCGACAGCGGCTGGCCGATGTGGGTGTCTGCGGCACGCTGCACGACCTTGCCCTGCTCGTCACGCAAGATGGCGTAACCGCGCCCCAGGGTCGCCAGCGGGCTCACTCCATCGAGGCGAGCGGCCAGCATGCCGATGCGGTGGCTGCGTGTGGCCAGCAGACGCGCCATGGCGCTGCCAAGGCGCTCGGCCGCCAGTTGTTGATGGCGGCGCCCCTCTTCGATGCGGCGCTGCGGGGTGTGGCGCTCAAGGCGTTGTGCCAGTTGGCCAAGGTGGCGCTCGCTGCCTTGCAGTTGGCGCTGCATCTGGCGCTCGAGGCGCAGGGCCAGCTCGTCGAGGCGCTGCGACTGCTGCTCTAGCGTACGCTTGGGATCGCGATGTTCAAGGCGCTTGCCCAGCAGGGCGAGGTGGTGACGACGCTCTTGCAGCTGCTGCGCGATGGCGCGATGCAGGCTTCGTGCGAGGACGGCAAGGCGCTCGCGCAGTTGCCCCTGATCCGGCGCCACCAGCTCGGCGGCGGCAGACGGGGTGGGGGCGCGCAGATCTGCCACGAAGTCGCTGATGGTCACATCCACCTCATGGCCCACCGCACTCACCACCGGGATGCGGGAGTGGGCGATGGCGCGCGCGACCGCCTCTTCGTTGAAACACCAGAGATCTTCGAGTGAGCCACCGCCACGGCCGACGATGAGCACATCCACCTCGTCTCTGCGGTTGGCCGTGTAGAGGGCATGGACAATCTGGCCGATGGCCGCCTGACCCTGAACCTGGGTCGGGTAGATGATGACGGGCAGGGCAGGGGCGCGCCGGCGCAGCACGGTGAGCATGTCGTGCAGCGCCGCCCCGGTGGCGGAGGTAATGATGCCGACCGCTCTGGGCTGGGTGGGCAGCGGACGTTTGCGCTCGGCGGCAAACAGCCCTTCGGCGGCGAGGCGCTGCTTGAGCTCCTCAAAGCGCATCGCCAGCACCCCGTCACCGGCCGGTTGCATGCTCTCGATGATGAGCTGGTAGTCGCCGCGCGGCTCGTAGAGGGAGACGTGCGCCTGCACCAGCACCTGCATGCCATCGCGTGGGCGCATGGCGACCCGGCGGTTGCTGCCCTTGAACATGGCGCAGCGCACCTGGGAGGAGAGATCCTTGAGCGAGAAGTACCAGTGGCCGGAGGCGGGCATGGCGAGGTTGGAGATCTCCCCATTGAGCCAGACGGTGCCGAGCTCGTGCTCGAGCAGCATGCGTACGGCGCTATTGAGGCGGGTGACGGTGAAGACCTGGGGTTGGGTGGATGAGTGCAAGGCAAACCCTTCAGTTGGTCGGTGGCAAGAGATAAACGCGCCTTATCTTACCTCAGGGCCGCGCGCCTGCCGAGGCGAACCGCCGCCAAAAGGGTCAATGAGCAGGGTGATTTGCCTGAGTTGACGATAGATGGCCGGGTCGCGCGACATCGGCACCCGCCCCGCTTTTTGCGCTGCGTTGATGCCGGCTTGGCATACCTGAGGGTCTCCCTTGTCAGCCATCATGGCGGTGATGGCCCCATCGTTGGCCAGGGTCAGGGTCAACCGACAGGTTTTACCTCTCATGGCTGGGTCGGTTTTCATGTGCCGGCGAAGCGTATCGACGATCAAGGCGCCATGGTGCCCTGTTTCTGAATCGGGCCCCCGATTCCGTTGGGCGTCTAATAATGCCATGCGGGCCGCCTGTCGCTTGGCCTCTAAATCCGCGTGATTAGGAATATCGCCAGCCTCACTGGAGGCGGATGAGGTTTGCTGGACGAGGGAATAAAAAGCGTGGAGGGTGGGTTCCCACTTCGCATAGTAATAGCCACTCGCGATACCGGCTGAAAATCCAATCATGAGCGCGAGCACTGTGTTTAATCGAAACCTAATTTCACGGGACATGCGGGTGCGCTCTTATTGTGAATCACGCTGTTTCTCTCAAGCAAATTAAAAATGCCGTGAAAATAGCACAGACGCGACAATGACATGCCATTTTTATATGCGTTTTTTTATTTGAATGCCCCCACATTTTAGTGGGAAAGACGTAAGAATGTCAGAATAATCCCAGAATAATCCCAGTCTATCCCCTTGATTACCCTTCTTTATTTTGAAAGCGCTCTCAGTCACAAATGTCAGAGAGTGAACCCGATAAGGGTCACATTACGCATTCATCTACGACAAGAAAACGTTTTTTCTCTCTAGACTGAACCCGCTCATCTGATGTTCGGGCGGTTGCAGGTGGGAGCGTCATGCCGGTACGCGGGTCCGGCATATTACTTAAAAGAAATAAAGGATTATCAATGGCTAAATGGATAATTGCCGCTGGCTTGTTTGGGTCGCTCGTGATCCCTCCGAGCGCAGGTGCGGCAGAATGGTTCTTCCGGGGCACCCCGAATGGTTGGGCGGCGACCGCCATGACCTCAAGCGACGGGGTGAATTTTGAGACTTGCCAGCTGTTCCAGGCAGGCGACGCCACGGGCGGCCCTCGCTTCAAGGTGGACCGGTATGGCAACTGGCAGCAGAGCTATCCGGGCGCTGACTATGTGGTCAACGCCAACACCCACTACCAGGTACGCATCAACACCAGTAACAACGCCGTCTCCGCGACGGCAGTCGCCAGCTGCGACAGCCAGGGGTTTGCCAAGACACTGCCGCAGTTGCAGGCGCGTGGCACCTTCAATGGTTGGGCCAGCACGGCGATGACCCTGGTGGCCGATCACCTGTGGCAGGTGGACGTGCAGATGAACGGCCAGGCCAACCAACGCTTCAAGTTTGATCAGGCGGGGGATTGGGCCACCAACTTTGGCGACAGCAACGGCGACGGCGTGCTGGAGCGCGGCGGCAACGACATCCTCTGGAGTGGCACCGGTGCGGTGCGCCTGCAGGTGAACGATCAGACCATGGCTTACAGCGTGACGGCGCTGGGAGGCGACAACCAGGCTCCGCTCGCGGTGATCACCCCGGGTGGCACGGTGCAAGTGGCGATCGGTGACAGCCTGACCCTGAGTGCTGCCGACTCCACCGATCCGGATGGCCAGATTGTCAGCTACCTCTGGAGCAGCGGTGAAACCACCGAAAGCATCGTCATCAACACCAGCAAGGCGGGCACCTATCCCTACACCCTGACCGTCACCGACGATCAGGGCGCCAAGGCCAGCAGCAGCGTGAGCGTGGTGGTCAAGGAGACGGTGGTCACCGACAAGTGGTACTTCCGCGGCACCCCCAACAACTGGGGCACCACGCCGATGGAGAGCAGCGACGGGCTCACCTTCTGTACCGAGCAAAGCTTTGGGGCGAGCGATCCCCGCTTCAAGATTGACCACAAGGGTGACTGGACCGAGGCCTATCCGACTCAGGATTACAAGGTCACGGCCAACACCAGCTACCGCATCTGCTTCGATGCCAAGACCAAGGCGATCGCCCTCGATGCGCAGCAGGGGGTCGATACCCAGGCACCGACCGTGAGTGCCTCGCCGGCGGCGGGCTCCTATACCCAGTCCCAGTCGATCACCCTGAGTGTGAGCGACGATCAGGACAGCGCGCCCAAGGTCTATTTCACCACCGATGGCAGCAAGCCCTCCACCTCATCCCCGCTCTACGCCGGTCAGGCCATCGTGGCGAGCGATAAGGGCAGTGGCGCCGATCTGGTGATCAAGACCCTGAGCGTCGATGCCACCGGCAATCAGCGCGAGCAGAGCTTTAGTTACTACATCGGCGAGCAGAGCGTGGCCAGCGGTGATTTCCGTGGCGAGAGCATCTACTTCCTGATGACGGCGCGCTTCTATGACGGCGATAGCAATAACAACTACTACAACCGTGACCGCTACAAGGCGGGCGATCCCCAGTGGCGTGGCGACTTCAAGGGGCTTATCGAGAAGCTCGACTACATCAAGGATCTCGGCTTTACCGCCATCTGGGTTACCCCGCCGGTGGAGAACCGCTCCGGTCTCGATTATCACGGCTACCACGCCTATGACTTCTACCGGGTTGATCCCCGTCTCGAGTCGCCGGGCGCCGGTTACCGTGAGTTTATCCAGGCCGCCCACGCCAAGGGGATCAAGGTGATCCAGGACGTGGTGGTGAACCACTCGAGCCAGTACGGCTTGCGTGGCAAGGTGTGGATCGATCATCTGCCCATCAAATACTACGTACCCCGTGGCTCCCAGCAGGGACTCATCAACAATGGCCCCTATCAGGGCAACCTGGGTGATTACGCCAGCACCAACCGCTGTGACGATGACAACCCGGTCGCGCCTGACTGGTACCGTGCCCGTTGCCAGTCTGATCCTAACGGTACCACCCCGCTGATCGATCCCAAGACCGGTGCCACCGTACCAAGCCCTGGTTACGATCCCAATCGCTTCTTCGCCATCGACGCGCAGACGCTGGACCCGAACTGGTACCACCTCGACGGTTTCATGTCGGGCGGTGACTGGGAGTCGCAGCTCTCCTTGCAGCGCAAGCACATGGCAGGGGACTGCATCGATCTGGCGACCGGTAACCAGAACGTCAAGGACTACATCAACGGCGCTATCCACCAGTACCTCGACATGGGGGTGGATGCCATTCGCGTCGATACTCTCAAGCACGTCGAGCGTGATGAGCTGCTGACCTATATCCACAATTGGCAGGCTTACAAGCCGGGTCTGTTTGTATTCGGTGAGAACCTGGTCAAGGGCACCGGCTGGGGTTCGGAGATCGCCAACGACAACGCGTCGGCAGTGATCCGTCCCTGGTGGTATACCCGTACCACGCCGAACCCGGCCGATCCGCGTGCCGGCGGTGATTCGGGTCTCTCTGTGCTCGACTTCTCCCTTTTCTCGACGTTCCGTGACAACGTCACCAAGGGGAACTTCGGCGGGGTGGGTGGCATCTTCTCCATGGACTGGGTCTATGGGGATGCCACCAAGCTGGTGACCTTCTTCCAAAACCACGACGTCGGCCCGGATAACGACTTCAAGTACCGCTACGGCGGGGAAGAGGGCAATGCGGCCATGACCTATAACCTGCTGTGGACCGCGCGCGGCATCCCGACCCTCTATTACGGGGAAGAGGTGATGTTCCAGGCCGGCAAGCCGCAGGACATCGACGGGGAAACCATGACCCTCGATCAGACCGGTCGTGCCTACTACGGCGACGTGCTGGATAACCCGGCCACCGCCTCTCACCCGCTCTACCAGCACCTCAAGCGCCTGAACCAGATCCGCAAGGCCGTTCCGGCCCTGCAAAAGGCGCCGATGAGCCAGGTCAACGAGTGGGGCGCCGGTCTGAGCTTCGTGCGTGACTTGAGCGCCGAGGGAAGCTACGCGGCCGTTGGCCTCGCGGCCAACTCTGCCCAGCAGGTCACCATGAGTGGTCTCAAAAACGGCAGTTACACCGATGCCGTGACCGGCACCACCCAAAATGTCAGCAATGGCAGCCTGAGCTTCCAGGTTCCGGCCTACTCGGCCCGTATCTGGGTACTGAACGGCCCCGGCAAGGTGGGGGCTGATGGCAAATACCTGAAGTAAAGTCAGTCATCGACGTAAAGAGAGAGCCGGCCCCTTGGGCCGGCTTTTTTATCTCTGCTCGCCGGGGATGCCGGTGTTGCACTTAATTGGTGCGTGGCAGCGCACCATCTTTGTGCGTTTCACCTGACGGTGGAGGAGGGGGAGCAGCAAGAGAAGTAGGAAAATCATTTAAATACAATCAATTGCAATACTGAAGACCAAGCGAGCCTCCGTTGGGGAGCGACAGCTCGCAGATATGCTGCCTGGCTCGGCGAGGGGCGGCTCACTGTGGTGTTATGAGCTGAGACTTTCGGTGTGGTTAGCGATAAACACCAAAGTTGAAAGGCGATGCCATCTCATCATCCGGTTGGTGCTCTTTTTGCTGGGATAAGCGCATGAAGGCAGGGGGGAAAGAGTCGCCTCTTTTCACGGCGCAACTCACAGCACTACTTCATGTTCATGGCACTACTCACAGCACAACTTATGGCACAACAGGAAGGTGTGTGATGGCAAGCGATGCGACACTGGTATTACCCTCGCGCGATAAGGGGGTGGCCCATACGCTCAAGGACGATCTCTACGGCATGCTGCTCGGGGTCATGTTCATCGCGGTGGGGCTCAATTTACTCAAATGCTCGGGGATGATCACCGGCGGGGTGGCCGGTATTGCGCTGCTCATCGGCCATTTCAGCTCACTTTCCATCGGAATGCTGTTTTTTCTGGTCAATATCCCTTTCATGATCTTCTGTGCCTGCTGCATGGGGCGGGCCTTTACCGTCAAGACCCTGGCGGTGAACCTGGCACTCTCGCTGGCGACCGAGGCGGTGCCGCAATTGATGCAGGTGAGCTATGTGCATCCGCTCTTTGCGGCGCTGGTGGGGGGCACTTTTCTTGGCATGGGGGTGCTCTCGTTGGCCCGCCACGATGCCTCGGTCGGCGGCACCGGCGTGGTAACGCTGTGGTTGCAGCGCAGGGTGGGGATCAATGCCGGCAAGAGCCAGCTGCTGCTCGATCTGCTGGTGTTTGCCCTGTCGCTGCTGACCCTCTCCTGGCCCCTGCTGCTGTGGTCCAGCTTAAGCGCACTAGCCATGAACGCCATGTTGATGAATTGGCACAAACCGGGTCGCTACAACGGCAAGCCGTGAGGGGAAGGGCGGCTGAAAAGTGAACTATCGGGGCGTTGAGGCCGAATCGTACCCCAACGGCAAAAAAGATCCTCTTTTCGCGAAAAAGCGCATAGTTACGGCTGTATTTGTTGGTCTTTTGCCACGTTGGTCTGACAAAAGCGCGATATGTCGTAAAAAATTCAAAAATAGTCCTTTACGGCATGCAGTTTCATCGGTAGAATTCGCCGGCAATATTTTACACCCCCACTTCACAGGTGAGATATTGCCATGCTCAGGATTGCCAAAGAAGCGCTGACCTTCGACGACGTGTTGCTGGTTCCCGCCCACTCCACCGTTCTCCCCAATACCGCCGATCTGCGTACCAAGCTGACTGCCAAAATCAGCCTGAACATTCCCATGATCTCCGCCGCCATGGATACCGTGACCGATGCGCGCCTTGCCATCGCTCTGGCCCAGGAAGGGGGTATCGGCTTCATCCACAAGAACATGTCCGTCGAACAGCAGGCTGCTGAGGTGCGTAAGGTCAAAAAATACGAGAGCGGTGTCGTTTCCGACCCGGTGACCGTACGTCCTGACATGACCATCGCCCAAATCAAGGAGCTGAGCCATAAGAACGGTTTCGCCGGTTATCCGGTGGTGACCGACGGCAACAAGCTGGTCGGTATCATCACCGGCCGTGATGTGCGCTTCGTGACCGACCTCTCCCTCACCGTCGAACAGATCATGACCCAGAAGGACCGTCTGGTGACCGTCCGCGAAGGGGCCTCTCGTGAAGAGGTGGTGGGCCTGATGCAGAAGAACCGCATCGAGAAGGTGCTGGTGGTCAATGACGCGTTCACGCTCAAGGGCATGATCACCGTCAAAGACTTCCAAAAAGCCGAGCGCAAGCCCAACGCCTGTAAGGACGAGCAGGGCCGCCTGCGCGTCGGTGCCGCCGTTGGCGCCGGTGCCGGTAACGAGGAGCGTGTCGCCGCCCTGGTCGAGGCCGGTGTCGACGTGCTGCTGATTGACTCCTCCCACGGCCACTCCCAGGGGGTGCTGGATCGCATCAAGGCGACCCGCGAAGCCTATCCGGAGCTGCAAATCATCGGTGGCAACGTGGCCACTGCCGCTGGCGCACTGGCGCTGGTTGAGGCCGGCGTCAATGCCGTCAAGGTCGGTATCGGCCCTGGCTCCATCTGTACCACCCGCATCGTGACCGGTGTCGGCGTGCCGCAAATCACCGCTATCTCTGATGCCGTGGATGCCCTGGCTGGCACCGGCGTACCTGTCATTGCTGACGGCGGCATCCGCTTCTCCGGCGACATCGCCAAGGCCATCGCTGCCGGCGCCAACTGCGTCATGGTGGGCTCCATGTTTGCCGGTACCGAAGAGGCGCCGGGCGAGATCGAGCTCTACCAGGGCCGCTCCTTCAAGTCTTATCGCGGCATGGGCTCCTTGGGCGCCATGTCCAAGGGCTCGAGCGATCGCTACTTCCAAAGCGACAACGCGGCCGACAAGCTGGTGCCGGAAGGTATCGAAGGGCGTGTGCCGTACAAGGGTCGCCTCAAAGAGATCATCCACCAGCAGATGGGCGGCCTGCGCTCCTCCATGGGCCTGACCGGCTGTGGCACCATCGACGAGATGCGCACCAAGGCTGAGTTTGTGCGCATCAGCGGCGCCGGGATGAAAGAGTCCCACGTCCACGACGTGACCATCACCAAAGAAGCGCCCAACTATCGGATGAGCTGATCAAAGCGGGGCCGTGCGCCCCGCTTTTCCAACCGTTTTGTAACCCCACACCAGCCTGAAACAGGACGAACATGAGTAAAAATATTCACGATCACCGTATCCTGATCCTGGATTTCGGTTCCCAGTACACCCAACTGATCGCCCGCCGCGTGCGTGAAATCGGCGTTTACTGTGAACTGTGGGCCTGGGACGTCACCGAAGAGCAGATCCGCGAATTCAATCCCAACGGCATCATCCTCTCCGGCGGCCCGGAATCCGTCACCGAAGCGGGCAGCCCGCGCGCGCCTGAGTATGTCTTCAACGCCGGCGTGCCGGTGTTTGGCATCTGCTATGGCATGCAGACCATGGCCGAGCAGCTTGGCGGCAAGGTGGCTTCCTCCACCGAGCGCGAGTTTGGTTATGCCCAGGTCGAGGTGATCGGCCAAAGCACGCTGCTGCGCAACATCGAAGACGCGCTCAAAGACAATGGCAATGCCATGCTGGACGTCTGGATGAGCCACGGCGACAAGGTGGTGGCCATCCCCGAGGCGTTCACCACCATCGCCCAGACCCCGACCTGCCCGCATGCGGCCATGGCGTGGGAAGAGAAGCAGTTCTATGGCGTGCAGTTCCACCCGGAAGTGACCCACACCCGCCAAGGCGCCCGTATCCTCGAGCATTTCGTGAAGGATATCTGCGGCTGCGAATGCCTGTGGACCCCGGCCACCATCATCGACGACGCCGTTGCCCGCATTCGCGAGCAGGTGGGTGACGACGAGGTGATCCTGGGCCTCTCCGGCGGCGTGGACTCCTCCGTGGTTGCCATGCTGGTGCACCGCGCCATCGGCGATCGCCTCACCTGCGTCTTTGTCGACAACGGTCTGCTGCGCCTGAACGAAGGCCAGCAGGTGATGGACATGTTCGGCGACCACTTCGGCCTGAACATCATCAAGGTCGATGCCGAAGAGCGCTTCCTCTCCGCGCTGGCCGGTATCGACGAGCCGGAAGCCAAGCGCAAGACCATCGGTCGCGTCTTTGTGGAAGTGTTCGACGACGAAGCCAAGAAGCTGAAAAATGCCCGCTGGTTGGCCCAGGGTACCATCTACCCGGACGTCATCGAGTCGGCGGCCAGCAAGACCGGCAAGGCCCACGTCATCAAGTCTCACCACAACGTCGGCGGCCTGCCGGAAGAGATGAAGATGGGGCTGGTCGAGCCGCTGCGCGAGCTGTTTAAAGACGAAGTGCGCCGCGTCGGTCTCGAACTCGGCCTGCCTTATGACATGCTCTACCGTCACCCGTTCCCGGGCCCGGGTCTGGGCGTGCGCGTCCTTGGCGAGGTGAAAAAAGAGTATTGCGATATCTTGCGCCGCGCCGATGCCATCTTCATCGAAGAGCTGCGCAGCGCCGATCTCTATAACCGCGTGAGCCAGGCGTTTGCCGTGTTCCTGCCGGTGCGCTCGGTCGGCGTTATGGGCGATGGTCGCAAGTATGACTGGGTGGTTGCCCTGCGCGCCGTCGAGACCATCGACTTCATGACCGCCCATTGGGCCCACCTGCCGTACGACTTCCTCGGCCACGTGTCGAACCGCATCATCAACGAGATCAATGGTATCTCCCGCGTGGTGTACGACGTCTCCGGCAAGCCGCCCGCCACCATCGAGTGGGAATAAGCGCGCGACGCTTTACCCGCCGATAAGGCAAAACAGTCAAAAAGGCGCCCTTGCGGCGCCTTTTCTTTTTCCAATCGTTTGCGGAGCAATCTGGCCCGGACGCAGGGACTATCTTGCTTTGCCTGCATCGCAATCGTGGGCATCAGCAGAGGGTCGTTGGGTGTGGAGAGCAGGCAGGGGAGGGGCAATCCCTGTCCGTCGTGGCCTGTGCCAGAAAGAAACGTCCACCACCTTGATGTTCCGCAGTGGTTCGATGCATTGATCTCCCCTCACGATGGGTTAATTCTTGATCTTGCTCAGGAAATGACCATGACCCTCTTTTCTTATCTGCCTTGCTCGCTAGGATGGTCGTGCAGATGGCTGCTTTGGCGTCACCCATGCGTTAGGTCAGAGCAACGCATGGGTGCCAAGCTGCAAATTTTAATGCTGTGGTCTTATTTTCATGGTGCTGATGATGCTGGACGCAGGGATATGGGGGGCTCTGCTTACGGATGAGTGCCGCTTTTCACTTCATCACGTTAGGTTGCAGGAATGAAGGTTCTCTTTATTTGCAGTCAAAACCGTCTGCGTAGCCCGACAGCCGAGCAGGTATTTGCTTTCTGGCCTGGAATTGAGGTTTCGTCAGCCGGCCTGAATCATAACGCCGAGAATCCCCTTACTCCGGAGCTGGTGGAGTGGGCTGAGCTTATTTTCGTCATGGAGCGTGCTCATCGGAGCAAACTGTCCAAGAAGTTCAAAGCCAATCTAAAGGAGGCTCGAGTCATCTGCCTGTCCATCCCAGATGATTATGTCTTCATGGATCCTAAGTTAGTGGCCATCCTAAATGATCGCGTTCCCAAGTTCTTGCCACCGCGGCCCGTGCACTCTTAGCCTGCTGTCTGACCCTATGTTTGACGATGCAGGGGGCGGCGGTGAAATGAGTGGCCGGGGTCTGCTCTTGAACTCGATGTTCAGCAACGTTCGCAGGACGAGAAAAGGTATTTTCCCCGTTCGGATTAATCGCGATGTACACCAAGGAACAATTATGCGTGCAACATTAGCTTTCATCATTTGTATGCTCTTGGTTCAACATGCTTTTGCTGATTCACACGCGCTGAGAGCTGAGGAAAAAGAGTGTAGTGAACATATGTCGGATAAGCGGATATCCAGTTGCTTCTCTGCGCTTTACATAAAAGTGGATCAAGAGCTCAATGACCAATACTCAAGGCTGAGCAACTCCATAGATGCTGAAAATAGAAGTAACTTAGTCGCCGCGCAGCGACTATGGGTAAAATTTAGAGAGGCAGACTGTCTTTTTTCAGAGCCTAGAAAAGAAAACGATCATATAGTTTTTTCTGGGCACAGTATCTGCCTTACACGCAGAACGCTGGATAGGTTGGAGCAGCTAGAAAGCTACAATGTCAAAAAAGGCTGCAATGGCTGCGCATGGTAGTTCGCATTATAATATGCTAAGCGTTCGCTTGATGTTATTTCCCAAATGGTTATCAGAAATGAACTATTCTAAGCGACCCCGTTGTTATGGGTGTCTTTACTCGTGTAAACGTTGGTGATAGATTGCTTTAACGCTATTAAGTGACATTATTGTTGCTTGCGTTCAGTACATCACCAAAGTTCTTATTAATAGTCATTAACATGTCTTGGTTATAAGAATGGCTAAGTTCACCTTTATAAAAGTAGGCGGAAAATGGATATCACCAATGCTATGGGTGAAAGAGTTCCCACTAAATATGGTAATCTTTTAGTTACAACGTTTTTGGGTAAGGGAAAGTCGGGATACTCCTATCTAGCTCAACAGGGTGACGATAAATATGTCATCAAATTTATGCATTATGAACCCTGTGCTTACTATTCGTTCGGTGATACGAATAAAGTTGACCTGGAAGTATCCGCTTTTAATGAGTTACAGCGCGTCGGGGTAAAAATACCTCGTCTGTTGGAGGCCAATTCAGAGCTGAATTTCCTACTTAAAGAGTATGTTCATGGCGATCTTGTTACCGACCTCATTGCGAACAATATCCTCCCTGACCATTGTATAGCGCAAGTTTTTAACATGGCGAAAGTGCTGGAGGCGTCAGGGTTAAATATTGACTATTTCCCAGACAACTTTGTTGTTATGGGGGATGTATTATATTACGTAGATTATGAAGTTAATAAGTATGATGCAGCATGGAATTTATCCAATTGGGGATTGTATTATTGGGCGAATACTTCGGGCATGAAAGCCTACAAAGAAACCAAAAATGTACTTCATATCAACCAGAGCCTGGATTCAGGGGTTCCAATCAAAGAACCTTTTGAGGTAAAGGTCAGAGCATGGTGCACGTCTTACCAGTAAACCCGTACCGGGATGTCGCGTGGCTCCCGCCCCTGGCCGGCGGGAGTTGGTCAGATACGATCCGAACCTTGGCGCGGCTCACGAGCGGTGAAATGAGCGCGCTTCGCGCCTTGCCGCCCTGGTATATGAGGTGGATGACGCCCTCTGGTGGCGATCCGCCGATCAGGGTGGCGGTGAAAATAGCCTGCCCCCTTGCGTCTGCCCAAGCCCTTTGGGCATAGTGGCATCCCATATATACCTTGGGAGAGACACATGGACGCCGCCTTCTGGCATCAACGTTGGGAAGAGAACCGCATCGGGTTCCATCAGAGCGACTTCAATCGCTGGTTACAGGAGTGGTGGGCTGCGCAGGCCATGGATGAGCCGGTGCTGGTGCCCCTGTGCGGCAAGTCGCGTGACATGGTGTGGCTGGCTGAGCAGGGGCATGAGGTGCACGGCTTTGAACTCTCGCCCCTGGCGGTGCAGCAGTTTTTCGCCGAGCAGGCATGGGCGCCGCAGCAGGCATCGGAGGGGCCCTTCCAGCGCTTTTCCCATGAGCGGATTCGCCTCTATCTCGGCGATTTTTTTGCGGCTCGCCAGCTTGGCCGACGCTACCGCCTGGTGTATGACCGCGCCTCGCTCATCGCGTTGCCGGCCGAGATGCGGGCCCGTTATGCCGAGCAGCTGGCCACCATGGTGGAGCAGGGGGGGCAGATCTTGCTGGTGACCATCGAATACCAGCCCGATCCGCAGCAGCAGCCCCCCTTCTCGGTGTGTGAGCTGGAGGTGCGCCGTCTGTTTGAGCCCCATTTCACGGTCGAGGTGCTGGGGCGTCAGAGCGAGGCGGATCACCCCAGGGTGGTGAGCGGCCAGCTCTCCTATTTTGATGAGGTGTGCTATCGATTGGTGCGTCGCTAAGGCGCTCTTTCTACCACCTTTGATACAGATCAACGCCCCCCGCGCGGCTTGTCCCTACTATGAATGCGTTTCTCAATCACTGTCGGTGCCGGGGTTGTCCGGGTTATCGATCGGTGTCTGATTTTCACGCTCATGTTCACTTTACGGCTCAAGCCGTGTTTGATGTGGTATTTCCAGCCGACCCCAGGGTCGGCTTTTCTTTTCTCTTTTTCTCGCCACGGTTTCCACCACTGTGCCCCAGGTTGGATAGAAAAGCCCCGCCAGAGCGGGGCTTTTTGCGTGCATGCGGCGATCTGCGGCTAGAGGTTGTAGAACTTGCGCGCGCTCAGGCGGAACTCGCGGGTGTCGTCGATGAGCTGGCCGCTGATGCGCTCGTCATGCTGATGGCCCTGGCCATAGCTGCAGAGGATCAATCGATCCGAGGTACGCGAGCGCAGGCGGGTGATAAAGCGGATGAGATCGGCCCGGGTGAGCTTGCCCACTTCGTCGTGTACCCGCTCGCGCTGATCAAAGCCGAGATCCTTGTTACCGATACTGACCCACAGCCGTTGGCCGCGGGTGCGCAGGTTGGTGTCGCGCTCCGAGAGTTGGGCCTGCAACCCTGCCTTGCTGGCCTGCCACTGCTCTTCGGTCAGCTCGAGCATGGCCAGCGGGAAGAGATCGATGAACTCCTCGATGGCATCGAGCAGGATCTGCGGGCCTGCTACCGGCGACTGGATATAGAAGATGAGGCCGGGGTGGCGGTTGAGGGGGAGGTTGCCCGAGCCCACCACGTAACCCAGTTGCTGGCGGGTGCGCAGCTCGTGGAAGAAGGTCGATGACATGATGTGGTTGGCCAGGGTGAAGCAGGCGATGTCGCGGGCCCGCACCACGGGGGATTGATAGTAGACCAGCAGGGCTGAGTCATCGTGCTGGCAGCCGTGTTCGCGGATCAGCGTGCCGCGGCCACGAATGTCGACCAGCCGGCGGCGGGTTTCGCGGCTTGGCCGGCTGTAGGGGGCGAGATGGCGCTCGAGCAGGGCGGCCAGCTCCAGCGCCTCGCTCTCGAGCCAGTCCCCATGCACCAGACTCTCGACGTGGATCTCCTGAAACAGGCTGGCGACGAACTCGGGCATGTCGCTCAGCTCGGTGGCTTGCAGGTGTGGCAGCAGCTGCTCGAAGGGGGGGTTATTGGGTTGCAGCAAGCTGGTGAGCTGGTTAAACAGCTGGGAGATGGGGCGGGCATGGGCCTGGTTTTCCCAGTTGCGGATCATCGCCTCCTTGATCTCGGCAAAGCGTGCCGGATCGGGGTAGCCCAGGGTGCGATTGGCCAAGATGGTGTCGAGCAGGCGCAGCTGATGCTCCGAGAAGCCTTGAATGGCGATCGAGAAGCCCCCCTGGTGGGCATAGATCTGATAGGAGAGGCCCGCCAGCTCGGCTTGGTAGGTGAGGGGGTTGAGGTGATCGGTGAGCAGCTCTACCGCTAGGCGCGCCATGGCGATGTGGCGCGGGCTTCTGACCGCATGCTCGCTGTCGATGGCGATGTAGAGATTGCCCTTGGGCACGTTGAACTGAGGGTCGTGCAGGTGCCAGAGACGAAAACCGGACCGCTCGATGAGGGGGCTCGGCACCGAGGCGGCCAGCTCGGGTTGGCGGGCCGTGAGGCGCTGGCAGATGAAGGGGTTAGGCGAGGGCAGCTGCAGCGCCGCATCCGCAAGGGCGTCGCGCCAGCGCTGGCGCTGCTCGGCCGTGAGGCGATGCACCGCATAGGGGGTCTGGTACCACTGGGCGTGGCGATCGGTGCTCACCTCGGGGGCGGTGACCAGCAGCCTCAGGTTGTCCGGTGTGAAGCGATCCATCAGCGACAGCAGCGACTCAGGCTCGAGGCCGCTCATCATGTAGTCGCCATAGAGCAGATCCTGCGGCTCATACATGAACAGGTTCATCACCAGCCCCGAAACGGTGTCGATGGGGCGGCCGCGCTCTTGGAAGTGAAACGCCGATTCGAGCACCCAGCGCTTCTCGTCGTAACGCCATGGCTCAATGCCCTGCTCACGAATGAGGCGCAGATAACCAAACAGCAGGGCGACGATGTCGTCGACATGCCCAAGGCCGGCCGGGGTGAGCGCCATGGTGACGCAGAAATCCTTGAAGTTGCTGCCGCTGATGCCACTGCCTGCCGAGAGCTGGTTGCACCAGCCAAGCTGCTTGAGCAGCGCCAGCAGGCTGCCATCCCCTTCGTGACCGATGAGGTGGCTTAAGAAGGTGAGCGGTTTTTGCCGGTAGAGGTGATCGACCGAGGGCAGCGGGAACACCACCGAGAGGCGCCGGCTCTCCTTGACCGGGCGGATGTCGACGCGAATGCCGAGATCCTCGGGGCGATAAAGCGGCGCGACCAGCTGGGGGGCTCCCAAATTGCGATTCACGATGGGAGCAAAATAGCGTTCTGCCCACGCTTGCATCTGGGCAAGGCTGGCCGATGAGAGCAGTACCAGCGCCATTCTGTCGGCGCTGTAGTGCTGTTCATAAAAGGCAATGAGTTCCTGGCGCAGATCACGGCCGGGGCGATCGGCCAAGGTCTCCAGATTGCCCACCGAGAACTTGGCGAAGGGGTGGAGCGGGTTGACCGTCTCCTTGTGCACCTGATAACTGCGCCGCACATCATCTTGCAGCTTGAGCTTGTACTCCGAATCGACGGCGCTGCGCTCCTTGTCGACCAGGGCGGCATCGAAGGTGGGGCAGATGAAGAACTGGGAGAAACGGTGCAGTGCCGGCTCAAAATAGTCGCGGTCGATCTCGAGAAAGAAGTTGGTGAACTCGGTGCCGGTCCAGGCGTTGTTACTGCCCCCATGGCGGGTGATGAACTGCTGGTACTCGCCCGGTTTGGGATAGGTACAGGTGCCAAGGAACAACATATGCTCAAGAAAGTGAGCCATGCCCTGGCGATCGGCGGGATCATCAAAATGGCCGGTGTTGACGGCCAGCGAGGCGGCAGATTTGTCGGCGTCGGGATCTTCGATGAGCAGCAGCCGCAGCCCGTTGTCGAGTCGCAGTGCCTGGTAGCGTCGGTGATCATTCGGACTGAGGTGCGGGATCATGCTGTGCTCATTACGCAAGTTATTGTCAAGTAAAGACAATTATTGACCTACGGGGGCTCCTAGGCAAATCCTTTTCTGAGAGCTGTACGATTGTTTCACCCAGATAGCCGGGGTAAAATTCCCGGCTCATTGAGGAGGCCCGATAAGGGCGAGGTAGTGATGAAGATCTATATCATGCGTCATGGCCAGGCTGGCATGAACGCCAAGAGTGACGAGCAGCGCCCCCTGACCGAGCAGGGGATCCACGAATCGGTCATGATGGCGCGTTGGCTTGCCCCCCAACTCGAGACGCTCGATCGGGTCATCCACAGCCCCTACCTGAGGGCTCGTCAGACCTGGCGGGCCATATGCAAGGAGTTGCCTGTCCCCACCCATGTTGAGGAGAGCCCCGAGATCACCCCCTATGGGGATCCGGATTCTGTGGCGGCTTATCTTGAAGCGATGGCCAGCCAGGGGGAGAGCCTGCTGGTGGTGAGCCACCTGCCGTTGGTGGGGTATCTGGTGCATCAGCTCTGTCCCGGCCACGATGCCCCCTTGTTTGCCACCTCCGGGCTGGCTTGCATCGATTATCAGGACGGCAAGGGCCAGCTGAGCTGGTTAGAGGGGCCTCATACCATCCGCTAAGAAACAAAGCATTAACATTTGGCCGTGCATATGGTATAAACAGGTAATAGAAGAATAAAATTTCTCTTTACTCACACTTTTTCGCAGACGCTGTGGTTGGATGGGGTAACTGTCGAGGGGTATAACATGCGTGTGTTCAAGAAGTATCTTCCGCTGATGATTGCCAAGCACGTTAAAACCTTTTTCAAGGGGCGAATTTATGTGCATGGCAAGGGGCGCTTCGATTTTGAAGGGGGACACCTCATCATGCCACGCCAGCCGGACGAACCCCATCGCAGCACGGTGCAGGAGGTCAACGAGTTGATTGATCGCCTGCACGATGAAGCGGCATAGCTACTGCGTTCTCGAGTGAAAAGGCGGGCCTGATCAGGGCCCGCCTTTTCTTTATTATCCCTTCCCATCATCACGCCATTTATGGCTGTTTATTTGCGCAGAAGTGGTCGTATCTCTTGGCGTATATACGGGTGAGATCCATGGCCCTTTCTGGCTTATGTAAACGAAATGATGGTGATTTGTGATCCGCACGTGCATTCGTGCTAAAAGTTTTTCTGGTCGCAGTGTTTGTGATGGAAATTCGCCGTGATTGATGGGAGTATCCGAACTGCTCAGGCCGGCGAAACTCCATTATAAACGGTGCCTAGAGGGTGTATGGGTGGCGGGATCGCTGCCTTGCGTCGATTTGCCGTGCAATGCCTGAGCCACAGCAACGGACGCAGCCATCGGGCACTCAGGGATACGATTCAGATGACGAAACAACAACACCCTCTCGTGAGACTGCTCAATAGTACCAGCCTCGTCAGCCAGATCCTGGTCGGTCTGATCCTTGGCGTCCTGCTGGCCCTGTTCTCCCCCGAGACCGCCAAGTCAGTCGGCCTGCTCGGTTCGCTGTTTGTCGGCGGGCTCAAGGCGGTGGCGCCGGTACTGGTCTTTGTATTGGTCATGGCGGCGGTCGTCGGCCATAAACAGGGCCAGAAGACCAACATGAAGCCCATTCTTCTGCTCTACCTGCTCGGCACCTTCTCGGCAGCCGCCGTGGCGGTGGCGGCCAGCTTTCTGTTCCCCACTGAGCTGCACCTCTCGGCCAGTTCGGCCGAGCTGACGCCTCCGGGCGGGATCACCGAGGTGCTGCAGACCTTGCTGTTCAACGTGGTGACCAACCCGGTGAAGGCGCTGATTGAGGCTAACTACATCGGCATTCTGGCGTGGGCCATCGCACTGGGGATTGCCCTGCGTCACGCCAGTGGCAGCACCAAGGCGGTCATCACCGATCTCTCTCACGGCGTCACCTGGATTGTCCGGGCCGTTATTCGCTGTGCTCCGCTCGGCATCTTGGGTCTGGTCTCATCCACCCTGGCTGAAAGCGGCTTCGGTGCCCTGCTCGGCTATGCCCAGCTGCTGGCCGTGCTGCTTGGTTGCATGCTGTTCATCGCCCTGGTGGTCAACCCGCTGATCGTCTTCTGGAAGATAAAGCGCAACCCCTATCCGCTGGTGCTGACCTGCCTGAAAGAGAGCGGCATCACCGCCTTCTTCACCCGCAGCTCGGCGGCCAACATTCCGGTCAACATGGCCCTGTGCGAGAAGCTGCGTCTGCCGGAAGATACCTATGCGGTCTCCATCCCGCTGGGGGCCACCATCAACATGGCCGGCGCGGCCATCACCATCACGGTACTGAGTATGGCGGCGGTGCATACCTTGGGCATGAGTGTCGATCTGGGCACGGCCATCCTGCTCTCCGTCGTGGCCACCATCAGTGCCTGCGGCGCCTCCGGTGTGGCGGGCGGCTCGCTGCTGCTGATCCCGCTGGCGTGCAGCCTGTTCGGCATTGGCAACGACATCGCCATGCAGGTGGTGGCGGTGGGCTTCATCATCGGTGTACTGCAAGACTCTGCCGAGACGGCGCTCAACAGCTCCACCGACGTGCTGTTCACGGCGGCGGCCTGTATGGCGGAAGATGAGAGCCTCTGTGAGGCCGCGGCGCGCGAGCCGAGCCAGGTCTGATTGCGTTCATGAAAAAACGCCCTCCTCGGAGGGCGTTTTTTATTGGTGTTCTGCCGGTTTGGCTGCGGGCCAGCACCAGGCGACCGATGCCGCCCCGAGCAGGGCAGACACGCCACCGAGAAGCAGGCAGCCGAGCAGCAGCCCGGGGCCGACACTGCCGAGTGACTGGGCCAGCCACTCCCAGCTCAGGGCAAAGGAGAAGGGGGCCGGCTCACCCGGGAGCAGCCAGGCTCCCACGCGATAGGCGCCATAGAACATCGGCAGCATGGTGAAGGGGTTATTGAGCCAGACCAGCCCCAGGGTCAGTGGCAGGTGAGCGCGCAGTACGATGGCGCCCAAGGTGGCCAGCAGCATCTGGCAGGGCAGTGGCAACCAGGCGCAAAAGAGGCCGACGGCGCAGGCTCGGGTGGCACTGCGGCGATCCAGCTGCCAGAGCTGGGGGCAGTCCAGATGCCGACCGAAGCGTTGCAGCCTTGGGTGAGTGCGCAGCGCCTCGGCACTGGGCAGCCGGCGCTGTAACCTGGCAAGAAGCGTCATGGCGAGGCTCACAAAAAATGGGGGAGGCGAAGTCTAACCGCAGCGTGCCCGCACGGCAACGTCAGCGCCGCTGCCAGTGTTGCCACAGCGCCAGCAAGAGGCGGGTCAACAGGTAGGCGAGCAGGGCGCAGAGCAGGCCGAGCAGCAGCGAGCCGAGCAGGAAGGGGGGCAGCAGGCGCTCGGCTTCCAGCTCGAACCAGCGCAGGCTCCACTCCAGCTGAAAATGCTGGGGGGGGATCCCCAACAGCTTGCAGCCGGTTTCGTAGGCGGCCAGGTACATCAATGGCAGGGTAGCCGGGTTGTTGAACCAGACCGCCACCAGCGTGAGGGGAAGATTGAAGCCGAGCCAGAGGGCGACGGCCACCGCGATCAAACTGTGCATCGGCAGCGGGATCCAGGAGGCAAAGATCCCCGCCGCCATGGCGCCACTGAGTGCCACCGGCGTCTTTTGCCACAGCCGAGGCGCCAGCAGGCGATCGCCAAACAGGCGGAACCACTTCTGTTGGCGCAAGGATTCACGGGTGATCTGAACCTGTTTGAACATCGCTTTCTCCCCTAAGAAGGGGCCAGTCTAGCGTCGGGCGGCCTCTTCGCCAATGCCTGCGGGTTTGCACAGGGTGTGATGGCCAAAGCGGCGCCACACTGGCGGCATGGATGCTCGCCTGCTCTGTTTCTGTCTGGCCGCCAGCTCGGCCCTGCTCTGGCCCCGCCTGCCGGCCTGGCCATGGGCGCTGCTGCCCCTGGCTATGCTGCTCGCCCTGCTGACGATGTCCGGGCGCTGGCGCGGCGGTGTGACGGCCCTGTGCCTCGGCCTGCTCTGGATGCAGGGATCGTTGCTGCTGCGTCTCGGTTGGCTTGATGAGTTGCCCGCAGACCGCGCCGTGACGATCGAGGGGACGTTGCTACGCCAGGAGCGCGCCGAGCCTGATTTTACCCGCCTGCTGCTGCGCCTTGACCGGCTGGGGACGCAGCGACGCTGGCCTGCGCCACTGATCCAGATATCGGCCTACCGGCCGCTGCCCGCGTGGCCCACCGGCAGCCATCTTATCCTGAGCGTCGCCCTTAAGCCTGCCCACGGCCTGGCCAATCAGGCCGGCTGGGATGGGCGGCGTAGCCTGCTTGGCAAGGGGATCTTGGCCACTGGCTCCTTGCGCGCCGTGATGGCGGTGATCCCGGCCCCCAGCCACTGGCGCGATCGCTGGCTGGGGGCGGCAGAGCGGGCGTGGCAAGGGCTGGCGACGGCGCCGCTGCTGCGGGCGCTGGTGTTTGGTGAGCAAGGGGAGATCAGCCGCGAGCAGTGGGATCTGCTGCGTGGTGCCGGGTTGACCCATGTGATAGCCATCTCGGGCCAGCATATTGCCATCGTGGCCGTGATCGGGTGGTGGCTCGGCGGCCTCTTTGGTCTGCGCGCCGCGAGCCTGGTGGCCTGCCTGCTCGCCGTGCTCTATAGCGCGCTTTCAGGTTTTGCCATCGCCACCGAGCGGGCGCTCATCATGGTGCTGTTGTGGAGCCTGCTGCGCCAGCTCAGGCGCGATTGGCCGGGGTGGCGGATCTGGTTGTGGGCCTTTGCCGCCCTGGTGCTGTGGGACCCATGGGCGCTCTGGTCCGCCGGTTTCTGGCTCTCGTTTCTGGCGGTGGCACTGCTGCTGGTGGCCGGTTTGATGTGGGGGCGCCCCAACTTGTGGCGCATCCAGTGGCTCATGATGCTCGGATTGCTGCCGCTTCAGCTCATGCTATTTGAAGGGGTGGCGCCACTGGCGCTGCTGCTCAACTTGCTGCTGCTCCCCTTGTTTGCGCTGATCATCATCCCCTGCGGCTTGGTGGCGGGCCTGCTTGCCCCATTCTGGAGTGGGGGGGCGGGGCTGCTCTTCTGGCTGGCCGATGCGCTATTGGGTCATGTGATGCAACTGCTGACCTGGCTCGATGCGGGGGCCAGACTCTGGTGGCCGCTACCTGCCGAGGGGGCATCGCTCTGCATTCCACTGCTGCTGGCCTTCACCGCCTGGCGATTACCCGGTGGGCGTTGGTTGCTGTTGCCCTCGGTGGGGCTGATGGGGCTTGCCCTTTGGCCATCCCCTGAGCGGGTCGAGATCAGCGTGCTCGATGTGGGGCAGGGGCTCTCCGTGGTGATCAGCAAAGGCGAGCGCGCCATGATCTTCGACACCGGTGACCGTTACCCAGGCGGGTATAACATGGCCGATGCCGTGGTGCTGCCCAGAGTGCGCCAGCGCGGGGTGCGGGTTGTCGACACCTTGATAGTGAGCCACAAAGACCGGGATCACGCCGGCAATCGGGCCGCGCTGCTGGCCGCATTGCCGGTGCGCCGTGAACTCTCCTCTCATCCGTTTGGCCCCTTGACCCACCCCTGCGTGGCAGGTCAAGCGTGGCGCTGGAGCGGGGTGGAGGTGGCGGTGCTCTGGCCGCCGCAGGGGGGGTGGCATGGCCCCTCGGCTCGCAACAACAACAGCTGCGTGCTGCGCCTTGCCGGAGCGGGGTGGAGCCTGCTGCTGCCGGGGGATATCGAGGCGCCGGCCGAGCGCGAGCTGGTGCGCCGGCATGGGGCGGGATTGGCGAGCACAGTGCTGATCTCGGCCCACCATGGCAGCCGCACCTCTTCGACCCCTGCGTTTGTGGCGGCGGTATCGTCGGATCTGGTGATCCACAGCGCCGGGTTTCAGAACCGCTGGCGTTTTCCGCGCCCCGAGGTGGTGGCCCGCTTTGAGGCGGCAGGAGCCAGGCAGTGGGTGACCGGTGTGGTGGGAGAGGTGCGGCTGACGGCAGGGGATAAGGGGCTCGATATTCGGGTCGAGCGTGAACACGGTCCCTGGTACCGACGCGGCGGAGCTTGGTGGAAACCGGCGCTTTGGCTAGAATAGCCTGTCATTTCAAATCACAAGCAGCTTCTTTCATGCAAGAAACCAGCAACCAGGCTAGTTGGCCTATCTTCAAGCGCCTGCTCGGCTATGTTCGCGATCGCAAGCTCGGACTCATCGGCGGCATCATCGGCATGCTCGGCTACGCCGCCGTTGACACCACCTTCGTCTACTCCATCAAGCCGTTGATCGACAAGGGGATCAATGGCAACGATCCGACCGTGCTCAAGTGGATGCCCTTCTTCGTGCTGGGCATAGTGGCGGTGCGCGGGGTGGCGAACTTCCTCTCCAACTACTGCATGGCCTGGGTCGGCAACCATGTGGTGATGCGCCTGCAACAGCAGGTGTTCAACCACATGGTGATCATGCCGCTGAGCTTTTTCGATCGGCAAAACACCGGTCATCTGCTCTCCAAGGTGACCTATGACGCGAGCCAGGTCTCCAACGCCGCCAGCAACACCCTGGTGACCCTGGTGCGCGAGGGGGCGACCGTTATCGGCCTGCTGGGATTGATGTTCTACCACTCTTGGCAGCTGTCGGTCATCTTCCTGATCGTCGGCCCTGTCGTTGGCGTGATCATCGGCATCATCAGCCGCCGTTTTCGCAAGATCAGCCGCCAGTTGCAGCATGCGGTAGGCAGCATCACCACCTCGACCGAGCAGATGCTCAAGGGTCATAAAGAGGTGCTGATGTTCGGGGGCCAGAAGGTCGAAGAGAAGCGCTTTTTCGATGTCAGCAACAACATGCGCCAGCAGACCATGAAGATGGTTGCCGCCGATGCCATCGGCAGCCCTGTGGTGCAGATGGTGGCCTCGGTTGCCTTGGCGGTCTTCCTCTACGTTGCGACCATCGACAGCGTGCGCGGCGAGCTGACCGCCGGTACCTTCACCGTCATGATCACCTCGATGATGATGCTGCTCAAACCGCTCAAAAGCCTGACCGACGTCAACAACCAGTTCCAGCGCGCCATCACCGCCTGCCAGAGCCTGTTCGGCCTGCTCGATACCGAGCCGGAGCAGGACAGCGGCACCCGCACCTTGGAGCGCGCTCGCGGCGAGATTGAGTTTCGCAACGTCACCTTCACCTATCCGACCAAAGAGAGCCCGGCGCTGCACGACGTCAGCTTCAAGGTGGAGGCGGGCAAGTCGGTGGCCCTGGTGGGGCGCTCTGGCTCGGGCAAGAGCACCATCGCCAGCCTCATTACCCGTTTTTATGACATCGATGAGGGGGAGATCCTGCTCGATGGGGTCAACATCCGCGATTACCGTCTGAGCGAGCTGCGCAAGCAGTTTGCCCTGGTCTCCCAGCAGGTACACCTGTTTAACGACACGGTGGCGAGCAACATCGCCTATGCCGCCGAAGAGCGCTACAGCCGCGCGCAGATCATCGAGGCGGCCCGCACCGCCCACGCCGATGAATTCGTGAGCAAGATGCCCCAGGGTTACGACACCGTGGTTGGCGAGAACGGGGCCTCCCTCTCCGGCGGTCAGCGCCAGCGTCTGGCGATTGCCCGTGCCCTGCTGCGCGATGCCCCTGTGCTGCTGCTCGACGAGGCCACCTCGGCGCTCGATACCGAGTCGGAGCGTCACATCCAGGCGGCCATCGACGAGCTCAGCAAACAGCGTACTTCCTTGGTCATCGCCCACCGCCTCTCCACCATCGAGAAGGCCGACGAGATCCTGGTGATCGACGAGGGGCGCATCGTCGAGCGTGGCAACCACGCCGAGCTGATGGCGCGCCAAGGCACGTATGCCCAGCTGCGGGCCATCCAGTTTGGTGAAAAGGGCTGATGATGGCCTCCCTTTGGTATGACAAGAGCCCCCTTCGCTGGGGGCTGTTGCCATTGGCGGGGCTGTTTGCCGCCGTCTCGGGGGCCCGCCGCGCGGCCTATCGCCTGGGGTGGTGCCAAGCCTATCGCTCAACGCTGCCGGTCATCGTGGTGGGCAACCTCTCGGTGGGCGGCAATGGCAAGACCCCTGTGGTGATCTGGCTGGTGGAGTCCTTGCGTGCCCACGGTTTTCGTCCCGGTGTGGTGAGCCGTGGTTACGGCGGCAAGGCTGCCGGCTATCCGCTGCGGCTGACCGGCGACACCGGCACCACCGAGGCGGGGGATGAGCCGGTGCTCATTCATCGCCGCTGTGGCTGCCCGGTGGCGGTCTCTCCCAAGCGGGCCGAGGCGGTGCGTCTGCTCGAGCAAAGCGGCGAGGTGGACATCATCGTCACCGACGACGGCCTGCAACACTATGGGCTGGCCCGCGATGCTGAAATCGTGGTGGTGGATGGGGTGCGCCGCTTTGGCAACGGGTGCCTGCTGCCGATGGGGCCGCTGCGCGAACCGCTGTCACGGCTGGCATCGGTTGACGCCATCATCTGCAACGGCGGTGAGCCGCAGCCGGGGGAGTGGGCCATGCGCCTGGTGCCCGATGCTCCGCGCCGAGTGCTGGATGACGCGCCCCCAACAGGGCCGCTCGGTCCGCGCGTCGATGCCTTGGCGGGGATCGGCCATCCGCCCCGCTTCTTTACCACCTTGCGCGAGCTGGGTTACGACCTGGTGCAGGCGCAGGGTTACCCCGATCACCACGGCTTTGACGAGGCCGAGCTGGTGGCCCGCTTTAACGAGCGGCCACTGCTGATGACCGAGAAGGATGCGGTGAAGTGCCGCGCCTTTGCCCGGCCGAATTGGTGGTATATTCCCGTGCGTGCCAACCTGCCCGAAGGGCTGCTCGGCACCCTCATGACATCCCTAAAGGAGTGACACAGTGGCTCTCGATCCGAAACTGCTGGATATCGTTGCCTGCCCGGTCTGCAAGGGCAAGCTGAACTATGACAAGAGCAAGCAGGAGCTGGTGTGCCGGTTCGATCGCCTCGCCTATCCGCTGGAGGAGGGGATCCCGGTGCTCTTGGAAAACCGCGCCCGCCATCTGCCGCTGGAAGAGCTGAACCCATGAGTTTCGTTGTCATCATCCCGGCCCGTTATGCCTCGACCCGCTTGCCGGGCAAGCCGCTGGCCGACATCCACGGCAAGCCCATGGTGCAGCACGTGGTGGAAAAGGCCATGCAGTCGGGGGCGGAGCGGGTGATCGTCGCCACCGATGACGCGCGGGTGCAGGCGGCGTTGGCCGGTAGCGGCGTCGAGGTGTGCATGACCTCGGCCGATCACCAGTCCGGCACCGAGCGGTTGGCCGAAGTGTGCCGTCTGTGCGGCTTTGCCGCCGACACCATCATCGTCAACGTGCAGGGGGACGAGCCGCTGATCCCGCCCGCCATCATCCGCCAGGTGGCCGACAATCTGGCGGCGGCCGATGCTCCGATGGCGACCCTGAGCGTGCCCATTCACGATGCGGCCGAGGCCTTCAATCCCAACGCGGTGAAGGTGGTGACCGATAAGGATGGCTATGCCCTCTACTTCAGCCGCGCCCCCATCCCTTGGGAGCGGGATCGCTTCGCGGCGAGCCACGAGGCGATTGGCCCCTGGTTCCAGCGCCACATCGGCATCTATGCCTATCGCGCCGGCTTTATCGAGCGCTATGTGCAGTGGGCGCCGAGCCAGCTGGAGCAGATAGAGGCCCTCGAACAGTTGCGGGTGCTCTGGTACGGGGAGAAGATCCACGTGGCCGAGGCGCTTGAGGCCCCGCCGGTCGGGGTGGATACTCAGGCGGACCTGGAAAAGGTGCGGGCACTGCTCGCTAAATGAGGTAAAAACGGCGCCAAAGGCGCTGTTTTTTTATGCATATCTGACGTGGCTTTTTGACGCTAATTATCTGATTTGTTGGGACGTGTCGGATCTTAGCGCACCCTGAAAGCCGGTGTTTGCCAAACGCATCAGTTTCGTTATGATGCAAGACAAGTGTGGTATGCCCGCCGGGCAATAAAAATATAAAAAGATGGGGTAATCCGGGTGATAAATGTATTTCTGGTCGATGATCATGAGCTGGTGCGTACCGGGATAAGACGCATCCTGGAGGATGTCCGCGGGATCAAGGTGGTGGGTGAGGCGCAAAGCGGTGAGCTGGCCGTGACCTACTGCCGCCAGAATCATCCGGATGTGATTCTGATGGACATGAACATGCCTGGCATCGGCGGACTGGAAGCCACCCGCAAGATCCTGCGAATTCGCCCGGATGTGCGCATCATAGTGCTCACCATCCATTCGGAAAACCCGTTCCCGACCAAGGTGATGCAGGCCGGCGCGGCCGGTTACCTCACCAAGGGCGCCGCCCCTGAGGAGATGATCCAGGCCATTCGTCTGGTGCACTCGGGCCAGCGTTACATCTCCCCGGAGATTGCCCAGCAGATGGCATTGAGCCAGTTTGCCTCCCATGACGAGAACCCCTTCAAGTCCCTCTCCGAGCGCGAGCTGCAGATCATGATGATGATCACCAAGGGGCAGAAGGTGAACGAGATCTCCGAGCAGCTCAACCTGAGCCCGAAGACGGTCAACAGCTACCGTTATCGGCTCTTTAGCAAGCTCGGCATCAACGGGGATGTGGAGTTGACCCACCTCGCCATTCGTTATGGCATGCTGGATGCCGATACCCTCTGAGCGGCAGTGGCAACGCAGTAAACAGCATAAGGAAGGCGGCCATGGCCGCCTTTTCCCTTGATGGAGCACCATGAGCGAGCAGTTTGACAGCAAGGCCTTTCTCAAGGTCGTGACCCACCAGAGCGGCGTTTACCGCATGTATGATGCGGGCGGCACCGTCATCTATGTGGGCAAGGCCAAGGATCTCAAAAAACGCCTCTCCTCCTATTTTCGCAAGCAGGTCGACAGCGCCAAGACCCGCGCCCTGGTCAGCCAGATCGCGGATATTCAGGTGACGGTGACCCACACCGAGACCGAGGCGCTGATCCTCGAGCACAACCTCATCAAGCAGTACCAGCCGCGCTACAACGTGCTGCTGCGCGACGACAAGTCTTATCCCTGGATCATCATCACCGATCAGCGCCACCCGCGCATCGGCGTGCACCGGGGTGCGCGCAAAATCAAGGGGGAGTATTTCGGCCCATACCCTTCGGGGGGGGCGGTGCGCGAGAGCCTGCACCTGATGCAGAAGATCTTCCCGGTGCGCCAGTGTGAAGACGCCGTCTATGCCAACCGCTCGCGCCCCTGCCTCATGTATCAGCTGGGGCGCTGCGCCGGCCCCTGCGTGGCGGGGCTGGTGAGCGACGAGGAGTATGCCCGCCAAGTCGATCTGGCCCGGCTGTTTCTGGTGGGCAAGGATCAGGAGGTGATCGGTCGGCTGGTGGAGCGGATGGAGAGCGCCAGCCTGGAGCTGCGCTTTGAGGAGGCGGCCCGGTTTCGCGATCAGATCCAGGCGCTGCGCCGGGTGACCGAGCAGCAGTCGGTTAGCGGCAACGTGCTCGATGATCTCGACGTGGTGGGGGTGGCCCAGAGCCAGGGCACGGCCTGCGTACACGTCTTGTTTATCCGTCAGGGTAAGGTGCTCGGCTCGCGCAGCTACTTTCCCAAGGTGCCAAGCGATACGCCGCTCGAAGAGGTGGTGCAATCTTTCCTGCTCCAGTTCTATCTTTCGGGCCAGTCGGGGCGGCAGATCCCCAGCGAGGTGCTGCTCGATGTGGCGCTTGAGGACGAAGAGGTGATCGCCGAGACACTGAGCCAGAGCGCCGGCTACAAGGTGCGGGTAGTGAGCCGCACCCGCGCCGATCGGGCGCGTTTTATCAAGTTGGCCAGCACCAATGCGCTGACCGCCTTGCAGTCACGGTTGGCCCACAAGAGCACCATGACCGAGCGGCTGCGCCAGCTCGAAGAGCTGCTTGAGCTCGAGCGCCCCATCGCGCGGATGGAGTGCTTTGACATCTCCCACACCATGGGGGAGCGCACCGTGGCCTCCTGCGTGGTGTTTGGCCGCGAGGGGCCCATCAGCGGGGAGTATCGCCGTTTCAACATCGAGGGGATCACTGGTGGGGATGACTATGCCGCCATGGAGCAGGCGCTGGAGCGGCGCTTTGGCAAGCAGCAGGATGCCGACAAGGTGCCCGATATCCTCTTCATCGACGGTGGCCTCGGCCAGTTGCGCCGTGCCGAGGAGATCCTCGCCTGCCACTTGGATAAGCTCAGCGGCAAGCAGCCGCTGCTGATCGGGGTGGCCAAGGGGGTCACCCGCAAGGCGGGCCTGGAGACCCTCATCATCGGCGAGAGCCACGAAGAGATGAACCTGCCGACCGACATGCCGGCGCTGCATCTCATCCAGCATATCCGCGACGAGTCGCACCGCTTTGCCATCACGGGGCACAGGGCGCGGCGCGCCAAGGCGCGGGTCACCAGCTCGCTTGAGGAGATCCCCGGCGTGGGCCCCAAGCGGCGACAGGCGCTGCTCAAGTACCTGGGGGGGTTGCAAGAGGTCAAACGTGCCGGGGTAGAGGAGCTGGCCAAGGTGCCGGGGATCAGCCTGGCCATGGCCGAAGCGATCCATGCCGCGTTTCACGGCGCAAACGGGTGACGCAGGCGGGTGGCAATGCCATAATGACCGGGCTGCCTTCGGGCGCATTTCCGAGCCAGCTCGGATCCCCGGCGCTGCGGCATTGCCGCCCATCGCCCTCGCTCTCTGTTGAAGTGGCTGACAATAATGACCAATATCCCCAACCTGCTGACCTACTTCCGGATCTTGTTGATCCCCTTCTTCGTCGTTCTGTTCTATCTGCCGTATCACTGGTCTTATATGGCGGCTGCCGTGGTGTTCATTCTGGCGGCGGTGACCGACTGGTTTGATGGCTATCTGGCCCGCAAGCTGAACCAGTCCACGGCTTTCGGGGCTTTTCTCGATCCGGTTGCCGACAAGATCATGGTGGCGGCCGCGCTGGTGGTCATTGTCGAGCACTACAACACGGTCTGGGTGACCATTCCCGCGCTGACCATGATTGGCCGCGAGATCCTCATCTCGGCCCTGCGTGAATGGATGGCGGAGATTGGCAAGCGCTCCTCGGTGGCGGTCGGCTGGATTGGCAAATGGAAGACCACCATCCAGATGGTGTCACTGACCGGGCTCATCTGGCAGTACGACATCTGGATGATCTGGTTGGCTTATCTGCTGCTCTATGTGGCGACCGTGCTCACCTTCTGGTCTATGTTTCAGTATCTGCGGGCCGCTTGGGCCGATCTCAGCTACCACTCTCGCTTCTGAGTGAGCAGGAGAGGGTGAACGGAATGACCCGGCTTGGCCGGGTCTTCTGTTTTTGCGCCCTTGGCGCCTCTTTTGGGGCAAAAAATGCTCGAACGATCAGTCAATTAACTTTTTTGGGTTGACTCAGTGCGGCAAGCCGATAGAATGCTGCGTCACAGTCAAGGCGAAAGCCGAAGACAGGCGGGAATAGCTCAGTTGGTAGAGCACGACCTTGCCAAGGTCGGGGTCGCGAGTTCGAGTCTCGTTTCCCGCTCCAATCTCTCGTTGAGAGCATGGCGCGTTAACAAAGCGGTTATGTAGCGGATTGCAAATCCGTTTAGTCCGGTTCGACTCCGGAACGCGCCTCCACATTCTCAGGGCCCGCAGAGCGGGCCCTGTTGCAATCAGTCTCTGCCCGGATGGTGAAATCGGTAGACACAAGGGATTTAAAATCCCTCGACCTTTGGTTGTGCGGGTTCGATTCCCGCTCCGGGCACCACGATTTAATGCTGTAATATCAGCATGTTAAAAAAGGCCACTCCAACGAGTGGTCTTTTTTGTTTATGCAGCGCACATCGCTGATGCCCATATTATGTCCACGCAGGTTTAGTCCACATCCGAAAGTCCATCGATGCTCACCTCGAGGCTCGCTTGAAGCAGAGGAGCAGGCTCCTACCCCATCAATGAGTGCCAGTTAAGCCGCATCGAGTGGGGCAACAGTGCCGCCACCTCGTGCGGCATCATGGCGTAGCGCGCTAGAGCGTCGCCGTTACAAACGATATTAAGAGCGCCAGAGCCGCATCTTCCCCAGAAAGGGGGAAGGTGCAGGTGGCGCTGCTGCTCTGGTTGAGCGCTGTTTGCCGCAGCGCCGCGGATGCCGTCAGCTGACCCCCCGCCAGATGTTGGGGGAGGGCACAGCTCGAGTAAAAAGCGGCCCCGCCTTAGGGCCGCCTTGGCAGCTGATCAGCCTAGGTCACCGCCGGCGACCGGCAAAATCGTGCCGGTGATGTAGCTGGCGTCACCGGATGCCAGAAACAAAATCGCCGACGCCTGTTCATCCAGGGTGCCGTAGCGGTGCATCAGGCTCGTGGCTCTGGTCTGATCCACCAGGGTTTGGTACCACAGCCCTTCCTGCTCATCCTGGGGAGCGGTATTGCGCGGGGTCAGCCGGGGTGGCGCCTCGGTGCCTCCGGGGGCGGTGGCGTTGACCCGGATCCCTTGCTCGGCATATTCAAAGGCCAGGTTGACGGTGAGGGCATTGACCCCCCCTTTGGCTGCGCCGTAGGGCACCCGCATCACGCCACGAGTGGCCACCGACGATACGTTGACGATGGCTCCCCCCTGCTGCGCCAGCATATAGGGCAGCACGGCCCGGCAGCACCACAGGGTAGGAAACAGCGAGCGCTGGATCTCCTTGTGGATCTGCTCCGGGCGGTAGTGCTCGTAGGGTTGAGCCCAGATGGTGCCGCCTACGTTGTTGATCAGGATATCGATGCGGCCAAAGCGCTCGTGCGCCTGGTTCATCAGGGTTTCAGCGCCTTCCCACGTTTCCAGATCGGTCTGCACGGCGATGACCTCGCGGCCCTGACGTTGCAGCTCGGCCGCCAGATCGTGCACATACTCCGCCAGATCAGCCAGTACCAGGCGGGCGCCTTCCGCCGCTGCCCGCTCGGCTACCCGCCGCCCTATGCCCTGGGCTGCGCCGGTGATCACCATGACCTTGTTGCTAAAGCGGGCGCTCATGCGACGTGCTCCGTGATGGCGACGATGCTGGGGCTGAACCGCTCGTAGTGAAAGGAGGCGGGCTCAATGCCCTGGTCACGAAAGTGTGTCAGCACGGCGTCCACCATGGGTTGCGGCCCGCACAGGTACACGTCCACCTCACCCTGTTCCATGAGAGCTTGCTCCATGTGGTGGGTCACATACCCCTTGTTCGGGTGGCGGCTGTTGGCGTCAGCCACCACCGTCTTGAAGCTGAACTGATCCAGTTCGGCTGCGCACTGCTCCAGTGCCTCGATACCCACCAGATCGTCGTCATGGGTGACGCCGTAGATAAGGTGCACCGGCTGCTTGCAGCCCGTCACCTTGAGCTGCGCCAGCATGGCCAGGAACGGCGCCAAGCCGGTGCCGCCAGCCAGCATCAGCACAGGGCGCACCACTGGGCGCAGGTAAAACACCCCCATGGGGCCGCTCAGCGTGAGGCGCTCGCCGAGCCTGGCCTGTCTCACCAGCCAGGTGCTCATCAGGCCGCCGGGGACGTTGCGGATCAAAAAGTGCAGCTCACGGCACCCCGGGCGGGAGCTGAAAGAGTAGGCGCGGGTTTCATGGCTGCCCGGTACCTGGATGTTGACGTACTGGCCGGGCAGGAAGTGGATGGGCTCATCGGCCACCACGCTCAGTGCGATGGCGGTGGGGGAGACCAGGGTGATCTCGGCCAGCGTGCCGCCAAAATCGGTGGTGCCGGTTTTGCACAGGGTGGACGCGGCCGGAATATCGACCACGCAGTCGCTGGAGGGAACCATCTGGCAGGTCAGGATGTTGCCTGCGGCCCGCTCCAGCTCGGTCAGAGCTGCGTCGATGTAGTCATGACCCAGCTCGAAGCTTCCCTGGCGGCAGCGCCCTTTGCAGGTGCCGCACACGCCGTCGGCGCAGTCCATGGGGAGCTTGATCCGGTTGCGATAGGCCGCATCCAGCACGGTTTCCCCTGCGTTGCAGCGGATAAAACGGGTCACGCCGTCTTCAAAGTTGAGGGCAATGTTGTAGCTCATGCTCTGCTCCCGCCGGTTACAGGTGATAGATATCAATCACTTGATTGATGTAGTCGTTGTTTAGGATCACCTTTTTTTCCGTGATCAGCGGTTGCTCGCCGCGGGTATCCAGGGTGTAGAAGGAGGTGCCAAAGTAGGTCTGCGTCTTTTGGTAGCGGTGGCTGAGGGTCTGCCAGTTAAAGCGCAGCTTCACGGTGTCGGCATCTTGCGCCAGGATCTCCAAGTTGCTGATAAGGTGAGTGGTGCGCGGCTCTGGCGGTGAGCTGGCACCCGAGCGCTCGGTCTTGATGCGGTAGACGCGATCTTCCAGTCCTTCCCTGTTGGGGTAATAGATGAGGGAAATCTCGCTCTGGGGATCCTCTGTCAGCCTGTCATCGTCGTCCCAGGCGGGCATCCAGTACACGACCTCCTTGCTGTAGCACTGCAACCATAGTTCCCACTGGCGATCATCCAGCAGACGGGCTTCCCGAAACACAAAGGCCTGGATCTGTTCAATGGGCATGGTCATGCGAGCGTCTCCTGTTCGGTGATGGCGATCTGCTGGGCGCGTTCGGTGGCCACCGCCTGTAGCATTTCGTTGACCCAGTGCTGGTGATGGGTCACGTAGAGGCCTTCATCCTCCGGTTTGGCTCCGCTTCGCCGCGGCGTAAGGCCGATGGCATCGGCGCCGGGATCCGGGCCATCAATCCAGTGGGCGGCGCCCCGGCTCATGTCATTCCATTGCATGCCACGGGCCTGGTAACCCTGCTGGCAGGCTCGAAACTCTTCCAGATCGTCCGGTGTCCCCATACCGCTGACGTTGAAGAAGTCTTCATATTGGCGCAGGCGCTTGGCACGCTCGGCGGCCGGCTCGTTCTTGGGGGCCCAGCAGTAGATGGTGACTTCGGTCTTGTCGACGGCGATGGGGCGCAGCACGCGGATCTGGGTGGAGAACTGATCCATCAGGTAGACGTTGGGGTACAGGCACAGGTTCTTGGTGGTGTTGACGATGGCATCGGCACGGGCCTCGCCGACTTTTTGTTGCAGTCGCGCCAGGTGATTGAACACCGGGCGCACCTGGGGATTGGTGAGCCGGGTCCACAGCATGATGTGGCCGTGGTCAAAGGCGTAGAAGCCCCCTTCGCTGGACCAGCTCTTGGCATCCACCGCCTCGGTACCGCCTTTTTCATAGTTGCGCTGACCCATGGTGGACAGGTAGTTCCAGTGCACCGTGCCCACGTGGTAGCCGTCGGCGCCGTTCTCGGTGGTCAGCTTCCAGTTGCCTTCATAGGTGTAGGTAGAGCTGCCGCGCAGGAGCTCGAGGCCCTCTTCCGCCTGATCGACCATGTTGTCGATGATCTTGGTGGTTTCCCCCAGATACGTTGTCAGCGGCAGCACGTCGGCGCTCAGGCTGCCAAACAGGAAGCCGCGATAGGACTCGAACTTCGGCAGCGGCTTCAGATCGTGGGAGCCGTCGTGGCTGAAGCTCTCCGGGTAGCCGCCTTTTTGCTGATCGCGGGCCTTGAGCAGCGTGCCGTCGTTTTTGAAGGTCCAGCCGTGAAAGGGGCAGGTAAACGAGGCCTTGTTGTCGCGCCTCTTGCGGCACAGGGTTGCCCCCCGGTGGGAGCAGGTGTTGAGCAGGGCGTGCAGCTCGCCCTCCTTGCTCCGGGTGATGAGCACCGGCTGGCGACCGATCGTGGTGGTGTAGTAATCATTGGGGCGCTCCACCTGGCTTTCGTGGGCGAGATACACCCAGTTGCCTTCGAAGATGTGCTTCATCTCCAGGTCGAACAGCTCTTTATCGGTAAACATGCGGCGATCACAGCGGTAGTGGCCGGTTTGCGGGTCGGCTTCTACCGCGCCCCGGATTTTTTGTTCGAGCCGGTCCAGTTGGTCAGTCATCTCTTTCACTCCATGTGGTGTAATTGTCCGGCCCGCGTTGGGCGGGCCGGTCGGCAGGCTGCAAGCAGCGATGGATGTTCAGGCGCGAGGGCGCTTATGCGCGCGCCGTCGCTCGGGGTGGCGGGCCGCCTTGTGAGCGGGGCTATCGATGGTCAACATCACGCACTTTGGGCTGATACAGCCCTCAGCCGACCCGGCGATGGAGGAGGGCTTTCCCCACTCCTTATCTGAGCATCCCCACCTTGATACGCCCGATGAGCATGGGCGGCGGGTCGGTCTGATCTTAATGGGGGGCATGGTTGCTGACATAGCGCTTCTACCACCTTGGTGATAATTGTTTGTTGCAAAAAGGTTACGGTTGCGCTGTCATACGCACCAATATTGATTAAGTCACCAGCGATACCCTGGAGGTATGGATGGAGCTGAGATACCTCCGCAATTTCATTGCGGTGGCGGAAGAGCTGAACCTGACCCGGGCGGCGGAGCGGCTGTTTATCGCCCAACCGCCGCTGACCCGCCAAATCAAACAGCTAGAGGAAGAGCTGGAGGTGCAGTTGTTTATTCGCAAGGCGCGGGGATTGGAGCTGACCCAGGGGGGCGCGTACTTTTTGCAGCAGGCTCGTACCCTGCTGGAGCGGCTGGAGGCCAGCATCGAAGGCACCCGGCAAATAGCCCAGTTGCGCAAGATGGTGTTTGCCATCGGCTTTGTGCCGTCGGTGTTCTATGGCCAACTGCCGCTGATGGTGCGTCGGCTACGGCGCAACAAGAACCTGGAACTGGTGCTGCATGAACTCAAGACCCAGGAGCAGGTGGCGGCGCTCAAGAGTGGCAAGATAGACATCGGTTTTGGCCGGGTGCGTATCGACGATCCGGACGTGGAGCAAGAGGTGCTGTTTAACGAGCCCCTGATTGTCGCTCTGCCCGCCTCTCATCCTTTGACCCGGCAGGCGCCGACCATGGCCGAGTTGGCCGAAGTGCCCATGGTGATCTTTCCCGCCGGCGCCGGCCCCCATTTTGCCGATGTCGTCCAGGGGTTGTTTCACCGTCGCGGCCTGAAGTTGCAGGTGATCCAGCAGGTCAACGACGTGCAGACGGCGCTGTCACTGGTGGCTTCGGACATGGGGTTTGCCCTGGTGCCTGAGCAGGTGCACAAGCTAAACCGGGAAGGGGTGGAGTTCATGCCGGTGGCGGATGAAAAGCTCTCCATATCGGTGATTGCCTCGCGGCGCCGGGGCGAAACCCCGAGCGCGGCCATGCGTCTGGTGAACACCATACTGGCGGAGCTGGTGGAAAACCGGCGGAGCGGGCGTTATCCCTAAGCCGATCACGCCGGTTTTCCTGGCGTATCCTTTGCAACCATTTGATCTCGCGTGCAGTCAATCCGCGCGCTGAGGATCGTCGTGCAAGGGCGTGTGATGACTCGTCGTCTACAACAGGCCCGCTCGGCGGGCCTGCTCTTTTGCCCGGTATCAGGTGATGAGGTCGCCTCCGGCGTGATGTCGGCCGGTCGTGGTGCCGTGGCGGCGGACGGCCTCCAGCTAGGGGGAGGGGGCGGCCCGCGCCATTTGGGTGACGAGCGGGGACGCGGGGCATGGCATGGTGCATGGGTTTCATATCGAATTTGCACCTGCGCCATGAAGGGGGCCATGCCATGACGGCGCAGCAGGATCTGCTGTCGCGCTGCCACTTCACCGCCGCCGAGCTGTTACAGGGGCGAGAGCTGGTGGCGCGCGCCTTCACGGCCTTCGAGCGCCGGCTCGATCTGCTGGATGAGGAGCGGGAGGGGCGGCACTGGGCGCTTTCTTAGGCGGGCATCCCCAGAGCGCGGCGCCGGGGGAGGGAGAGAGCCCTATCCCCTGCCTGGCAGGGAAGAAATAGGGGATAGTGCTGGTGAATGCGCTAGTCAGGATCACGCTTTTTTTAGTACTATCATGCCCTTTCCTAATTTTTGCTTGAGCAGGCTCCCATTCCGGGAGCGGTGACGAGGAAGACATGCAGCAGCTTGAAGAAGTGGTCGGCCAGGCGAAGGCCGAGATCGGGGGCGTAAGCGATATCGCCGCCCTCGACGAAATCCGGGTCAAGTATCTGGGCAAGAAAGGGTTCTTTACCGAGCAGATGAAGGGACTGGGCGCGCTTTCGCCCGAAGAGCGTCCCGCCGCCGGCGCCGTGATCAACCAGGCCAAGCAGGCCGTGCAGGATCTGCTCAGCGAGCGTCGCGAGGCGCTGGAAGCGGCGGTACTGAACCAGAAGCTGGCCGCCGAGACCATCGACATCACCCTGCCGGGGCGTCGCATCGAAAATGGCGGCCTGCACCCGGTGACCCGCACCATCGAGCGCATCGAGCGCCTGTTTGGCGAGATGGGCTTCACCGTGGCGCGCGGCCCGGAGATCGAAGATGGCTTTCACAACTTCGATGCCCTGAACATCCCGGCTCACCACCCGGCGCGTACCGACCACGATACCTTCTACTTCAACCCGGACCTGATGCTGCGCACCCACACCTCGGGCGTGCAGATCCGCACCATGGAGCAGCAGCAGCCGCCGATCCGCATCATTGCGCCGGGCCGCGTCTATCGTAACGACTACGACATGACCCACACCCCCATGTTCCACCAGGTTGAAGGCCTGCTGGTCGACGAGCATGCCAGCTTCACCGAGCTCAAGGGCATTTTGCACGACTTCCTGCGCAACTACTTCGAGGAAGACCTGACCATCCGCTTCCGCCCCTCCTATTTCCCGTTCACCGAGCCGAGCGCCGAAGTGGACGTGATGGGCAAGAACGGCAAGTGGCTGGAAGTGCTGGGCTGCGGCATGGTGCACCCGAACGTGCTGCGTTCGGTTGGCATCGATCCGGAGAAATACGCCGGCTTTGCCTTCGGCATGGGCGTTGAGCGCCTGACCATGCTGCGCTATGGGGTCAACGACCTGCGCGCTTTCTTCGAAAACGACCTGCGCTTCCTCAAGCAGTTCAAGTAAGGGCGAGAGAACATGAAATTCAGTAAATCCTGGGTGATGGAGTGGGTCCGCACCGAGATAAGTGACAACGCGCTGGCCGAGCAGATCACCATGGCTGGCCTGGAAGTGGACGCCATCGAGCCGGTGGCGGGCCAGTTCAACAACGTGGTGGTCGGTGAAGTGGTCGAGTGTGCCCAGCATCCGGACGCCGACAAGCTGCGGGTGACCAAGGTCAATGTGGGCGAGGCCGAGCTGCTCGACATCGTCTGCGGCGCGCCGAACTGCCGCCAAGGTCTCAAGGTCTGCGTGGCCAAGGTCGGGGCGACCCTGCCGGGTGATTTCACCATCAAGAAGGCCAAGCTGCGCGGTCAGCCGTCCCACGGCATGCTCTGCTCCTTCAGCGAGCTGGGTATCGACGTGGAAGCCGATGGCATCATCGAGCTGCCGCTTGATGCCCCCATCGGTACCGATATCCGTGAATACCTCGCGCTCAACGACGTCGCCATCGACGTGGATCTCACCCCGAACCGCGCCGATTGCCTCGGCATTGCGGGTCTCGCCCGTGAAATCGGTGTGCTCAACCGCGCCGACGTGGTCGAACCAAGCTGGACGCCGGCAGTTGCCACCATTGATGCCACCTTCCCGATCCGGGTTGAGGCGCCGGCCGATTGCCCGCGCTATCTCGGCCGCGTCGTCAAGGGGCTGAACCTCAAGGCCCAGAGCCCGCTCTGGATGCAGGAGAAGCTGCGCCGTGGCGGCATCCGCTCCATCGACGCCATCGTCGACATCACCAACTTCCTGCTGCTGGAATACGGTCAGCCGATGCACGCCTTCGATCTGGCCAAGCTGGACAAGGAGCTGGTGGTGCGCCGCGCGCAGGCTGATGAGCCGATGACCCTGCTCGACGGCAACGACGTGAAGCTCAAAGAGAACACCCTCGTCATCGCCGACAGCACTGGCCCTGCCTGCATGGCCGGGATCTTCGGCGGCGATCGCACCGGCGTCAGTGAGACCACCACCGACATCCTGCTCGAGTGCGCCTTCTTCGCGCCGCTCTCCATCACCGGTCGCGCCCGTGCCTACGGCCTGCACACCGACTCCTCCCACCGCTTCGAGCGCGGGGTCGATCCCGAGCTGCAAGCCAAGGTGATGGACAGAGCCACCCGTCTGCTGCTGGATATCTGCGGCGGCGAAGCCGGCCCGGTGATCGAAGTCAAATCCGATGCGCACCTGCCCAAGGCCCAGCCGATCACGCTGCGTCGCAGCAAGATGGAGCGCGTCATCGGCATCGCCATCGCCGACGAGCAGGTGGTCGAGATCCTGACTCGTCTCGGCATGCAGGTCACTGCCAATGCCGACGGCTGGAGCGCCCTGGCCCCCTCCTGGCGTTTCGATATCGCCATCGAGGAAGATCTCATCGAGGAAGTGGCCCGCATCTACGGCTACAACAACATCCCGAACCTCAAACCGGTCGCTTCGCTGGCCATGGTCGAGCAGGCCGAGGGGCAGGTGACCCTCAAGCGGGTGCGCGATCTCCTGGTGGATCGCGGTTTCCAGGAGGCGATCACCTACAGCTTCGTCGATCCCAAGGCCCAGCAGGCCCTGTTCCCGCACAGTGAAGCCATCGTGCTGCCGAACCCCATCTCGGTCGAGATGTCCGCCATGCGCGTGTCACTGTTCCCGGGCCTGGTGCAGGCGGTGGTGTACAACCAGAACCGTCAGCAGCCGCGCGTGCGTCTGTTCGAGCAGGGGCTGCGTTTTATCAAGGACGAGGGCGCCGAGAACGGCATCCGTCAGGAGCCGATGCTGGCCGGTATCATCACCGGTAACCAGAGCGAAGAGCACTGGGATGGCAAGGGCCGTGGCGTCGACTTCTTCGATCTGAAGGGCGATCTGGAAGCGGTGCTCGATCTGACGGCGGAAGGCGCGGCCTTCACCTTCGAGCGTGCCGAGCACAGTGCATTGCACCCGGGCCAGTGCGCCGCCATCCTGCGCGATGGCATCGTCATCGGTCACATCGGTGTGATCCATCCGAGCCTTGAGAAGAAGCTGGGCCTTAAGACCCGCGCCGTGCTCTTTGAGCTGGAGCTGGACAAGCTGACTCCGGCCAAGGTGCCCGCCGCGACCGAGGTTTCCAAGTTCCCGGCCAACCGCCGTGACATCGCCGTGGTGGTCGACCGTCAGGTTCTGGCCGGCGATATCTTGGCAGTAATTAAAAAAGTTGGCGGAAATCAGGTAGTTGGAATAAACTTGTTCGACGTATACCAGGGTGCTGGTATGTCCGAGGAGAAGAAGAGCCTCGCCATCAGCCTGGTGTTGCAAGACACCCAGCGTACTCTGGAAGAAAAAGAGATTGCCGAGACTGTCGATCGCGTGGTCAAGGCGCTCGCTGAAGAGTTCAACGCATCCTTGAGGGACTGAATCTATGGCGCTGACCAAAGCCGATATTGCAGAGCACCTGTTCACCCAGCTTGGGATGAGCAAGCGCGAGGCCAAAGAGTTGGTGGAAGCCTTCTTTGAAGAGATCAGAATGGCCCTGGAGCGGGGCGAGCAGGTCAAGATCTCCGGCTTTGGCAACTTCGATCTTCGCGAGAAGAATCAGCGCCCGGGTCGTAACCCCAAGACAGGGGAAGACATACCCATCACGGCGCGGCGCGTCGTGACCTTCCGTCCTGGGCAGAAGCTGAAAGCCAGGGTCGAAAATGTCGAACCCAACGAGGAATAACAAAAAGCCAGGCCTAGCCTGGCTTTTTTCACTGTCGTTGTGCACCGCTCCCGCGCTGGCGGGAACCTTGCCCCTGTCGCACGAGGCCCATGCCTTCCTCGAGCAGCATCCTCAGCTGACAGTCTGTTACCCCGATATTCACTATCAGCCCTATTTCCAGCAAGGGAAGGGGCTGGTACCGGATCTGGTGGCGCAGCTCAGTGCCTTGCTGGAGGTGCAGGCCGAGCCGAAGATCTACCCGGATTGGCAGCAGGCCAGAGAAGCCTATCGCCAGGGGCGCTGCGATCTGTTGCCGCTGGTCTCGGCAGAGGGGGTCGGCAGTGAGCTGGGGCCGCAGAGCCCTCCTCTGATGACGGTGATGGCCGCCATGCTCTATCGCACCGAGGAGGACAGTGGCCCCGTGCTGGTGCAGCCGGCCTGGTTCTCCCATGTGCTGCTCAACCACTTCATGCCGGATCGCGCCATCGCGCCGGCGAAGCCCGGCATCTCGGTGCCCGCGCTGCTGCATGACGAGCCCTCCTACACCTATCTGGGCGATTACCTCTCCCTGCGTGAGTTGCTGCGTCAGCACCCGGATCTCAATGTCCGTATCCGGCTGCTTGAACACGATCACTGGCAGATGAGTGTCCGCTTGGTAATGCGCGACGAGCCTTCACTGCGTGAAGCCATCAATACCGCGGTGCGTTACCTGCCCCCCGCCAACACGTATCGGCTGCTCGACAGTTACGCCATCAGCGGTGCCGGCAGCATCAACTTGCCTGAATGGAGTGACGAGGAGCAGTCCTGGCTGGCCCGCACCCGGACGCTGCGCGTGGCCATCAACCCAGGGCTTCCTCCTTTTTCCAGCCGGGATCGCAACGGCGTGCCGGTCGGCTGGTCGGTGGATATGCTGCGCGAGCTGCTGCGGCCCCATGGCATCACGGTGGAGTGGCAAGGCGTGCGCGACCGGGAGGAGGGGATCCGCCTGCTGCGTAGCGGTGAGATTGACATGATGCTAGGGGTGCCCGAGTCGAGTGCCTTGGCAGAGGTTCTGCGCTTTACCCGCATCATGGTGATGAGCCACTGGGCCTTGCTCAGTCGCGATGGGCTGCACGCCAATCTCAAGGAGCTCGATGGCGAGACGGTGTGGGTGCCGGCAAGTTTGTGGGACCCCTCCTTGCTCGCGCGCCTGGGCAAGGCCAATTGGCAACCGGTGCCCTCCGTGGTGGAAGGGGCGGAGCGCCTGCGCCGCGGTGAGGGCCGAGGGCTGTTGGCCGATCTCTATCAGCTGCAATATCCGCTGCGCCTCAATCAGCTACAGGATTTGAACATCAGTGATCTGGTCGACGAGCGCTGGGGATTGCCGTTTGCCATCGCCCCCAACCGCCCCATGCTAGAGCGAGTCCTCAACAAGGCGATGATGGGGATTTCACCGGTTCAGCAAGACGAGCTGCGCCAGCGCTGGCTGCAACTCTCGGTCACTCAGGTGGAGGGGGTCAGTTATGGCATCTGGATCGGCTCGACCCTGCTGTTACTGCTCAGTGGTGGGGTGATCATCCTCCTCATCTGGCGCTCACGGCGGCAGTTGGCGCTCGAGATTGAGCGGCGGCGGCTGGTGGAGCAGGGGCTCTCGGAAGCCCGCCAGCGCGCCGAAGCGGCGGCGCAGGCCAAGGGGCGCTTCATGGCGGCCATCAGCCACGAGATCCGCACCCCCATGAACGCCATCATCGGTTTGCTCGAATGGCTGGCAGGCACCCGTCTTGGGCAGGAGCAGTCGCGCGCCCTGGAGCGGGTGCGTCAGGCCACCGATGAGCTGCTTGGCTTGCTCAACGACATCCTCGACTTTACCCGTAACGAACAGCACAACCTGGCATTGACGCCGCAGCGGGTGGATCTGGTATGGCTCTGTGAACGGGTGATCGCCATACACTGGCCCAAGGCCAAGGCCCGTCACATCGCCTTGAGCCTGTCGATATCGGCCGATCTGCCCGAGACGCTCTGGCTCGATCCCCATCGCATGGCGCAGATCCTGCACAACCTGCTCTCCAACGGCATCAAGTTCACCGAGCAGGGGACGGTGCGGGTCATGCTGACCCAGCAAGATGGCCACCTACTGTTGCAAGTCGAGGACGAGGGGCCGGGGATCGATCCTTCACTGCGCTCGCGCCTGTTTCTCCCCTTCGAGCAGGGGCGTGATGCGCAGCAGACCGGCGAAGGAACCGGCCTTGGCCTGGCGATCACGCATCAGCTGGTGACCCAGATGGAGGGCTCCATCGGCGTGATGGCGCGCCAGCCGAAAGGGAGCAGCTTCTGGTGCCGCTTGCCGTTGGTTCAGCCGGAGCATCCCTTACCACGGCGTCGCCAGGTGAGTCGCATCGCGCTGCAGATGCCGGCAGAGCGGCGTCTGGAGTGCCAGCTCTGGCTGGCTCGCATGCAGGTGACCGAAGATGCCAGCGCCGAGCCCCTGATCGAAGAGCCCGATGAATATGGGCTGCCCTGCTGGCGCTGGCGCGGCCAACAGCTGGTGCCAGGCAGCATGCTGAGTGTGCTGGCCGAAGAGGTGGGGCATGATGGGGCTGAACTCCCGCGGCGGGGTGATGAGTTACGGGTGCTGTTGGTGGAGGATCATGAGCTCAATCGGCACGTGCTGGCGATGCAATTGCAGCAACTGGGGGCCGTGGTCACCATGGCGGAGGATGGCGTCGTGGCCCTGAGCCTGCTGGAGCAGGGGTTGACGGTGGATCTGATCCTCACGGATCTGCAGATGCCCCGTCTTGATGGGGCCGATCTGTGCCTGCGCCTCAAAAAGGAGCCGCGCTGGTTCCATCTGCCTGTTTATGTGATCACGGCGGATCTGAGCGTACAGGCCATCAAGCGGCTCGAGCAGTGTGGCTGCGATGGGCGGTTGGACAAGCCGGTGCGCCGTCAGGAGCTCGCGGCCTTGCTGCAACGTTACGTCCCTTCATCGGAAGTCAGCGATCAGCCGCTGCTTGATGAGGCGACCCTGGCGCTGTATTGCGAGACGAATCGGCGCGATCTGGACGCTGTAATGCAATGTTGGCGAGCGCAGGATTGGCCGGGATGGGCTGCCCAATTGCACCGCATCAAGGGCTCGGCGAAGATGGTGGGGGCCAGGGAACTGGTTCGGTTAATAGAAGCGTGGGAGCAGCGGCGGGAATGGGATGCCATCGACGCCCTGCAACAGATGATGGAAGAGACAGAGCAGAGGTTGCGACAACATGACCAGCATCATCAGTGACGAAGAGCTGAGCGCCCTGCTAGACGGGGTGGGGGAGAGCGAGGAGTTTCGTCCCCTGACGCTGTACGCCCTCGATGAAGCGAGCTTTCGTGCGGTGTCAGCCCACTCTCTGCCCCACGGGGTGGTGCTGCTGTGCGCCGATCCCCAGTTAGACTGGCAGTGGATGCACTGGTTTGGCAGTACCCAATTTGCCCTCTACGATCCTGCGCAGCATGTGGGGCGTCTTTACATGACGGCGCTGGCGCAAGCGCCCGGCGTCCTGAGCATCGATGAGCCCTGGCTGGAGAGTCTGGAGCAGGCCATGGCTCGTTGGAGCCAGTGGCTGGCGGGGCAGCAGATCTTGCTGCTTGAGGATCACCCCTTCCAGGGGGAGCAGATCGCGCAACAGATCCGCTCGACCGGCGCCAGCTGCGTGCTGGTGCAAGATGGGCAGCAGTGGGCGCTCGAGTTGGCTCGCCAGCCGTTTGACTGGCTGATCTGCGATCTGGCGCTGGCCGAAGATGATGCCATCCACCTGCTGGGGCAAAGCGGCACCCAAACGCCGGTGATCCTGCTCTCCGGTCATGATCAGGTGCTGATCGACGGCGCGGCCCGTCTGCTGGGGGAGAAGGGCATCCCTGTGGTCGGCGCATTTACCAAGCCGCTCGATCTGGCCCGGCTGCTGCCCATCTTGCTGCAGGCGTATGGCGGCCGGCCACGGCTGCCGACCAACCGGTTTCGTCTGCGCCATATCCGCTCATGGGAGGGGCTGACGCTGGGCACCTTGGGTCGCCTTAACGATCTGCCTCTGGCCAGCGATCCCGCCTGGTTGCTACTGGGGAGCCTGGGCATGAACTGGGAAGCGCTGCGTCAGCGGCTCGAAATCGGGGGCGGCGCAGCGGAGCGTCTGACCCTGCTCATCCGTCCCCAGGATGATCTGCTGCAACATCAGGAGCATTTTTCTCTGGCACTGCAGGCCCGTTTGGCCGGCGCCGAATTGGCGCTGCTCATCGACCGCCCTGAGTATCTCTCCTTTGAGCTGCTCGAGCGGCTCCCCCTCTCGGCCTTGCTGCTCGGGCGCCGGCTGCTGCCCATGCTGGAGCAGGGGGGATGGCTGGAGAGCTTCTTGCAACGGGCCCGTGACAAGGAGTTGCGGCTCTACCTGGACGATCCTTACGCCCTGCTCGACAGCGTCTGGTGGGAAGGGCGGGGATTTCACGGGCGCTGGTAGGATGCGGCGCTATCTGTGCCAGCCCACCGTTCCGGCTCGTCTGGCCGCCCGTCTGTGGCGCCCTGGCTGGCCGAGCCAGCGCGCTCAACTGCCCTGCCTGGTGCCATGGGGGGCGGTGACGCTACGCCTGAGCGAGGCCTCCGAGCAGGATGAGCCCGCGCTGCTGCGTGCTTACGCCATGCTGGGCGAGCAGAGTCGTTACCTGCGTTTCATGCGGATGCCTGCCAAGCCGACGGCGGAGCAGTTGGCCTGGTTTACCCGTTATCCCCGTGAGCGGCAGTTGGCACTGCTGCTGAGTACGCCGGAGGGCGAGGTGATTGCCCATGCCCAGTCGGTGCGGCGGCGTCGCCCTGAGCGAGCCGAGTTTGCCTGTGTGGTGGCCGATGCCTGGCAGGGGCAGGGGCTGGGCAGCGCCCTGTTGCTGACGTTGGCGCTGCTGGCCAGAGAGCAGGGGGTAGAGGAGTGGGTGGCCGAGGTGTTGAGCGAGAATCGCCCCATGCTGACCCTGCTCCGAGGGCTGGGATTACCGCTCTCCTGCGTGACGGGGGGCGCAACCCAGGTGGTGCGGCTCGATCTGACGGCGCTTGATCTCGCCCGCTCTGCGACCAAGGGCGAATAGGCAGTCAGGTGTGGCCAATGCTAGGGTCTTGAAAAAGGAGGTGGCCATGGCGCAGCCCTATCAGCACATCGTGATCCTCACCGGCGCCGGCATCTCGGCCGAGTCGGGGATCCGCACCTTCCGCGCCCATGACGGGCTGTGGGAAGAGCATCGCATCGAGGATGTGGCGACCCCCGAGGGGTATGACCGCGATCCGGCGTTGGTGCAGCGATTTTACAATGCCCGCAGAGCCCAGTTGCAGCAGGACGTGGTTCACCCCAATCCGGCCCATTACGCCCTGGCGCGCCTTGAGCGCCTGTTTCCCGGTACCTTGACGCTCATTACCCAGAACATTGACAACCTGCACGAGCGCGCCGGCAGTCGCCACCTCATTCACATGCACGGGGAGCTGCTCAAGGCGCGCTGCCCCTCTTCCGGTCAGGTGGTGGAGTGGAAAGGGGCGCTGGGCCAAGATGATCTGTGCGCCTGTTGCCAGTTTCCCCAGCCGCTGCGCCCGCACGTGGTCTGGTTTGGCGAGATGCCCATCGGGCTGGATCGCATCTACTCGGCGCTGGCCAGCTGCGATCTCTTCATTGCCATTGGCACCTCGGGGGCGGTCTACCCGGCGGCGGGGTTCGTCCACGAGGCGAGCCTGGCAGGGGCTCATACCCTCGAGCTCAATCTCGAGCCGAGCGAGGTCGAGAGCCAGTTTGACGAGAAGCGCTATGGGCCGGCCTCTCATCTGGTTCCGGCGTTTGTCGACGAGCTGCTGGCCGGGATGGGGATGATAGGGCCAAGGGCCATGGCCGAGCCCTATTCTGGGCTGGTTGGAAAAGGTTAAAGGGCATTGCAAAGGTATCAATAAGTGACCACACTGGCCGCAACTGCCTCTTAACGGAGTTGTGCCATATGATGCCATCCTTGCCGCGTGTGCTGCTCCCCTTCACCCTATTGATTGGCGCTGCCTTTGCCCCGTTGCAGGCGGCGCCGCTTTTTGTCTTGACCCTTCCCGACGGACGCCAGCAATCCTGGGATGAGGCGGCCCTGGGCGCACTGCCACAGCAGCAGTTCACCACGACGACCCCCTGGACGGTGGGCAAGCACACCTACCGTGGCCCGCTGCTGCGCGATCTGCTACGTCAAGCCGGCGTGATGGAGGCAGAGCGCGTGTCGGTCACGGCGCTCAATGACTATCAGCAGGTGATCGAGCTGGATCAGTTTCGTAACGCGCCGCTGGTGTTGGCCCGCTATCAGGATGGCCAACCCATGAGCCGGCGTAACAAGGGGCCCATCTGGCTGCTGCTCTCTTTTAGTGACTACCCGCAGATGGATGTGCCGGCCGTGCACAATGCCATGGTGTGGCAGGTCGAGCGCATCGAGGTGCTGCGCTGATGCTGCGTCGCCAGGATCTGCTGCTCGGGGCGATCGTCACCCTCTTTCTGGCCTCTTCGATCACCAGCCTGTGGCTGGAGCGTCGCCATGAGCAGCTGGTGGACAACGTCTATCGCAATGCCCAGTGGAACGTGACCCAGATGTTGCTGCGTTCCCAGCGTCTGCTGTTTGAGCTGCGTCTGTTCAAGCAGGGGGCGCTCTCTTTTGACGCGGTGGCGCGCAGTTATGACATTCTGTGGAACCAGCTCGATGTGTTCCTCGTCGGCAAGGAGACGGCCGACATGCGCCAGCGCTATGGCATGGGGGAGCGGTTGCAGGCGCTGTTTGTCGAGATCAAAGAGCTAGAGCCCATGATGGAGAGCGCCGCCCGCTTGCAGCAGCCGGCCCTGGCCGTCCATCTGGCGCGCTTGCAGCCGCTGGTTGAGGAGGTGAACCGGGTGGGCAGCCGTATTCTCTCCAGCCATGAGCAGGAGCGCTCGGTCAGCGACATCCGTGAAAACCTGCGCTGGCTCCAGTGGTGCCAGTTCATCTTGCTGCTGGCGGGGAGCTTGCTGGTATTGGCGCTGATCCGGGCCAATATCGGCAATCGGCGGTTGGCCCGCCTCGATCCCTTGACCCGGCTTGGCAACCGCCGTGCTCTGCACGAGCGCCTCGCCGAGCACGGCGGGGAGCCCTGCGCCCTGGTGGTGCTCGATCTTAAACGCTTCAAGCAGGTCAACGATCTGATGGGCTATCAGGTGGGGGATCGGCTGCTCTGTCAGGTGGCCGGCATGTTGGCACAGCGCTATGGCGAGCACGCCTTTCGGCTGGGCGGTGACGAGTTTGCCGTGCTGCTGGTGCAGGCCAGTCCGCCGCTGCTCGAAGCGCAGTGTGAGCAGCTCGGCCAGCTCATCAGCTTCGATTTTGCCTGCCGTGAAGGGGTCTTTCGGGTCGAGTGCCGGCTCGGGATCGCGTTTTTGCACCGGGATCACGCCACCTTGCTCGACGAGGCCATTTTGGCGCTCAACCGCGCCAAGTTAGGGGATCTCGGCGAGCGGGTGCACTACCACCCCGCCTTGCACGAGGAGCTGCGCACCCTGCTCGATGAAGGAGCAGGCCCGGATCGCGTTCATTGAGTCGATGGGGCAGAGCAGGAGCGGCGGATCACCAGATTGGGCTCTAGGGTGATCAGGGTCTCCTGGGGGCGCTCGCCGTTGATGCGGGTCAGCAGCCGGGTGACGGCGAGGCGGCCCAGCTCCTCCTTGGGTTGGTTGATGGTGGTGAGCGGTGGTGACATGTATTCGGCCAGCGCCACATTGTCATAACCGATGATCGAGAGATCCTCCGGAATGCGCAGCCCCGCCTCGGTGGCGGCGCTGATCGCCCCCATCGCCATCATGTCGTTGCAGACAAACAGGGCGGTGGGGCGCTCAGATTGTGCCAGCAGCGAGCGCATGGCCTGATGGCCGCTGGCGCAGTCGAAGTTGCCCTCCAAGATCCAGTCGCTGCGAAGGGGCAATCCCGCCTCCTGCAATGCCTCGATAAATCCCGCCAGCCGCTCGGTTCCGGGGGCCCGATCCCGTGGCCCTGTGATGCAGCCCATCTTCTTGTGACCCAGGGCAATCAGGTGGCGGGTGGCCAGCATGCCGCCGTGGTGGGAGTTATCGGCGATGAGATCGCAGGCGCCGCCGCTGCCCCAGTCCATCTGCACCACCGGCAGATCCCCCAGCCAGTCGAGCTGGCCCAGCACCTCGCGCTGCCCTTCACTGCACATGATGAGCAGGCCGTCGACCCGCTTGCGCAGCATCATCTTGAGATAGGATTGGGCGGTGGTCGCTTCCCCTTCGGTGTTACCCAGCATCAGGTTGTAGCCCTGCTCGAAGCAGTAGCGCTCCACCCCGCGCACCACCTCGGCGAAGAAGGGGTTGCTCGAGGTGGTCACCAGCATGCCGATGCTGTGGGTCTCTTTCACCTTGAGGCTGCGCGCCACCAGACTCGGCGCGTAGTTGAGATCGCGCATGGCGGCGAACACCCGCTTGCGGGTCTCGTCCGCCACGAAACGGGTCTCGTTGATGACGTGGGAGACGGTGGTGGTCGACACCCCGGCCAGCGCCGCCACGTCCCGGATATTGGCCATCAGGGGTGCTCCTTGAGAAAGGCGCGCACTTCGGCAAGATGGGGGATCGAGCTTTGCGCGCCGAAGCGGGTGACCGAGAGGGCCGCCGCCGCGTGGGCGAAGCGGATCGCCTCCGGCATCGAGGCGCCGCGCAGCTGCTCGGCCAGCAGCGCCCCGTTGAAGGTGTCGCCGGCTGCCGTGGTGTCGGTGGCGGTGACGCGAAAACCGGGGATGAGGGCCGCTTCGCCCTGCTCGCTCCAGTAGACCCCCTGAGCGCCGAGCGTGATCATCACGCTCGCGATCCCCATAGCGTGAAAACGCGCCGCCGCCGCGCGGGCGCTCGCCTCATCGGTGACGGCCACGCCGGTCAGCAACTCTGCCTCGGTTTGGTTCGGGGTGATGAGATCGACCAGGGCGAGCAGCGATGCGGGCAGCGGCTGGGCCGGCGCGGGGTTGAGTACCACCCGGGTGCCGGCCGCATGGGCAAGCGTGGCGGCGCGTAGCACGCTCTCAAGCGGCACTTCCAGTTGCAGCAGTAGGGTATCGGCGCCGGCAATACGCGCGGCGTGGCGCTCGACCACCTCGGGGGAGAGCGCCCCGTTGGCCTCGGCGGAGAGGCCGATGCTGTTTTCCCCTTCGTCGCTCACATAGATGATGGCGATGCCGGTGGGCAGGGTGGGGTCACACTCGACCGCGCTTATGTCGATGCCGTCGGTGGCGAAGCCATCGCGCATCTGGCGGCCGATGGCGTCATCGCCGATGCGGGCGATAAAGCCGATGTCGGCGCCAAGGCGCGCCGCAGCCACCGCCTGATTGGCGCCCTTGCCGCCGGGCAGCACCTGATAGCTGTGGCCGCGCAGGGTCTCGCCGGGGCGGGGAAAGTGGGGGACGCGCAGGACATGGTCGGCATTGACGCTGCCGAGAACGACGAGTTGCTTCATAAGAGATCCTGTTTCGATACGGCTTGGGATGGGGCCGCGTGGCGGCCGCATGCCAGGCGATACTGAGCTGGCGACTAGGCGGGGGCCTGGGCCCCCGCCCCGGAGTTTACTTGGAGACGACTTGCAGCGGTACCGGGATGGCGCTCGGCACCTCTTGCCCCTTGAGCACCTTGTCGGCGGTGTCGACGCCGATGGCACCGATCAGCGCCGGTTGCTGGGCCACGGTGGCGGCCAGCTTACCCTTGGCCACGGCGGCCTTGCCATCGTCCGTGCCGTCGAAACCAACGATCATCACCTCTTTGCCGGCGGCCTGCACGGCGCGGATGGCGCCGAGCGCCATTTCGTCGTTCTGGGCGAACACCGCCTGCACCTCGGGCTGGGCGGCCAGCAGGTTTTCCATGACGTTGAGCCCCTTGGTGCGATCAAAGTCGGCCGGCTGGGAGGCGAGCACCTTGAAGTCGTTGGCCTTGACGGCCAGGGCGAAGCCTTCGCCCCGGTCGCGGGCGGCGGAGGTGCCGGCAATCCCTTCGAGCTGGATCACCTTGGCCCCCTTGCCGAGCTTCTCGGCGATGAAGTCACCGGCCATCTTGCCGCCTGCCACGTTGTCGGAGGCGATGTGGGCCTTGACCTTGCCCTGGGCGGCGCCGCGGTCGAGGGTCAGCACCGGGATGTCGGCGCGGTTGGCCAGCACGATGGCGTTGCCGACGGCGGCGGAGTCGGTCGGGTTGATCAGGATGGCGCTGACCTTGCGCACGGTGAGATCTTCCACGTTGGCCAGCTCCTTGGCCGGGTCATTCTGGGAGTCCAGCACGATCATCTGGTAGCCCAGCTCCTTGGCCTTGGCTTCGGCCCCCTCCTTCATGGTGACGAAGAAGGGGTTGTTGAGGGTCGAGACCACCAGAGCCAGGGTCTGATCGGCAGCGTGGGCGGTGCCCATGACAGACAGAACGGCGGCGGCGAGCAGGGTATTGAGCTTTTTCATCGTTTCATTCCTTGTGTGTGTCATCACTTGCTTTTGTTGTCGATCATCACGGCGAGCAGGATCACGCTGGCCTTGGCAATCATCTGGTAATACGAAGAGACGTCGAGCAGGTTCAGGGCGTTGTTGAGAAAGCCGATGATGAGGGCACCGATCAGGGTCCCCATGATGCGGCCCTTGCCCCCCATCAGGCTGGTGCCCCCCAGTACCACGGCGGCGATGGCGTCGAGCTCGTAGCCCATGCCGGCGGTCGGCTGGGCCGACGACAGGCGCGAGGTGACGATCAGCCCCGCCAGGGCGGAGAAGACGCCGCACAGGCTGTAGACCGCGAGCTTGACCCGCGCCACGTTGATGCCCGAGAGGGCGGTGGCCGACTCGTTCCCCCCCAGGGCGTAGATGTAGCGCCCCAGGCGAGTGTGGTTTAGCAGATACCAGGCAAACAGGAAGGTGAGCGCCATCAGCCAGATGGGCACCGGAATGCCGAGAAGATATCCGGTGCCGAGCCAGGCGAACTGATCGGCCCCGTCGCTAAAACCGGTGGAGATGGGGCGCCCCTCGGTATAGACCATGGTCACACCGCGCAGGGCGGTCATGGTGACCAGGGTGGCGATGAAGGCCTGCACCTTGCCCAGGGCAATGATGGCACCGCTGAGGCCCCCCAAGGCTGCGCCGGCCAGCAGGGCGGCGGGCACGGCCACGTAGATGGGCAGCTCCATGCCGATCATGCTGGCGGCGAAGGCGCCGCACAGGGCCAGCACGGCGCCGACCGACAGATCGATGCCGGCGGTGAGGATCACCAGGGTCATGCCGACGGCGATGATGGCGTTGACCGAGGTCTGACGCAGGATGTTGAGCAGGTTGTCTAAGGTGAAGAACTGGTTGTTGAGCAGCGACACCACGGCGATCAGCAGCAACAGGGCGACCAAGGATTTGTTGTCAATCCACCAGCGTTTGCTCAGAAAGCCCGTCCGGGCTGCGGTTTGGGATGTCATGCCGGCACCTCTTGCCATTGTTTTCCTACTGCGGCAGCCATCAGGCGCTCCTGATTGGCCTCTTGTCGATTCATCTCGGCGCTGACGCGCCCTTCGTGCATCACCAGGATGCGGTCACTCATGCCGAGCACTTCCGGCATCTCGGAGGAGACGATGATGACGCTCATCCCCTCCTTCTTGAACTCGTTGATGAGCTGGTAGATCTCCTTCTTGGCCCCCACGTCGACGCCGCGGGTCGGCTCGTCCAGGATCAACACCCGCGGGCGGGTGAGCAGCCCCTTGGCGATGGCCACCTTCTGCTGGTTGCCCCCCGAGAGCAGGCGGATCGGCTGCTCGGCGCCCGGCGTTTTGATGTTAAACAGGCGGATGTAGTCGTTGACCGCCTGGCGCTCGGCGTTGCCGTCGATGTGAAGGCCACGCACGAACTCGCCGAGGGCGCACAGGGTCATGTTCTCGCGCACCGACATGGGCAGCACCAGACCATCGCCCTTGCGATCCTCCGAGATGTAGGCGATGCCGGCCGCCAGGCCATCGGCCGGGGTGCGGGTCACCAGCGGCTGGCCGCCGAGGGTCATGCTGCCGGCGCTGGGGCGCGCCGCGCCATAGATGAGCTTCATCAGCTCGGTGCGCCCGGAGCCCATCAGGCCGCTAAAGCCGAGGATCTCCCCCTCGTGCAGGGTGAAACTCACGCCGCGCACGCCGGGGCCGCAAAGCTGCTCCACCTGGAGGCTCACCGCGCCGGGGGCGCGGGCCAGACGAGGGTATTGCTCGTCGAGGCGGCGCCCCACCATCATCTCAATCAGGCGATCCTCGTCGAGGTCGCTTACCGGGCACTCGCCAATCCACTTGCCGTCACGCAGCACGGTGACGTCGTCGCAGATCTGGAAGATCTCCTTGAGCCGGTGCGAGATGTAGACGATGCCGCAGCCCTGAGCGCGCAGCTCGCGAATGACCTTGAACAGCTGCTCGGTCTCGGTGTCGGTCAGGGCATCGGTCGGCTCGTCCATGATGATGACGCTGGCATCAAAGGAGAGGGCTTTGGCGATCTCCACCATCTGCTGCTCGCCGATGGAGAGGTCCCCAAGCCGGGTATCCGGGCCGTGGCGCACACCAAGGCGTGAAAGCAGGGCGGCGGCGCGCTCACGCTGTGCCCGGTGATCGATGTTGCCAAAACGGCTGCGCGGCTCGCGCCCCAAGAAGATGTTGGCGGCGATCGAGAGCTCGGGCAGCAGGTTGAGCTCCTGGTGGATGATGCTGATCCCCTGATCCTGGGATTCACGCGGGCCGCGAAAGGCGATGGGCTGGCCGCGGTAGGTGAGGGTGCCGCTGTCGGCCTGGTAGATGCCGGTCAGCACCTTCATCAGGGTCGACTTGCCGGCGCCATTTTCGCCGAGCAGGGCCATGACCCGGCCCGGGTAGACGCGCAGGCCCGCCTCGTCGAGGGCGCGCACGCCGGGGAAGGTCTTGACGATCCCGGTCAGCTCAAGCAGTGGAGTGGTCATCGGATTCATGCATGCTCCCGTCAGAAGGCGACGCCGGCGCAGAGGATGAGGTTGGCGTAAGGGGTGGTCTCGCCGCTGCGCACGATGGCGCGGCTGCGCACGCTTCTGGCTTTGAACTCTTCGTGCAGCTGGTATTCGATGGCGATGGGCTTGCCCTGCTCGGCGCCGTGACGCTCGAGGCGCTCGAGGATGAGCTGATGACAGCGCGGGCTCACGCTCTTGATCTCGCTGGCGAGGATCGCCTTCTCGACGGTGAGTTCGCACAAGAGGGCGTCGAGGGTGGTCAGCAGGGAAGGGGTGCCGGGCATCAGCGCCAGATCGATGCGCTCGGGGCCATCGGGGATCGGGAGCCCCGCATCGCAGACCACGATCTCGTCGGTATGACCGACCCGGGCGACCAGTGCGCTGAGCGGCGCATTGAGCAGCTTGCCTCGTTTCATACTACACCTCTTGGCCCTGTGGCCCTGTCAACGGAGTTGTTACGCAACCGGTTGCGTAACCGGTTGCGTTGAAGGGTAGGCCCCTTGGGATGGGGATGCCAGTGCGATATTTCAGGAGTGTGAAAAGGATCTCAAAGCAAGGGGGGGGAGTGGTCGCTTGGGACTGATCAGGGGAAAAGAAGGGGCCAGGGGGCCCCTTCATGTCAGAGGGCGAGCGCCTGTTGCACGGCGGGGCGCGCCAGCATGCGGCGGTGGTGCTCAGCCAGCTTGGGGAACTCATCGAGCGCGATGTCGATGCTCTTGAGCCAGCCGGCCACCACGAACAGGTAGATGTCGGCGAGGCTGAAGCGCTCCCCCAGCACCCAGGGGCCGGTGAGGTAGTACTGCTCTATCTGGGCAAAACCGTCGCGCATGTTGGCCGGCACCTTGGCGCGCATGGCGGCGATCGCCTGCTCATCATCGGCCCAGCGGCTGCCACGCCGACCGTGGGCAAAGGCGATGTGCACTGTGCTGGCCAGGAAGCTGTGCACCTCCTGCATGCGGGCCAGCAGGTAGGGGTCGTCGAGCGGCGCCAGGTTGGCGGCGGGGAAGCGCTGCGCCACATAGAGCAGCAGCGCCGGGGTCTCGGTCAGCACACCCTGCTCGGTGATCAGGGCGGGCACCCTTCCCTTGGGGTTGATGGCGAGGTAGTCGGGGCGACGCTGCTCGCCGGCGGCCAGATCCAGCTGGTGATAGCGGTGCCCGGCATTGGCCTCGGTGAGGGCGATGTGCACGGCCATGGCACAGCTGCCGGGGGCAAGATAGAGGGTGAGATCGGACACGAGAGGCTCCTTGCAACGTTCCTTATGGGGACTCCATCCTACGCTCCTGGCGATGGCAGGCAATGAGGCGGGACGAAAAAGGGGCGCCATGGTGGCGCCCCTTGCTCTGTTTAGCCCGCCTTGGCCACCATGGCCTTGAGCTGCTGGAAGTACTGCTCGTAGAGGACGGAGGCCTCACCGACGTCGGATTGGAACTCCCCCTTCTGCTTGATAGCCTCGCTTGGGAAGATCATGGGGTTATTGCGAAACGCGGGCTTGAGCAGGGGAATGGCATCCTTGACCGGGGTCGGATAGCCGATCGCCTCGGCGACCTGGGCAGCCACATCCGGGCGCATCAGGAAGTTGATGAGGGCATGGGCCTCCTTCACGTGCTTGGCCTTGGCGGTGACGGCCAAGTTGTCCATCCACAGTATGGTGCCCTCCTCGGGCCAGGTGAAGGTGATGCCGGGGTACTCCTGCTGGGCGCCATAGGCGGAGCCGTTCCACAGCATGCCGAGGTTGACCTCGCCGGCGATGAAGGGATCGGCCGGGTTGTCGGAGTTGAACGCCTTGACGTTGGGCATCAGCTGTTTCAGGTACTCGAAGGCCTCCTTGATCTCGGCAGGTTTCTGGCTGTTGGGGCTGTGGCCGAGCTGCACCAGGGCGATGTGGAACACCTCGCGAGCGTCGTCCATCAGCAGCAGGCTCTCTTTCCACTCAGGGGCCCAGAGATCTTTCCATGCGCTCACCGGCTGGCTCACCACGTCGCTGTTGCGACCGATGCCGGTGGCGCCCCAGATGTAGGGGATGGAGTAGGTGTTGCCCGGATCGTACTCGTGGTTGAGCAGGCTCGGATCGAGGTGCTTGAAGTTGGGTAGCAGGGCCCGGTCGAGGGGTTGCAGCATCTGCTCTTTGGCCATTTTGGCCACGAAGTAGGTGCTCGGCACCACCACGTCGTACCCATCGGGGTGGGTCTTGAGCTTGGCGTAAAGGGTCTCGTTGGATTCGTAGGTGGAGTAGATCACCTTGATCCCGGTCTCTTTCTGGAACTGCTCGAGCAGGCCGTCGGGCACGTATTCGGACCAGTTGTAGAAGTAGACCACCTTGTCATCGGCCAATGCCGCCGGCGCAGGGGCCAGGGCGCCGAGGAGAAGGGCGGCGCCGAGGGCAAGAGGGGTCGCCTTTTTGCAAGTGCGGTGGGTCATCGCAACACTCCTTTCGGGGTTGGGGGCCCGCAGGCCCGCAGTCAAACAAGTCGCCCGTCCGGGCGACGGAATTATTTGCGGCGCAGTAGCCACTGGGAGAGCAGCACCAGCGCCAGTGAGAATCCGAGCATCAGGGTGGCCAGGGCGTTGACCTCGGGTGAGACCCCCACCTTGACCATGGAGTAGATCTTGAGCGGCAAGATCTCATAGCTGGGGCCGGTGACAAACGAGCTGATCACCACATCGTCGAGCGACAGGGTGAAGGCCAGCAGCCAGCCGGCGGCGATGGCGGGCATGGCCAGCGGTAACAGGATGCGGCGAAAGATCACCCACTCTCCTGCTCCGAGATCACGGGCCGCCTCCAGCATCTTCACATCAAACCCCACCAACCGCGCATAGACGGTGATCACCACGAACGGCAGGCTGAAAGTGATGTGGGCGATCAGCAGGGTCACAAAGCCGAGCTTGACCCCCAGCAGCACAAACAGGGTGAGCAGGGAGATAGCCATGACGATGTCGGGAGACATCATCACCACAAACAGCAGGCCGCCCACATAGGGCTTGCCGCGAAAGCGGTAACGAAACAGAGCCACCGCCGCCAGGGTGCCGATGGCCACCGCCGCGCTGGCCGAGAGGGCCGCTATGGTCATCGAGTGCTGGGCCGCCTGCATCATGCTGGCATTGCCAAGCAGCTTTTCGTACCACTGCCAGGTGAAGCCACGCCAGTCGATGCCGTATTTTGAGGCATTGAAGGAGTTGGCGATCAGCACCGCGATGGGGATGTAGAGGTAGGCGTAGATCAGGGCCAAGTAGCCCCCCTTAAGCAGACGCATCATGCCAGAGTCCCCTTCCTGCGCAGCAGCTTGCCGGCGCGCCAGTAACACCAGAGCAGCAGCCCCATCAGCACGGTGAGCGTGACGCTGGTGGCGGCGCCAAACGGCCAGTCACGGGTGTTGAGAAACGCCGTCTTGATGACGTTGCCGATGAGCAGGTGCTTGGCGCCCCCTAACAGATCCGAGACGTAGAACATCCCCATGGCGGGCAGGAATACCAGCAGGCAGCCGGCGACGATGCCGGGCAGGGTCAGGGGGAGCACCACGTGGACAAAGCGCTGCAAGGGGCTGGCACCGAGATCCTGCGCCGCCTCAAGCAGGCGCAGATCGAGCTTCTCCATCGCCGAGTAGAGCGGCAAAATCATGAAGGGCAGCAGCACATAGACCAGGCCGATGATGACGGCAAACTCGGTGTACATCATCTGAATGGGGCGCTCGATGAGCCCCAGATCCAGCAGCAGCCCGTTGACAAGGCCACGGGTGCCCATCAGCACCTTGAGGGCGTAGGTGCGGATGAGGGAGTTGGTCCAAAACGGCACCACCACCAGAAACAGCAGCAGGGGGCGCACTCGGGCCGGCAGGCGGGCCACCAGCCAGGCAAACGGATAGCCGGTCGCCAGACAGATGAGGGTCGCCAGCAGCGCCAGCCAGAGCGAATGGAGGATCACATCCCAGTAGAGGGGGTCGAGCAGGCGCAGGTAGTTGCCGAGGGTAAACAGGGGGGCAATCATCTGCCTTTCATCCCGGGTCAGCAGGCTGACCGCCAGGATCATCAGGTTGGGAAACAGCACAAACAGGGTGAGCCAGCCCACAATGAGGGCGATGGCCAGATTGCGAAAACCGTTGTGGGCAAAGCCATTTGAGGGAGGGCGCAGAGGGGCCTCCTTGATGCGATCACTGCTCTTCATGGGGTAATACCACCTCCCAGCTGTCGACCCAGTGGACGGCCACCGTCTGACCGATGCGGTAGTCAAAATCGGGGTCGTCCTCGTCGAAGAACTCCGAGACCAGGATGCGTTTGCCCGACTCGAGCTCGACCTGTGAATCCAGGGTGGCGCCCTTGTAGTTACGATCCAAAATGCGGCCCGGCAGGCTGTCGGCGGCCGGCTCGGCCGCGGCGATCTCCATGCGCAGATCCTCGGGGCGCAGCAGCACCAGCACCGGATCGCCGGCCTGGAAGGGCAGGGGGGTATGGATGCGGCATTCACGCCCCTCGACCCGGGCCTGCCAGACATCACCGCCAAGGTGGCTGATCAGCACCCCCTCCATCACGTTGATCTCGCCGATGAAGCGCGCCACGAACAGAGTAGCCGGGGTTTCGTAGATGTCGCGCGGCGTGCCGGTCTGCACTATGCGTCCTCCCTCCATCACCACGATGCGATCCGACATGGATAGCGCCTCTTCTTGATCATGGGTGACGAAGATAAAGGTGATGCCAAGGCGCCGTTGCAGGGCCTTTAACTCACTTTGCATCTGTTTGCGCAGCTTGTAGTCGAGCGCCGAGAGCGACTCGTCGAGCAGCAGCACCCGCGGCCGATTGACCACGGCGCGGGCAATGGCCACGCGCTGCTGCTGACCGCCGGAGAGCTGATCCGGTTTGCGATCGGCCAATGACTCGAGCTGCACCATGGCCAGTGCTTCGCGCACCCGGCTCCCGATCTCGCCCTTGTCGATGCCCTGCATTTGCAGGCCGAAGGCGACGTTGTCGAACACCGTCATGTGTGGGAAGAGCGCATAGCTCTGAAAGACGGTGTTGATGTGCCTATGCTCGGCCGGGATCTCCGTGATGTCGTCATCACCCAGCAGGATGCGCCCCTCATCGACCGATTCGAGACCGGCGATCATCCTGAGCACTGTCGTTTTTCCGCATCCGGAGGGACCGAGCAGCGTGAGAAACTCGCCGTCCATGATCTCCAGATCCAAGCCCTGTATGACCTGTTTGCCGTCATACCCCTTGCTGATCCCCGTCAGCGAAACGATAGTCCTGGTGTTGTTTGTCATCGACGCAGTATTACCCCACCCGCTGGCCATCATGAAAAAAGAGGGCAGTATTTTAGAGCTGCCCCCCTTGAATTCAAAGCCTTTTCACCCTTCATGAGACGATCCTGCCAGGAGATGATGGCAAAAAAGCTGATCCACGCATGATTCGAGATATAATGCAGCGCTATTTTTCACGCATATCGAGAGTCGGCACAAACGTGAGCAACAGAATTCGTATCGGGGGAGATCTGCAACACTCCCTGACCCAGGGCTATCGTATCGATCTTCGCGGCCTGCTGACGGAAGGGTGGACTCAGACTCGTCGCAATGGTTTCGGGCTGCTGTTGGCCATCGTCGGCGTGGTGGCCATCTGGTTGCTGCTGACCCAATGGGTGCTGGGCCACTCCATCACCACAGAGGGGGAGGAGAGCATGGATCTGTCGCTCACCTTAAGCCTGCTCATCACCGTCATCATGGCCCCCATGACCGCCGCCCTCGATATGCTCGGGGTGCAGCAGGCCATCGGAGTCCGGGCCCGCGCCGCCCAGGTGTTCGACTTCTTTCGCCACTTCATCCGCCTTGGCACCCTCTCCTTGCTCACGACCCTGATGGGGTCGCTGGCGGGAACCCTGCTCTCCATGCTGGGTGCCCCCATGCTACTGGTGTTGCTGCCTACCGCCCTGCTCAACATGGCGCTGCTCTTTAGCGTGCCGCTGCTGCTGGAGCGGGGCATGACCCCCTGGCAGGCGATCGTCACCTCGGTCCGTCTGTTCCTGCACGGCTGGCCTTCGCTCCTCGTGCTGCACATGGTGATGCTGGCGCTCTTCATGCTGGCCTTCATCCCCATGGGGCTTGGCCTGCTTCTGGTCGCCCCCCTTTATTACAACATCAAGGGCATTCTCTACCGGGATCTGTGCGGCATCGCCGTGGAGGTGTCGGAGGCGCCGACGGAGCCGGATCACTTCAACGCCTAGGAGGGCAGATGAAGTCAGCATGGATGGGGGCACTGCTGCTGGCCGGCGGCGCATCGGCCTGGCCGCTTGAGATAAGCTATGCCGACTTCTACGGCCCGATGCAGCGGGCGGCCAAGGGGGACGTTGGGTTAGCCCGGCTCGGGTTTTATCTGACCGATCAGCAAAATGGACGGCGCTGCGCCGTGCTGGGCGGCCGCGTCGAGACGCTGGATCGCCATGTGCCGATCGCCATCACGGCCGATGCCGAGTTGCGTTTGCCGTATGACGAGGGGCTAAGCCTCGACAAGACGAAGGTGGTGCTCGAGCTGGGTGACGAGTCCCAGTGCAGCCTCTCGGTGCAGGTGATGGCCGAGTTATCACCCGGTCTGCTCCAGGTGGCGACACTCGAGCAGGCACAGGGCGACATGCAGCGGTTGCTTGAGCAGATGTCGGGCAGGCTCGGGCGGCTCTTTTTGCCCGAGATGCAGGGCGTGCGCCTTGAGATGCTGGCCGAACGTGGCGAAGGTGCGTTGCAGGTGCAGGGGCGCAGACAAACGCTGGCCTGGAAAGCGCATCAGCTGACCCTCGATAAGGGCTCGCTGGCAGCCTTCTCTGGCGGCACGTTGCAGCTGGACTCGCCGGTGCTGCGCCTGACCCCCTGGCTGCCGGCGCGATAGCCGGTCAAGGTGCAGAGCATGAACACAGTACGTAAAAAGGAGCCATCAAGGCTCCTTTTTACTCTCTGCATCTCGGGCGGCTAGGGTTAGCGCACCTCAATCACGTCGAGGCGCTCCATGCTGTCGATGTCGAGCAGGGGGGAGGCCGGCAGCTCGGGGGGATCGAAGGCCTTGTCGCCGCCATCGATGATGCCGGAGTCGCGGTTGATGCTCTTGAAGTCAAACAGCGAGTGATCGAGCAGGTGGCTCGGTACCACGTCCTGGATGGCGGTGAACATGGTCTCGATGCGACCGGGGAAGCGGCGATCCCACTCCTGCATCATCTGTTTGATGGCCTTGCGTTGCAGGTTCTCCTGCGAGCCACACAGGTTGCAGGGGATGATGGGGAAGGCCTTGGCGTCGGCATAGCGCACCAGATCCTTCTCTTTGCAGTAAGCCAGCGGGCGGATCACCACGTTCTTGCCATCGTCGCTCACCAGCTTGGGCGGCATGGATTTCAGTTTGCCGCCATAGAACATGTTGAGGAACAGGGTCTCGAGGATATCGTCGCGGTGGTGGCCCAGCGCAATCTTGGTGCAGCCCAGCTCCTGGGCGGTGCGATAGAGAATACCGCGGCGCAGACGTGAGCAGAGCGAGCAAGTGGTCTTGCCCTCGGGGATCTTCTCCTTGACGATGGAGTAGGTATCCTCCTCGACAATCTTGTACTCGACGCCGAGGCCGGCAAGGTATTCGGGCAGAATGTGCTCGGGGAAGCCGGGTTGCTTCTGATCCAGGTTCACGGCGACCAGCTCGAAATGCACCGGCGCGCTCTGCTGCAGGTTCATCAGGATGTCGAGCATGCCGAAGCTGTCCTTGCCACCGGAGAGGCACACCATGATCCGATCGCCTTCCTCAATCATGTTGAAGTCGGCAATGGCCTGGCCTACGTTGCGGCGTAGGCGTTTTTGCAGCTTGTTGAAGTTGTATTTCTCTTTGGCGGTGAGCGCGTCTTGCATGGCGTCAAAAACCCGGGACAAAAACAGGCGGGTATTATAGCCGTGTCCCGGGTCAGGGCAAGTCAACCCTTGCGGCGGGTTGCGACGGGGCAGACGTAGTCGTCAGGCTTTAAGATCAGCATGTCGCAGTGGAGCTGATCCACCACCTGCTCGGCGGTATTGCCAAGCAGGGCCGCCGAGAGCCCGGTGCGACCAACGCAGCCCATGATCATCAGGTTGGCATTGAGCTCCCTGGCCAGCTCGGGCAGCACCTCCTCCGGTAATCCCTCGCGGACTCGGGTCCATGCCTCGCCAATACCGAAGTGCGCGGCGTGCTGGTGCATCAGCTGTTCATGATGGGTACGGATGGCCTCGCTGTAGGCGCGGGGATCAAACTCGGGAAGTTCGATGGCGACATTGACCGGAGTGCCCGGGTAGGTGTTGACCAGATAGAGGCTGGCTCCCAGTAACTCGGCCACTTCAAGCCCCTCGGCCGTGATGCGCTCGTTGAGTTTTTGCTGTTCGGTATCCTCACTGGTGCAGTTGATGGCCGCGATAATATGGCCGCCACGAACCCATTGCCCCTCCTTGACCAGCAAGATGGGGCAGGGGCATTTGCGCAGCAGGTGCCAGTCGGTCGGAGTAAAGATGAAGGTTTGCAGAAAGCTGTGATGGTGGGTGGCCTTGACCACCAGATCATACCCCTCGGTCAGCACCTCCTGCAGGATGCACTCGAACGGGCGACTGTGCCACACCACCTTGCTGGCGACCTTGAGCCCCTGAGCCTGGTAGGGGGCAAGCAGTTGTTCGAGCCACTCGCTACGCTGGGCGATGACGCCATCTTGCATCTCACGGCGCTCCTCGGCCGAGAGCATGGAGGTCATTTCATAGGAGAAGTCGTAGATAGGGAGTAGCAGGGTCAACTCGGCATCCTGCTCCAGCTCGGCCACCTTGACGGCGCGGCTCAGGGCGACTTGCAGCTCCTCTTCCGGGTTGGCGACAACCAGAATTTTGCGGTATTTGACCATATATCCTCCCTCGCAGCACAGCCTCGGTAGACGGTAGTTCGGCTATTTACAAGGGTAGATCAGATGGGAGAGAAGGGGCGTGGGCCGGATCACCTTTGTGGTGATCCGGCGGGGGAGATCAATTGCAGTCGGTCGGGGTGCTGCCAGCCATGTTGGCCAGCGCTTGCGGATCGAGGACGGTGATGTATTTGCCCTTGACGCTGATGAGGCCGGTCTTCTGGAAACGGCCGAGCAGGCGGCTAATGGTTTCCACCGTGAGGCCAAGATAGTTGCCAATGTCGCCACGGGTCATGGAAAGGCGGAACTCACGGGCGGAGAAACCCCGCTCGGAAAAACGCATCGACAGGTTGTAGAGGAAGGCGGCGAGACGCTCCTCCGCGTTTTTCTTGGAGAGCAGCAGGATCATCTCCTGATCGCCCATGATCTCATTGCTCATCAGGCGCATGATCTGCTGGCGCAGCTTGGGCATCTTGCCTGAAAGGTCATCGAGGACATCAAATGGGATCTCGCACACCATCGCGGTTTCTAAGGCTTGCGCGAAAGAGGGGTGGGCCTGCTTATGAATCGCATCAAAACCCACCAGATCGCCGGCCAGATGGAAGGCGGTGATCTGCTCATCCCCCTGCTCGGTGATGGTGTAGGACTTGATGGTACCGGAGCGGATGGCATAGAGCGACTTGAGCTCATCGCCTGCTTTGAACAGCTCTTCACCCTTCTGGATCGGCTTTTTACGCTCGATGATGCTATCGAGCATATCCAGCTCATTGTCGTTGAGCGTGAAGGGGATACAGAGTTGGCTGATGCTGCAATCCTGGCAGTGGATGGCACAACCGCCGCTCTGCACGCGTCTGCCAGCTTTCTTTTCCGGTATCATAGGCGCTTCGAAAGAATTGATTTATGTCAAAGAGTCTACCATTAACCACCCACAGTTGGATAGAGTCCTAAAGGAGTCTAATCCCCACCCAGAGGGCATGCAGGCCGAACAGGATCAGCAAGATGGCACTGCCCAGGCGCAGGCTGCGTTGGGCGAGCCAGTAGCGCAGCCGATCGGCTAATCCTCCCAAGGCAAACAGGGTCGGCAGCGTGCCGATTCCAAAGCTGAGCATCACCAAGGCCCCCTGACCGGCGCTGCCAGCGGCGGCGCTCCAAGTCAGCATGGAGTAGACCATGCCGCAGGGAAGCCAGCCCCATACCATGCCAAAGGGGAGGGCTGCCAGCGGGGTGCGCAGTGGCAGGCAGCGGTTGGCCAGAGGGCGGATCAGCGGCCACAGGCGGGCCCCGAGCCGTTCGATAGCCAATACCCCCTGCCACCAGCCTGCCAGGTAGAGCCCTACCGCCATCATCATCAGTGCGGCTACCAGTTGCAGGCCGACCAGGGCGTGACGGCTTTGGCCCAGTTCGGCCAGCGAGGCCAGCAACCCGCCCGCAAGCGCCCCGGCCAGCACATAGCTGGCGATGCGCCCTGCGTTGTAGCAAAGCAGGTAGGCCAGACGCGGCGTGAAGCGCTGATGGTGGGCGGGAATGGCCATGGAGAGCGCCGCCGACACGCCGCCGCACATGGCAAAGCAGTGGCTGCTGGCGGCCAATCCCATCAAGAGGGCGCCGAGTAGATCAAGGTTCGCGCTGGTCATCCTGCGGCTCCTTGGTGGACGGCTCCTCGTCGTCAAACAGAATGCTCGAGCCTTGGCGATCGAGATCCTCAAACTGCTCGGCGCGGATGGCCCAGAAGAACAGTACCGCCGCGATGATGACGAACAAGATGGCGATGGGGATGAGCACGAAGATGATGTTCATAGCTTGCCGAGCCTCATGGAGTTGCCGACCACCACCAAGGAGCTAAGCGACATGCCGGCCGCCGCCAGGTAGGGGGGCAGCCAGCCACTGGCGGCCAGCGGCAGCACCAGCAGGTTGTAGCCGAGGGCCCAGGCGAAGTTCTGACGGATGATGCGCCGGGTGTGGCGGGCGAGGCGGCGCGCCTCCAGCAGCTTGGTCAGATCGTCGCCAAGCAAGATGGCGTCGGCACTGTTTTTGGCCAGATCGGTGCCGCCGGCCATGGCGAACGACGCGTGGGCGCCAGCGAGCACAGGGGCGTCGTTGATGCCGTCACCCACCATGATGCAGATATCCCCCTTGGATTCGCGCCCCTTGAGGTAGGCGAGCTTGTCATCGGGGGTGGCCCCCTTGATCAGCGCATCGATCCCCAGTTCGCTGGCCACCCTGTCGGCTTGCGCCGAGCCATCGCCGGTGAGCATGGTGACGGCGAGCCCCTCCCGATGCAGCGCCTGAATGAGGCCGGGGGCATCGGGGCGCAGGGCATCGTCCAGCTCGAAGCGGGCCACCAGCAGCCCCTCCTCTTCCAGCCAGATACACAGGCCGCGCTCGAAGGCGGTGGGCGCCTTGAGCCAGCTGGCGCTGCCGAGACGATAGCGCGTGCCGGCGATGGTGCCGGCCACGCCATGGCCCGGAGTGAGGTGATAGTCGGTCACCGGGAGCGGCGCCTCGTGGCGGCGAAAGGCGCGCGCGATAGGGTGTTCAGAGCGCGCCTCCAGGCTGGCGGCAATCCGCAGCAGCCGCTCGGCCGTCTCGGGCTGCATCGCCTGCACCCGGCTCAGGCGGATGGTGCCGCTTGTCAGGGTTCCGGTCTTGTCCAGCACCACCCGGGTGGCCTGGGTCAGCACCTCTAATACCTGAGCACGGCGCAGCAGTATACCGGCGCGGGTGAGGCGGGCGGTGGCCGAGGTCAAGGCGGTGGGGGTGGCGAGCGAAAGGGCACAAGGGCAGGTGGCCACCAGTACGGCCAGGGTGATCCAGAAGGCCTGCTCGGGCGCGTGGACATGCCAGAAGGCCCAGACGGCGGCGGCGATGAGCAGTAGCGCCAGGATGAAGTAGCGCGAGAGGCGGTCGGCCATCACCGCCAATTGCGGTTTCTCCTCCAGGGCGGCCTCTTGCAGACGCAGGATCTGGGCGATACGCGAGGCCGAGATGGGGCGGGAGACCCGCACCAGCAGCGGGCTGTCGCTGCAGAGGGTGCCGGCATAGACCGGCTCACCGGGGTGGCGAGCCACCGGCAGCGACTCGCCGGTCAGCATCGATTCATCTAGGCTGGCCGTCCCCTCGAGGATGAGGCCATCGGCCGGCACGGTGGCGCCGGCCAGCACCCGGATGGTGTCTCCAACGGCCAGGGTCTTGGCCGCGACCAATTGCGCTTCATTGCCGCTCACCCGCGTGGCCATCACCGGTACCATGCGTGCCAGGTTGGAGCTCGACTCCGAGGCCTTGCGCCGTGCCCGCAGCTCGAGCAGGCGGCCGAGCAGCAGGAAGAAGACGAACATGGTGATGGAGTCGTAGTAGACCTCACCGGTGTTGAACACGGTGGCCCACATGGAGGCGAGAAAGGCGCCGATGAGGGCCAGCGACACCGAGACATCCATGGAGAGGTGCCCCTGTTTCAGGCTGCGCCAGGCCCCCACGTAAAAGGGTTGGGCCGAGTAGAGCATGATGGGGGTCGACAGCAGCAGGCTTATCCACTTGAAGTAGATGAGAAACTCCTCCTCCACGCTGACGAAGAGATCCATGTAGAGGGCGATGGAGCACATCATCACCTGCATCGAGCCGAGCCCCGCCAGCCCCATGCGGTAGAGGTAGCCCTTGACCTCGTGGGCGTAGCGCTCCTCCTGCCGGTGGGTCTGGAAGGGGTAGGCGCGATAGCCAACGGCGGCAAACCCCTTGAGGATCTCGCTTAACGGGAGTTGCTCGGGATCCCAGCGCACCCGGACGCGGTGGGTGGTGGTATTGACGTTGACATAGCGCAGCCCCGGCAGGGTGAACAGATGGCGCTCGATGAGCCAGGCGCAGGCGGCGCAGGTGATCCCTTCGACGGTGAGCTGAATGTCGCGCTCGCGGCCATGCTCGCTGACAAAATCTTGCTGCACCTCGGCCAGATCGTAGTGGGCGAGGGCAGCCAGCTCGGCGGGGAGCAGATCCCCTTTGGCGCCGGGGGCGCTGCGGTGCTCGTAATAGCTGGCCAGCCCGCTGCCGAGGATGGTGTCGGCCACCGCCTTGCAGCCTGGGCAGCAGAAGGGGTGCACCACGCCCTTTATCTCAAGGTCATAGCCGGGGGCGGTGACCGGTTCACCGCAGTGGAAGCAGGAGCTCATCTCAGCGCCCCTTGGGATCGAGAATGTGGCCGTTCGCCAGGGGCAGGCGGACTGTCTCCTGCAAGCGCCACTCGCTGTCGAAGGCGTCGATGCGCACCTGCCACTTGCCGCTCAGGGGAGCGTCCAGATTCAGGCGATAGGTGCCGCTGCCGTCGGCCGTCAGCAGATGAGTGCTATCGCGCCCCGGCAGGGTGGGGTGAAAAAGAGAGAGACGCAGGGCCTGATGGGGGGGGATGGCACCCGTCAGCTTGCGCAAGGTGATCTCGCGGCCGTCGACGGCCAGCACCATGGTGATGCCGAGCGCCTCGGCCCTGTCAAACTTGCTGAGATCCTGGTTGATCTCCTTGCCCTGCTTGTAATAGTCCTCGGCCACCAGGTTGACCCCGTCGCGACCGGCGATGATGGCGGTGTAGATGCTGGCCACCACGGCGCACAGGGGCAGGAAGATGAGAAACCAGGGCCAGAATTGGCGATACCAGGGTTGGGGCATGAGCAACTACCGTGAAACGAATGATTAACCGCGCCGGTTAAAAATGGCCTCCCCAAGATAACAAAAAGCCCCGACGAGTCGAGGCCTTTTGCCGATAAGTCGCGGCAGAGTCACGCTTTTATGCTAGTGGGAGAGGCTGTAGACGTAAGAGGCGAGCAGGTGCACCTTGTCTTCGCCCAGCACCTCGTGCCAAGCCGGCATCACGCCGTGGCGACCATAGGTGATGGTCTCCTCGACCGTCTGCCGCGAGCTGCCATAGAGCCAGCTGTTGTTGGTCAGATCCGGGGCCCCCAGCATAGGGTTGCCCTTGCCATCCGGGCCATGGCAGGCGGCGCAGATGGTGGCAAAACGCGCCTCGCCCTTCTTGGCCTGGATGGGGTTGACGGTGCGCCCGGAGAGGCTCAGCACATAGGCCGCCGCCTCCTTCACCCCGTCTTTGCCGAGCACGTCACCCCAGGGGGCCATGATCCCCTGACGGCCGTTCATGATGGTGGTCTTGATCTGCTCAGGCTGACCGCCCCACAGCCACTCGCCGTCGGTCAGGTTGGGGAAGCCCTTGCCGCCACGGGCATCGGAGCCGTGGCACTGGGCGCAGTTTTGCAAGAATAGGCGCTGGCCCACCTTGAGAGCGTTCGGATCGTTAGCTATCTGCTTGATGGCCTTGTAGGTCTTGCCGTCGGCTTCGTAGGTCAGCTCGCGGAACTTGGCGCCGTAGAGGGCGTCGGCCTTGGCCTGCTCGCGATCATACTGCACGGCCAGCCCCTGCTCGCGGGCGGCGGCGGTGGCCGCCTTGGAGTCGCTTAAGGAGCGCACGTCCTGATTGGAGCTCTGCCAGCCGAGCAGCCCCTTGAAGTTGCCAAGGCCGGGGTAGGCGATGAGATAAATGAGGCTGACCACGATGAGAATGATGAACAGATAGCTCCACCACTTCGGCAGCGGATTGTTGATCTCGGCGATGCCGTCGAAGGTGTGGCCCATCGGCTTACCCTCTTCGACCCCCATCTTGTCCTTGAGGCACCACCACAGCAGGGCGAAGCAGCCCAGTATGGTACCGAGGGTGATCACGGTGACAAAAATACTCAACAGAGTGCTCATTCTGGTTTCGCTCCTGCGTTCTTATTCCCATCGCGGGTCGGCTCTTCGTCGGCGAAGATCAGGTTGGCGGCCTCATCGAAGCTCGCCTTGCGGCGTTTGCTGAAAGCCCAGAGGATGATGCCGACCATGAGGATGATCAGCAGCAGGGTGTAGAGGCCGCGGAAAGTGCCGTAATCCATATCCCTTGCTCCTTACTTGAGGGCCGTGCCGATGGACTGCAAATAAGCGATCAGGGCGTCCATCTCGCTCTTGCCCTTGACCGCCTCGCCAGCCCCTTGGATCTGCTCGTCGCTGTAGGGCACGCCGAAGTGATCGCGAAACAGGGCCAGCTTCTTGCCGGTCAGCTTGCCATCTAGCATGTTCTGCTCCAGCCAGGGGAAGGCGGGCATGTTGGACTCGGGCACGACCGAGCGCGGATCGCGCAGGTGGGCGCGGTGCCAGTCATCGGAATAGCGGCCGCCGACCCGGGCCAGATCGGGGCCGGTGCGCTTGGAGCCCCACAGGAAGGGGTGCTCCCAGACGCTTTCGCCGGCGACCGAGTAGTGGCCGTAGCGCTCGGTTTCGGCGCGGAACGGGCGGATCATCTGGCTGTGACAGACGCTGCACCCCTCGCGGATATAGATGTCGCGCCCCTCCATCTGCAACGCGGTGTAGGGTTTGAGCCCCTCGACCGGCTCGGTGGTCTGCTTTTGGAAAAACAGCGGGGTGATCTCGACCAGGCCGCCCAGGCTGATGGCGAAGACGATCCCCAGCGCCAGCATCGGCACGCTCTTTTCAAATATCTCGTGGCGGTTGTTGTTGCTCATGACATTACCTCATCAGTCAGGCCGGCTGGGCGATGGGCTCGAGCGAGCCTTTGGGGGCGGTGATGGTGCGATAGGCGTTGTAGGCCATCAGCAGCATGCCGGCCAGGAAGAAGCAGCCACCCAGGAAGCGCACGAAGTAGAAGGGGTAGGAGGCCTGCAAGGCTTCCACGAAGCTGTAGGTGAGGGTGCCATCCTCGTTGACGGCGCGCCACATCAGCCCCTGCATCACGCCGGAGATCCACATGGCAACGATGTAGAGCACGGTGCCGACGGTGGCCAGCCAGAAGTGGACGTTGATGAGGCGCACGCTGTACATGCGGCTCTGGCCGAACAGGTTCGGGATCAGGTGATAGACCGAGCCGATAGAGACCATGGCAACCCAGCCGAGCGCGCCGGAGTGGACGTGACCTATGGTCCAGTCGGTGTAGTGGGAGAGGGCGTTGACCGTCTTGATCGCCATCATGGGCCCTTCGAAGGTCGACATGCCGTAGAAGGAGAGGGAGACGATCAGAAAGCGCAGGATCGGGTCATAGCGCAGTTTGTGCCAGGCTCCCGACAGGGTCATGATGCCGTTGATCATGCCGCCCCAGGAGGGGACGAACAGGATGAGCGACATCACCATGCCGAGTGATTGGGCCCAGTCGGGCAGGGCGGTATAGTGCAGGTGGTGCGGGCCGGCCCAGATATAGAGGGAGATGAGCGCCCAGAAGTGCACGATGGAGAGGCGGTAAGAGTAGACCGGTCGCCCGGCCTGTTTGGGCACGAAGTAGTACATCATGCCGAGGAAGCCTGCGGTCAGCAGAAAGCCCACCGCATTGTGGCCATACCACCACTGCACCATGGCATCCATGGCCCCCGAGTAGAGGGAGTAGGACTTCATGGGGCTGAGGGGAACCTCCATGTTGTTGACAATGTGCAGCACGGCCACCGTGATGATGAAGGCGCCGAAGAACCAGTTCGCCACATAGATGTGGGAGGTGGTGCGCTTTATCAGGGTGCCGAAGAAGACGATGGCGTAGGCGACCCAGACCACAGTGATGGCCAGATCGATGGGCCACTCCAGCTCGGCATACTCTTTTGAGCTGGTATAGCCCTGTGGCAGGGTGATGATGGCCGAGAGGATGATGGCCTGCCAGCCCCAGAAGACGAACGCCGCCAGTGGCCCGCCAAACAGCCGGGTCTGGCAGGTGCGCTGTGCCACATAAAAGGAGGTGGCGATCAGGGCGCTACAGCCGAAGGCGAAGATGACGGCGTTGGTGTGCAGCGGGCGCAGACGGCTGTAGGTCAGCCAGGGAGTGTCGAAGTTGAGGGCAGGCCAGATCAGCTGGGCCGCGATCAGTACGCCCACCGACATGCCGACAATCCCCCAGATGATGGTCATCACGGTGAATTGGCGGACAACGGTGTAGTTGTACTCGGGATGGGTTGTCGTATGGCTCATCGTTATATTCCGCTTCCGATGCTGTTGTTCTCAAACTGTGGTTCGGGTGGAACCGCTAGCAACTGGGTCAACGTGACGTCATTACCCGATCTGGTGCTCATTGTTAATGAAACGAAAAGCAAAAGAGAGGGAAATGAAAACTCGCTGCTGATGATACTGAAGCAGTGGGTAAAATAACAGTATAAACAGTGATATATTTGGCTCAGAGCGGCGTCGTTACTGGCTTTCATCCGTTCGTGGATTGAGGGGGCAATGGCCTGTTTTGCCGGTTTTTTCAATGTGGAAATGAGATGCAGGGCAAACTTACCAAACGTAAATTGTTACAAATTGTGATCATGTTGGCACTTTTGCTGGGACTGGTGGTGTATCGCACGCTCACCCCGCCGCTGACGACGCAGGTACATGATGCCACGCGTTGCGATCTGTCACAGGGGGCGTGTCGCCTGCCATTGGGCGATAGCGCTGTGCTGGTGAGCAGCAGCGAGCAACCGATCCGGCCCGAGTCTCCTTTTCTGCTGCGCCTGCATGCGCCGGCCATCGCCCCGACAAACGCCTATATAGAGGGGCGCAGCATGTTCATGGGACGCATCCCATTGCAGCTGCGGCAAGAAGGGGGGGATTGGGTCGCAGAGGGGATGGTGGGCGCCTGTACGCATGCCGGTATGGTGTGGCAGATCGTGGTCGAATTACCGGGCCATTCCCCCCTGATGATCCCTTTTTTGGTCGCTGAACAATGACAAGACCATGAAAAATCATTTGAAATTTTTTCTGCGACAGTTAACGTGCATCCATTTCACCTCACGACTTTAACCACATGAGTGACAAGAACGCCTTTTATCTGCGCCTGCAACAGCAGGTCAGCGCCCTGATCGAGGGGGAGCCGGATGCGATAGCCAACATGGCGAACCTCAGCGCCCTGCTCAATCTTGAGCTGGAAGGGATTAACTGGGTCGGATTTTATATCCTGCGCGGCGACACCTTGGTGCTCGGTCCGTTTCAGGGCAAACCGGCCTGCATCCGCATTCCGGTCGGTCGTGGGGTGTGCGGGACGGCAGCCGCCGAGAACGCGACCCAACTGGTCGCAGACGTGCACCAGTTTGCCGGTCATATCGCCTGCGATGCGGCCAGCAATTCGGAGGTGGTCATTCCGGTTCGTCATCAGGGTCGAGTGGTGGCGGTGCTGGATATCGATAGCCCACTTTTTAGCCGTTTCGATGCAAATGATGCGGCTGGACTCGAGGGAATCGTGGCCATGTTGGAACGCGGTTGGTCATCCATCGCATGAGAAGTTCGCAAACCGGCCCAAGCTCTTTATAATGGGGCCTTTGTCGTACAGGGCTGAGCCCGGTCATTTTTAAGCCAAGGTTATACATGGAAAACACTGAAAAGCTGAAGAACAGTAAAGAGGTCATTGCCTATCTGGTGGAGAAGTTCCCCGCCTGCTTCATCGCCGAAGGGGAAGCCAAGCCGCTCAAGATCGGCATCTTCCAGGATCTGGCCGAACGTCTGACCGACGATCCCAAGGTATCCAAGACCCTGCTGCGCTCAGCCCTGCGTCAATACACCTCCAGCTGGCGTTATCTGCATGGCCTCAAGGCCGGTATGGCCCGTGTCGATCTCGACGGCAACCCCGGTGAGCTGCTGACCGAAGAGCACATCGAGCATGCCAAGCAGGCACTGAAGGAGAGCAAGGATCGTGTCTTTGCCAGCCGTCGGGCCTCCAATGCCGCCGCCGGCAAGGCCGATAACGCTGACAAGGCTGACAAGGCTGACAAGGCTGACAAATCCGATAAGCCCAAGAAGCCCCGTCGTCCGCAGCCGCGCAAGGTGGCCGCTCCGGTGCTGACCCCGGTGAACGCTGGCGAGCTCAAGCTCGAGCAGGGGGTCAAGGTGGTACTGGGTAAATCTCCGATGGCCGCCACCATCAAGGAGATCACCAAGGATGACGTGCAAGTTCAGCTGCAGACCGGCATGATGCTGCGTGTCAAATTTGAACACCTGGTCCTCTAAGGAGGCATTTTTTGAAGCAAGGCGTCATTCGTTATTCCATCATCGCCTGTAGCCTGGCCCTGGCCGGGTTTGCCCAGGCGGTCGAGCCCGTGCTCAAGGAGAGTGACCTGCCGGTTCTCAACCAGGAGAGTCAGCATGCCACTGCCAGCAAACGGATCACCAATCTGTTTACCCGCTCTCACTACAAGCAGTTCCAGCTGGATGCCGCCTTTTCCGGCCAGATCTTTGACAAGTATCTGGAGGGCCTCGATTACAGTCGCAACCTGTTTCTTGCGGCTGACATCGAACGCTTCGAGAAATACCGCAGCGGATTTAACAAGGATCTAGAGCGGGGTCGTCTCGATCCCGCTTATGACATGTTTAACCTGAGCCAGCAGCGTCGCTACGAGCGTTACGTCTATGCGCTCAAGCTGCTCGATACGCCGTTTGATTTCACCCAGAAGGACGAATACGTCTTCGACCGCGCCAAGTCGCCCTGGCCCAAGAGCAACGACGAGCTCAACGAGCTGTGGCGGCAACGGGTCAAGTACGATGCCTTGAGTCTCAAGCTCTCCGGTAAGGAGTGGCCCGAGATCAAGGAGCTGCTGGCCAAGCGTTACAACAACGCCATCAAGCGCATGTCTCAGACCGAGAGCGAAGACGTGTTCCAGCTCTTCATGAACTCCTTCGCCCGCGCCATCGAGCCGCACACCAGCTACCTCTCCCCACGCAATGCCGACCGGTTCAACTCCGAGATGAATCTCTCGCTGGAGGGGATTGGCGCCGTGTTGCAGGCCGAGGATGACTTTACCGTTATCCGCTCTCTGGTGCCCGGTGGCCCGGCTGCCAAGTCCAACCAGCTCAAACCCGATGACAAGATCACCGGGGTCGGGCAGGCGGACGGCAAGGTGGTCGACGTGATCGGCTGGCGCCTCGATGAGGTGGTCGATCTCATCAAGGGGCCCAAGGGGAGCAAGGTGCGCCTTGAGATCCAACGGGGCAAGGGGGCCACGGTCAAGACCGAGGTCATCGAGCTGACCCGTGACAAGGTGCGTCTGGAAGACAGGGCCGCCAAGTCCAAGGTGCTGAGCGCCGAGGGCAAGAAGATCGGGGTCATCGAGATCCCAAGCTTCTACGTCAACCTGCACGAGGATGTGATCAAAGAGCTGGCCACCCTCAACAAGCAGAAGATTGACGGCTTGGTGGTCGACTTGCGCAGCAACGGTGGCGGTGCCCTGACCGAGGCCTCCGCCCTGAGCGGCCTGTTCATCAATGCCGGCCCCGTGGTGCAGATCCGCGATCACATGGGGCGGATCACCGTCAACAGCGATGATGATGGTCAGGTCTACTACGGCGGCCCGATGAGCGTGCTCATCGATCGCTACAGCGCCTCGGCTTCCGAGATCTTTGCGGCAGCCATGCAGGATTACGGCCGCGCCGTCATCATCGGTGAGAACTCGTTTGGCAAGGGCACGGTGCAGCAGCACCGCAGTCTCGCCAAGGTGTATGACTTCTACGACGAGCCGCTTGGCCACGTCCAGTACACCATCGCCAAGTTCTACCGCATCGACGGTGGCAGTACCCAGAACAAGGGGGTGGTGCCGGACATCGCCTTCCCGACGGCCATTCCCCATGAGGAGACCGGCGAGAGTCAGGAGCCCAATGCCTTGCCGTGGGACAAGATTGCCTCGGCGCGCTATCAGCGGGTAGGGAGCTTCTCGTCCCTGCTACCTCAGCTTGACGAGCGTTATCAGGCCCGCGCCACGCGCGATCCGGAGTTTGCCTACCTGCAACAGGACATTGCTGAATACAAGAAGGAGAAAGACAGAAAGTCGGTCTCCCTCAATGAGGCAGAGCGTCGTGCCGAGCAGGAGAAGCAAGATGCGCTGGCCCTGGTGCGTACCAACGAGCGCTTAAAGCGCATGGGTAAGCCGCAGGTGAAATCCCTAGATGCGCTGCCGGCTGACTATGAGGCGCCGGATGCCTTCTTGCAGGAGGCGGCATATATCACCGCCGATCTCAGCAGTCGGCTCACGGGAAAGAAAAAGGGTTAAATGCCCACAAACAAAAACGGCCAACAGATGTTGGCCGTTTTTTTTATCCATCAGCGGATCAGCGAGCGCGCTTGAGCGAGAGCTGCACCGAGCCCACCGGCCGGCAGCAGCAGGGGAGGCACTCTCCGCTGGCCACGAAGGCCAGCGGTGTCTGCAGGTAGTCGACGGTCCCGGCCAGCAGCGGTGTGCGGCAGGCGCCACAGTAGCCGCTGCGACACTGATATTCGACCTCGATACCGTGGCGCTCGAGGGTCTCGAGCAGGGTTTCCCCCGGTGCCGGCTGCATGGGGCCGGCCTCGGTGTGGATCCGCGGACGCTGCTCGACGTCCAGCGGGCGCGCGATCACCGTCATCAGAGTTCGAAGTCGCCGAGATCTTCGTGGCTTACCTCACTGTCGATCTGGCCGACCAGGTAAGAGCTGATCTCGACCTCCTGCGGGGCCACCTGCACGTTGTCGGAGGAGAGCCAGGTGTTGATCCAGGGGATCGGGTTCTGCTTGGCGGCGAAGGCCGGTTGCAGGCCGACCGCGCTCATGCGCAGGTTGGTGATGTACTCGACATACTGGCACAGGATGTCCTTGTTCAGGCCGATCATGGAGCCGCCCTGGAACAGGTATTCGGCCCACTCCTTCTCCTGGATGGCGGCCTCCTTGAACAGCTCAAAGCACTCCTGCTCGCACTCCTGGGCAATTTCGGCCATCTCGGGGTCGTCGTTGCCGCTGCGCATCAGGTTCAGCATGTGCTGGGTGCCGGTCAGGTGCAGCGCCTCGTCACGGGCGATGAGCTTGATGATCTTGGCGTTGCCCTCCATCAGCTCGCGCTCGGCGAAGGCGAAGGAGCAGGCAAAGCTGACGTAGAAGCGGATCGCTTCCAGCGCATTGACGCTCATCAGGCACAGATAGAGCTTCTTCTTGAGCGTGCGCAGGGTCAGGGGCACCGTCTTGCCGGCAATGGTGTGGGTACCTTCACCGTGCAGATTGTAAACGGCGGTCGCCTCGATCAGGTCGTCATAGAAGTGGCTGATGGAGCTGGCGCGCTTCAGGATCTGATCGTTGGTCACGATGTCATCGAACACCAGCGCCGGATCGTTGACGATGTTGCGGATGATATGGGTATAGGAGCGGGAGTGAATGGTCTCGGAGAAGGACCAGGTCTCGATCCAGGTCTCCAGCTCCGGCAGCGACACCAGCGGCAACAGGGCGACGTTGGGGCTGCGTCCCTGAATGGAGTCGAGCAGGGTCTGGTACTTCAGGTTGGAGATGAAGATGTGCTGCTCGTGGGGGGGCAGGGCCTGGTAGTCGATGCGATCGCGCGACACGTCCACCTCTTCAGGGCGCCAGAAGAAGGAGAGCTGCTTCTCGATCAGCCGCTCGAAGACTTCGTGCTTCTGTTGATCGTAACGAGCCACGTTGACCGGCTGGCCGAAGAACATGGGCTCTTTGAGCTGGTCATTCTTGGTTTGACTGAAGGTGGTGTAGGCCATGGCGATAGCTTCTTCTTTTCAAAAAATAAGTGGGAACGAGGGGATAAACCAAAGCAGCAGGGCGGGAGTATTACCTCCCGCCCATCGTATCAGATCTTGCATGCACCGCTGGCACAGCCGTCATCTTGCAGATCGGTCTGCGTGTCGTCGGCACCGTCACGGGTGTTGTGGTAGTAGAGGGTCTTGACCCCGTATTTGTAGGCGGTCAGCAGATCCTTGAGCAGCTGCTTCATCGGCACCTTACCACCCTCGAAGCGGGCCGGATCATAGTTGGTGTTGGCGGAGATCGCTTGATCCACGAACTTTTGCATGATCCCGACCAGTTGCAGGTAGCCATCGACGCTCGGCTGTTGCCACAACAGTTCGTACTGATCCTTGAGGCGGCTGTATTCCGGCACCACCTGCTTGAGGATGCCATCCTTGGAGGCCTTGACCGACACCAGGCCGCGCGGCGGCTCGATGCCGTTGGTGGCGTTGGAGATCTGGCTGGAGGTCTCGCTCGGCATCAGGGCGGTCAGGGTGGAGTTACGCAGACCCACGCGCTTGATCTCTTCGCGCAGCGACTCCCAGTCGTAGTGCAGCGGCTCGTTGCACAGGCCGTCGAGATCCTTTTTGTAGGTGTCGATCGGCAGGATGCCCTGGGCGTAGGTGGTCTCGTTGAAGGAGGGGCAGGCACCAAACTCGCGGGCCAGCTGCACCGAGACCTTCAGCAGGTAGTACTGGATCGCCTCGAAGGTGCGGTGGGTCAGGGCCAGGCCGGAGCCGTCGGAGTAACGGGCGCCGTTCTTAGCGAGGTAATAGGCGTAGTTGATGACGCCAATCCCCAGGGTACGGCGGTTCATGCTGCCCTTCTTGGCGGCACCGATCGGGTAGTCCTGATAGTCGAGCAGGGCATCCAGGGCACGCACGGTCAGCTCGGCCATCTCTTCGAGATCCTCGAGCTTGTTGATGACGCCGAGGTTGAAGGCGGAGAGGGTGCACAGGGCAATCTCGCCGTTCTCATCGTCGATGTTGTTGAGCGGCTTGGTCGGCAGCGCAATCTCAAGGCACAGGTTGGACTGGCGTACCGGGGCCACGGCTGGATCGAACGGGCTGTGGGTGTTGCAGTGATCCACGTTCTGGATGTAGATGCGGCCGGTGCCGGCGCGCTCTTGCATCATCAGGGAGAAGAGATCGACCGCCTTGAGGGTCTTCTTGCGGATCGAGGGATCCTGCTCGTACTGGACGTAGAGCTGCTCGAACTTGTCCTGATCGGCAAAGAAGGCGTCGTACAGGCCCGGTGCATCGGACGGGGAGAACAGGGTGATGTCACCGCCCTTGATGAGGCGCTGGTACATCAGCTTGTTGATCTGCACCCCGTAGTCCATGTGGCGAACCCGGTTCTCTTCCACGCCGCGGTTGTTTTTCAGCACCAGCAGGCTTTCGACTTCGATGTGCCACAGGGGGTAGAACAGGGTCGCAGCACCGCCGCGCACGCCGCCCTGGGAGCAGCACTTCACCGCCGTCTGGAAGTACTTGTAGAAGGGGATGCAGCCGGTATGGAAGGCTTCACCGCCCCGGATCGGGCTACCCAGACCGCGGATGCGACCGGCGTTGATGCCGATGCCGGCCCGCTGGGAGACGTAACGCACGATGGCGCTGGCGGTGGCGTTGATGGAGTCCAGGCTGTCGTCGCACTCGATCAGCACGCAGGAGCTGAACTGACGGGTCGGGGTACGCACGCCGCTCATGATCGGGGTCGGCAGGGAGATCTTGAAGGTCGAAACTGCGTCATAGAAGCGCTTGACGTAATCGAGACGGGTGCTCTTCGGGTACTTGGAGAAGAGGCAGGCCGCCACCAGCATATAGAGGAACTGCGGGCTCTCGTAGATCTCGCCGGTGACCCGGTTCTGTACCAGATATTTCCCCTCAAGCTGCTTGACGGCCGCGTAGGAGAAGGTCATGTCACGGTTGTGATCGAGATGCGCGTGCAGCTCGTCGAATTCGGCCTGGGTGTAGTCTTCCAGCAGGTGCTTGTCGTACTTGCCCATGTCGACCAGCTTGGCGATGTGCTGGTAGAGGTGGGGCGGCTCGAATTGGCCATAGGCCTTCTTGCGCAGGTGGAAGATGGCCAGACGGGCGGCCATGTACTGGTAGTCCGGGCTCTCTTGGGAGATCAGATCGGCGGCCGCCTTGATGATGGTCTCGTGGATATCGGAGGTGCGAATGCCGTCGTAGAACTGGATGTGTGACTTGAGCTCAACCTGGGAGACGGAGACGTTATCGAGCCCTTCGGCGGCCCAATCCAGTACACGGTGGATCTTGTCCAGATCGATCGGCTCTTTATTGCCGTTGCGCTTAGTCACAAACAAGTTCATGAGTTGACCTTCTTATTTTTGATTCCCGAAAACCCTCACCCGCGTCAGCTAAGGCTGGCGGGTGAGGCACAAGATATAGTGTTATTTTCAAACCGGACTACAAGATAGTGAGATAAACACGTCTTTGCAATCCATCAATGGGTGCATTACCTGTGGATAAGGTGTGAGTCTGGCGTGACTGTTAGTGTCTGCTCACAGCGAGGGAGTCGGCAACTCTTCCCTGCGCTTTCCCACCCCCTGGATCCGGGCAGAGGCAAAATTTATCGCAACTATTTTGCTTGCACCGAGAGGCACTTTTTACTAGTGCCAACGCACTGTTTATTGGCTGTGCAACCTCTGTCAGAAGTTGACGACACCCCGTGGGCTGGAAGGGGAGAGAGCAGGGCGACACACGCGCTCTTAGCGACGCATTCGCAGCCAGTGATGCAGCGCCTGCACCGTATCGAAGTGCAGGTCGGCTTGCCAGTCTGCGGGATCTTCACGCTCATCGAGATATCCCCAGCCCGCGATCGCCGTCGGCATGCCGGCGTTGCGGCCGGCCTCGATGTCGCGCAGATGATCCCCCACATATAAGGTGGTGGCCGGGTTCACCCCGAGCCGTTCACAGGCATAGAAAAGGGGAGCGGGATCGGGTTTGCGCACTGGCAGGGTGTCGGCGCTGACCGTGACACCGCACCCCTTGAGGGCCGGCAACTGGGCCAGCAGCGGCTCGGTGAGAAAGCCGGGCTTGTTGGTGACAATGCCCCATGGCATGGCCTGATCCTCAAGCCAGTCGATGAGATCGATCATCCCCTCATAGGGGCGAGTACCGATACAAAGATGGGCGGCGTAATAGTCGAGCAGGGCCGTGCGCAGGCGCGCGGCGCCGAGCTCTTCAAGCTGCTCGTCACCGAGGCCTGCCCGCAGCAGGCCGAGTGCGCCGTGGGAGGTGGTCTGGCGAATGATGTGTTCGCTCAAGGGGGCAAACCCCTCTTCTACCAACACGTGGTTGACGGCGGCGCCGAGATCCGGCGCCGTGTCGAGCAGGGTGCCGTCGAGATCGAACAGCACCGCGGTGACCTGGCTCATCGCTCTCCCTCCGGACGCACCAAGGAGACCATGTAGTTAACGTCGACGTTGGCGCCGAGGCGAAAATCCCCCGCCAGGGGGCGGTAGTGGACGCCACTCATCGCGCGCACCAGCAGGCCGGCCCGCTCGGCCATGTGGCACAGCTCGGCCGGCATGATGAACTTGGCGTGGTCATGGGTGCCCTTGGGCACCATCTTCAGCAGATACTCGGCGCCGACGATCATCATGAGAAACGACTTGGGGTTGCGGTTGATGGTCGAGACCACCACCTGGCCACCGGGGCGCACCAGGGTGGCGATGGCGCGCAGCACTGATGCCGGGTCCGGTACGTGCTCGAGCATCTCCATGCAGGTCACCACATCATACTGACCGGCGGCCTCTAGGGCGTGGGCTTCGGCGGTGATCTGCCGGTATTCGAGCTCTACCCCCTGCTCGAGGGCGTGCAGACGGGCCACCGAAAGCGGCTCTTTGCCCATGTCGATGCCGGTCACGATGGCGCCGCGGCGGGCCATGCTCTCGGCCAGGATGCCGCCACCGCAGCCGATGTCGAGCACCTTCTTGCCAAACAGGCCGCCGCATTGGGTATCAATCCACTCCAGACGCACCGGATTGATCTGGTGCAGTGGCTTGAATTCCCCCTCGAGATCCCACCAGCGCGAGGCGATGGCCTCGAACTTGGCGATTTCCGACGAATCGACGTTGCCGCTGGCGGCGATCTGTTCAGCATTCATGCGCAACACTTCCTCTGGCTGACCGCCGGGGGGCGGTCCTGACATTTTGCGGGCATTATAACGGACACCCCCTGACAGGCCAGAACCGTTTTTGGCTTAAGCATTTAGGCGCCATGTGTTAATATGACGCGCTGTTTAAGCCAAAGAACAACTAAATAGGGATTAAGGCTTTCTATGAGCGATCTGGCCAGAGAGATCACGCCGGTCAACATTGAGGAAGAGCTCAAGAGTTCCTATCTCGATTACGCCATGAGCGTCATCGTGGGACGAGCCCTGCCGGATGTGCGTGATGGCTTGAAACCGGTTCACCGCCGCGTGCTGTTCGCAATGAACGAGCTCGGCAATGACTGGAACAAGCCCTACAAGAAATCGGCCCGTGTGGTCGGTGACGTAATCGGTAAATACCACCCGCACGGCGACAGTGCCGTGTATGACACCATAGTCCGGATGGCGCAGGATTTTTCCATGCGCTACATGCTGGTCGATGGTCAGGGCAACTTCGGTTCGGTCGATGGCGATAGCGCCGCGGCCATGCGTTACACCGAAGTGCGTATGGCGCGCATCTCCCACGAGCTGCTGGCCGATCTCGACAAAGAAACCGTGGACTGGGTGCCCAACTATGATGGCACCGAACAGATCCCGGCTGTGCTGCCGACCAAGGTGCCGAACCTGCTGGTGAATGGCTCCTCCGGTATTGCGGTGGGCATGGCCACCAACATCCCGCCTCATAACCTCACCGAGGTGATCAACGGCTGTCTGGCCCTGATCGAGAATGGCGACATCGGCATCGACGAGCTGATGGAGTACATCCCGGGCCCCGACTTCCCCACCGGCGGTATCATCAACGGTCGTTCTGGCATCCTGCAGGCGTACCGTACCGGCCGTGGCTCCATCTATGTGCGGGCCAAGGCGGAAGTGGAAGTGGACGACAAGAGTGGTCGCGAGACCATCATCGTTCACGAGATCCCCTACATGGTCAACAAGGCGCGCCTCATCGAGAAGATCGCCGAGCTGGTCAAAGAGAAGAAGGTCGAGGGGATCAGTGCCCTGCGCGATGAGTCCGACAAGGACGGCATGCGCATCGTCATCGAGATCAAGCGCGGTGAGTCTGGCGAGATTGTGCTGAACAATCTCTACAAGCACACCCAGATGCAGACCACCTTCGGTATGAACATGGTGGCGCTGGATAACAACCAGCCCAAGGTGCTCAACCTCAAGGAGATGCTGGAAGCCTTCTTGCTGCATCGCCGCGAAGTGGTGACCCGTCGCACCGTGTTCGAACTGCGCAAGGCGCGTGATCGGGCCCACATCCTGGAAGGTCTGGCGGTCGCGCTGGCCAACATCGACCCCATCATCGAGCTGATCCGCCACAGCGCGACTCCGGCCGAGGCGAAAGCCGGTCTGGTCGCCAGGGGGTGGGCGCTCGGCAACGTGGCCGCCATGCTGGAGAAGGCCGGTGGCGACGCTGCCCGTCCCGAGTGGCTGGAGCCCGAGTTCGGTATCCGCGACGGTCTTTACCACCTGACCGAGCAGCAGGCCCAGGCCATCCTCGACCTGCGTCTGCACAAGCTGACCAGCCTCGAGCATGAGAAGATCCTCGAAGAGTATCAATCCCTGCTCGATCTCATCGCCGAGCTGCTGCACATCCTGGCGAGCCCGACCCGCCTGATGGAGGTGATCCAGGGTGAACTGCTGGCCGTGCGCGAGCAGTATGGCGACGAGCGTCGCACCGAGATCAGCGCCTCCAGCGCCGAGATCAACATCGAAGATCTGATCACCCCGGAAGACGTGGTAGTGACCCTGTCCCACCAGGGCTACGTGAAGTATCAGCCGCTCTCCGATTACGAAGCCCAGCGCCGTGGCGGCAAGGGCAAGTCCGCGACCCGTATCAAGGAAGAGGACTTCGTCGAGCGCCTGCTGGTGGCCAACACCCACGACACCATTTTGTGCTTCTCGACCCGTGGCAAGGTGTACTGGCTCAAGGTCTATCAGCTGCCGGAGGCTTCCCGTGGCGCCCGCGGCCGTCCCATCATCAACCTGCTGCCGCTGGAAGAGGGTGAACGCATCACCGCCATCCTGCCGGTCAAGGAGTACGATGCGGACAAGTACGTCTTCTTTGCCACCGCCAACGGCACCGTGAAGAAGACCAGCCTCTCCGACTTTAGCCGTCCGCTCTCCTCGGGGATCCGGGCCATCAACCTGAAGGAAGGGGATGAGCTCATCGGTGTCGACATCACCGACGGCAGCAACGAGATCATGCTCTTCTCTGACGCCGGTAAGGTGGTGCGCTTCTTCGAAGGCGCCGGCCGTGCCGAGGATCAAGTGGAAGAGGGTGACGAGGCCGAGTCCGATGACGACGCCGCCGAAGGCGAAAGCAAGGGCGGCAGCTTCAAGGGCGTGCGCCCGATGGGCCGGACCGCCGCTGGCGTGCGTGGCATCAAGCTGGGCGCCGCTGACAAGGTGGTCTCCCTCATCGTGCCCCGTGGCGATGGCGCCATCCTCACCGCGACCGAAAATGGCTACGGCAAGCGCACCGCGCTGGACGAATATCCGACCAAGAGCCGTGCCACCCAGGGCGTTATCTCCATCAAGGTGGACGAGCGCAACGGCAAGGTGATTGACGCGATCCAGGTCGACGAGACCGACCAGATCATGCTCATCACCGATGGCGGTACTCTGGTTCGCACCCGTGTCAGTGAAGTGAGCGTCATCGGTCGTAATACCGGTGGTGTGCGCCTCATCCGCACCGGTGAAGAGGAGTGCGTGGTCGGCTTGCAGCGTATCGCCGAGAGCGATGACGATGATGAGCTCGAGCCGCTCGAGGGTGACGTAAGCACCGAAGGTGACGTGAGCGCCGAGGGCGAAAGCCCGGCAGACGACACCGCCGAGTAAGCCCCTCCCGATGAAAAAGAGCGCCAATAGGCGCTCTTTTTTTATCTCCGTCACGGGGATGTCATGGCGCTGTGTCAGGCTCGATGGTGACCGTGATAAGGAGGGCGTGAGATGAGCAGTTGGATCTTCTGGGATCTCTGGTGCCTGATGTGGGGGGATGCGCCGTCGCAACCGCAGGCGTTGCAGGAGTGGGAGGGGCAGGAAGAGAGTCCCGGCGCGCCTCTGCGCGGCGGGCGCTAGAAGAGGGCAAGCTGCTCGCCAGGACGGCGGAAGCCGTCACAGCGCAGTGGTGCTGGCGAGCGATCGAGCCCGAGGCGGCGCACCGCCAGGCGAAAACGCTGAGCCAGCAGGGCGGCAAACTCCCCTTCACCCCGCATCCGGGTACCAAACGCCGGACTGTTGAGCGCCCCCGCGCGGCTCTGGCGCAGGATTGAGAGCACTGCCTCCTGACGCTGGGGATAGTGCTCGGCCAGCCACTGCGTGAACAGGGGGGCCAGCTCGTGGGGCAGCCGGAGCAGTATGTAGCCGGCGCAGTCAGCGCCGGCGGCTGCCGCGCCTTCCAAGATCCGCTCCAGCTCGTGTTCGTTGAGGCGGGGGATCATGGGGGCGGCCAGCACGCCGACCGGCACGCCGGCACGGTTGAGCTGCTCTATCACCCTCACTCTTCCTTGGCCTGGCGTGGTGCGTGGCTCTAGCCGCCGGCGCAGCCCCTCATCGAGCGTCGTCACCGACACCATCACCCGGCATAACCCCTCGGCCGCCAGCTCGGCCAGTATGTCCCGATCGCGCAGCACCATGGCGCTCTTGGTGATCAGGGTCACCGGATGGTGGTGATCGCGCATCACCTCGAGCAACTGGCGGGTGAGCCGCAGTCGCTGCTCGATGGGCTGATAGGGATCGGTGTTGGCGCCGATGCAGATCACCTCGGGTTGGTAACCGGGGCGGGCAAACTCGGCGCGCAGCAGCGCGGCGGCATTTTGCTTGGCAAACAGCCGGGTCTCGAAGTCGAGGCCGGGGGAGAGCTCTAGGTAGGCATGGCTCGGTCTGGCATAGCAGTAGATGCAGCCATGCTCACACCCTTGATAGGGGTTGATCGAGGCATTGAAAGGGACATCGGGCGAGCGGTTGCGGCTGATGATGGAGCGGGCGTTGATCTCGCTGACCGAGGTGGTGGGGGCAGGGGCGCTATGCGCTTGCCACCAGCCATCATCGACGGTCTCGATGCGCTGCAAGGTAAACCGGTGATCCACATTGTTGCTGCTGCCACGCCCTGCCATCTGCATCACCCATGCACTGTATGAATAACCAGTATTTTGTGGGGAGGGGTGGGAAAAGGCAATGCACCCGCGCAGAAAAGAGGATGCCGATGGCAAGCATCGGCATCGAGGGATCAGCGCTTGAGTGGCGCGGAGGGGTGCGGGCGTGACGATAGATCTGCGGGCTTGCGGGCCGGTTGATCTTTGCTCGTCTGGTGGTGGCTGGGCTTGCGGACCGGCTGATCTTTGCTCGTCTGGTGATGGCTGGGCTTGTGGGCCGGCTGGTTTTTGCCCGTCTGATGGTGGCCTGACTTGTGGGTCGAGTGGCGCTTGTTTGACGACTTGCCATCGTGTTGCTGGTGCACGGCCTTGGCGTTGCCGCAGTTATGATGAGCCTGCTGGCAGGGGGCGGCAGCGGCGGCGAAGGTGGTGAGGCTCAGCAGGCCAGCTGCGATGAGAGCGGGGTATTTCATGATGAATCCTCTGTCGTGACGGCGCAGCCGGCAAAGAAAAGCCCGGGCTGCTTGAGCCGGGCATCCTATACGATGGCCTCTATCGAGGCCAATCATTTTACTGATTCTTTACCTAATAATGCGCAAGCGTCAGCGTGTTACAGCGCATGATGACGAAAGGCGATCTCCCCGGGCAGCGTCTTGATGACGGAGAGGGTGCCATCAAGCTGGCTGACGAGGCCGGCCCGGTTTTCGACCAGCACCACCCGGCGGATGTCGGCAAGCGATGCGCCGGCCAGCACCGCGTGGGTGCAGGCCATCTGCATGGGGGGCAGGCTGGGGTTGAAGGCCGCGTTCTCGGCGTAGCGTCCCTCGTAGATCCGGCCATTTTCGCACTCCACGGCCACCCCGGCATAACCCTGGCTATAAGGCGCGTAACTGCTGCGTGCCGCTGCCAGGGCGGCCAGCTCAAGGGGATCGCGGCTCTCAAGGTGCAGCGGATGCGCCTGCGGGCTCATCAGGGCATCGCTGATTTGAAGGTCGCCCGGGCCAAAGGAGTGGGGCAGGAACGCCTGCAGCGGGCTGTGATCATCTGGCAGGGTCACGGCCATGCTCTTGGCGGTGCTCAGTTCGTTCATGAACTGGCGGCAGTGGCCACACGGGGTGTAGTTGACGGTGATCTCGCTTATCCCGGTCTCACCACCGAGCCAGGCATTAGAGATGGCCGATTGCTCGGCGTGGATCGAGTGAAACAGCCCCTGACCGGCAAACTCCATGTTGGCCCCCAGATACCAAGCACCGCTCAGACCACTGGCGATGGCCCCCACATAGAAGCGAGAGATGGGCGCGACTGAGCAGGCGGCGGCCAGCGGCAGCAGCGCCAGGCGCAGCGCCCTGTCATCGAGCTGGCTGGCGCACTTGAGTTCGACGATCTGGGCCGGGGTGAAGCGGGCGTTGAAATCCTGATCCAACAGGGGGGAGAGGACATCCTGCAATGAGGCCGGCAGGTCGGCAAAAGGCTTGGCAAAACGGGGATGCATGACTCTTCCTCATGGCCAATCGGGGGGGCATTGTACGGCAGTGGCGCAGGAGAAAATAGTGACGGTGATCACGACCAAGGGGGGAGCGGCTCCCCCCCAGGCCTGCGAAACGTTTATCAACCTCAAACTGTGCGCCAGCTCGCAGCGCGCTCATGCCCCCAGCAGGTGATAGAGGGCAAACAGCAGCGGTGCAGCCAGCGCGGTGAGGATGCCGCACACCACCATGGCCAGTGAGGAGAAGGCGCCCTGGGTGATCCCCTGCTCGGCGCTGGCAGCGGTGCCGACGGCGTGGGCACAGGCGCCCATGGCCAGCCCCTGGGCCTCCGGATCGGTGACCCGGAGCAGCTTGAGCAGCGGAAAGCCGATCAGCGCCCCGGTGACCCCGACCACCACCACGATGGCGGCGGCGATGGCAGGGATGCCACCGAGGGATTGACTGACGCTCATGGCCAGCGGGGTGGTGATCGACTTGGTGGCGATGGAGGCCAGCATGCTGGTGTCGGCGCCGAGGAGGTGGCCGATCAGCAAGGTGGTGCTGATGGAGATCACGACCGAGAGCAGGCAGCAGAGCAGGATGGGCTTGAGCTTGGCGCGGATCTGCCGTGCCTGCTGGTAGAGGGGCAGCGCCAGAGCGACCACGGCGGGCTCGAGCAGTATGGTCAGCGGCGTGGTGCCTTGCTGGTACTGCTCAAGCGGCAGGTGGAACATGAGCAGCAGGGCGACGATCACCAGGGTCGGCAGCAGCACCGGGTTGATCACGGGCCAGGAGAGATGACGATAGAGGGTGCGGGTCAGTGAGTAGAGCACTACGGTCAGTGGCAGGGCGAGCCAGAACATCATTGCTTGTTCATCCTCTGATAGAGATGGCCGACGCAGGCCAGGATCAACACGATGCCACTGAGGATGGTGATGAGGATGAGCGGCAAAGAGTCATGGAGCGGCTCGAGCCAGGCCACCAGCCCGACCGCGACCGGCACGAACAAGATCCCCATGTGGCGCAGCAACAAGGTGGCGCCACGTTCGACCCAGGCCAGACGCACCAACTGGGTGGAGAGCAGCAGAAACAGGATCAGCATACCTATGATGCTGCCCGGAAAGGGGAAGGGCAGCAGGGCAGCGAGCCCCTTACCCAGCAGCAAGGCCGCCAGGATCACGGCACCATCGCGCAGGTAGGCCAGCAATAAGGGAAACGACATGGGCACTCCCTCCTGAGAAATGTGAGCAAGGGCGCAGTTTAACAGATCCCCTCTCATGCTGAAGGGACAAGCGGGCGCAAAGGCCAAATAATCCGGCATCAGTTCCACAAAAAGAGAGGTATGCGTGACTTTGCTCGCGTCCCTGCGCACCCTGGCTTGTGGTGCGCCCCATCCCGGCATGCTGGCCACCGTTGCCTGGAATGGCCCCTGCGCCGAGGTGCGCCTCGACAACCTGACCCAAGCGCCCTTGCCTTTGCAAGCCTGGCCCTTGTTTGATGGTGATCTCGGTCTGGCCGACGCCCCTATTTATGGGGAGGGCTTTCAGATGCTGGCCCAAACCATGGGCACTTGGTCACACCCCGAGCCCGTTGGACGCTGCCCCGATGCCGCCGTCTATCGCATCACCCGCGATGAAGGGTTTCACACCGTTCACAACCTGCTGCTGGTCGAGACGCCAACCGGCTGGCTGCTGCTCGCCTTCGCCAGTACCGAGCGCTTTGGTGGCGAGTTTCGCCTCTATCCCAGCGGGCGGTTACAGATCGTCATGCGCTGCGAGGGTCAACGTCTGCCGCCGAGCGGTCACTGGCACAGCGAGGCGCTGCTCTGTCTGGAAGGGCCGGATCGCGCGGCGCTCTTGAGCGAGCTCGGTCGCCGCCTGGCCGAGCGCCACGGCGGCAGGGCAGGGCGCCGGCCGAGCGGTTGGTGCTCCTGGTATCACTACTATGCCGAGGTGACCGAGGCGGATATCCGCGAGAACCTGGCCCAGATGCAGGCGCGTTTTCCTGAACTCGAGTACGTGCAGATCGACGATGGCTATCAGGCCTTCATGGGAGATTGGCTGACCCCCTCAGCGCGCTTTGCCGGGGGCGTGCCGGGGCTGGCCGCCGAGATCCGTGCCGCCGGGCGCAAGAGTGCGCTCTGGGTCGCCCCCTTCATCGCCGAGCCGGGCTCGCAGTTGTTTCGCGACCACCCCGACTGGTTCGTCAAGGATGAGCAGGGTCACCCCTTGCCGGCCGAGGCGGTCACCTACGGAGGTTGGCGTTGCACCCCCTGGTATGTGCTCGACGGCACCCATCCCGAGGTGCAGCAGCACCTCGAGAGCCTGTTTCGCACGCTGCGCCAGCAGTGGGGCATCGATTACTTCAAGCTCGATGCCAACTTCTGGGGCGCCATCCACGGCGGACGCTTCTTCGATGCAGGCGCCACCCGCATCGAGGCGTATCGGCGTGGCATGGCGGCCGTGCGTCGCGGTGCCGGGGAGGCCTCCTTCCTGCTTGGCTGCAATGCCCCCATCTGGCCGAGTATCGGGCTGGTCGATGGCATGAGGGTGGGCGATGACGTGGAGCGAAATGGCCCGCGGATCCGCCAGATTGCCCGCGAGCTTTTCTGCCGAGCCTGGCAGGGGGAGCAGCTCTGGATGCTCGATCCTGACTGCGTCTGCTTGCGGGATCTCCCCGGCCAGCATGCCAGCGCCGCAGAGTATGCCTTCCATCTGGCGGCCATGGTGGCGGGCGGGGGCATGGTGCTGGCCGGCGATCGGTTGCGCGATCTGGCGCCCGAGCAGGCCGCGCGGTTGCACCGCTTGCTGGCGCTGTGCCAAGCGAAGGCACCGGCAGCACACTTTGCCAGCCTGGACTTTGCCTGTGGCGAGCTGGCGTGGCATGGCCACCGCTTGCAATGCCTGTTCAACTGGGGTGAGGCGAGCCGGCGTGTTTCGCTGCCCGCCGGGGCCCGTTCGTTCTGGGATGAACGCCCGCTTGGCACGATGCTGGAGCTGCAACCGGGCGAAGGGCAGGTGGTGTGGCTGCCCTGATCAATAAAAAGAGGCCCGCGGGCCTCTTTTTGTTTTCATCTGTGCGCCGGTACGGCTAGAAGTGCCACTCCATGCCGACGGCGAGGTTGGCCGGCCCATAGCCCGGGATCTCGTTGGTCGAGGCGATGGCCTTGAGGGAGAGGGAGGGGCTGAGCGGCACACCGAGGCCCGCGCCCCCGGCAATCTGGTTACGCTGGCTGCCCATCAGGTCGGCGCGGATCACCCCGTAGAGGGATTGATCCTCACTCATGTGCACATAGCCCTGCGAAGCTTGGCTGTAGAGTTGACCGAACAGCTCGAACTGAAAGCCGTTGCGCGCCGTGATGGCGAGCGGCACCCCGGCGAAGTTGTAGAGATCGGAGCGGCTGAAGTAGCTGTTGGTGATGGTCGGGGTGAAGTCGGTGGCGTTGTAGAGGTGGGAAAAGGTGCCGGCCAGTGCCCCATAGGCCTGGCTGGGTAGCTCCAGCAGATAGAAGGGATCTGTCGGTGTTGCGGCCGCGGGCAGGGTCACCAGCAGCGCAGTCAACAGCAATCCAGAGCTCGTTTTTCCCATCCTTTTCCTCGGCAGTTGCACGCAGGTCATCCTCTTGCAGTATGCCCGCTCTGCCCCCAGACCGAAAAGAGAAAAGGCGAGAGCGGGCTCACAAAGTCACAGATTTTCCAGGTAAAGGTAGAGCTGGCGCAGCAGGGTAAAACGCTTCTCGTCGTCCTGATACTGGCTGGCCAGCGCCTCCAAGCGCGGAGCGTAATCGGGCAGACGGGTGGCAAAGTAGTCGGCGCAGTGGCTACGCCAGCGGCGCGTCTCGTCGTCGTTTAAGGTGTGCGGCCAGTTGCGGGCCCGGTAGCGAAACAGCAGCTCGGGCAGGCGCGCATCGCTAAACGAGAAGGCCCGCTCCCCGAGCAGCTCAGGGGGGGTGGCGCGCACCAACTCCATGGCCGCCTTGTCGCCCTGACCGAAGAAGCCGGCATAGAGCTGGGTATCGGGGTCGCTGTCGGCCGGGCCTTGCCACTCCTGGCTGAATACCTCGACCAGCTTTTCGCGGATCTCCGGGTGACGGCGCAGCAGATCCAGGCTCTTGCGGCACTGCTCGCGATCGATGCCCAGCTCGTCGGCGCGCTCTGCCGTCAAGGTGGCGGCGGGCGCCAGCACAGGGCACTTGTTGATGTGCACCAGCTTGACCGGCACCGCGGCCAGCTCGCCGAGATCCTCTTTACGGGTGTAGAGGCGCTCGCGCAGGGCGGCGGCGTCTAAATCGAGCAGCACCTGGGGATCGCGGGTGAGATCGACCACGATCACCGCGTTCTGGTTGGTCGGATGCCAAGCGAGCGGCGACACCCAGCTGGCGCCCCCCTGCCAGGGGGAGAACATGCCCGAGACGTGCACCAGCGGCTTCATGTTCACCACGTCGATGAGCGCCTTCACCTTGTGCTTGCTGCGCAGCTCGAACAGGTAGTCAAACAGGCGTGGCTGGGCGGTCTTGATGAGCTTGGCCATGGCGATGGTGGCCAGCACGTCCGAGAGGGCGTCGTGGGCCTGCTCGTGGCCGATGCCGTTGGCTCGGGTCAGGTTCTCGAGCTTGAAGCTCGGCTTGCCCTCGTCATCGAAGCACCATTGGATGCCCTCCGGGCGCAGGGCGTAGCAGGCGCGCACCATGTCGAGGATGTCCCAGCGCGAGTTGCCGTTCTGCCAGCTGTAGGCGTACGGATCGTAAAAGTTGCGATAGAGGGTGTAGCGGGTCACCTCGTCGTCGAAGCGAATGCTGTTGTAGCCGAGCACGCAGGTGCCCGGCGCGGCGAATTCGTCGTGGATCTGACGGATGAAGTCGGCCTCGCACAACCCGTCGCGCTGGGCTTTTTGCGGTGTGATACCGGTGATGAGGCAGGCTTCCGGCTCGGGCAGGTAGTCCGCCGGCGGCTTGCAGTAGATGACCAGCGGATCGCCGATGAGGTTGAAGTCGAGATCGGTGCGTACTCCGGCAAACTGGGCCGGCCGATCCCTGGCCGGACTGATCCCGAAGGTCTCGTAATCGTGGAAGTAGAGGGTGGGCTGGGAGCCGGAATGTGCTGTTTTGCTCATGGTGTCCAAGATGGGGCGGCGTTGCCGCTCAAGGTTGGGCGGTGGCGGGCACCGCAGCAAGGTGTGACCATGGTAAACCAAAGCGCGGCAAATGGCTCGGCCTGCACCGCGTTAATCCGCCAGCCACTGCTGTTTGCGGTAGTGGCTGCGCAGGGTGCGGTCGCTGCATGCCTCGAGCTTCCAGCGGGTGCAGCCGTTAAAGCGGGCATAATCGGCCAGCGCCGCTTCCAGTGCCGGCAGGAAGGGGCGCAGTCCGCCCGCCGCGTCATAGGCTGCGGGCTCCAGGGTCAGGCGGCGCAGTTGTAGCAGGTGGCGCGCCCTGTCGGCTTTGACATCGAGGCGGCCGATGAACTGCTCCTGCCACAGCACCGCCAGGGTGTAGTAGCCAAAGCGCCGCTTCTCTTCGGGCAGATAGACCTCGAGCTGATAGTCAAAATCGAACCAGTGGCGCAGCCGCTCGCGCTGGATCAGCAGGTTATCAAACGGATTGAGCAGCCAGACCCGATCAGGCAGGGCAGGGGGCATCTGCAAGGCGGCATCGAACCAGTGGGTCTGGCCATGGGCGCTGAAACAGGCCAGCTCGCCTGATTCGTGCAGCGCTGCCAGCGCGGCCTTGAGGTGTGGCTGCACATTGCGCCGCAGATAGCCCATCTGCTTCAAGGTGCCGTAGCCATGGGCCTCGATGAAGCGGCGCACAAGATGAAAGGCGAACTCCTCGTCGCTCGGGGGGCGGGTGTCGACGCCGGCCGGCAGCACCCGCTCGGTCAGATCGAACACCTTCTGGAAGCGCTCGCGCCGGCGCACCATCAAGGCCCCCTCCATGAACAGCTGCTCAAGCGCGCGCTTGGCCGGCTTCCACTCCCACCAGCCCCCCTTATGGCCCGGATGCTGGAAGTCGCTTGCCTTGAGCGGCCCCTCGGCACTGATGCGGGCCAGTACCTCCCCCATGACGGGGGCGTCGCGCTCGAACCAATGGCGCTGCCCTTCGCGCAGGGCCAGCTTGCGCGGCAGGCTGAAGCGGTAATCCTGCATCGGCAGCAGGGCGGCGGCGTGGGACCAGTACTCAAACAGCTCGCCTCGCTCGAGCGCCTCGCCCAGCATGGCGCCATGGTAGCCGGGTAGGCGGCTGTGCAGCACATGGTGGTGGGCCCGCTCGACCACGTGGATGGCGTCGATCTGCACATAACCGAGGCGCGCCACGGCCTCGGCCAGGTCGGTCGGTGGGGTCAGCAGCCCCTGGCGGCTCAGGTTGATACGGCGCCATTCGAGCGGGGAGAAGGGGTTATCCATGGGGCCTCCATGCCGTGGAAAGAGGAAAGGGCTTTACAACGCCAATGTACTGTACAAAAATACAGGTGTTTTCACAATGCGTAACATGAGGCGCACACGGATGAAAGTTGAAATCATCATCGACCGCAAGCATCAGGTATCCCAGAGCATCATGGATGCCCTTTATCAGGCGCTGCTCACCCGGCTGGAAGAGCACTACCCCGACGTACAGGTCAGGGTCGCGGCCGGCAGTGCCATGGCCATGAACGTGACCCGTGCCAGCCGTGAAGAGAAAGAGGAGGTCGAGGCGCTGGTGCAGTCGGTGTGGGAGGATGCCGACAGCTGGATGCCGGAAGAGGAGTCCGCCGCCTGAGGCAAGCACATAAAGCGGGGCCTTGGGCCCCGTTTTATGCTCGGCGTGGTGCTGCGATCGGCCCCGTCATGGGCGGTCGCGGGGCAAGCAACGCTTGATGAAACGCGTTGGCAACTGGCCGGCCTCTTCATCCCTAGGCGGCACGCCACTCCCCATCCTGGGTCTGCAGCGACTGGCGGGTTGCTCACAGCCCGGCCCACTGGCGCAGACTCCCTTCGTTGACCCGGCGCGGCGCATTGCGCAGCTCACCTTGCTGGCGCAGCCGGGCCAATATGGCGGGCAGGGCCGCCCGCACCTCGCGTTCGTTCATGCCGCTGCGCATCCCTGGGGAGTAGAGCATGCGGATAAGCAGGTAGTCGAGCGGGCTGAGGAAGTGATCGATGCTGCGGTCATTGAAGATGGAGAGGAAGACCCGATCCGAATCGTTGGGCAGCCCCATCACCTGGGTCAGCTCCTCGACCACGCAGTCGAGCAATTTTCCCTTGTCGCGGGCCCGATCGGTCGGAATGAGCACGGTGGCGCGGACGATCCCTAGCTGGCCTCGGCTGCTAAAATGGCCGAGGCAGAGCCCGTTTTGACGTGCGGCCAGCACATCGGCGCTATCGCCCATCCGCCGCTCAATCCAGTCCCCCATCTGCGCCTGGCGCGTCATCACCACCACCAGATTAGCGGCTGCCTCGTGTTGTACCGGTTGTATTGAAAGGCCGGTCAGGCGTGCCAGATGAGCCATCTGTACCGTTACCAGCTCGCGCTGCTGCGCCTTATCTCCGCTCTGGTTGACCAGAAAATAACGCAGCGGCTGCTCCCAGCGGGTAAGTGTCGTGTCCTGGCCGGGCTGGTATTCACGGCCGAGGGCGACGGTGATGAAGCTCTCGGTCAGATAGGCATCACGTTGCCAGCGCTCGGCGGCCAGCGGTGCCTGCACCAGCAGGGGAAAGAGCAGCAGCCAACGCAAAAGGGGCACGGATCACTCCTTGTCGAGATCGCGCCAAGTGAGCGACAGGCGCATGTCAAATTCCCACTGATGATAGTGCGGACACATATGGCAGCACAGTTGGTAGAAGGCCTTGTTGTGATCCTTTTCGCGCAGGTGGGCCAGCTCGTGCACCACGATCATCTCGAGAAACTCAGGAGGCGCCTCCTTGAACAGAGCGGCGATGCGGATCTCGTTCTTGGCCTTGAGCCGGTTTCCCTGCACCCGGCTGACATAGCTGTGCAGCCCGAGGGCATCCTTGATGATGTTGATCTTGCCGTCGAACACCACCTTGGAGAGGGGGGAGGAGCTTTTCAGGTAGCGCGCCTTGAGATCCATGGTGTAGTCGCGCAGGGCCGCGTCGCTCTGGGTGGTGTGGCGCTGGGGATAGCGTTTGGCCAGCAGGGGGCCGAGGCGCTGCTCGCGGATCAGGGTGCGTACCTGCTCGAGCAGGTGATCGGGGTAGCCGCTTAGATAGGGCAACTGCATAAGGGTTTCCTTAACACCAGGGGCCACCGGATGGTGGCCCCTGCGGATTTAGCGGCGACGATAGAGGCCGTCGGCGACCTGCTCGTAGTGATCCAGCAGGTAGAGATAGAAGGCCTGGGTCGAGGGGGGTTGCTTTTGCAAGCTGGCGATCATCTCGTTAAAGCGCGCCTGCTTGCCGATGATGAACTTCGGCTGCTGGCGCTTGAGGCTCTCCAGGGTGCGTTCGCGCACGTCATAGGGGGGATTGACGTTGGCAAAGAAGAGATAGGGCGAGGCCGGGGTGCGATCGGTCCAGAGGTAGTACTGGGGCCAGATCCCATCGACCCAGAGGGTGTCGCCGGGCTGACTCTCGGCCAGCACCCGATCGACGCGCAGCTGGGCCGCCGGATTGAACGGGCGCCCCATCTCGGTGCCGTCCCAGGCGTTGTCGATCATCACGATCAGCATGGCCAGGGTCGCCAGCCAGGGGGTGAGGCTGCGCACATCCCAGGCGCGCCACAGTGGCACCAGCACCAATACCGGCAGGGCCCACAGCAGGCTGGTACCCAGCACTTCGCGCACCCGCTCCAGTGACCACTCCTTGGTACTCCAACCAAAGCCGAGCTGCTGGGCCAGCAGCCAGGCGGCGGTGAGGATCACGCTGCCGACACAGAGCAGGGCCAGGGCATCCCCCTGCTCCTTGCTGCGATCCAGCAAGCAGGCGAGCGGCAGCAGGCCCAGTTGCAGATAGAGCACGTCGTAGTGATCGAACACATGGCCCGAGACCGAGTTGGCGATCAGGGTGAACAGCACCCCGAGCAGGGTGGCGGACAGTACCGGCAGGCTCCAGTGCCAGTTGCGCGCCAGCAATACCAGCACGAAGGCCGGCAGCAGCATGACAAGGCCGGTGCGAAACAGCCCGACGGCGCCGACGGCCAGCGAGGTGCCATTGCCGTAGCTCCCCTCGAAGAAGATGGAGAAGGAGTAGTAAACGAACTCATCGAGCACGCCGTAGTGGCGGAAGTAGGCGAGCAGCGGAGCGCCCACCAGTGCCAGGCATCCCAGACTCGAGAGCAGCAGCAGCAGGGCACTGCGCCACTGGTTGTGGATGATCCACAGCACAAACAGGGTCAGATACCAGCCTCCCCACAGGGCGCCGTTGTTCATCCGCATCCAGGCCACGATGGCGAAGGTGAGGCCGGCCACCAGCGCCGGCAGGAGGCGAAAGCGTCCGTCGAGCAGCAGGGTGATGAAGGCCCACTGGCCGATGAGGGCGAGGTGGAAGGTCCAGTCCTCGGTCATGTTGCCGTAGTAGTAGCGGGTGCCGTAGAGCGCCAGGATGGCAAGCAGGCTACCAAGGCGGGTCCGGGTCGAGAGCTCGAGCTGCTCTAAGGCATGCCAGCTGGCCAGCAGGCCGAGCCAGCAGGCGAGCCACTCCAACCCCCAGATGCCGCGAAAGCCGCCCAGCAGATAACCGAGGGCGTCGATGGCGAAGATCATCGGCCCCTTGATGTCGATCATGTCGCGATAGAGCACGCCACCGTCGGCCCACATCTTGCCCATGACGGCGAACAGGGAGGCATCAAACCCCGGTGCCATGGCATAGACCAGCGGATTACGCAGGCAGAAGAGCAGCGCCAGCAGGGCGGTCAGTATGATCACCGAGGGTGGCAGAAAAGGATAGTGACGGGGCGGCGCGAGGCGCATCGGACGGTTCATCGGCAAAAAGGCGGTACGGATGGACAAGGTGCCGCTATCTTGCCCATCCCGGCCCCGGGAGACAATGGGGCCGCCATGATTTCTTCACTTTTCAGGCGCGCCGGGGTTGGTAGTGTCCGAGCGGAGAGCGGGCGGTCAGGCTGCCCTGATGGCGGGCCCAGCGCACGAACGCATCGGCCAGGGTCAGCCCCAGCTCGCGGCGCGGGTGCGAGAGGGTGCGTCGCAGCGCCATGTAACCCTCTTTGCCGGCCGCCGTGTAGGCGCTCGACACACCGCGATAGCACGCCTGGGGCGCCACGCTCTCCCACTGGCCGGGCGCGGCCTCCCAGCGCAGGCGGGTGATGCGCTTGCCAAGCGGCGCATCGGCGTCATAGCGGTAGTCGAGGCCGGCCACATAGGGGAAGCTGCCGCTGCCGTTGCCGACCACGCCGTTGTCGGTGGCGTTGTTGATGGCCCCCTCAAGGGCATCGATCAGCTCCTGGCCGTACACCTCGTAGAGAATGAGCGGGATGGCGAAGGGGAGCAGGCGCCCGGCGATGTCGGCCTCGGTGATGGGGCCTGCCTCCAGTGAGCAGCGCACCCCGCCGGCGTTGTGCAAGGCGAAATCGACCCGGCCGACCTGCTCGCGGGTACTCCAGCGCATCGCTTCGGCCACCAGCGGGGCCAGCTCGCTGCCATGGGGATGCTGGGCATCGGGCAGGCGCTGATGGTGCAGCGGGGCGGGCAGGGTGGCGATGGAGTGGCTCGCCATCTGGCTCAGCACGGGGCGATAGTGGTGCGCCAGGTGCTGCTCCAGAGTGGGCTCGGGGGCGACGGCCGTCAGGGTCGGCAGCTCGGCCACCGCTTCCCAGAGCAGCCATTCGGTGCGGCCATCGACCTCGATCACCCGGCCCGTGTCGTCAAACCGCAGGCGGCAGACGCCGAGGGTCTGGGCGCTGTGGCCGGCGTGAAACAGCGGTACGCCGGCGTGCCATAACGGATAGGGCTCGCTGTGGCTGATCCCAAGATGGGAGAGATCCCCGAGCAGGCTGTGGGTGTGGCCGCCGACAATCAGGCTCAGCTGGGGAAAACGCTCGGCCAGCTTCTTGTCCTGCTCGATCCCCAGGTGGCTCAACAAAATGATGTGGCGAATGCCGGCCCCTTGGATGGCCGCTAGGATCTGCGCCAGCGTCTCCTCCACCGGTAGGAAGCGGGTGTGGGGATCGGGGTTGGCGATGTCGGCCATCTGGGAGAGGGTGATGCCAAGCAGGGCGAAGCGGGTTCCGCCCAGGTTTTTTTCCAGCCATGGCCGTTCGGCATCGAACAGGTTGGGCAGGCCGCGCAGCGGCGCCTGGGCCTCGCTCGGCTCGTGGCGGTTGTCTAGGTTGGCGGCCAGCACCGGGAAGGGGACGGTGCGGATGAAGTCGCGCAGCGCCTCGTTGCCAAGATCAAACTCGTGGTTGCCGATCACCATGGCATCGGGGGCGAGCTGACCGAGCAAGGTGGCGTTGGCCCGCTCCTTGAACCGGTTGAAATAGAGCGACCCTTGGAAGGTATCTCCGGCGTGCAGGAAGAGGTGGGGGGTCGCGCAGGCCTGCGCCTCGGCCCGCAGCTGGGCGATGCGGGTGGCTATTCTGGGATAGCCGCCGCACTCGCGCATCACACTCTGGCCATCCGGCGTCAGCAGGCGCAGTGGCGCCCCGTCGAAATGGGAGTGGCAATCGCTCATGTGGGCGAGATGAAGGGCTACAGGCATGGCGCCTCCTTCGTCGATGCAGCAGGAAAGGGAGGCAAGTCTAACGCAGGGTCAGGGGGGAGGGCCAGCTTCGGCTGACCCTCATACGGTCAGAGCGGCACCATGATCTGGGTCGCCAGGATCACCACCAGCAGGCCGACCGCCACCGGCAGCGAGGTGCGCTTGACCACCTCGAACGGGGAGAGGTTGGCCATCCCTGAGCAGGCCACCACCACGCCGGAAACGGGCGAGACGGTGCGCCCCAGGTTGGAGGCTTGCAACATGGGGATCACCAGGTAGGCGGGGTTGATGCCAAGGCTGGTGGCCAGGCTCGGGATCAGCTCGACGAAGGCGTAGAAGGGGGCGTTGCCCGAGCCTGTGGTGAAGGCGGCGAGGGTGGTGATCACCACCAGGGCCAGCATCATGATCATGGCGCCGGAGCCGAAGTTCTGGGCCTGGGCCAGCAGGGTATCGATAAAGCCGATGGTCATCAGGCCCTGGGCAAACACGCCGGCGCCGACCAGTAGCATCACCACGCCGGCGAAGGCGTCGGCCATGTGGCGCCAGCACACCTGCAAGCCGTCGAGCAGTAACCGGCCACTGCGAAGGCGCAGCAGCTCAAGCAGGCAGACCAGCACCATGCAGATGACGATGATGGTGACGATGTCGAGCTGGGGGCCCCATTTGCCATCGAAGATCAGCACCCCGATGATGGGGGTGAAGGGGAGGATGGCGTAGAAGGCGGGCGCCGTGGTCTTGAGCTCACTCGGTGCCACCGGCTCATTGCGCTCACCGGCGCGGCGATCCAGGTAACGCTGCCAGAAGAAGTGGGTCACCGCCATGCAGGCGATGGCGAGCAGGGAGATGGGCAGGGTCAGGCGAAAGGCAAAGTCGAGCAGCTCCATGTTGGCGGCCTGGGCGGCCATCACCACGTCCCCCGAGGTGGGGGCGAGGATGATGGCCGCTGGTGAGGCACACACGGCGGCGGCCGCGCCGCGCGAGATCCCCATGTTGACCATCAGCGGGAACAGGGTCGCCATCAGCAGTACGCCGAGTCCGGTGGCTGAGCTGACGGCCAGCGACATGGCACAGGCGACCAGGTAGGCCGCCACCAGCAGGAGGTAGGGCGATCGAATGATGCGCAGTGGCCGGCTGGCCAGCTTGACCAGGATGTCGTTGGCGCCGATGTGGCCCATGTAGCCGGCAAAACCGCACAGCACCATGATCAGCATACCGAGTCCACCGCCCCGATCGTTGAGCAGGAAACGGACGTATTCGAAGATATCGGTGGCGAGATAACCGGTGCTGGCCACCTTGGCCGGCAGAATAGGACGACCCATCAGGGCGGTGATGGCCAGCAGCAGCAGGCCCCCGCCGAGCAGCACGCCGGTGGCGGAGTAGCCTTTGAAGATGGCCCGGCCCACCAGCAGGGTGATCAGGGTGCCGATAAGCAGTGAGAGCATAGGAAATCCTGTCAGAAGGGAGTCGGATGATTCTATGACGCTGTCGCCGATCCGGCGAGAATAAAGCGGGTCTATTTTGATTCAGCGCAGAATTTCTTGGGAATCATCGTATTGCGCTCACAATGCGGGGGACGTAGGGTGGTTATCATGATGCTGAGATGTTGCCAAGCCGGAGGCCAAGAATGAACAGAACAGGATGCTGGTTGGGAGCATGGCTCCTGCTAGGAGCCCTGCCGGCTCAGGGCGCGATGGTGCAGAGTGAATCCTCCGTTCAGGTCAATTTCTACCCCATTACGGCGGCCACGGCGCGGCAGTGGCTACCGGCTCTGGGGATCCGCGCCCCCTTGGTGGGGGAGGTCAGGGTGCTGGGCAAAGCCTCTTACCGGCTTGACTGGCAGCTGGATCTTGAGCCCAGCGCGCAGGGGTGCCGGCTGCGGCAGGTGACCACTCGTCTGAAAGGGGAGGTTGCGCTGCCCCGCTGGTATGAGCTGGAGGCGGCCAGTGCCCACGAGCGGCGTGACTGGTATGCCCTGCTGGGAGCGCTGGCCGATTATGAGGGGACGCAGCGGCGGCTGGTGCAGGATGGGGCCTGGCAGATCGGTTACGCCATCGCGGCGTTGCCAACGGCCGTCAGTTGCCCGGCGCTGCAAGAGGCCGCCTGGCAACAGGGCCAGCAGGAGCTCAAGCGAGTGCAAAAGGCGCTGAACGTTCAGGCCGAGCAGAGTGGCCATGGCCGCCGCTTCGGGGCGAGCTGGCCGCAGTAAGGCCCTCCTGCCCGGATAAAAAAAGAGCGCCTGATGGCGCTCTTTTTGGTGGGATCAGGAGAGGGGTTTTCCCTTGATCAGTTTGCGAACCCAGTAGCGAGCCGGGTGCAGCGCGTTAAGGAGATCGCGGGATAACCCGAGCGGCTCGCCACAGATCTCGGCGGCGAGCAGCTCACCACACAGGGGGGCAGAGCAGAGGCCGCGCGAGCCCAGCGCCCCGATAACGAACAGTCCGGGCCAGGTCGGCAATGGCCACGCTGGCTCGTCGGCATGCTCGCGCCATTGCGCCTCGAGGTGGTCAAGCCGTGCGAGCGGCCCCACGACCGGGAGGTGATCGCGGCTGGCGCTGCGCACCCCGACGCGGGCATCGCCATCGGAGAGATCGACCCGCTGTGGCCAGATCTGATCAGGCAGGCAGGCGATCAGGCGCTCCCGGTTGTCGGCCTGCTCCTCGGCGCGGTAGGTGAGGTCGGTCTGGTTGCGGCCATAGCTGGCACCGATGCAGTGGCGCCCTGCATGGGCCGGAGTGAGGTAGCCGTCGTAGCAGAGCACTTGCTTGAGCGGGGCCAGCTCGGGGTTGCTTCTGGCGTGGCTGACCTGGCCGCGCACCAGATAGATCGGCAGCTCGGCAAAGGGCAGCAGCTCCGGCAGGCGGTGGCCGGCGGCGATCACCAGGTTAGGCGCCTGCCAGCGTCCAGCGGATCCCTCGGCAATCCATTGTTCACCCTCTTCGCGCACGGTCGTGACGGCGACCTGGTAATGACAGGTCAGGCGGTCTGTCGCGGCCGCCTCTGCCAGGGCGGCGCGGGTCAGATCGGCCGGACAGAGCCAGCCTCCTTGCGGGTAGCTGACCCCGTCACAGCCGGTGGCAAGGCCCACTAGAGTCTGCATCTGCTCGGCCGTTGTTCGCTGCACCAGTTCCGGCGGGAAGGGGCCGGTCAGCATCTTGGCCAGCTTCTGGGCGGACTTCTCATCGTAGCCAAGTTGCGTCACGCCGCAGAGATCGAAGGCAATGTCGTGGTGCTCGGCCAGATCATGCAGACGGGCCCGGGCAAACGGGAAGGCGGCGGCATAAAAGCGCGACAGCGTATCGTGCTCGCCGCCAAGCAGGGGATAGAGCGCCCCCTGGCGGTTGCCGGAGGCGCCTGCGGCCGGCGCCGCGTCGGCGCAGAGCAAGGTGACATTTTTGCCGCGCCGAACCAAGGCGAGGGCGGTCATGGCCGATGCTATGCCGCCGCCCACTATGATGATCTCACCTGCACGACCCGCCGGGCGGGGATAACCGCGCTGCATGCCTGATTCGGGCTGCTTATCTTGGCGCTGGCCAATTAGCATCTCGCGCTTGCTGCCATAGCCTTTTACCTTTTGCATGGCCCAGCCGGCGTCAATCAGGCCACGACGCACAAAGCCGGCGCAGGTGAAGGTGGCGAGGGTTGCGCTGCTCCGAGCCAGACGAGCCAGCCCGGCAAAGAGCTCAGGCGTCCACATCTGCGGGTTCTTGGCTGGCGCGAAACCGTCGAGAAACCAGGCATCCACCATGCCGTCGGCCCCGTGAGGCACTTGGGGCAGGCAATCTTGAATGTCACCAAACCAGAGATCCAAGGTGATCCGTCCTGCGTCAAATTGCAGGCGATGGCAGCCGGGCAGAGCCTGCGGCCACTGAGCCACCAAGGATGCGCTGAAATCGGCCAGCTCGGGCCAGGCGGCCAATGCTTGGCTGAGATCGCGCCGGGTGAGGGGGAATTTCTCGAAACTGGTGAAATGCAGCCGACGCGCCCCTTCATGGCTGGCGGCGAGATGGGTCGCAAAGGCCTGCCAACTGGCGAGAAAATTGAGTCCGGTGCCAAAACCTGTCTCGGCGATGACGAAAAGATCGCGATCGTGGTGCGAAAATCGTTCAGGTAACCGATTTTGCTGCAAAAATACGTAGCGGGTTTCGTTCAGCCCATTATCATTGGAAAAGTAAACATCCCCGAACTCGCTGGAGACTGGCGTGCCCGCCTCATTCCACTCCAGTTGGGCATGATGTAGTGATGTTTGGCTCACGTTGACTCCAACTCCCGTCACAAAACGCGGGCATTCTACGTGAAAGCAGACCAGTTTGGCAGCCGAAAGCGGGTAGACTCGGTGCCAGTATTACCAGACGAGATGGATTAATGAGAAGAGCAGTGATCACCGGTATCGGCGTCATCTCCAGTATCGGCAACAATAAGGAAGAAGTACTGGCCTCCCTGAAAGCAGGCAAGTCCGGGATTACCTATTCCGAGCAGTTTGAGCAGTACAACCTGCGCAGCCGTGTCTGGGGAAACATCAAACTCGAGCCGTCTGAACTGATCGACCGTAAAGTCATGCGTTTCATGGGTGACGCCGCGGCCTACGCCTACCTCTCCATGCAGCAGGCCATCGAAGACGCCGGCCTGCCGGAGGAGATGGTCTCCAACGAGCGCACCGGTATCGTCACCGGTTCCGGCGGCGCCTCCGGCAAGAACACCTCGGAGTCTGCGGACATCGCCCGTGAGAAGGGCGTCAAGCGCGTGGGGCCTTACATGGTGCCGCGCACCATGTCCTCCACCACCTCCGCCTGCCTTGCCACCCCGTTCAAGATCAAGGGGGTCAACTACACCATCAGCTCCGCCTGCGCCACCTCTGCCCACTGCATCGGTCACGCTCTGGAACTGATCCAGCTTGGCAAGCAGGACATCATCTTTGCCGGCGGCGGCGAGGAGCTGGACTGGTCTTCCACCATCCAGTTCGACGCCATGGGCGCGCTCTCCACCAAGTACAACGACAACCCGGAAAAAGCCTCCCGTACCTATGACGCGGATCGCGATGGTTTCGTCATCTCCGGTGGCGGTGGCATCGTGGTGGTCGAGGAGCTGGAACACGCCCTGGCCCGTGGTGCCCACATCTACGCCGAGATCACCGGTTACGGTGCCACGTCCGATGGCTATGACATGGTGGCCCCGAGCGGTGAAGGCGCCGTGCGTTGCATGAAGATGGCGATGCAGGGGGTTGGCAAGGTGGATTACATCAACACCCACGGCACCTCCACCCCGGTCGGTGACACCAAGGAGCTGGAAGCCATCCAGACCCTGTTTGGCAGCAATGCACCCAAGCTCTCCGCCACCAAGGCGATGACCGGTCATGCCCTGGGCGCCGCCGGTGTGCACGAGGCCGTCTATTCCCTGCTGATGATGGAACACGGCTTCATCGCCCCCAGCATCAACATCGAGAATCTGGACGAGAAGGCCGTGGGTCTGCCCATCGTGCGCGAGTACGAGGCCGCCGATCTCAATACTGTCATGTCCAACAGCTTCGGCTTTGGCGGCACCAACGCCTCTTTGGTGTTCAGCAAGTTCAAAGGCTGATGAGCTGTCGAAATAGAAAAGGGCGCCTTCGGGCGCCCTTTTTGTTGTCACTGCGGGGGGGTTAGGCTGGTTCGGCTGTGCCGAGCCAGCGCTTCATGAACTGGGCTCCCGGGCCATATTCGCGCAGGCATTTGCTGGTGGGTGAGGGGGCAAATCCCTGGCGCTGCCAGTAGGCGGGGGCATCCTGCACCGCGACCAACGCCACCTCTTCATAGCCATCCTGCCTGGCGTAATTGAGCGCGGTATCGATGAGACGTTGGCCGATGCCAAGGCCGCGCGCGCTCGGCGAGATGGCCAGATCGTGCATATAGAAGAGTTCATCCCCTTCGAGGTGGGTCAGCGCAGTAGAGAGTGAAGGGGGAGGGCCGTCGTGCCAGGGATGGCAGAGCAGGTAGCCGAGCACTTCCCGCGCATGCTCGGCCACCCAGCAGGTTGCGGGGGAGAGCTGCACTTTGTTGCGCAGGGTATCGAGGGGTTCCGGGGTCAGGGCGTGGTAGCATTGCGCCTGAATGCGCAGGATGGCGCTCCAGTCATCGTGCTGGATATTCCGTATCAAGACAGTCATTTTCCCTAAATTCTGCTGTTAAAAACACCAGTTGTCGGTGCATGTTAACAAAATAGGGCAGAAAAGATAAGGGGCCGGAAGGCCCCCTGTCGCTCGATGCTTAGTCGAGGAATTCACACAGGTACGCCGTGGCCTGTTTGACCTCCAGCTTGAAGGAGGAGTGACCAGGCACTTGGAAGGCCTGGCCGGCCTGATAGGTGTGCCACTCATCTTCATCCTTGAGCTGGATGGTCAAGGCACCTTTAACGACCGTCATGCGCTCGGGGGCGGCGGTATTGAACTCATAATGGCCTGCGGCCATCACGCCGACGGTGGCTTTATCGCCCTTGTGCTCGAAACCGATAGATTTTACGTTTCCGTCAAAATACTCGTTGCTTTTCAACATCTTCTCGTCCTTGTAGCTGAGTGCTGTGGGCAAATTAGCATGCCATGCCGCCGCTTGTCATGGGGAATTTGCTGGGGGCTGCGTCCCCATCGGTCGCACTATCAGCATAAGGTGGGTTATCAATAGTGGAGGTGATTGTAACCTCCATTTAAAACGAGATTTAAATATGAGATAAAACGTGCCCACAGGGCTATGAACAGGCATTGTTGGCCCTGTTTGGTCAAACATATTGCACGTATGTGCATGCAAAACTAATAAGGAAACTCTGTGTTGACAAAAGGATTGGTGAAAAATATCGGCTTTCAGGTCATGGTTGCCATGGTGCTGGGGGCGGCGGTTGGTGCGCTCATGGGTGAGCAAGCCAGCGTCTTTGCGCCGCTCGGTACCCTGTTTATTCAACTCATCAAGATGCTGGTGATCCCACTGGTGGCGGTTGCCATCATCTCGGGGGCCGCCAATTTGGGGGCCAGTCCGGCAGCCGGCAAGATCGGTGTCACCACCCTGGCCTTCTTCCTCATCACCTCAGCCCTGGCAGTGCTGCTGGCGCTGGTGATGGGTAAGCTGTTCCAGCCTGGGGTCGGCGTCGATCTCAGCAGTGTCGAGGGGATGTTCTCCGGTGATTATGCCGACAAGGGGGTGCTGCCTGATGCCGTCACGACCCTGCTTGGCATGATCCCCACCAACGTGTTCCAGTCGCTCAATGAGGCGAACATCCTGCAGATCTTGGTGTTCTGCCTGTTCCTCGGAATTGCGATTGCCAAGCAGCCGCGCGAGAAGTCTAAGCCGCTGGTCGATGGGCTCAATACCCTGGTCGATGCCTTCGTGTGGATGATCAACAAGGTGATGTTTCGGACTCCATACAAGGGGTTTCAAGTGAATCCAAATTAATAAACCTTTATTATCTTAGGCCGTTTTTTACCTACGAAATGCAGTTGGATGTATAGACGTTTACCTTCGGATAACGGTTTTCCAGTAGAGAAATAGCTTTCGTCAGTAAAATGAAGAGTCATGCTGTCATAAGCTTCTATCTTTCTACCTGCCGACAAGTCTTGTGACATAGATATCGTATCTGTTTTCTTAAATGGCCAAATGCCTTGATGCCACTCTAAAACCCAATGCTCAATTGTGATCGGTCTGTTGTTCAGATTTCTTATGTAGATTTCATTCCCTTCAGTTATTGAGCTTGTCAGATTGTAAGACGTCTCAACCCTAAAGTGATTTTGACGAATCTCCCAAATTTTTAAGCAAGCCAAACCCGTCGATATAAGTGCTCCCCATACAGCAAGAATGGCAGTAAGTAAGTCCATTTAAGTTCCTTTTCAAGGTTGTCCATTGACCATGCTAACATCAAATTTTCATTGGTATCAATGAGTTAGTTTGTAGTGAAAATGGAATAAGCATTGTGATGCTGATTGCGCCTATCGGGGTGTTCGGTCTGATGGCCGATGCCATCGGCACCTATGGCTTTGATGTGTTGACTGTGGTGATGAAGCTGTTTGTGGTCTACGTGGCGGCCATTCTCATCTATGGCTTCGTGGTCTACCCGGCGCTGGTCATGCTGTTTTCCAACACGCCGGTGCTGCGTTACATGAGTGCGATGAAGAAGGCGCAGGTCGTGGCCTTCTCGACCGCCTCTTCCATGGCTACGCTGCCCGTTAACATGGAAGTGGTGGAAAAAGAGCTGAAAGTCTCCAACGCTACCGCCTCTTTCGTGCTGCCCCTTGGCGCCACTATCAACATGAGCGGTAACGCCATCTATTACGGTCTGGTTGCCATCTTCTTTGCCCAGGTCTTCCAGATCGATCTGAGCATGGGGGCATGGGCTGCGATCATCATCACCTCGACCCTGGGGGCCATTGGTCAGGCCGGGGTGCCGGGGCCGACCTTCCTGGTGGTGGCGGTGCTGCTGGCGGCCGGCATTCCCATCGAGGGATTGCCGCTGCTGTTCGCCCTCGATCGTATCTTCGACATGGTGCGCACTGCGCTTAACATTACCGGTGATGCGGCCTGCGCCATCATCGTCGATAAGTACAGCCCGGATTACGATCCTGAGCGCTGGACCAAGTCGGCATGATAAGACGCAGATAATGAGAAGGGGCCTTATGGCCCCTTCTTTTTTGCCTCGGCATCACGGCCCAGCGTCTCCAGCGCTTCACGGCAGCGCTGCTCGGCGGCCTCCAGCTCCAGCAGCACGATGCGGATATCTTCCATCTGCTGCTCGAGGCTATCGCGGCGCTCGTCAATCAGCGCCAACATGGTGGTGAGCTGGGAGCGACTGCTGCGATCGGCATCATAGAGATCAAACAGCTCGCGGATCTCCGCCAGGCTAAATCCCAGCCGTTTACCGCGCAGGGTGAGCTTGAGGCGAACCCGATCCTGACGGCTGTAGATGCGGGTTTGCCCGCGTCGAGTGGGGTGCAGCAGCCCCTGATCCTCGTAGAAACGGATGCTACGGGTGGTGACATCAAACTCCCGCGCCAGATCGCTGATGCTGTAGGTGTGTTGATCTTCCTTGTTTCCCATGCTCATTCCACGCGCTGTCCATCGTGCATGGCACCTTACCCAAACCCTTACAGGGGTGCAACCGGTTGTCTTGTAAGGGAGAAGTGATAATGTTGTGAAAATGTAAACAAGGAGGGGCCGTCATGGACGTGGTGATTGTCGAGGCGCTGCGCACGCCGATGGGCAGCTTTATGGGGGCGCTGGCGACGGTCAGTGCGCCGCAGCTCGGCGCTTGTGTGGTGGCTGAGCTGCTGGCTCGCAGCGCCATCGCGCCGGCGGATGTGGACGAGCTCTACATGGGAAATGTGCTGCCAGCTGGCGTGGGGCAGGCGCCGGCGCGTCAGGCCGCGCTGTTGGGAGGGCTTGATCACCGCGTGCCGTGCACCACGATCAACAAGGTGTGTGGCTCGGGGATGAAGAGTGTCATGCTGGCTGTCAGTCAGCTGAGACAGGGCGAGGGGCGGGTGATGATAGCGGGGGGCATGGAGAGCATGAGCCGCGCTCCCTATCTCATCGATAAGGCTCGCTCGGGACTGCGTATGGGCCACCATAGCCTGCTCGATCACATGTTTCTCGACGGGTTGCAAGATGCCTACGAGGGGCAATTGATGGGCCACTATGCCCAGCACATGGCGGATCGGCATGGTCTGACTCGCAGTGCCATGGATGAGTATGCCATCCGCTCACTGGAGCGTGCCCGAGCGGCTATCGACAGTGGCGGGTTCGAGCGAGAGCTGGTGCCGGTCAAGGCAAAAGAGCCGCGGTTGCTCGCGGTAGACGAACAGCCTGGGCGAGCCAGCATCGACAAGATAGCCCAGCTGAAACCGGCGTTTGGCGAAGGGGGAACCATCACGGCAGCCAATGCCAGTTCAATCTCAGACGGGGCGGCAGGGCTGCTGCTGATGCGTCGGGATGAGGCGCAGCGACGTGGCTTGAGACCTCTTGCGCTTATCCGTGGTTACGCCAGCCATGCGGCAGCACCGGCCGATTTTACCACCGCGCCCATCGGGGCGGTGAATATGCTGCTCGAGCGCCTCCAGTGGCGTGTGGATGAGGTGGATCTGTTCGAGGTCAATGAGGCCTTTGCCATGGTTGCCATGCTGGCGATGCAGGGGCTCGGGATCCGTCATGAGCAACTTAATGTGAATGGGGGAGCATGTGCCCTCGGGCATCCGCTTGGTGCCAGCGGGGCTCGCATTCTGGTGACGTTGACTCACGCCCTGCGGGCTCGAGGGTTGCGCCGTGGAGTGGCAACGCTCTGCATCGGTGGGGGAGAGGCGACGGCGATTGCCGTGGAGTGTGAATAACATCGGGAGGCCGTCAAACATCAATCGGCTCGTGTGAATGCCGCGCTCGCGGTACCGAGCAAATCAAAAGGCGCCCGTAGGCGCCTTTGCTTATCGATGATGAGATTAAAACATCATGTTGAATTGGGCCGAGGCGAGGAACGCATCGCCATGAGAGGAGCCCTGCCAGCGCGGCTCGCCCTCGTGAGTGATCATGCCCTCGTTGACCTTGACCTCTTTGCCATCGATGTACGTCATACCGAAATCGATGCTCATGTTCTGGTCGATATGATAGGTGGCACCGGCGCTGTACCAGACCCGATCTGAATCAGGGATGCTCAGGCTGCGATACTCGGAGCGGATCGGCGTGGTGTCATAAGCAAGACCGATGCGGGCCTCCCAGCTCGGATTGACGTACCAGGTTCCACCGATGGAGTAACGCCAGCTGTCTTTGAAGTTCTCTTCCTTGAGCAGGCAGACACCATTGGCGCAGTCGTTGCTGGTGGCGCGCAGCTCATTGAAGGCGCTCCAGTCGGTCCAGTTGACCGAGTAGTGCACGGCAAAGCGAGGATCGATGCGGTGGTAGGCCGCAAACTCAGCCATCGCGGGCAGTTCAAGGTTCAGGGAGCCATCCACCTTCTGCATGCCGGAAGAGGTGCCCTTGTAGTCACCCTTGAACTTGATGTCGACTTTGGAGCGGTAGGTCAAGGCGACGCGGTGGTCTTGATTGAACTCATAGAGCATGCCGGCGTTCCAACCGAAGCCCCAGTCATCGCCCTTGAGATGGCTGACGTTGGTATTGGCAGGGATGGGCTGGCCAGCCAGCGCCGGCAGAACACCAGCATAGCGGTTGAGTTCCGCTTCGGCATAAACCAGGTTCAGACCAGCACCCAGACTGAAACCAGGGGCGGCGCGATAAGCCAGGTTCGGGTTGATGTTGAAGGTGGTCAGTTCGGTACTGCCGCCAACGGTGCCGGCGTTGTAACTGCTGGGGTACTCGGTCGAGAGGCCATAGTTGGTGAACATGGCCAGGCCCCACACCAGATCGTCCTTGATCGGCTGGATAAAATAGGCTGCCGGGACGAAGGCATCAGGGGCGATGTTGCTGCGACTGGCCTTAGCCAGCGGCATGCCACCATAGGTCACATCACCATCTACATCGACATCCGGGCGGATATAGGTTCCCGCGATGGAGAGGGCCATCTTGTCGAAGCGAGTCATGGCGGCAGGGTTGCGAGCCAGCACCGATGCGTTGTCGGCAATGGCCGCCTCACCAGCATAGGCACGCCCCAGACCGGAGGCCGAATGTTCGTTCAGCTGAAAGGCCGCAGAGTGGGCCTGGCTGCTGGCCAGTGCAACGGCGACGGTGAGGATGCTCTTCTTGAAAAAGGCAGTAGTCATAGTGTTCTCTCTTATTTGGGGATCTTTCGCTGCCAGATGGTGGCTTGATCCACTGTTTTTTCAGCTTCTTCCATAATTACCGGCATGATTCTATGGATCTGGTAAGAGGTAAGAAATCAGACCAGTAGTGAGAGAATACACAAAAGATAATCAAGTGTTAATGGTTTGTTTTATGTTGTGCTATTAACGAGCGAAATGCGCGTTATCTCAGCATGTTGGCCAATAAATGACAGATGTTTTTTCCTCTGCCACCAACCGCTGTTTGACTCAGTGACAGCCAAACAGCGGCTGGTCAGCAAAATTGAGTGGCATCGGCAGTACCGGTTGCACGAAGTGGGCAAGCGCGCCCGAGCGGCGGCTGGCCTGCTCCAGTTTACGGTGATCCAGACAAACGCCTGCCGGTAACCAGCTGATCACCGCACTGAAACAACCGTTCCCTAAGCTGGTTTCGAGGGTGCGCTGCCAATCCTTAACCCTGGACTCGCCGATGACCAGCACATAGCGTGGATCAATGCCCTTGCTATGCAGCGTCTTGGCGCTGACGCCTCCTGGCGGGGCGATCAGCAGAACCCACCCTTTCTTTTTATGGCTGATGTCGGCAAGGCGGGGCAGAAGATCATCCGTGCCGCTCGGTTGTTCCAGTTGCTGGGAGAGGCAGTATTGATGAAGCGGCCATTGTGAATGCATCGCGGGTGACTCCTTGCTCGACATGGGGGATATCATGGGTGCAAAAGCACTGTATGTGTATACAGTATATGACTGTATTCGCTTGTGCAACAGGTTCTGTACTGGGAGAGGCCAGGTGGACAGGGGTATGCTTTGTGCTCACTCTTTACCTGTCACCATCAGCAAGGGAGAGACATCATGGACGCCAGCCAACTGCAACGTATCGAGGTCAACATCCTGCTCGGTATTGTCAATGAGAAGCTCCGGCTCGAATGCGATTCCTTGGCGGAGTTGCAGGCTTACTACGGGCTGGATCAAGGGGAACTCACCGAGCGCCTCTTAGCCAGCGGCTATCGATATGACCCTCTGAACAATCAATTCAAGAGCCTGTGAACGACGTGAAATCGCTTTCTTAATGAGGGATTTGAACTATTAATTTAGCAAAAGGCATAAAAGTTAAAATCATGAAAACCTATTCACCCGCAGCACGGTCGTGAACGCATTTATCTGTATGATAAATATCAATAAAAAATTCCATCCATTGCGCTGAAAAAGAAAGGGTTTTCATTATTTAAAAGGCATTTTAAGCCGCCAAAGTGTGACTTTGGTTCACTTTTATTGTGTTTTGTTTCGATACTATCCTCACTACGCGTGGCATCCATGATAATTACAGTTTTCCCACAGCGGGACAGGCCACTCAGTTTCAGTAACGAAGGAATAAGGTTATGGCAAGCAAGAAGAAGACCGACATTGCACTGGATAAGGAGCAACTGAAGGCGAGCATTGTGCATCACCTTCGCTCCACCCTGGGCACCTGCGAAGAAAAGGCTTCTCAAGAATCCTGGTGGAAGGCGACGGCTGCGGCGGTCAATGAACAGGTGTACGAGCGTCTGACCCGTACCCAGCAGACTCACCGCAAGCAAGACACCCGCGCAATTCATTACCTGTCGGCCGAATTCCTGATGGGGCGGCTGACTTCCAACAACCTGCACAACCTCTCTCTTTATAAGGTGTGTGATGAGGCGCTGCGCGAGCTTGGCCTGGATCTGGCTGATCTGTGCGAATGCGAAGCGGACATGGCGCTGGGTAACGGTGGCCTCGGCCGTCTGGCTGCCTGCTTCATTGACTCGCTGGCTACCCTGAACTATCCGGCCATCGGTTATGGCCTCCACTATGAGCACGGCCTGTTCCGTCAAGAGATCAAGGATGGCCGTCAGATCGAGCGTCCGGACTCCTGGCGCGAATATGGTAACCCCTGGGAAATCTGCCGCCCCGAGTCGGTGCAGGAGATCCCGCTCTACGGTTACGTTGAAACCGTCTTTACCGAAGATGGCTCCATGAAGAAGGTGTGGCACGCCGGTCGCAAGATCAAGGGTGTGCCCTGGGATATCCCGGTCGTTGGTTTTGGCGGCTCCACCGTCAACATCCTGCGTCTGTGGGAATCGCGTGCCTCCGAGTTCTTTGACTGGGACGTGTTTAACGCCGGTGGTTATGTCGACTCGCAAGCCGAAAAGGCGCAGGCAGAGACCATCTCCAAGGTGCTCTACCCCAACGATGAGACCGAAGCCGGTAAGGAACTGCGCCTTATTCAGCAGTATTTCTTCTGCGCCTGCTCGATCAAGGACATCATGCGCCGCTACAAGCGTGCCCATGGCAGTGACTTCAGCACCTTCGCCAGCCAGGTCGCCATTCAGCTCAACGATACCCACCCAACCGTGGCTATCCCCGAACTGATGCGTGTGCTGCTGGACGAAGAGGGGCTGAACTGGGATCAGGCCTGGGAGATCTGCTATCAGGTCTTCGCCTATACCAACCACACCCTGCTGCCGGAAGCGCTGGAGAAGTGGGCTGTGTATCTCTTCGAGCGCGTACTGCCGCGTCACCTTGAGATCATCTATGAGATCAACCGCCGCTTCCTCTCCGAGAAGGTCGAGGCAGTATGGCCGGGCGATGACGCCATCAAGGCCAAGCTCTCCATCATCGAAGAGGGTGATCAGCGCAAGGTGCGCATGGGTAACCTGTGCGTGATCGGCTCCAACAAGGTCAACGGTGTGGCCGAAGTCCACTCCCGCCTGGTGCAAGAGGACTTGTTCCCCGAATTCGCCCAGATCTGGCCGAACAAGTTCTGCAACGTGACCAACGGTGTGACTCCGCGTCGCTGGCTGCTGGCCTGTAACCCTGAGCTCGCCTCTTTGTATGACGAAGTCGTGGGCAAGGAGTGGCCGCTCAAGCTGGATCTGCTGCGTGGCGTTCTCAAGATGGCCGACGACAAGGCGTTCCAGAAGCAGTTCATGAGCATCAAGCGCCGCAACAAGGAGAAGCTGGTCAAGGTTATCAAGGCCGAAACCGGGATCGATGTCAGCGCCGAGGCGATCTTCGACATCCAGATCAAGCGCCTGCACGAGTACAAGCGTCAGCAGCTCAACCTGCTGCACATCATGGCCCTGTACCGCCGTCTGCTGGCCGATCCGGACTATGACATGCACCCGCGTGTGTTCATCTTCGGCTCCAAGGCAGCGCCGGGTTACAAGCTAGCCAAGGACATTATCTACGCCATCAACAAGGTGGCTGAGCGAGTCAACAATGATGCGCGCATCAAGGACAAGCTCAAGGTGGTGTTCATGCCCAACTACCGCGTCAGCCTGGCAGAGAAGCTGATCCCGGCCGCCGATGTCTCCGAGCAGATCTCCACTGCCGGTTATGAGGCCTCCGGTACCGGCAACATGAAGCTGGCCCTGAACGGTGCCCTGACCATCGGGACGCTGGATGGTGCCAACATCGAGATTGCGGAAGAGGCAGGTGAAGAGCACTGCGCCATCTTCGGTCTGACCGTGGATGAGGTGAAGGCCATGAAGGCGCGCGGTTACAACCCGTACGACTTCTACTACGGCAACTCCGAGATCAAGGCGGTGCTGGACTGGTTCGATACCGACTACTTCACGCCGGGTCGTCCGGGCGAGCTCTCCTCCATCAAGCGCGCACTGCTTGAAGGTGGTGACACCTACTTGGCTCTGGCTGACTTCGACTCTTACTCCGAAGCGCACAAGAAGCTGGATGCCTGGTATCGTGACCCCGTGCTGTGGGCCAAGAAGGCTATCATCAACTCGGCAACCATGGGCAAGTTCAACTCTGACCGCTCCATCCAGGATTACGTGGATCAGATCTGGAGCCTCAAGAGCTGCAAGGTAGACTGAGCGCAACGCTAAATTCAAACCCCGCCATCTGGCGGGGTTTTTTTATGCGCCGTTTTCGTGTGATGGCTGGGCCACGCCGCCATGCCCAACGAGGCTATTCAAGGCGCGAGCCTTATCCCTGTACGGGTTGCTGCGCCGCCCTCATCGATGCCTGCCTGTGGCCTGGCGATCGCAGCTGCATGGGGCACGAAGAGAGGATGAGGCCATGGCAAGGATAGGGAGTGCAGGGGGGCTTGGCTAGGCCGGCCCTTATCGTCAGGGCTGGGTGGGGGCAAAGAAAAAGGGCCCCGCAGGGCCCTGATCCGCAAGGTGTTAGAGCAGTATGTTACCAACGAAGTAGGCGAGCAGGGTCAGGATCACGGTAAAGACCAGGTTCAATACCAGCCCTGCGCGCATCATCTCGCGCTGCTTGATGTGGCCACTGGCAAAGACAATCGCGTTCGGCGGGGTGGCCACCGGCAACATGAAGGCGCAGGAGGCGCCAACGGCGATCAGCACCGAGATGACGATCGGGGAGACCCCCAGCGCCTCGGCAACCCCGGCAAACAGCGGCACCAGCAGGGCGGCGGTGGCGGTGTTGGAGACCAGCTCGGTCAGGAAGACCACGAAGGCCGTGAGACAAAGCAGGATGATAAACAGCGGCATACCCGACAAGGTGCCCGAGAGGTGCTCAGCCAGGAAGGCGTTGGCACCGGTCTGCTTGAGAATGGCGCTCAAGGTCAGGCCACCGCCAAACAGCATCAGCACACCCCAGTCGGTGTTTTGGTTAATGTCATCCCAGGTGGCGACCCGGCTCACCGCAATGGCCAGTATGGCGCCCATGGCGATCAGGGTATCGAGCTGGGCTATCCCCCCTAAGGCTTGCGAGATAGGCTGCGAGCCAATCCACAGCAGTACCGTGGTCAGGAAGATAGCCAGGGTGACCTTGCGCTGCCCGGTCCAACGGATGGAGACCGCTTCACTCTTGACCTGGTGGGACAGGTTGGGGCGCATGACCAGATAGAGTAACCCAATGCCGACCGGCATGAAGATCAGCACAACCGGAATACCGAACTTGAGCCAGTCGGTGAATCCAAGACCCATCTGGGCGGCGGCAATGGCGTTGGGCGGGCTGCCCACCAAGGTGCCGATGCCACCGATGCTGGCGCTGTAGGCGACGCCGAGCAGGACAAAGACCAAGGTGCGGCGCTCCTTGTGGACATCCAGCCCTTTGAGCATCCCCAGGGCCAGCGGCATCATCATGGCAGCGGTGGCGGTGTTACTGATCCACATGGAGAGCGCCGCCGTGATGGTGAAAAGGACGATGGCACCCCAGCCGAGGTGCCCCTTGGCCAGTTGCATCACCTTGGCGGCAATCTGGGTATCGAGCCCTTGTTTGGAGAGGGCGGCCGCCAGCGCAAAACCACCGAAGAAGAGGAACAAGACCGGGTTGGCAAAGTCGGTGAGCGACTTGCTCATCTCGAACACCCCGAGCAGGGTGGCCAGCACCGGAATGGCGAGGGCGGTGATGGTGATATGCACCGCCTCGGTCAGCCAGAGCACGGCGATGAAGATGAGGATGGCCAGCCCCTTGTTGACGTTGGCATCGGAAGGGAGCCAGGCCAGCAAGGCGGCCAATAGCAGGAGATCGGCAATCAGTATGCCGGACTTGATGTCCAGCCACTGGCGAGGAGCTCGCGGTGCAAGCGGGTCGGGCTGAAGTTCAGGTTGTTTTTGCACGTTCATGGCCTCGGTAGGTTTTTGGTTGTAGTTGTGTTACCGATGCTACGTGATTGTTCTGGCGCGGGGGTAGCCTGTTACGTTTAAAACATGCCGCGACTCACAGTAATCTCCCTTTTCTACCGCTGGCCGACCCGGCTCGGCCAGCATAATCTGTTTAAACGCCGGTCAATTCCAGCAGCCACTCCTTAAACAGTGAAGGGGGCAGTGAGCCACTGCGCTGGGCCAACATTTGTCCCGAACGAAACACCATCAGGGTCGGAATGCTGCGAATGGCGAAGCGGGCGGCCAGCGCTTGCTGCTGCTCGGTATCGAGCTTGGCAAAGCGGATCTTGGGCTCCTGCTCGTGGGCCATCTGAGTGAAGACGGGAGCAAACTGCATGCAGGGGCCGCACCAACTGGCCCAAAAATCGATCACCACGGGAATGTCAGAGGCGATCAGCGTATCGATATTCTCGGCTGTCACGGTAAGGGGGGTATGGCTGGCCAGCGGCTGGTGGCAGCGGCCGCAACGCGCCTCATCGGGGGCCTTGCCGGTCGGCAGGCGGTTCTTGGCCAGGCAGTGGCTGCAATAGGTGATCATAAAGAAGGCTCCTATGGAACTGACGAGACGGCAGCATAACATGCACCCGCGTTCTCCCCCAGCCGGGGGCCATGCAATAAATGCGACGGCTTTTTGTTTATCCCTCGTTACAATGGCGCCACCGCCTTCATCTCCCGAGGAGTGCTCGTGTCTGTCTTCTTCCGGCTCGGCTGGTTTTTCCGTGAACAGTGGCGACGCTATCTGACCGCCATCGTGTTGTTGATGGCGGTGGCTGGCCTGACTGCCATTCCGCCCAAGGTGGTGGGCTCTGTGGTCGACTGGGTGGCCAGCGGCGAGCAGGCCGAGCGGCTGCCTGGCGCCCTCGGTCTGCTGCTGGTGTTGGGGCTGCTTATCTACCTGCTACGTTATGTCTGGCGGGTGATGTTGTTTGGCTCCTCCTATCGGCTGGCCTTCGTGCTGCGCAACCGGTTGTTTAGCCATTTTGCGGTCATGAGCCCCGACTTCTATCGCCGGCATCGCACCGGCGATCTGATGGCCCACGCGACCAACGATATTCAGGCGGTCGAGATGACGGCCGGCGAGGGGGTGCTGACCCTGGTCGACTCCTTCATCGTGGGCCTGCTGGTGCTGACCATCATGTGCACCCAGTACTCCTGGCAACTGACCCTGCTGGCGCTGCTGCCACTGCCCATCATGGCCCTGTGCATGAATCGCTTCGGCAAGCAGATTTATAAGGAGTTCAAGCAGGCGCAGGCGGCGTTTTCGCGGCTCAATGACAAGACCCAAGAGGCCCTCTCCGGGGTGCGGGTGCTCAAATCCTACGCGGTGGAGACGCTCGAGGATCAGGCCTTTGCCGAGCTGACCCGCCAAGCGGGGGAGCGCAACATGGCGGTGGCCCGCATCGATGCCAAGTTTGATCCTGTCATCTACCTCTGTATCGGCGGCTCTTACTTTCTGGCGGTGGCCGGCGGCAGCGTGCTGGTGCTGCGCGGCGCACTGACCCTGGGGGAGCTCACCAGCTTTACCATGTATCTTGGCCAGCTCATCTGGCCCATGTTTGCCATCGCCTGGCTGTTTAACATCATCGAGCGCGGCAGCGCCGCCTACTCGCGCATCGAGTCGTTGCTGGCAGAGCAAGGCGCCATCCGCGAGCCCGACACGCCGCTGCCCTTTTCGGCGCCGCTGCCACTGCAACTGGCGCAGATCGCCTGGCAACTGGAGGGGCGAAGGCTGTTGCATGACATCTCGTTTACGCTCACCGCCGGCGAGATGCTGGGGATTGTCGGGCGTACCGGCGCGGGCAAGAGCGCCTTGCTCAAGCTGCTGATGCGTTATACCGACCCGGATGAGGGGAGCATCACCATGGGGGGGCTACCGCTCCAGCGGCTGGCCCTGAGCGAGCTGCGCCGTCAGTACGCCTATGTGCCACAGGAGCCGTTTCTCTTCTCCACGACCATCGCCGCCAACATCGCGCTGGGCCGGCCACGGGCGAGCCAGGCTGAGATTGAACGGGTGGCCAGGGTGGCCTGCGTTCACGACGACATCGAGCGTTTTCCCAACGGTTATGCCACCGAGGTTGGCGAGAAGGGGGTGACCCTCTCCGGCGGGCAGAAGCAGCGCATCGCCATCGCCCGCGCCCTGTTGCTCGATGCCCCGATTTTGCTGCTCGACGATGCGCTCTCGGCTGTGGATGCGCACACCGAGCAGGCCATCTTGCGCGCACTGGGGCAAGAGCGGCGCACCTTGATTGTCGCCTCGCACCGCATGACGGCGGTTGAGCAGGCCGGTGAAATTCTGGTGCTCGAGGGGGGCGGCGTGCGCGAGCGAGGCGATCACGACAGCTTGATGGCGCAAGGGGGATGGTACTCAGAGATGGTGCGTTACCAGCGTCTCGAGCAGGATGTGGAGGAGGGGCTGTGAATCCGACCGTTCAACGTCTATTGACCTATGCCATGGCGCATCGGAGCTGGCTGCTGCGCGGGCTGGGGTGGCTGCTGCTGGCCACCATGGCTGAGGTGGCGGGGCCGCTGCTCATCAAGATCTTTATCGACGACCATCTGGCGGTGCGCAACATGGTGCCGGGCGCCGTGCTGGCTCTGGCCGCCGGTTATCTCGGCCTGCAACTGCTCTCAGCCTTGGGGTTTTACCGCCAGTCGCTGCTGTTTAACCGAATTGCCCAGTCCGTGGTGCAGCGGCTGCGTGAGCAGGTCTTCTCCACCGCCATTCGTCTGCCGGCCAGTTACTTCGATCGCCACCGCTCCGGCGCGCTCATCTCGCGCATCACCAACGACACCGAGGCGATCATGAGCCTCTACGTGCAGGTGATCGGTCAACTGGTGCAAAAGTGCGTGCTGCTGCTTGGCATCCTCTGCTCGATGGCGCTGCTCGATCTGCACCTGATGCTGGTGTGTGCCCTGTTGCTGCCGGCCGTGCTGGCGGTGATGTGGCTCTATCAACGATTGAGTGTGCCGGTGGTGCGCACCACCCGCAGCCTGCTTTCCGAGATCAACAGCCGTCTCAACGAGTCGTTGCAGGGGATGGCGGTGATCCAGGCCATGGTGCAGGAGCGACGCTTTGCCGAGGAGTTCTCTGCCGTTAATGGCGAGCACTGGGCTACCCGGATCCGCGGCCTCAAGATCAACGGGCTGCTGCTGCGCCCGCTTATCGATCTCTTCTATATGCTGGTGCTGATCGGCCTGCTGGCCATCTATGCCAGAGAAAGTGGCCAGAGCAGCCCGATCCAGGTGGGGGTGCTCTACGCCTTCATCAGCTATTTAGGGCGGATGATCGAGCCCATCATCGAGATGACCAACCAGCTGGGCCAGTTGCAACAGTCCATGGTGGCCGGTGAGCGGGTCTTCTCACTGCTAGACGAGCCGCGCGAGAGCACGGTGGGAAGCCCGTTGGCACTGGAGGGGCGGATCAGTTGCCGTGATCTGGGGTTTAGCTATGACGGTGTTCACCCCGTGCTGGAGGGCGTCAGCTTTGCGGTGCGTCCCGGCCAGATGCTGGCACTGGTCGGCCATACCGGCAGCGGCAAGAGCACCATCATCAGCCTGCTGATGGGTTTCTATCCCTTGGCGCAGGGGCAGTTGTGCTTCGATGGTCACCCCATAGCGCAGTTGGGGCTGGCCAGCGTGCGCAGGCAGATAGGATTGGTGCAGCAAGATCCCTTCATCTTTGCCGGCTCCCTGGCTGATAACCTGCGTTTGGGGCGCACCAGTATCGACGATGCGCGGCTCTGGCAGGTGCTCGAGGAGGTGCAGTTGGCGGCGTTTGTCAGGGCATTGCCGGCGGGGCTGGAGAGTGCCCTCGACGAGGGGGGCCGAAACCTCTCGGCCGGTCAGCGGCAACTGCTCTCCTTTGCCCGGGCGCTGGCCTGCGATCCGAAGATCCTCATCCTCGACGAGGCGACCGCCAGTGTGGATTCCCAGACCGAGGCCGCGCTGACCACCGCGTTAGCCTGTGCCCGGCGTGGACGCGCCACCATTGCGGTGGCCCATCGTCTGTCGACCATTGTCGATGCCGACGAGATCCTGTTGCTCTCGCGTGGTCGGGTGCAGGAGCGAGGCCGGCATGAGACGCTGATGGCGCAAGAGGGTCATTATGCCCGTCTGTTTGAGATGCAGAGCCAAGGGGCCTGGCTGGAGCAATCGGGTGAGCAGGCCGGGCAGCGCGCCTGATATAGACAAGGGGGGCTTAGGCCCCCCTTGTTGTTGAGAAGGAACATCAACGCCCTCTATCGAACACACCCAGAGCGAACATGCGCGTGCTGATACCCCGTCCTGATAGGAGCGGAGCTGTTGGGTGGAGGCGTGGCTGGTGGAAGATGAGCGCAGTCGGAGAGGGGAAGAGCGTGTTGCCTGCAAGAGGGTGAGACACCGAGGTGAGCGCGCTCTTATTCGGGGAGGAGGGATAAGTGATCGGGGCGAGCGAAGTGGAAGCGCCCGCCTAACCGGTTCGCCGTGTGATGGCGACGAACCGATGGCGCGCGTTTCGCTGAGGTGAGTGCTTGAGGCCGCGCCTCAGGGCTTGACGACCACCTTCATGCCGTTGAAGTTGACGACCTGCTCGGCTCTGATCTTGCCGCGCTTGCGGGTGTCGACCTGTCCATCCACCTCAACCAGTCCTTCGGCGATCAACTGCTTGGCCTGACCGCCACTGTCGGCCCACCCTTGGTGCTTGAGCAGATCGCACAGCTCGACAAAAGGGTGTCCTTCCAGATTGAAGGTTTCCATGGGGGATCTCCCGATAATGAGAAAAACGAGGGGCCATTCTAGGGCTGGCGCCGCCTGGAGGCAAATGCCGGACGTAGCCTGTCGCACTTCACCACCTGGTGGCTTGGCGTTCTGGGGGAGGGGAGTAGACTGCATCCCGAATCGTCACGGTTTGGAGATAATAACGATGAAAGCATGTGTACTTCCTCTGGCGCTGCTGTTTGCCACTCTGCCCAGCTGGGCGACTACCCCTGTTCAGCTCTCCCTGCCTGGAGTGAACCTGCCCTCTGATAATCAAGTCAAGGGATTGCGTTTGTCCGCTCTGTATGGCCGTACCAGCGATGTGAGCGGTGTTGATATCTCTTTACTGGGCCTGTCCGATACCGACAGCTTTACCGGTGTTCAGCTGGGGGTCTTCTTTGGCGCCGGTCATGTGCGCAGCCAATTCAAAGGGGTTGCGCTGGGGCTGGCCAACTGGCACGAAGGGCACGACACCGGTGTCAACGTGGGCCTGGTGAACCTGACCAACAATGTCGAAGGGCTCAACTTCGGTGCGGTCAACGTGGCCAAGGGGAACGCGCTGGCCAACGTGGGTCTGGTCAACTATGCCGAGCGCACCACCTTCCAGCTCGGTTTCATCAATGCCACCAAGCATCTTGATGGCTTGCAGATCGGTCTGGCCAACTACGCGGAAAACGGGATCTTCCCGCTGCTGCCGCTGGTTAACTTCAAGAAATCCTTCTGATCCTCTTCACCTGCCAGATCCCATCCGTTACCCTGCGCAGCCATGGTGCTGCGTAGGGTAATGAGGATGTTTGATGCGATCGGGTTGGGCTGGGATGTCGGTGGCTGGCAAGGACAGTCACAAGCGATCGCCGCAGTGGGATGGCGGCGTGGCGAGCCCCTCCAGTGGTTGGGGATCTCCACGGCATTTCGATTAAGTTCACGCTCCACGCCGACGCTTGCCCATTTGCTGATGCCGGCGCTGCGTAGCGAAGAGCGCCTCTCCTGGGTGTTATCAGCCCCTGCGGTGACGCTTGGGGTGGATGCGCCTCTGGCTTTTCCCCGTGCGTTATGCGCGCTGCTTCAAGGCCAGGAGACGGCGCCCCCCCTCATTCCCGAACGTGAAATCGACAACCCCTATGCATACCGGGAGTGCGAGCGCTGGCTGCATCAGCACTACGGCAAGAAGCCGCTTTCAGCCAGCTTCGATCGGCTGGGCAACAATGCCACGCTGGCGATGACACTGCTACGAAGCTGGAATATCCCCATCTTACCGGTACAACCGCAGCAGGAGGGGATGGTTGCGATAGAGACCTATCCGGCACTGGCGAAGCCTAATGGCAGAAGAGGCCAAGCAACATCCGCACTGCACGCCCTATTGCCGAAAGACGTGATAGCGGGAAGCGATCCTTACGACGCGGCGCTTTGCGCCCTGATGGCCCTGCAACATGCGGCCGGGGGAAGGTGTGATGCGCTGCCAAGCCTGGTCTTTGCGCCTCCCGAGATGCTAAAAGAGGAAGGATGGATCTACCATTTCGCTTCGTGATAAGCCGGTTGGTTATGGGGGCTCTGTGCTGACCATTTCTCTGCGGCCCATATCTCGGTGGCGATCTCTGATCTTCACGCTGTTATGGCAAAAGAGCGACCGTTGTCATGAAGTGCGAGGGACGTCGGAAGAGAATATATGCCATCACACCAGTATTTATTATAAAAAGCGAAGGACAAACGAGGGCCACCTCTGCAACCCAATCTCCATCCATTTTCCACCAGCATGTCGAGCGTGGGGCCATAAGGGGTGAAAGCGGTTGACCCTCTGTCAGCCATATGCCAGCCTCGTCTTCGTCAATACAAGCGTGGAAGCAAATAATAATGGCGCAACATAGCGAGGCCGTGACGGCCAAATATCGACTCGATTATCAGGCTCCTCACTATCTGATCGACACGCTGGATCTGGATATTCAGCTAGGGGAGGAGCAGACCTTTATTACCGCCATCTCGCGGGTTCGTCGCAATGGTGAACACAACGAGCCGCTGCGACTCGACGGGGAGGCGTTAATCCTGCGCGCCATTGCCGTCGACGGCAGGCCGTTTGCCGATTATCGGGAGGTCTCGGGGGGGCTGGAGCTTGCCAATCTGCCGGCCGAATTTGTACTGACCATCGAAACCGAGATCAATCCTGCCGCCAACACAGCGCTCGAAGGGCTCTACAAATCCGGGGATGCCTTCTGCACCCAGTGCGAGGCCGAAGGCTTCAGGCGCATCACCTATTACCTCGACCGGCCGGATATCCTGGCCCGCTACAGCACCCGCATCAGCGCCGACAAGAGCAAGTACCCTTATCTGCTCTCCAACGGCAACAAGGTGGCGAGCGGCGATCTCGACGGTGGTCGCCACTTCGTGCAATGGCAGGATCCCTTCCCCAAACCCAGCTACCTGTTCGCGCTGGTGGCCGGGGACTTTGACGTGCTGCGCGACACCTTCACCACCCGATCCGGGCGCGCGGTGGCCCTCGAGCTCTTCGTCGACAAAGGCAATCTGGATCGGGCCGGTTTTGCCATGGAGAGCCTCAAGAAGGCGATGAAGTGGGACGAAGAGCGCTTTGGCCTCGAGTATGATCTCGACATCTACATGATCGTGGCGGTCGATTTCTTCAACATGGGGGCGATGGAGAACAAGGGACTCAACATCTTCAACTCCAAGTTCGTGCTGGCCAACCCCGCCACCGCCACCGATCTCGACTATCACGGCATCGAGCGGGTGATCGCCCACGAATACTTCCACAACTGGACCGGCAACCGCATCACCTGCCGCGACTGGTTCCAGCTCAGCCTCAAAGAGGGGCTGACCGTGTTTCGCGATCAGGAGTTCTCCTCCGACGTGGGATCGCGTCCGGTCAATCGCATCAACAACGTGCGCACCATGCGCGGCCCCCAGTTTGCCGAGGATGCCGGCCCCATGGCCCATCCGATCCGCCCGGATGTGGTGATCGAGATGAACAACTTCTACACCCTGACCGTCTACGAGAAGGGGGCTGAGGTGATCCGCATGCTGCACACCCTGCTCGGGGAGGAGACGTTCCAGGCCGGTATGCGCCTGTATGTTGCTCGTCACGACGGCACGGCCGCCACCTGCGAGGATTTTGTGGCGGCGATGGAAGAGGCCTCCGCCATCGATCTCGGTCGATTCCGCCGCTGGTACAGTCAATCGGGGACGCCCGAGCTGACCGTGCGCAGTGACTACGACGCGGCGCGCCAAGAGCTGCGCTTGCATGTGACCCAGCATACGCCGCCGACCCTGGATCAGGCCGAGAAGCTCCCCCTGCACATTCCTCTTGATATCGAGCTCTACGGTGCCGATGGCCGAGTGCTGCCGCTTATCATCGGCGGTCAGACGCAGCACCAGGTGCTGGATATTCTGGAAAACGAGCAGACCTTGGTCTTTGAACAGATCAGTGAGCCGCCCGTTATCTCTTTGCTGCGCGACTTCTCCGCACCGGTGCGCCTCGATTACCCCTACCGCGAAGCAGAGCTGGCCTTTCTCATCCGCCATGCCCGCAACGACTTCGCCCGCTGGGATGCAGCGCAGATCCTGCTCAACCAGGCGGTGGTCGCCAACGTGGCACGGGCGCAGCGCAATGAAGCCATCCATTTCTCCCCGACGCTGCTCGCCAGCTTTGTCAGCGTGCTGGACGATGAGCGCCTCGAACCGGCCTTCAAGGCCGAGCTGCTGACCCTGCCGGGCGAGGGGACCCTGGCCGAGCTGTTCGAGCAGGCCGACATCGATGCCATTCATGCGGTGCGCCAAGCCTTGCAACAGGCACTGGCCGAGGCCTTTGGGCCGAGTCTGGCCAGCTGGCATGCCCGCCTCAAGGCCGAACGCTTCGAGATAAGCCACGCTGCGGCGGCCAGACGGGCGCTGCGCAACGTACTGCTGGGCTATCTGGCGGCCCGCGATGGGGCCGGCGCCGATAACTTGGTGGCGGTGCAGGCTCGTGAAAGTGACAACATGACCGACCTGCTGGCCGCGCTACAGGTGGCCAATGCCTTCCTGCTGCCTTGCCGTGAGCCATTGCTGGCGGAGTTTGAACGCAAGTGGGCCCACGATGGGCTGGTGCTCGACAACTGGCTGCGGCTGATTGGCACCAAACCGGCAGACAAGGTGCTAGATGAGATCAAGGCGGCGATGGCCCATCCGACCTTCAGCATTCGCAACCCAAACCGGGTGCGCGCGCTGATCGGCAGCTTTGCCGCCAGCAATCCGGTGCAGTTCCACGCCAAGGATGGCAGCGGCTATCGCTTCTTGGCCGATCAGCTCATCGTGCTCAATGAGGTGAATCCGCAGACCGCCTCGCGAATGATCACGCCGCTGATCCAGTTCAAGCGGCTCGATGCCGGGCGCAAGGCCCTGATCCGTGCCGAGCTGGCGCGCCTGGCAGCCCTGCCAGGGTTGGCGGTCGATCTGTTCGAGAAGATTGACAAGGCTCTGCAACAGTCATGAAGAGGGGCGGCGTGAGCCGCCCTGGTTTTTGAGTGAGCTATGAAACAGTACACCTTCCGACTCACCCTGCCCGCCGACGAGGTACTGCGCATCTACCAGGGGCAGGCGCGCAAACTGATCGTGCGCAGCGATCAGGGGCCAGTGCTGGAGCTGGCCGCCGAGCGGCTGCGCCCTTTCGTCACCCCTGAGGGGATCTACGGCCGCTTTTTGCTCAAGACCCAGGATGACCATCGCTTCCTGGCGCTGTCGCGCATTGATTAACAACTCAGTCACACTTCCCCCGTCACTGCCGACGTGTATATGGTAAAACCCGCACATAGGCAGTGACTTTACCTGTTATCTTGCTTATCAAGTAGCATATCTCACGAGTCAGGTTGTGATCCTGTCCGTATTTTTAACACCTTGTTATCACCTCGTCTCGCCATGTTGCATGCTTGGGATTACACTCGCGCTGACCCTAGTACCCAGAGCGACATCCTGTCGTCGTGCGGTGTGAAGTCCGCTAAGGAAAACCACAATGGCATTAAAAGACGCCCCCATTTCCGTCCTGCTTGAAAACGTTATCCAGCTTATCTCCCAGAAAGTGTCTGCTACCCGCGCCCCCTTGGTGGAGCGCTTTGTTGCCAAGCTTTACGGCAACATGGGCAGCGACGATCTCGTCGATCGCAACAACAGCGACCTGTACGGTGCGGCCATCAGCCTGTGGAATGCGCTCAATGAGCGCACATCCGCTGGCCCCTGGATCCGGGTTTACAACCCGGAGCTGACGCGTCATGGCTGGCAATCGCCGCACACCATCGTCGAGATGATAGTGCCGGACAGCCCCTTTCTGGTGGACTCCTTTCGCATGGCGCTCAAGCGCCTCGGCATCACTGCGCACATGATGCTGCACCAGCCGCTGCACCTGGTGCGTGGGAAAGAGGGGGAGGTGAGCGAGATCCTCGGCATGGGCAACACCGATGGCCAGACATCGGTCGAGACCATCTTCCTTATCGAGATCGATCGCCTCACCGACGACGCCCAGATGGCGGCCCTTGCCACCGAGCTGCACTCGGTCGCTGATGAGGTGGCGCTGGCGGTGGGGGACTGGCTTTTGATGCAAGATAAGCTGCAAGCCATCATCGACGAACTACCGACCCGAGCCTGCCCGAATGCGCGTGAGGAGATCGATTCGGCGGTGGCGTTTCTCAAGTGGGTGGCGGCGCACAACTTCACCCTGATGGGGTATCGCCGCTATGACGTCAAGACGGTGGAAGGGGATCACGAGATCACCCCGGTGGCGGGCTCGAGTCTGGGATTGATGAAGAACTCGGTCAAGGAGGGGGGGATGCGTCTGGGGGCCATGCCGGCCAGCGCCCGTCATGCGGCCCTGAGCCAGGATCTCTTGATCCTCACCAAATCCAACAGCAAGTCACGGGTGCATCGCCCCGCCTACATCGACTACATCGGCATCAAGCGCTTCGATGAACAGGGTAAGGTGATCGGCGAAGATCGCTTCATCGGCCTCTATGCCTCCTCCATCTACAACACCAGCGCCACCCTGATCCCGCTTATCAACCGCAAGGTCGAGCGCATCATGGCGGCCTCGGGCTTTGAGAAAGGCTCCCACGCCTACAAGGCGCTGCTCAACGTGCTCGAGACCTATCCCCGTGACGAGCTGATCCAGGCCAGCGAGAGCGAGCTGCTCGATACCGGCCTCGGCGTGCTGGAGATGCAAGAGCGCGACATGCTGCGGCTGTTTGTGCGCCGCGATGTGTATGGCCGCTTCTTCTCCTGCATGGTCTATGTCACCAAGGAGCGTTACAACACCGCGCTACGGGTCAAGACCCAGCAGATCCTGCAGCACTACTTCGGTAGCCAGGAGGAGGTGGAGTTCAACGTCTATTTCACCGAAGGGGTGCTGGCCCGCACCCACTACATAGTGCGCGTCAACAACAACAACGTGGATGTGGATGTGAACGAGATCCAGAACAACCTGATCGAAGCGGCTCGCAGTTGGGACGATCGCCTCGATGCCGTGCTGCTCTCCCATTTTGGCGAGGCCCGTGGCAATACCCTGCGTCGCCGTTTCAGCGCCGCCTTCCCGCGCGCGTATAAAGAGGAGGTGCTGCCGGGCTCCGCCGTGGCCGACATCATCCAGCTCGAGGCGCTCGATGAGCAGAGCCCGCTCGGTATGCAGTTTTACCGTCCGCAGGAGGAGAGCGACGCGCGCAAGGTGCGCCTCAAGCTGTTCCAACAGCATGAGCCTATCCACCTCTCCGACGTGTTGCCGATGCTGGAGAACATGGGGCTGCGCGTGATCGGCGAGACCCCTTACCAGATACGCAACGGCGCCGGTGAGCGGTTCTGGATCCTCGACTTTGCCATGATCTTCACCGGCAAGGCGCTCGATTTGGAGGAGTGCCAGTCTCGCTTCCAGGAGGCGTTTGCCGCCGTGTGGTACCAGCGTCTGGAAGATGACGGCTTCAACCGCCTGGTGCTCGGTGCCGGCCTCAGCGGGCGCCAGGTCTCGGTGCTGCGCGCCTATGCCAAGTACATGCGCCAGACCGGCGTCTCTTTCAGCCAGGCCTATATCGAGGAGACCCTGACCCGCTATCCCGAGATAGCCCGCGCCCTGTTTACCCTGTTCGAGCTGCGCATGAACCCGGCGCTCCCCCGTGACGAGAAGGCGGAGCAGGCGTGCCATGGGGATCTCATCGCCTGCCTGGATCAGGTGGCCAACCTCGATGACGATCGCATCATCCGCCGCTACATGGAGATGATTGAGGCCACGTTGCGCACCAACTTCTACCAAAAAGAGGGGACAGGGCAGGAGAAGCCCTACATTTCGTTCAAGCTGGCGCCGGCCACCATCTCCGAGATGCCGCTGCCGCTGCCCAAATTTGAGATCTTCGTCTACTCCCCCCGGGTCGAGGGGGTGCACCTGCGTTGGGGCAAGGTGGCGCGCGGCGGTCTGCGCTGGTCCGATCGCAAGGAGGACTTTCGCACCGAGGTGCTGGGGCTGGTCAAGGCCCAGCAGGTGAAGAACACCGTCATCGTGCCGGTGGGCGCCAAGGGGGGCTTCTACTGCAAGCAGATGCCGGCAGGAGCCAGCCGCGCCGCCATCCTGGAGGAGGGCAAGGCCTGTTACCGCCTGTTTATCCGCGGCCTGCTCGATGTGACCGACAACATCATCCAAGGAGAGGTGATCCCGCCCCAGGCGGTGGTGCGCCACGATGAGGATGACTACTACCTGGTGGTGGCTGCCGACAAGGGCACCGCCACCTTCTCCGATATTGCCAATGAAATCAGCCAGGAATATGGCCATTGGCTCGGCGATGCGTTCGCCTCCGGCGGCTCGGTCGGTTATGACCACAAGAAGATGGGGATCACCGCGCGCGGCGCCTGGGAGTCGGTCAAGCGCCACTTCCGTGAGATGGGGGTTGACTGCCAGAGCACGGACTTTACCTGTGTCGGGATTGGCGACATGGCCGGCGACGTGTTTGGCAACGGCATGCTGCTCTCCCGGCACATCCGCCTGGTGGGCGCCTTCAACCACATGCATATCTTCGTGGATCCCAACCCGGATGCAGCCAACAGCTTCACTGAGCGCCAGCGTCTGTTCGAGTTGCCCGGCTCGACCTGGGATGACTATGACCAACGCCTCATCTCCCAAGGGGGTGGCGTCTTCCCGCGCTCGGCCAAGTCGATCACGCTCTCGCCCGAGATGCAGGCTCTGCTGCACACCGACAAGGTCAGCATGGCCCCGAACGATCTCATCAAGGCGCTGCTCTGCCTCGATGTGGATCTGCTGTGGAACGGCGGCATCGGCACCTATGTCAAGAGCAGCAAGGAGAGCCACGGCGAGGTGGGGGATCGCAGCAACGATGGTCTGCGGGTCAATGGTGGTGAGCTGCGTGCCCGCATTGTGGGCGAGGGGGGCAACCTCGGCTTTACCCAGCGCGGGCGCATCGAATACGCCATGCAGGGGGGGCGCATCAACACCGACTTCACCGACAACGTGGGCGGGGTGGATTGCTCCGATAACGAGGTGAACATCAAGATCCTGCTCAACCAGCTGGTGGCGGCCGGCGAGCTGACCCTCAAGCAGCGCAACCAGTTGCTCTATGAGATGACCGAAGAGGTGGCGCAGATTGTCATCAACAACGCCTACCGCCAGTCCCAGTCCATCTCGGTTACCACCTATCGCGGTGACGAGCAGCTCAAGGAGCAGCAGCGCTTTATTCAAAGCCTGGAGCGGGAAGGCAAGCTGGATCGGGCGCTGGAGTTTCTCCCCAGCGACGAGGAGCTGGCCGAGCGGATGGCCGCCGGGCAAGGGCTGACCCGCCCCGAGCTGGCTGTGCTGGTCGCCTATGGCAAGATGGTGCTCAAAGAGCAGCTCAATGTGCCGGAGATCACCGAAGATCCCTTCTTCGCCCGCATGTTGATCAAAAGCTTCCCCACCTTGCTGCAACAGCGCTTTGCGGACGCCATGGCACAACATCCGCTGCGCCGCGAGATTGTCGCCACCCGGGTGGCCAACCTCCTGGTCAACGACATGGGGCTCAACTTTGCCAGCCGCATGAAGGATGAAACCGGCGCCAGCGTGGCCGAGGTGGCGCTCTGCTTCGCCATGGCGCGGGAGGTGTTCGGCTTCGATGCCCTGTGGCGAGCCATTGAGGCGCTCGATAACCGGGTGAGCGCCGATATACAGCGGGAGATGATGTTCTACAGTCGCCGCATTTTGCGCCGCGCCACGCGCTGGTTCTTGCGCGCCCGTAATCGCAACTGGGGCATTGAGGAGACGGTGGCCTTCTTCCGTCCCGCCTTCGAGCAGCTCGCCGAACACCTTTATGAGGTCATGGAGCCGAGTGAAGTCGACGAGCACAAGGAGAGCGTGACCCGTCTGGTCGGGGAGGGGGTACCCGAGGCGCTGGCTCGTCAGGTGGCCCACATGAGCAGCCTCTTCTCCGCCCTGGATCTGGCTCAGGTGGCCGCCGAGCAGCAGGTGGAGGTGCTGCGGGTGGCGGATGTCTACTATCGTCTCGGCGCCCGGCTCGAGCTGCACTGGTTCTTGACCCAGATCAACCACCAGCCGGTGGCCAACCACTGGCAGGCGATGGCACGCTCGGCGTTTCGCGAGGATCTCGACTGGCAGCAGCGAATGCTGACGTCGGTGGTGTTCGAAGGGTGCAAAAATCAGGGCGAATGCGCTACCATACTGGCCGACTGGATCACGGAGCATGAACAACTCCTGTCCCGCTGGACCCATATGCTGGCTGACTTCAAGACCACCAATACCCATGAGTTCGCCAAGTTCTCGGTGGCCTTGCGGGAGTTGAACCTGCTCCAGTTGAATTGCCGAGCATCGGCATAAAGACAACAAGCCCCGGCATTCGCCGGGGCTTTTTCAAGGAGCCACCATGTTTTACCCCCTCGCCAGACACTTCCTGTTCAAGCTCGATCCGGAAGTGGCCCATGAACTCTCCATCAAGCAGCTCTCCCGCCTTCAGAACACCCCCTTCGATCGTTTCTTCCGTCAGACCTTGTTACCGCGCCCCGTCACCGTCATGGGGCTTAATTTTGCCAATCCGGTGGGGCTGGCGGCCGGACTCGACAAGGATGGGGAGTGCATCGATGCCTTTGGGGCCATGGGGTTTGGCTTCGTGGAGGTGGGCACGGTGACGCCGCGTCCGCAACCCGGCAACGATAAGCCGCGCCTGTTCCGGGTTATTCCTGGCGAGGGGATCATCAACCGCATGGGATTCAATAACAAGGGGGTGGATCACCTGGTTGAAAACGTGAAAAAGGCGCGTTATCAGGGGATCATCGGGATCAATATTGGTAAAAATAAAGATACGCCACTCGAACAGGGTAAGGATGATTATCTTATCTGTATGGACAAGGTGTATGACCATGCCGGTTATATTGCGGTGAATATCTCTTCACCCAATACCCCAGGGCTGCGTCAACTTCAATATGGCGATGCCCTCGACGATCTGCTTTCTGCACTCAAAACCCGTCAGGGTGAGTTGGCTGAACGTTATAAAAAGCATGTTCCGCTCACGGTGAAAATTGCCCCGGATCTTTCCGACGAAGAAATTGTTCAAGTTGCCGATTGTTTTGTTCGTCATCAAATTGATGGGGTGATTGCCACCAACACCACCCTCGAACGGGACATGATTTACGACATGCCTCATGCCGCCGAAGCCGGCGGGCTCTCTGGCCGTCCGTTGCAACCTCGCAGCACCGAGGTGATCCGTAAACTCGCTGCCGAGTTAAAAGGATCCATGCCGATCATTGGCGTCGGTGGCATCGACAGTGCCATGGCGGCCCGTGAAAAGATGGCGGCCGGAGCCAGTTTGGTCCAAATATACAGTGGCTTTATTTACAAAGGACCAGACTTAGTGAAAGAAATCGTGATGAATATTTAATAACTGAGCGCCCTTGAATTGAAATTGGTCGACATCTCTGCATAAAATGAGAGCCATTGCTGGTTTTAGTTCAAGGGCACCCCATGATCATTCAACCTAACGATCTCTGGCGCTGGAGTTATGATGCCCAGAGTGATCGCCTGATGTTGGATTTATCCGATCACATGTTGTTCGCCACCGAATATCGGGGCAAGCAACTGGTGCCTGCTGCATTTACCAGTTGCGCATTTTGCGTTGATGATGCCGCACTCTATTATTCCCTGCTCGACCAAGCACAGGCGCTCGATTGGAGTGCTCCCGCCAAAGTACAACTCATTCTTAATGCCGTGGCCGTGCGCCGTTTCTATAAACCCTTGATGCCGCAAAGCTGGTATTTCCGTGAATATGACCAATCCTATCCTTCCACTGCGGGGGCGTTGGTGATCATGGAGTGTGAAGGACGCGAGGCGCTCTTCATGGTGGTCGAGGAGGGGGAGTACGCCAGTGTCTGCATTAACCTCGAGCAGGAGCTGATGCTGGCTGGCCACAAATCCTTTCCCCGTTTTGCCGTTATCAAGGTCATGAACAATCGCCTGCGCGGCTGGGAAGCGCCCGAAATCTCGCTGGCGCAGGCCGGGTAGCAAAAATCTCGGTTTCCCGCTTGCGTGGGCGCAGCATCTGCGCCCGCTTTGCGTTATAATACCGGCCTTTTTATGGCATCCCCGTGAGTGTGATGAAACAATTCTTTGCAACCTGCCCCAAGGGGCTGGAGGGCCTGCTCGCCGATGAGCTCAGTGGGCTTGGCGCGAGCGAGGTTCGCGAAACCGTCGCCGGTGTTCACTTCAAGGGCGAGCTCGAGCAGGCCTACAAGGCCTGTCTGTGGAGCCGCCTTGCCTCCCGTATCGTACTGGTGTTGGCCGAGTTCTCGGTTAAAGACGATCTCGATCTCTATCTGGGCGTTCACACCCTGCCGTGGGAGCAGCACTTCCCGGCCAGCGCGTCTATCGCCGTGGATTTTACCGGCACCAGCGCCACCATTCGTAACACCCAGTACGGCGCGCTCAAGGTCAAGGATGCCATCGTCGACCGTTTCCAAAAGCGCAGCAGTGCGCGTCCCGATGTCGACAAGAAGCAACCAGACATTCGCATCCTCGGCCACCTCGGCAAGGGCAAGGTGAACATCACCCTGGACTTGTCGGGCTCGGCGCTGCACCAGCGCGCCTACCGCCAGGGTACCGGCGAGGCGCCGCTCAAGGAGAACCTGGCCGCCGCCATGCTGCTGCGCAGCGGCTGGGCTGGCGAGGCCTTGCTCGACCCCATGTGTGGCTCGGGAACCTTGCTGATCGAGGCGGCCTTCATGGCCGCTGACGTGGCGCCTGGCCTCAATCGTCCGCGCTGGGGTTTTGAGAAGTGGCTCGGCCACGATCCCGAGCTGTGGCAGAGCCTGATGATGGAAGCCCAGGTGCGCGCCAAGCGTGGTCTTGGCCGTGTCGGTGGCAAGATCATGGGCCGCGACAGCGACGAGCGGGTACTGGCCAAGGCGCGCGCTAACGCCAAGGCGGCCGGGGTGGGGCACCTCATCCAGTTCGCCGTGGGCGATGCGGTGCAGCTCTCCAACCCGCTCAAGGGCAGCGAAGAGGTGGGCATGCTCATCTGTAACCCGCCCTACGGTGAGCGCCTGGGCGAGTTCCCGGCCCTCATCGAGGTGCATCAGGCCCTCGGCGATGCCTTGCGCCGCGAGTTCCAGGGGTGGAAGGCCTCAATCCTCTCCGCTTCGCCTGAGCTGCTCAGCTGCCTGCGCCTGCGCGCCGACAAGCAGTACCGCCTGTTTAACGGCGGCATCGAGTGCCAGCTGCGCAACTACCAGATCGCCCTCGACTCGGTCGCCTCCAACAAGCAGGTGGCAGAGGATTTTGCCAACCGCTTGAAGAAGAACCTCAAGGGGCTGGAGAAGTGGGCCCAGAAGGAGGGGATCGAGTGCTATCGCCTCTATGACGCCGATCTGCCCGAATACAACGCCGCCATCGATCGCTATCGCGACTGGCTGGTGGTGCAGGAGTATGCGGCGCCCAAGGACATCCCGGCCCAGAAGGCCCGCCAGCGCCTGCTCGACATGGTGCAGGCCGCCATCGCCGTTACCGGCGTGGACGGGGAGAAGGTGGTGCTCAAGGTGCGCGAGCGTCAGGAGGGCAAGCAGCAGTACCAAAAGCTGGCCGAAGAGAAGCAGCGCTTCGAGGTGAGCGAGTACGGTGCCAAGCTCTGGGTCAACCTGCACGACTACCTCGATACCGGCTTGTTCCTCGATCACCGCACCACCCGCCGCAAGCTCGGCGAGATGGCCAAGGGGGCTCGCTTCCTCAACCTGTTTGCCTATACCGGCAGTGCCACCGTGCACGCGGCGCTGGGCGGCGCGCGCGAGACCACCACGGTCGACATGTCGCGCACCTACCTCAACTGGGCACAGGACAACATGCGTCTCAACGGCCTGACCGGCCGTCAGCACCAGTTTGTGCAAGAAGATTGCCTGCAATGGCTGAGCGAGGCGCAGGGGCAGTACGATCTCATCTTCATCGACCCGCCCACCTTCTCCAACTCCAAGCGGATGGAGTCGACCTTCGACGTGCAGCGCGATCACCTGATCCTGCTCGGTCACCTCAAGCGTCTGCTGGCGCCGGAGGGGACCTTGGTCTTTTCCAACAACAAGCGCCACTTCAAGATGGACATGGAGGGGGTCGCCGAGTTGGGGCTCAAGGTGCAGAACATCAGCAAGCAGACCCTGCCCAAGGATTTTGAGCGTAACCCGCAGATCCATAACTGCTGGCTCATCCATCACGCGAAGGATGCATGCTGACCCTGTTTCACACCGACGGTTGCCACCTCTGTGAGGAGGCTTGGGCCCTGCTGGAGACGGCAGGGCTCACCGAGCGCACCTGCCGGCGCGACATCATCGATGATCCGGCATGGCTGGCGGCTTACCGGGTGCGCATTCCGGTGCTGCGTGACGAGGCCGGGTGCGAACTCGGCTGGCCGTTCGATCTGGCGGCGCTGCGCCGCTTTACCGCTTTACTCCCTTAAGGAATCACGATGGCTCTGTTGACCCTGCACGGCGCCTGCCTTTCGTTTAGCGATGCCCCCTTGCTCGATCACGCCGATCTGCAAATCGAGCGTGGCGAGCGCCTCTGTCTGGTGGGCCGCAACGGGGCGGGCAAGTCCACCCTGATGAAGATCCTGGCCGGTGAGATGGCCCTCGACGATGGTCGCCTCATCATCCAGCAGGATTTGAAAATCGCCCGTCTTGAGCAGGACCCGCCGGCCTCCAGCGAGCACAGCGTGTTCGACTACGCCGCCGAAGGGCTCGCCGAGGTGGGCCAGCTGCTCAAGGACTACCACCACGCCTCCTTGTTGGTGGCCAAAGACCCCAGCGATCAGCACATCCGTACCATGAGCCGGCTGCAAGAGCAGCTCGATCACTCCCAGGGCTGGCAGTTTGAGACCCGCATCAATCAGGTGTTGCAGCTGCTCGATCTCAACCCCGATGCGCGCCTCTCCAGCCTCTCCGGCGGCTGGCTGCGTAAGGTGGCGCTGGCCCGAGCCCTGGCCGGGGATCCTGATCTGCTGCTGCTCGATGAGCCGACTAACCACCTGGATATCGACGCCATTCAATGGCTTGAGAACTTCCTCAAGGATTTTCGCGGCGCCATCGTCTTCATCTCCCACGATCGGGAGTTCATCCATCGCCTGTCGACCCGGATCATCGATCTCGACCGTGGCCACATCACCTCTTGGCCGGGGGATTACGATCAGTACCTGACCGGCAAGGAAGAGGCGCTGCGGGTCGAAGAGCTGCAAAACGCCGAGTTTGACCGCAAGCTGGCCCAGGAAGAGGTGTGGGTGCGTCAGGGGATCAAGGCCCGCCGCACCCGTAACGAGGGGCGGGTGCGCGCCCTCAAGGCGATGCGCATGGAGCGCCGCGAGCGGCGCGAGCTGCAAGGCAAGGCCCGCCTCAAGATGGAGGAGGCGAACCGCTCCGGCAAGCTGGTGTTCGAAGCCGAAGGGGTCAACCTCGCCTTTGACGAGAAGACCCTCTTTAGCAATCTCGAGCTGCTGGTGCAGCGTGGCGACAAGATTGCCCTGGTCGGTCCCAACGGCTGTGGCAAGTCGACCCTCATCAAGCTGCTGCTCGGTGACCTCGTGCCGGACGCCGGCTCGGTGCGCCGTGGCACCAACCTTGAGGTGGCCTATTTCGACCAGTACCGCGAGCAGCTCGATCCGGATCAGACCGTGATGGAGAACGTGGGGGAGGGCAAGCAGGAGGTGACAGTGGGTGGCCGAACTCGCCACATCCTCGGCTATCTGCAGGACTTTCTGTTTGAGCCCAAGCGTTCGCGCACGCCAGTACGGGCGCTGTCAGGGGGGGAGAAGAACCGCCTGCTGCTGGCCAAGCTGTTCTTAAAGCCCAGTAACCTGCTGATCCTCGATGAACCTACCAACGATCTCGATGTCGAAACGCTCGAGCTGCTCGAAGAGCTGCTGGCCGATTACCCGGGCACCCTGCTGCTGGTCAGCCACGATCGCCGCTTTATCGACAATACGGTGACCGGTTGCTGGCTCTTTGAAGGGGATGGCCGGATCAACGACTATGTGGGTGGCTACGCCGATATGATGGCCACGCGTGCCCAGCAGGCGCCGGCTCCTGAGGCCACTGCCAAACGGGCAGAGCCTGTCGCAACCCCCTCTGAGCCGGTGAAAAAAAATCGTAAACTTTCTTACAAGTTGCAGCTGGAGCTGGATAATCTACCGGCCAGACTCGAACAACTCGAGCAGGAGATTGCTGCACTGCAGGAGGAGATCAACCAACCCGGATTCTTCACCTTGTCCACCGAGCAGACCCAGTCCAAGCTGGATGCGCTCAGTGCGGCCGAGGTTGCATTGGACCAAGCATTCTCCCGTTGGGAGGAGCTGGAAGCACTAAAACAACAGGATTGATAACGAATGAACAAGCAATTTACGCTGCTGGCCTTGCTCATTGGGGCATCCCTGCAGGCTCAGGCTGCTCAGGATCCTTTCTTTACCATCACGGAAGATAGTGCAGGGAGCGCAAGCAAAGGCTACGAAGGGCCGTGGGCGATTGGGATCAGCAAGCAGGGTGATGCCCTGTTGACCCTGCACACCGACAACGATGCCGGCTCTTACTTCTCCCGTGAGCCGTTCGCCAATTTCCTGGTCGATCGCTTCAACTTCGAGCCGGGCTGTCTGCTGGCCAGCTCGGTCTGTAACAGCTATTGGGATGATCAGGTGCACCGCACCTACCAGTGGCGCATTGACAACCTCAACGGTGGCAGTCAGCGCGAGAATACGGGCGCTTTCAGCGGTGATGAGAACGATGGCATCGTGACGGCGCTCGGCGACACGTCCGATGACTATGTCGGTTACAAGATGGCGACCTCTCCTTATAAGAGCGGCGGTTACTATCATGTGCGCACCGCCTTTGCCAGCGTTGCCGGCAATCAGGTCGATCTGAACGCCAAGTTCACCCTGACCAATGACAGCGGCAGCGCCGTCAACAGCCTCTCGCTGCCCAACAGCATGACCAAGCTGGATGACCGCTACATCGTGGCCGGTACCGTGGCCGTGACCGCGGGCTCCGACAGCTCGTTTAAGAACTGCTATGGCGGTAACAGCGACAAGAGCGGCCACTTCACCTACTGCCCTGGCTTTGATACCCAGGCCGCCTTCTGGGTGCTCGACAGCTCGGGTGACAATCCAAAGCTGACCGTGGCCCCGAGCTACTACCGCGCCGATAACAGCGTGCTGGAGACGGCGGCAGCCACTGGCCTGGCCGAGTACAACGGCAAGCTCTATGGCGTCGGTTACTCTTCGACCGGTGAGGCGGGCTCTAGCACGCTTTCCGGACGCAACGTCGCGGTGTTCTGGGATCTGACGCTCAGTGGCGACACCCTGAGCTTCGGCGCGCTGAGCAAGGTGCCGTTGGCGCTGGGTGAGCCGGGTCGGGGTGACAAGAAGATGCGCCACTCCTGGGCCGTCGGGGTCAACAGCGCCGGCTACGTGGTGGGCAACCAGCTCTATACCACCAACAAGAACCGCAACCGCCCGACCGAAATGTTCGTCTACAAGATCGGTCAGAGCGGCAATGCGGTCATTCCGTTTGAGAATGCGCCGGCCGAGGGGGCCAACTCCCAGGCGGCCGCCATCAACGAGCACAGCATGGTGGTCGGCTGGCGTGATGCCCGCAACTACACCAGCCCTGTGGTGAGCGGCACCAACCGTCTGCAAGAGGCCTTCCTCTACAATGCCGCCAGCGGCAGCGCCTGGTACCTCAACGATCTCATCTGTGGCAAGAGCGACAGTGGCAGTAAGAACTGCGCCGTACAAAGCGGCGGCAAGTACTACCACATCACCTATGCCAACGGGATCAGTGCCGACGGCAGCATCGCCGCCACCGCCTATCGCTACGACAACGAGACCGATCTCAACAAGAAGCAGAACGGTGTTGTGGTGAGCATCAAGATGAGCCCGGCGGTCGCCGATTTCACCAGCATCGACAGCAAGTACGTGGTCTCGAACCCGCCTGTCGTGCAGACCGCAGCGGAAGAGAGTGAGAGTGGCGGTGGTGGTGGCAGCCTGTTCTGGCTGACGCTGCTGGCAGCACCTTTTGCATGGTGGCGTCGTCGTCACTAAAAGTTAATCCACTTCAACATCTTGGGTCATCAAGACCCATGATGAGGAAGAATGGATTTGACCCTGCCAGATGATTGGGATAATGATGGAAGTCGACCGGTTAAAAAGCGGTCGACTTTTTTTTCCACGATGAGAGGGTCAACAGGATGAAGAGACAGAAACGAGACCGTCTGGATAGAGCTCGAGCTCGTGGGTATCAAGCCGGGGTCACCGGCAAAAACAGGGAGTCGTGTCCGTATCAATGCCTCGATGCGAGAGGCCAGTGGCTGGGAGGATGGCGCGACGCCATGGAAGGGCGGGGCTCAGGCCTCTTCATGAAGTAGCCAGTTACAACGACAAGGGGCCCAGCGGGCCCCTTGATCATTGCACTCGAGCTTAGAAACTGCTGGTGTCCTTGAACAGGCCCACCTTCAGGTCGGTGGCAGAGTAAATGGGACGGCCATCCACTTCGACCACGCCATCGGCAATGCCCATCACCAGCTTGCGGTTGATGACCCGCTTCATGGTGATCTTGTAAGTGACCTTCTTGGCGGTCGGCAGGATCTGCCCGGTGAACTTCACTTCACCCACCCCCAGAGCCCGGCCCTTGCCGGGGCCACCCTTCCAACCCAGGAAGAAGCCAACCAGCTGCCACATGGCATCCAGCCCCAGGCAGCCCGGCATCACCGGATCGCCAGGGAAGTGGCAGTCAAAAAACCAGAGGTCGGGGGTAATGTCCAACTCGGCCAGGATCTCTCCCTTACCATGCTCACCGCCGTCATCAGTGATGGTCACGATGCGATCCATCATCAGCATGTTAGGGGCAGGAAGCTGGCTGTTACCCTCACCAAACAGCTCGCCGCGGCTGCACGCGAGCAGTTCGTCGCGGGTAAAGCTCTGCTTGCCTTGCTCACAGAGGGAGGGGCGGGGAGCGGTCATGTTTTCGGTCACGGATCAATCCTTCTCGTTGGATAACTCAATGCAGGGCCAATCTAGCGTACAGTTGTTCGCTAAACAACTCCGATCACTCATTTACAGGCTGAAAATCCTTCCCAGCAGGGTGCGAAGCACTCCGCGCTTAGGCAATGTGCCATTGAGCTCGTCAAGACGGGCCTGGATCCGCCCAAACAGGGTGTCTTCGATATCCGGCTCACCGGCCACGCAACCGGTCAGCAGCTCGATCGCTTCTTCCACATGGCTGACCGGATGGATATGGAACAGCCCTTGCTGCACGGCCTCTAGCACCTCGTCGGAGAGATTGAGCTGCAGGCGGTTGGTGGCGGGCAGGATGATCCCTTGTTTCCCGGTCAGGCCATGGATCTTGCAGACCCGGAAAAAGCCCTCGATCTTCTCGTTGACGCCGCCCACCGGCTGCACGTTACCGAACTGATCGACCGCGCCGGTGACCGCAAAATGCTGATAGATGGGTTGGCGGGCGAGGGCAGAGAGCAGGGCACACAGACCGGTCAGGGAGGCGCTGTCACCGTCAATCTCATGATAAGACTGCTCGAACACCAGATTGGCCGAGAGCGGCGAGGGGTTTTCGGCGCCAAATTTATTGGAGAGATAACCGTGAATGATCATCATCGCCTTGGCATGGATATGACCTGCGAGCTCGGCTTTGCGCTCGATGTCGGCCACATCACCGTCTCCCAGATGCACGGTGGCGGTCAGTCGTACCGGCTCACCGAAGTCATAGGGGTGGCCGGCCACCTGGATCACCGAAAGGCCGTTGATCTGGCCAATCTCTTCACCGTCGCTTTGCAGCAGGATCTGGCCATCGATGACACCGAGATCTGACTGCTCGACTAGGTAGTTGAGGCGAAAATCCTGTTCGTTCAACGCTTCATGGATATGCTCGGCGGTGATGATGTCGGCATTAGCATCACGCGCCACGCTGTCGGCAAGGCGCATCAGGGCACTGAGCTGCACCTCGGCCAGCGAGAGCCACTCCTGGTGATCACACAGGCGGGAGGCGTGACGACAGAGTGCCGCTACCGCTGAGGCGTTAAAATCGAGCAACTCCCAGCGATTCATCAAGCCCGCCAGATAGCGGGTAAAGTCCTCCAGCTGCTCGGCCACATTGACCTCAGAAACCAGTTCGGCCCGCAGGAAAATCCGCTCGCTCATGTCGCGATCCAGGATTTGGAATTCGGCTACATCGAGGCGATCGCCTACCAGGATCAACTTGAGCCGCACCGGCGTCGGTTCGGGTGAGAAGAAAGGGGTGAGGGTTTTCCCTTCTTGATAGGCGTTCCAGTCCAGCAGGCCGGTTTGCATAGCATTTTTGAGCTTGAACCAGAGGTGGGGCTGATCGAGCAACTCATCTAAGGGCAAGATGAGGTAGCCACCGTTGGCCTCACGCACCAAACCGGGCTCGAGCAGGTGATGGTTGGCGTACACAGAACCTTGCTCAGTCTGGTAGTTGATGGAGCCAAACAGGGTGTCCCAGTTGAGATCTCGACCGAAGATAACCGGCGCCTGTTTGTCTTCATGGTGGATGAGCAGGTTGATCAGCACCGGATGCTGGAATTGCAGCCCCAGCGCGACGTGGGCCGTTAAGTCAGAGAGGAAGTCGCCAATCTTGGGATCATCATTTTGCTTGCGCATGATGCGGGTGACGAGACGCTCTGCATCCAGATGATGGTTGGCCAGTTTCAGTAGCTCGGCCACCATGTCACAGAACTCGAATCCAGAGCCAGGCTGTAGTTGCAGCCAGATGGGCTTGAACGGATTGTTGAGATTTTCGGTGAAGCAGAGGTCAAACAGATCGGCATCCTGACCCTTGGCATCTTCAATCAGTAGGCGGCAGGCTTCTTCGTAATCGACGCCAGGGAAGCCGTTGAGCAGCATGACGGGGCTATCACCGCTGAAGTTCGCCAGACGATGGATGCCAGAGATGGCTCTGGGCTGCAAGTCAGCAAAAGAGAGCGGTTCACACTGTGAAAGCGAGCAAAATTGTTCTGGTGAGAAGGCAGGCTTGAGTTCTTCTAACGTTAATTCAGCCACTTATTCTTATCCATACGATGGCGGGAGATGCAGCCATTATACACCGTTCACCTTGATGGATAATGTCTGCAAGCAAGAGGGGGCGATACAGCGGGGAAAATTGAACAGAAGCGCCAGCGCTAAGACATGGAGACGCATTGTCTTGGGAAGAATTACACGTCATTTAACATAATATATATTATGCGCAATAGCGGGTGCAGACAGGACAAAGGGGCCAAAAGGCCCCTGGGCTATAAGTTATCGGTATCAAAAGCAGACAAATGACTTGAACTTGAACGAACATGCCCCGTCCCAAAGTGTCGAGCAGTCTTGAAGAGGTACAACGAGTTTCCGCAGCTCAACAGTCAGGAACTTGGCAATGTCTAGCAACTCCAAATGCAGCTTGGAAGAAAAGCCATCGTGCCTTTCATAAACATCCGATCCATGGGAGAACAGCAGATAGAAATCTTTCTCGCCATGGATGTAAGCAATACCGACAGCTCCTATCTCAGGGATGGACTTCAACTCCACAGTGAAAGCATTTGCCTCTTTGCCAAACGCATCCTTAAGAGCCTTGTTAATGTTCGCCAACTGTTCTTTCTCGTTCATCGTTACACCGTCCATTACAGAATGAATACCCACGCTGCCACCGAATTGAGCTTAAGACTACTATTTTCAGGAGCATAATCTCCCCGTATTACTTTCTGGAGATTTCATGTCAACGCCGACCGAAAACTGATCCACTCTGGCTAATTTCGCCGATTGAAAAGTGATCCACCCGGACATGGGGTTAATTGGGCGCTGTTTCCCAAATCAACCATCAAGCCACAACTGCCCCAGCTGCGTATTCCGGCGAAGTTGAACAGCCATTCCGGCCAACGTGAACACCCTGATCCTTAACGCGCTCACGTCACCCCGTTTCTAACTCGAGTGTTCAGATTGGGTCAACTCACTTCTCCTCTTTCTCATCGATTCTCCCTTCAGTGACAGCCGGTGAGCGTTGTGCATCAGCCGGTCCAGGATCGCATCTGCCAGAGTGTTGTCCCCCAAGCTCGCGTACCACTCTTCCGTTGGCAGCTGACTGACCACGACCGTCGAGTATTTCCCGTACCGATCATCCATGATCTCCAGCAGGGCGTTGCGCTGCTCGGCATTCACCGCTTCCAGTCCCCAGTCATCCAGGATCAGCAGCTCTATCCTTGCCAGTTGACCCAGCAGTCTGGCGTAACTGCCATCTACCTTGGCCTGGCTCAGCTCAAGTAGCAGACGCGGCAGCCGGTAGTAACGAGTGCTGTGCCCCTGCTGACAGGCTTGGTAGCCCAGCGCACAGGCTAGGTAGGTTTTTCCGCAGCCACAGGGGCCGGTAATGAGCAGGTTCTGGCCCCGGCGCAGCCACTCTCCTTGGGCCAGGTTTGCCACCTGTGACCGCTCCAGGTTGCGTGCAGACTGGTAGTCCACCTCTTGCACCGTGGCCTGGAGTTTGAGCCTCGCCTGCTTGACCAGCCGAGCTTGTTTACGCTGCTCCCGGCTCAGTTGTTCGTGTTCGACCAGCAGGCTTAGCCGCTCGATGAAGGGCAGCCCTTCGTAGGTACTTGCCTGTTCCAGTTGTTGTTGCACGGCATCCGCCATGCCGGTCAGTTTCAGGTGTCTCAAGCGGGTCAGCGTTTGTTGGGTCATGGGACGTATCCTCTTTAGTGGAAGCTCTGGGGGCCGCGGATGTTCTCGTGCTCTTGCGGCAGTTCTGGATAACTGAGCGGACTTGCGGACAGTTGGTCGCGGCCACTGGTCAGCACCGACTTGAGCTGCTTGAGCCGCACCAGTCCTTCCCGGTTGGCCAGCTGGCAACAGGCTTCGACTCGTGATGGCGGATACTCCCGGCTAAGACTCAGCAGTCCCAGGCAGAGTCGGTATGCCTGCTCGGCATGGGCTTTCTCTGCCAGCCGTTCGCTAACCCAGCACAAGGTGCCCGGTCCGATGTCGGCAGCCCACTGCTTAAGACGCCCTGGCGTCCAGCGTTGCTGCTTGCTGTGACGTTCCGGCATGTGCTCAGGGAGTGTGCTCATCCCCGGGATGGTTTTACGCGGATGGCTCGCGACCAGCTGTTGCTGGTGATAGACCTGAAGCAGGGTATCGCCCGCATGGAGCTCCAGTTGCTGACCCACATACTGGTGCGGCACCGAGTAATGGTGCTGCTCATAGCTGACGTGATAGTCGATGTTGACCTTGACCGTTTTGATGGCGACATAGCGATAGGGATGCACCGGTAGTGACCCCAGTGCCGGGCGGTCCAACTGCTCAAACGCCTCGCGTCGGTTACCGGGCAGCTGCTTGAACGGGCGCTCGTTGAGCTCATTCAACAAAGCCCGGATGCACTGGTTTAGCTCGGCAAGCGAGAAGAAGGTCTGATGGCGTAGACGGGCCAGGATCCAGCGCTCGACGATCTGCACACCCACCTCGGCCTTGGCTTTGTCCTTAGGCTTGTAAGGGCGAGCTGGCATCACCGCCACCTGATAGTGCTCGGCCAACTGCTGGTAGCTGGGGTTGAGCTCGGGATCGTATCGGCAAGCCTTGCTGACACCGCTCTTGAGGTTGTCGGGGATCAGCAGTACCGGTGTCCCGCCGAAAAACTCAAAGGCACGGACATGGCTTTGCAGCCAGTCCGGCAGTGACTGGGACCAGGTGGCCTCGGCAAAGGTGTAGTTGGACGCACCGAGCACGGCGACAAAGACTTGTGCCTGACGGACCTCACCCGTGGAGGGCGAGGCGATGGGCACCGTGGGCCCGCAGTAGTCGATAAAGAGCTTTTCCCCCGCCTTGTGGATCTGGCGCATGGAGCGCTTTTGCAACTGACACCAGGACTTGTAACGGTCACAGAACTGGGAGTAGCTGTAACAGCTATTGGGATAGCGCTGGGTGTACTCCTCCCAGAGCAGCTGTTTGGAGACCCCCTTGCGCTTGAGCTCCTGATGGACAGAGGGCCAATCCGGCACAACATGGCGGGCCGAGATGGTGGTATCGGCCTGCGGATAGAACAGGGCAGCCAGTCGGCCATCATCAAGCTCGGTAGGTAAGGGCCAGGTAAGGCCGAGCGCCTGGGCACTTTTGAGGAGTTTCTGGATGGAGCCGACACTGACCTTGGTACAGATACTGATTTGGCGAACAGAGAGGTCAGCTTCCAGCCGCAGTCGCAGCACTTCACGAATTTTACGCATTGCAATCCTCTTGGCAGACATAGGCTCTTCCCTGGCAAAAGGGAGAGCGTATCAAAGGTTTTTAAATCAATGCGTTAAGGATGATTCCGGTGAATGTGAACAGTGATTCCGGGATGTTGAACACTGTTTCCGGAAAGGAGGGGCGAAGTGTTCAGGTTGAACCGGAATGAGCGTTCACATTGGTCCGGAAATGGTGTTCACGTTGAATCGGAATTGGTGTTCATGATCGGCCGGAATATGCACCAGCCCCAAGTGACCGTTACACTCGGGGCTTTCTGACAGGCAGACCAAGGGTATTCAGTTTGTTTATGGCACTGACATACGCCATGACTTCTCCCACTTGGCCATTGTAGTTACGCAGACTGATTCTCCCCGCCAGCAACTGCTTGAACCGATACATCGCCGTTTCCGCCAGCGAGCGACGGTGATACCCCGATATCTTCTTCCAGTGCGCCAGCCCTTCCTTGCGCATCACCAGCACAGCCTCATTTCTTGGATGTCCTTTTTCCCATAGCCCAGCGTTCTTGCGAGGCGGGATACAGGCTGTCGCCCCTTTGCGCGAGATTAGCTGATGGCTGGCTTTGCTGTCATAGGCGCCATCCGCATAAACACGTCCCAGCTTGCGCCGCAGTGGGTTGAGCAAGGTCGGCAACACCTCGGCATCATGGACATTTTCCAGCGAGACTTCCGCCGCCACGATATCGTGGGTCACCGGGTCTACCGCCAGATGCAACTTGCGCCACACTCGCCGCTTCTCGGCGCCGTGTTTTCTGACCTTCCACTCGCCTTCACCAAATACCTTCAGGCCCGTCGAATCGATAACCAAGTCAGTGATGCGCCCCTTAGAGGGCTGTCGATAAGCCACCGCCACCGTGCGTGCTCGCTTGCTGACACAGCTGTAATCGGGGGCACAAAGCGGTACGTTCATCAACTCGAACAGGGAGTCGAGTAGTCCCTGGGTGGCCCGCAGAGTGAGGTTGAAAATCCCCTTGAGCATCAGGAAGGTGCAGATGGTCTGGTCAGTGTATAGTTGGCTGCGGCCCCGCCGCCCATGATGGCCGTGGTGAAACCAGTTGTTCATGGCCTCGGCATCAACCCAGAAGGTGAGTGAACCACGGTTAATCAAAGATTTGTTGTATGTAGGCCAGTTGGTGATGGGGTGAAGCGACGTGCTCATGATGCAGACTTGAAGGAGATGGTGGTGATCAGATCACCAAGTCCTCAGTTAGTTCCATTCAAGCTGCATCGATTTGGGCAACAACGCCGGTTAATTGGTTTTGGGTGTGGCCCCCGCTTTGCGTTTCTCTTTCAAACGATAGCTTTCACCGCTGATCTGAACGATGTGTGCATGATGTAACAGTCTATCGAGCATAGCTGCCGTCAGTGTCTGATCATCGGCAAAGGTGCTGGCCCACTGGCTAAAGGGCAGATTGCTCGTCAAGATCAGGCTCCCTTTCTCATAACGTTTGGCGATCACATTGAAAAACAGGTTTGCTTCCTCACGCCCAAACGGCAAGTAGCCTATCTCATCGATCACCAGTAAACGCGGCCCCATCACGACACGGCTGAAGTAGGCATTAAGCCGCTCCTGTCGTTGAGCTGCTTGCAGCTGCAACATCAGGTCTGCTGCGCTGATAAATCTGGTCTTGATGCCAGCCATCAGAGCCCGATAGGCCAGTGCGATGGCAAGATGCGTCTTGCCCACTCCGCTTGGGCCCAGCAGCACTATGTTTTCGCTACGCTCTATAAAAGCCAGGCTGGCCAACTCCTGCAACTGGCTGCGAGGTGCGCCACTGGCAAAGCCGAAGTCGTACTTGTCAATCAGCATCGAAAA
>NZ_CDBY01000022.1 GCF_000820125.1 Aeromonas simiae | reverse complement strand
GTGCTGGGCAGGGGCCACTGGGTGTGGTGGCGCACCGCCAGTACGTCCGGCTCACGGCACAGGCGCGCCAGCAGGGGGGCGTTGTGGATGAGCGGCGCCAGCGTCAGGGCATCGAGGGCAGCGGCCAGGGCGGTGAAGGCGTGAGCGCGGTCGGGGCCATGGGCGATCAATTTGGCCAGCATGGGATCGTAATAGGGGGTGATGGTGTCCCCTTCACGCACCCCGCTGTCGATACGCACCCCTTGCGGCCAGACGAGGGTATCGATGTCGCCGCTCGCCGGCAGAAAGCCGGCCGCCACGTCTTCGGCGTAGAGGCGCGCCTCCACCGCGTGGCCGCGCAGGGTGACGTCGGCCTGGCTGAGGGGCAGCGGCGCCCCCTGGGCAATTTGTAACTGCCAGGCCACCAGATCCTGGCCTGTGATGCACTCGGTGACCGGGTGCTCCACCTGCAAGCGGGTGTTCATCTCCATGAAGAAGAAGGACTCGCCGCACACCAGATACTCCATGGTGCCGGCGCCGACATAGCCGATGGCGAGCGCCGCCTTGACCGAGGCCTCGCCCATGGCGCGGCGCAAGGCGTCGGAGAGACCCGGTGCGGGGGCCTCCTCGATCACCTTCTGGTGGCGCCGCTGCAAGGAGCAGTCGCGATCCCCGAGATAGACTCCCTGGCCGTGGTGGTCACAAAACAGCTGCACCTCCACGTGGCGGGCGCGCTCGAGATAGCGCTCGAGCAGCACGGCGTCGTCGCCAAAGGCGCTGCGCGCCTCGCGCTTGACTGCGGCCAGCGCCTCGAGAAACTCGGCGTCGTCGTCGACCCGGCGCATCCCCTTGCCACCGCCACCGGCGGCCGCCTTGATAAGGAGCGGCATGCCGATGTGGCGCGCCTCGGCCAGCAGTCGCGTCTCGGTCTGCTCCTCCCCGTGATAGCCGGGCAGCAGCGGCACCCCGGCGGCCGCCATCAGGGCCTTGGCGCCGGCCTTGTCCCCCATGGCGCGGATGGCGGTGGCGGGGGGGCCGACAAAGCAGAGGCCGGCGGCCTCCACCTGCTCGGCAAACGCGCTGTTTTCCGACAAAAAGCCATAACCGGGGTGGATGGCATCGGCCCGCGCCGCGCGGGCGATGGCGAGCACCTTGCCGGCGTTAAGGTAGCTGTCACGGGCCGGCGCCGGCCCCAGTGGCCAGGCTTCGTCGGCGGCCTCCACATGCAGGGCGCGGGCATCGGCGTCGGAGTAGAGGGCGATGGTGTGGATGCCGAGCGAGCGGGCGGTGCGGATGATGCGCAGGGCGATCTCGCCGCGGTTGGCGATGAGCAGGCGGCGGATGGGCCTCATTGCTCCTCCTCGGGTTGGGGGGCGGCTTGGCGCCCATCGACGTCGTGGCGCCAGCGGGGAGGGCGTTTGTCGAAGAAGGCCTGCATCCCCTCCTGGGCCTCGGGGGCGACGCGCACCCGGGCGAGGGTGTCGACACAGATCTGCTCGAACCGATCCGGGTCGAGGGCAAGGTGGCCGAGCAGGCGTTTGGTCTCCTTCATCGCCTCGGGGCCGTTCTGGCACAGGCGCTCGGCGAGGTGGCGGCCACGTTGCAGCAGCGCGGTGTCGTGGGCCGTCTCGTGCACCAGCCCCAGCCGGCAGGCGGTGATGGCGTCGAAGGGCTCGGCGCTTAGCATGTAGCGCTGGCACTGGCGCAGCCCGATGGCGCGCACCACATAGGGGCTGATCATGGCCGGCACCAGCCCGAGGCGAACCTCGGAGAGGCAAAAGCGCGCCCCTTCGGCGGCGATGGCCATGTCGCAGGCGGCGATCAGCCCCAGCGCGCCGCCGTAGGCGGCCCCCTGCACCAGGGCCAGGGTCGGCATGGGCAGCTGGCTCAGGGTGTGCAGCAGGCGCGCCAGCTGGCGGGCATCCTCACGATTGTGCTCGAAATCGCGGTGGGCCAGGCTGCGCATCCAGTTGAGATCGGCGCCGGCGCAAAAATGGGCCCCCTCGGCACGCAGAATGAGGGCGTGGGGGCGCTGCGCTATGGGTTGGCCGTGGGCATGGCCGAGATCGTCCAGCGCCTCTTGAAGGCCAGTGATGAGCGCGGCATTGAGGGCGTTGTGACGCTCGGGCCGGGTCAGGATCAGCTCGACCAGTGGGCCGTGGCGTTCGATACGAAACAGGGTCATGGGGCCTCCTTACATCCGAAAGATGCCATAGCGCTCCGCCTCCAGGTTAGCGCCCTGGCAGGCCGCCAAGGCCAGGGCCAGCACGGTGCGGCTGTCGGCGGGGTCAATCACCCCGTCATCCCACAGGCGGGCGCTGGCGTAGTAGGGGTGGCCCTGGCGCTCGTATTGGGCCAGCACCGGCTCGCGGATGGTGCGCGCCTCGGCCTCAGCGAGGGTTTTTCCCTCGGCAGCCAGCTTGTCTTGGCGCACCTGCACCAACACGCCGGCGGCTTGCTCGCCCCCCATCACCGAGATGCGGCTGTTGGGCCAGCTGAAGAGAAAGTCGGGCTCGAAGGCACGCCCGGCCATGCCGTAGTTGCCGGCGCCGAAGCTGCCACCGGTGAGCAGGGTGATCTTGGGCACCCGGCTGCAGGCCACTGCGGTGACCAGCTTGGCGCCGTGCTTGGCGATCCCTTCGTGCTCGGCGGCGCTGCCGACCATGAAGCCGGTGATGTTTTGCAAAAACAGCAAGGGGATGGCGCGGCGGTTACAGAGCTGGATGAAGTGGGCCCCCTTCAGGGCGCTGTCGCTGTGCAGCACCCCGTTGTTGGCGAGGATGCCGACCGGCATGCCGCAGAGGGTGGCAAAGCCGGTGACCAGGGTGGTGCCATAGCGCGCCTTGAACTCGTCAAACTCGGAGCCATCCACCAGGCGGGCGATGATCTCGCGCGCCTCCACCGGCTTTTTCAAACTGGTGCCGACCAGGCCGTAGAGATCCGTGATGGGGTAGGCGGGCTCGGCATAGTCGGCCAGGGGGGCGCAGTGGGGGCGGACGGGCAGGTTGGCCACCAGGCGCCGGGCGATGGCCAGGGCGTGCTGATCATCCTCGGCCAGGTGGTCGGCCACCCCGGAGCGGGCGCAGTGCACCTCGGCACCCCCGAGCGCCTCGGCGCTGATGCGCTCGCCGGTGGCGGCGCTGACCAGCGGCGGGCCGGCCAGAAACAGGGTGGCCTGCCCGCGCACCATGATCGACTCATCGGCCATGGCCGGCACATAGGCGCCGCCAGCGGTGCACAGCCCCATCACCACGGCGAGCTGGGGGATGGCGTCGGCCGACATGCGCGCCTGGTTGTAGAAGATGCGGCCAAAGTGATCCCGATCCGGGAACACCTCGTCTTGCATCGGCAAGAAGGCGCCGCCCGAGTCGACCAGATAGAGGCAGGGCAGGCGCAGGCGCGCCGCGATGGCCTGGGCGCGCAGGTGTTTTTTCACCGTCAGCGGGTAGTAGGTGCCCCCTTTGACCGTGGCGTCGTTGACCACCAGCATGCACAGGCGCCCCTGGATGCGGCCGATGCCGGTGATGAGGCCGGCGGCCGGCACCGGCTCGTCATAGACCGCCAGGGCGGCCAGGGGGGAGAGTTCGAGAAACGGCGAGCCGGGATCGAGCAGGTGATCGATGCGATCGCGCGCCAGCAGCTTGCCGCGCGCCGTATGGCGGGCGTTGTTGGCACTGCCACCCCCTTCGGCGATCTGCGCCAGGGTGCGGTGCAGATCCGCCACGAGCCTCGCCATGGCGGCAGCGTTGGCGGCGAACTCGGGGCTGTGGGTGTCGAGGTGCGAAGGCAGGCGGGCCATCAGCCATCCCCCATCAGTTCGCGGCCGATCAGCCAGCGGCGGATCTCCGAGGTGCCGGCGCCGATCTCATAGAGCTTGGCGTCGCGCAGCAGCCGTCCGGTCGGGTAGTCGTTGATATAGCCGTTGCCCCCCAGCAGCTGGATGGCGTCGAGGGCCATCTGGGTGGCGTTCTCGGCGGCGTAGAGGGTGGCGGCGGCGCAATCCTTGCGGCGGGGGCGCCCGGCGTCGCAGTCGCGAGCCACCGCATAGACCAGGGCGCGGGCGCTGATGAGGCGGGTATACATGTCGGCCAGCTTGCCCTGCACCAGTTGGAACTCGCCGATGGGCTGGCCGAACTGCTTGCGCTCGCGCACATAGGGGAGCACTACGTCCATGCAGGCCTGCATGATGCCAAGGGGGCCGGCGGCGAGCACGAGGCGCTCGTAGTCGAGGCCGCTCATCAGCACCTGCACGCCGCCGCCCAGGGGGCCGAGCAGGTTGGCGGCGGGCACCTTGCAGTGCTCAAACACCAGCTCGCAGGTGCTCGAGCCGCGCATGCCGAGCTTGTCGAGCTTCTGGGCTGTGCTAAAGCCGGGGGTGCCCTTCTCGACGATGAAGGCGCTGATCCCCTTGGCGCCGGCAGCCGGATCGCTCTTGGCGTAGACGACAAACACCTCGGCGTCGGGGCCGTTGGTGATCCACATCTTGTTGCCATTGAGGATGAAATCGTCTCCGTCACGCAGGGCGTGCAGGCGCATGCTCACCACGTCAGAGCCGGCGCCCGGCTCGCTCATGGCCAGCGCCCCCACCTGCTGGCCGCTCACCAGCGCCGGCAGGTACTTGGCCTTCTGCTCCGCCGTGCCGTGACGGTGGATCTGGTTGATGCACAGGTTGGAGTGGGCACCGTAGGAGAGCCCCACCGAGGCGCTGGCGCGGCTTACCTGCTCCATCACCATGACGTGGGCCAGATAGCCCAGATTAACCCCGCCATACACCTCGGCCACCGTGATGCCGTGCAGCCCCAGCTCGCCGAGTTCGGGCCAGAGATCGCGGGGAAACTGGTTGCTGGCGTCAATCTCGGCGGCGCGCGGGGCGATCCGCTTCTGGCAATAGGCCGCTACCTGCTCGATAAGGGGGGTGAGGCTTTCGTCCACCATGAGGGGTCTCTCCTTAGACGGGGCGTGGTGAGCGCCCGGTTGCCACCGTTCCAAAAGGGCAGGATGCCCTGCGTACCAAGAAAGCGTGGGCCAAACTGGTCTGTCCAATCTTTCATCAAGTTTACGTTAGCGTAAACGTAACTAAATTGTTAGCCTAAAGTAAATTCGCGTTCAGGAGCCTCTTTCCATGCCCAGCAATATCCACTCGCGCTTTGGCGATCTTCCCCTCTTCATCGACGGCAAGGCACACCTCTCGGCCAGCGAGCAGTGGCTGCCGGTGCGCAGCCCCGCCGATCAATCCCTGCTCGCCATGGTGCCCTGTGCCACCGAGGCCGAGGTGGCGAGCGCCATTGAAGCGGCCCACACCGCCCAGCTCGCCTGGCGCGAGGTGCCAGCCCCCGAGCGGGCGCGGGTGATGCTGCGCTATCAGCAGCTGCTCAAGGCGCACCATGACGAGCTGGCCGAGCTGCTGGCCCAGGAGACGGGCAAGATCCTGGCCGATGCCAGGGGGGAGGTGTGGCGCGGCATCGAGGTGGTGGAGCAGGCCTGCGGCGTGGCCAGCCAGATGATGGGCGAGACACTGGAGAACGTGGCGCGCGGGGTGGATGGGTACTCCTTGGTGCAGCCACTTGGGGTATGCGCGGGCATCACGCCGTTCAATTTTCCCGCCATGATCCCCCTGTGGATGTTTCCGCTGGCGATAGCCTGCGGCAACGGTTTTGTGCTCAAACCCTCCGAGCAGGTGCCGCTCACGCCGCTGCGTCTGGCCGAGCTGTTTCGCGAGGCGGGGGCGCCTGACGGTATTCTCTGCCTGGTGCACGGTCAGGCTCCCCAGGTGGAGGCCATCATCAGCCACCCCTTGATCAGGGCGGTGAGCTTCGTCGGCTCGGCCCGGGTGGGGGCGCAGGTCTACCGCAGGGCCACCGATCTCCTGAAGCGGGCCCAGTGCTTCGTCGGGGCCAAGAACCATATGGTGATCATGCCGGATGCCAACAAGGCCCAGGTGCTGAGCAACCTGGTCGGCGCCGGGGTGGGCGCCGCCGGCCAGCGCTGCATGGCCATCAGCGTGGCGGTGTTGGTGGGCTCGGCCCGAGACTGGCTGCCTGAGCTGGCCGAGGCGTTTCGTGCCGTGCATCCCGGCCCGTGGGACAGCGACGAGGCGGCCTATGGCCCGCTTATCAGCCACGGCGCTCGGGAGCGAGTGGCCCACCTGATTGAAGAGGGGATCCGGGAGGGGGCGCATTGTCTGGTGGACGGGCGCGAGGTGACCGTGCATGGCTACCCGGATGGCAACTGGATGGGGCCGACCCTGTTTCGTGGCGTCACGGCCCACATGCGCCTTTATCAGGAGGAGATCTTCGGTCCCGTGCTCGCCTGCATGGAGGTGGAGACCCTGAGCGAGGCGATAGCCCTCATCAACGCCAACCCCTACGGCAACGGCACCGCCATCTTCACCGGCAGCGGCGCCGCCGCCCGCCAGTTCCGTCACGAGGTGGCGGTGGGCCAGGTGGGGATCAACGTGCCGATCCCGGTGCCCCTGCCGTTTTTCTCCTTCACCGGTTGGCGCGGCTCTTTCTATGGGGATCTGCACGCCTACGGCAAGCAGGCGGTGCGCTTTTACACCGAGACCAAGACGGTGACCGAACGCTGGTTTGATGATGACGTGCCAAGCGGCCCCAACCTCACCATCTCATTGCGTTAAGACGCCAGGAGAGTGGATATGGATTTCACCCTGACCGACCAGCAGCAGGCGTTTGTCGCCGCCGCCGATGCCTTTGCCCGCGAGGCGCTCGCTCCCCATGCCGCCCGCTGGGATCGGGAGCACGAGTTTCCCATCACCACCCTCAAGGCGGCGGCCGGGCTCGGCTTTTGCGGCCTCTACACCGATCCCCGCTACGAGGGGCTGGGGCTGGATCGCCTCGACGCCAGCCTCATCTTCGAGCGTCTGGCCATGGGCTGCACCTCCACCACGGCTTATCTCACCATCCACAACATGGTGAGCTGGATGCTGGGAGCCTGGCTGCCCGCCGAGACCGCTGCCGCCTGGGTGCCACGCCTGGCCAGCGGCGAGCTGCTCGGCTCCTATTGCCTCACCGAGGCAGGGGCCGGCTCGGATGCCGCCGCCTTGAACACCCGCGCCGTGCGCGCAGGGGAGGAGTACCTCATCGACGGCAGCAAGGTGTTTATCTCCGGCGCCGGCAGCACCCAGGTGCTGGTGGTGATGGCTCGCACCGGCGGCGCTGGGGCGGCGGGGATCTCCGCCTTCATGGTGCCGGCCGAGACGCCCGGCGTGCGCTGCGGCAAGGCCGAGGAGAAGCTCGGCTGGCACAGCCAGCCAACCCGCGAGGTGATCTTCGAGGGGGTTCGGGTGCCGGCGGCGTTTCGTTTAGGCCAGGAGGGGGAGGGGTTTAAGTTCGCCATGCAGGCGCTCGATGGGGGGCGCATCAACATCGCCTCTTGCTCGCTTGGCACCGCCCAGCAGGCTCTCGACGAGGCGCTGGCCTATGTAAAGACGCGCGAGCAATTTGGTCGCCCGATCAGCGAATTTCAGAGCGTGCAGTTTCGCTTGGCCGACATGGCGACCGAGCTGGCCGCCGCGCGCCTGCTGGTGCGCCAGGCCGCCGCCAAGCTCGATGGCGGCGCCCCCGATAAGAGAGCCTGGTGCGCCATGGCCAAGCGCTTGGCCACCGACCTGGGCTACCGCATCTGCGACGAGGCGTTGCAGCTGTTTGGTGGCTACGGCTATACCCGCGATTACCCGCTCGAGCGTTACCTGCGCGATACCCGGGTGCACCGCATCTTGGAGGGCACCAACGAGGTGATGCGCCTCATCATCGCCCGGCGCCTGCTCGCCGAGCCGGGACTGTCGCTGGAATAACCATGAACGCAGAGCAAGGAGCCGATGCGATGACAACCCGCATTCATGTGGCGTATCACGGTCACACCGCCTGGTTGACCCTGGACAATCCGCCCGCCAACACCTGGAGCGAGGCCGGTCTCGCCACCCTGGCCCGCATCATGGACGAGCTGCATGAGCGCCCCGAGATAGTGGCCTTGGTGCTGACCGGCGCCGGGGAGAAGTTCTTCTGTGCCGGGGCCGATCTGCATCAGTTCGCCAGCGGTGACGCCGAGGTGGCGCAGCGGGTGGGCGAGGCGTTTGGCCGCGCCTTCGATGCCCTGGCCGATTTTGCCGGGGTGAGCATTGCCGTCATCAACGGCTTTGCCATGGGCGGCGGGTTGGAGCTGGCGCTCGCCTGCGACATTCGCATCGCCGAGCCGCAGGCGGTGCTGGCCCTGCCCGAAGCCTCGGTCGGACTGCTCCCCTGCGCCGGCGGCACTCAGCGCCTGACCGAGCTGGTGGGGCCGGGGTGGGCCAAGCGGATGATCCTCTGTGGCGCGCGGGTCGATGCGCCTTTGGCCCACCAGATAGGGCTGGTGGAGCAGCTGGTCCCCCGCGGTCATGGCAGGGAGGCCGCCCGGCTCCTGGCCGAGCAGGCCGAGCGGCAGAGCCCGGCGGCGCTGCGCGCCTGCAAGCGGCTGATTAACGAGGGGCGTCACCGCCCTCAGGCGCAGGTGCTGCCCCTCGAGCGCGAGCAGTTCACCGCGCTGTTTAGCGATCCCAACCAGCGCGAGGGGGTGCAGGCTTTCCTGGCAAAGCGCCCGGCGCGCTGGCGTTACCGAGAAGGAGAGGAGAATGACTGACGGGGTTGGTGCCAGCCTGCTGGAGGCAGCCGGTGGGGTTAAGGTTGGGGTGCTCACCCTGGATGCCCCCAGCTCGCTCAACGCCCTGAGCCTGCCGATGATCACCGCGTTGCACAGCCATCTGGCGCGCTGGGCGAGCGACGATGCGGTACGGGCCGTCTGGCTCGAGGGGGCGGGGGAGAAGGCTTTCTGCGCCGGGGGGGATATCCGCTCTTTTTATCATCGGCGCGATGAGGCCGGCTTGTTTGCCTATGCCAGCGATTTTTTCGAGCGCGAGTACCGGCTCGATCACGCCATTCACACCTACCCCAAGCCGGTGCTCTGCCTCGGGCACGGCATCGTCATGGGGGGCGGCATCGGCCTGCTGGCCGGCGCCCGTTTTCGCATCCTGACCGAGCAGAGCCTGCTGGCGATGCCGGAGGTGAGTATCGGCCTCTTTCCCGATGTGGCCGGCAGCTGGTTTTTGCCGCGCATGCCGGGGCGCCTCGGCCTCTGGCTTGGCCTCACCGGCGCCCGCTTCAACGGCAGCGACGCGCTGGCGCTGGGGCTGGCCGATGCGCTGATCCCGGCGGAGCGGCGCGGCGATCTGAAAGCGCGGCTGTTGGAGATCGACTGGCAGCTGAGCGGGGAGGCGCTCGATCAGGCGATCCACGAGCAGATCCACGCCCTTGGTATGGGCATGGAGGCGCCGGCTCCCCGGCTGCTGCCCCATCAGGGGCGTATCGATGCCCTGCTGGCGGGGCGGGCCTTCCCTGTGGTGCTGGCGCAGCTGCTGGACGCCGATCTCGCCGATGAGCCTGAGCTGGCCGCCGCCCAGGCCCAGTGCCGCGCCGGCAGCCCCCTCAGCCGGGCACTGGTGTGGCAGCAATACACCGAGGCGCGGCAGCATTCGCTCGCCGAGATCTTCGCCGATGAGCTGACCTTGGCGGTCAACTGCGCCCTGCACGGTGATTTCATCGAAGGGGTGCGCGCCCTGCTTATCGACAAGGACAAGCGCCCGCGCTGGCGCTTTGCCAGCGAGGCTGAGATCCCCGCCGAGTGGCTCGAGCGGATGTGGCAGTGGCCATCTGGCCGCCACCCGCTTTGGAGCGAGCTCGGCAGGGCGTAAAGCACGACCGGCTGCGGCCCGGCTCTGCGGGCACAGGTGTGTGGACATTAAGGAGAACGCCATGAAGATAGGGTTCATCGGACTGGGCAACATGGGCGGGCCGATGGCGGCCAACCTGGCCAGGGCCGGCCATGAGGTGCGGGTGTTTGATCTGGTGAGGGCTCACATCGATGAGGCGGTCGCCGCCGGCTGCCATGGGGCTGTGGATGCCGCCTCGGCGCTCGATGGCTGCGCGGCAGCCATCTCCATGCTGCCGGCCGGTGAGCATGTTCGTGGCCTCTGGCTTGAGCAAGAGCGGCTCTCGGCCATGCCGGCCGGGGCGCTGGTGATCGACTGCTCCACCATCGACGTCGCCTCGGCCCGCGCCGTGGGGGAGGCGGCGCGCGAACGCGGGCTGCGCTTTGTCGATGCGCCGGTCTCGGGCGGTACGGCGGGGGCCCGCGCCGGGACGCTGACCTTCATCATGGGCGGGGAGGCTGCCGACGTGGAGGCCGCGAGGGCCGTGCTCGCCCCCATGGGGCAGAGCCTGTTTCATGCCGGGCTGCTCGGGGCGGGGCAGATCGCCAAGATGTGCAACAACATGCTGCTTGCCATCCACATGGCGGGCACCGCCGAGGCGCTCGCCCTCGGGGTGCGCGAGGGGCTCGATCCGGCGGTGCTCTCGGCCATCATGGGCAAGAGCTCGGGCAATAACTGGAGTCTTGAGCGCTACAACCCCTGGCCTGGGGTGATGGAGAACGCCCCGGCCTCGCGTGGTTATCAAGGGGGCATCATGACCCGCCTCATGGTCAAGGATCTGGGGCTGGCCATGGCGCTGGCCGAGCACGCCAAGAGCCCGGTGCCGCTCGGCGCCCTGGCTCGCAACCTGTTTCTGCTGCACGCCCAGGGGGGCTTTGAGGCGCTCGATTTTTCCAGCATCCAGCAGTTGTATGGCGGCCAGAGAGCAGGAGGCAAGGGATGAACATTGCGCACAAAGTGATCGCCGTGACCGGGGCGGGCCGGGGGCTGGGGCGGGCGG
>NZ_CDBY01000021.1 GCF_000820125.1 Aeromonas simiae | reverse complement strand
CAGGCGGCGCGCCGCCTGTGCAGCCAGGGGATCCGCCAGGCGGTGCTGGCCGGTCACTGGGAACGTGAGCAGCAGTGGGCCTTCGCCCAGGGCTTTCAGACCCCCAAGGCGGAGGTGGAGTTGCAGTGGGCCACCTGTGACGAGGCTGACCGCGCCGAGCTGGAGGCCCGCTGGCTGTGTGGCCGCTGGGTGCGCGAGATGACCAACGCCACCCCGGAGCAGCTGGGGCCGCTCGAGCTGGCGGTCGAGGCGGCTGCCTTCATCACCGAGCTGGCGCCGGACAAGGTGAGCCACCGCATCCTCAAGGGCGAGGCGTTGCAGCAGGCGGGCTGGGCCGGGATCTGGGCGGTGGGGCGTGGCAGCGAGCGCGAGCCGGTGCTGCTCGAGCTCGACTTCAACCCGGGGCGCGATCCCAAGGCGCCGGTCGCGGCCGCCCTGGTGGGCAAGGGGATCACCTTCGACTCGGGCGGCTACTCCATGAAGAGCTCCGAGGGGATGCTCACCATGAAGAGCGACATGGGGGGCGCCGCCATCGTGACTGCGGCATTGGGGCTCGCCATCCTGCGCGGTCTGCGCCAACGGGTGAAGCTCATTCTCTGCTGCGCCGAGAACCTGGTCTCGGGCCACGCCTACAAGCTTGGCGACATCCTCACCTACAAAAACGGCACCACGGTCGAGATCGTCAACACCGATGCCGAGGGGCGGCTGGTACTGGCCGATGGCTTGCAGTTGGCGGGGGCATCCGGGGCTGCGCTCATCATCGATGCCGCGACCCTGACCGGCGCCGCCGTGATGGCGCTGGGGGGCCACTACAACGCCCTTTTCGGCCTCGACAAGGCGCTGGTGGAGCGGGCTCGCCAGGTGGCGGAGGCAGAGCATGAGCCCGCTTGGCCACTGCCGCTTGAACCCTGGCATCAGGGGATGTGCCCCTCCCACTATGCGGACACCGCCAATAGCCGGCCGGTGAAGGGAGGTGGCCCAGGCGGCGCCTCCAATGCGGCGGGTTTTTTGTCGCGCTTTGTGCCGCGCGAGGGGGAGGGGTGGCTGCATATCGATCTGGCGGCCTGTTTCAGCGACAGCGGTGATGGACTGTGGGCGCCGGGGGCGACAACGCTCGGCATGCGCACCATAGCGCGCCTGCTGGATGAGGCCTGAGCATAAAAAAAACCACCTCGTATGAGGTGGTTTTTGTTTGGGGGCCTTACTGGGGCTGGTGGGGCCAGCTCTGTTCAAAGATGCGGGCCCGCTCCCAAGGCGCATCAGGCAGGGAGGAGGAGAGTCCCTGGTACTTGCCGACATCATCCACCACCAGGGCGGAGAGGATCGGCAATTGATGCTCAGTGCAGTACATGCGGATGCGTTGCAGCAGGGTGCGTAGCTCATCCTGGTCGTGTTCCAGCCCGGCCAGTTTGGCCAGCTTGGAGTAACGGATGGTGGCCCGCTCGTGGGCCAGACCGGTCAGAATCGTCCATAGTCGGGTATCGCACAGACCTTGTGCCGGAATGGATGAAAGCGTCATGAGATGTCTCCGGTGCGATGGTCGCTCGGGTTGGATAGTGAGCGTCACGGCGCCAGAGTACCATGATCTGGCGCAAAACTGGGGATGCTAGAGCACCATGGGGGCGGCAACCTGGCGTGCCAGCTCGGGGCCGGCCAGCTGCTTGAGGATGGCCAGTACGAACTCGATGCTGGTGCCCGGCCCCTGGCTGGTGATAAGGCGGGTGGCCTCATCGACCACCACCCGCTCGCGGCTGCGCTGCGTCGCTGGCAACTGCTCCCAGAAGCCGGGATGGCTGGTGACCTTGGCCGCGCCGAGCAGATCGTGGTGAGCCAGCACCAGAGCGGGCGCCGCGCACAGGGCGGCGCGCCAGCGACCTTCTGCCGCCTGAGCGCGCAGCAGGGCGATCGCCGCAGGACAGTCGCGGATCGCCTCGCTACCGGGCACGCCGCCGGGGACGGCCACCAGATCCCAGGGATGGGCAGGGAGTTCACCGATATGGCAGTCGGCCACCAGCTTAACGCCGCGCGAGGCGGTGAGCTGCAGGGCACCGTCGGCGGCGCAGGAGGCGAGCGTCACCTGCACTCCTCCGCGCACCAGTACATCGACCAGGGTGACGGTCTCGATCTCTTCCGAGCCGGGGGCAACCAATACGACGGCGTGCATCATCATCCTCGCTTACAGGCCCTGGGCCTGTTTTTCCTTGATCGCCTGATAAAGAGTGCGGCTGACGGGCACGGCGATGCCGTGGCGCTCGGCGCATTCGAGTAAAAAGCCGGTGATGGCCTCGATTTCGGTCGGCCGGCCAGCCTCCATATCCTGCAACATGGAGGAGTGGTTCTCGGCCGTCAGCTCCGCCACCGCCAGGGTACGGCGCAGCAGTTCATCGGCGCTGACGCTCATCCCTTCGGCCTGCATCACATCGGCCAGCTCGACGGAAAGCTGCTCCAGCGCCTCGGCAAAGCGCGGTGCGGTCAGCTCGCCATTGGTGACCCGGTGCAGGGCGGTGAGGGGGTTGATCATGCAGTTGATGGCGAGCTTTTGCCACTGACGCCCGGTTATCTGCTCATCCCAACCGGCCTGGCCGAGGGCGCGCGCCAGATCGTCGGCCAGCGCCGTGTGCTGCTGCGCTGCCGGGTTGTAAGGGCCGACCCAGCTCTCCCCCTTGCCGGTGTGGCGGAAGGTGAAGTGGCCACTGCGCAGGGCGCCGTGGCTGGTGACGGCGAGCAGCAGCGGGTTATCGGGGAACAGGGCCGCGACCTGCTCGGCGATCCCCATGCCGTTGTGCAGCAGCACGATGGGCACCTCGCGCGGCAGTTTACCGACCAGGGGACGCAGCGCCGGCAGGATCTGACCTGCCTTGGTGACGACCAGCAGGCGCCGGGTCTGGGCGATGTCGCTTGGGAAGGCGCGGGGGATATCCAGCACATGCTGGTTGCCATCGAGGGAGGTGAAATCGAATTGGGGATGCAGTCGGGCGCGCTGTTCGTCGCGCAGCATGACCCGCACGCTTTGGCCGCTCAGCTGCAGCAGGGAGGCCAGGACGCCGCCAAGCGCCCCCGCACCGAGGATGGTCCAAAGGGGGGGCTGGGAAGCCGGCATGATTCTGCGTGGCATAGTGCTCTCGTGGTTTCGCTGTTGGTTTGGGCTCCGCCACACCATGACAGCCTTGACGTCGTTGAGGGGGGTGAGGCCTACCAAGGCCCATCCATGACTCACCGAGCGAGGATTCTAGCAGGGGGCCGATCGAGGATCAGCATTTTTACCGGGATTTTGGTAGAGTGAGCGCCTGCAAATTGAGAGAGGAGGCCAAGATGCCGTCATTTGATATTGTGTCCGAAGTGAAGATGAACGAGGTGTTGAACGCAGTCGACAACGCCAATCGCGAGCTGTCGACCCGGTTCGACTTCCGCGGGGTCGAGGCTTCGTTCACCCTCAGCAAGGAGGTGGTAAAGCTGGAGGCCGATGCCGACTTCCAGCTCAAGCAGATGGTCGATATTCTGCGCGAGAAGCTGATCAAGCGCGGTATCGAGACCAACTCCATGACGGTGGGGGACTCTGTCCACTCCGGCAAGCGTTTCTCCCTGGACGTCTCCTTCAAGCAGGGGCTGGAAAAAGAGGCCGCCAAGAAGCTGGTGAAGCTGATTAAGGATTCCAAGCTCAAGGTGCAAGCCGCCATCCAGGGCGAAGAGGTGCGGGTGACCGGCAAGAAGCGCGATGACCTGCAAGAGGTGATTGCCCTGCTGCGCGCCACCGAGTTCGAGCAGCCGCTGCAATACCAGAATTTCCGCGACTAAGCCGTCTGCGGGGATAAAAAAACCGGAGCCATGGCTCCGGTTTTTTGTTTCCGCCTGACCTTAGAACTTGTAGGTCACGGAGAAGTAGTGGCTGAAGCCGGAGCTCTTCCACGGGGTACCGTCGAACGCGGTGGAGCCATCCTTGGTGCCGTAGGCATCCATGAAGTACTTCAGGCCGTAACCGACGGCGTAGCGGTCGGAGTGCCAGTAGATACCGTGGAAGGTGGCCAGGTTGTCGCTGGTACGATCGGTACGGTTGTGCTTGTCCAGATCGAAGGCGTAATCCAGGTAGCCCTGATAGGAGATGAAGCTGCCGTTGGAGAAGGTGTAGAAGGGCTTGAACCAGTTCATGGCGAACCAGTAGCCGTTCCAGTCACCCTCTTCTTCCTGGAAGAACTGGTTCTCGGAGGAGTAACGGGCATAGACGTTCATGCCGACCTTACCGAACCAGGGAACCATGACATCGGCACCCAGACCGATCATGTTTTCCATCTGGTGGTCACCCACGTTGTTCAGGGAGGCGATGTAGACCTCTTGCACCGGGCCAAAAGAGAGATCCTTGCCGGTCAGGGCGTCCAGCGACATGCGCGGGGCGAACTTCATGAACAGGTTTTGGTCTTTGTGCTTGTTGCTGTGCTTGTTATCGAAGATATCGAACACATCGACATAGCCGTAGAGATCGAACAGGCCGGAACGACCGCCGAATTCCATTTCCAGGTAAGTGTCGTTGTAGTCATCCTGACCAGTGGTGAAGGGACGCTGGTCGATGGTGTGCATCACGTTGAACTGCATCCACTTGTAATCGTTCTTATGGATGTCACCGCTGTAGTCGGCCGCCATTGCCGGTGTTGCGGAGGCAGCCAGCACGCTGGCAGCGATCAGAGATTTGCTGAATTTGGCCATGTTTTCGGTCTCTTGTGGTCCGTTAGTTGAGGTTTTCCGTAGCCTGCTCCAGTGGAGCGGAGGGATTCTAGGCCAAACATGGGTGGGGGATAAACGATTTATTAGGAACTTTCGTAGTGAAGTGTGAGTCTAATCACCCCTCACTCTTGCGCGAACGTTTGTCTTGTGTACAGCCTGGCGCCGCTATTTTGACCCGGCGGGCCACCAACGGAATGAGACACATGGCCGGAATGCCAAGCAGGGCCGTACCGATGAAGAAGTGGCTGTAGCCTATCTGCTCGACGATGGTGCCGGAGAAGCCGGCCAGAAATTTCGGCAGCAGCAGCATGATGGAGCTGAACAGGGCGTACTGGGTCGCGGAGAAAGCGACGTTGGTCAGGCTCGACAGGTAGGTGACGAAGGCGGCGGTGGCGATGCCGGCGCACAGGTTATCCAGCGAGATGATGACCGTGAGCAGCCAGGTGCTGTGGCCGACTTGCCCCAGCAGGGAGAAGAGCAGGTTGGTGGTGGCGGTCAGCACGGCGCCGAGCATCAGGATGCGCAGGGTGCCAAAGCGCATCACCAGCACGCCGCCGAGGCTGGCCCCGACCAACGTCATGATGACGCCATACACCTTGGTGATGGTGGCCACTTCGGTCTTGCTAAACTGCAAATCGACATAGAAGCTGTTGGTCATCACCCCCATCACCACGTCCGAGATGCGATAACAGGCGATGAGCGCCAGGATCAGCAGCGCCGTCTTGCCGTAGCGCTCGAAAAAATCGGCGAAGGGGCGCCAGATAGCCTCAATACACCAGGCGCCGGTGCCGGCCATCCCATGGCACCATCCCCGCTCCAGCAACATCTGTTTGCGTGCTACCTGATCCTCGCTCTGACGCGCCAGATCGATATCCGGTTCATGGCAGAGCAGGGTCGTCAGCACGCCCACCCCCATCAAGGCGGCCATGATGAAGTAGGTCTGCCGCCACCCTTCCAGGTCATATTCCACATTGCTGCCGAGCCAGGCGGCCAGCGCCAGCGCACCGGCGCCGGCCATGATCATGGCGAGGCGATAGCCGGTCATGTAGGCCGCCGCCATGGCGGCTTGCAGCCGCTCCGGGGCCGACTCGATACGAAACGCGTCGATGACGATATCCTGGGTGGCGGAGGCAAACGCCACCAGCAGAGCAAACAGGGCCAGGTGGCCGAGATCGCGCTGGGGATCGCTCAGCGCCATGCCGCACAGGGCCAGTACCACCAGCGACTGGGAGAGCAGCATCCAGCTGCGGCGACGCCCCATCAGGCGCGAGAGCAGCGGCAACGAGAGGCGATCGACCAGAGGGGACCACAACCACTTGAAACCGTAAGCCAGGGCAACCCAGCTCATGTAACCGATGTCGGTGAGGCTGACCTCGGCTTCGCGCAACCAGAAGGAGAGGGTGCCGAACACCAGCAGCAGTGGCAGGCCGGAGGAGAAACCGAGCGCAAGCAGGGTCAGCACCCTGGGTTCGAGGTAGATGGCGAGGGACTGCAGCCAGCCCGGTACGGTGCGCGGTGTGGTCATGAACGGCTCTGTGTGGTGCAAATGAAACGGGCAGGTTGCCCTGCCCGGTTGCTTACTTGGTGCTCGTGTCGGCGAGCAGAGTGATGTGGCGCAGGATCACCGGGGTGGTCGGCACATTCTCGGCACGCAGTATGCTGCTGTACTGGGTCGGGGTCTGGGCCACCTTGTCCAGCACCTCCATGCCGCTCACCACCTTGCCAAAGACGGTGTAACCGGCATGACCGGTGCCATCCAGGCTGGGGTTGTCCACCAGATTGAAGTAGAACTGGCGAGTGGCGCTGTCGACGGCCTGAGTGCGGGCCATGGCGATGGTGCCACGCAGGTTGGGCAGACCGCCGATAGACTCGTTGACCACAGGGTCGTAGGTGGGCAGTTGCTGGTATTGCTGGTTGTAGCCACCCCCCTGCACCACGAAGCCCGGTACGATGCGATGGAACAGGGAGCCATCGTAGCTACCGTCGGCCACGTAACGCAGGAAGTTCTTCACGGTTTGGGGCGCCTGCTTGGGGGCCAGCTCGATCACCAAATTGCCGTGATTGGTCTCAATCTGTACCTGAGGCGCGGCCAGCAGGGTGGGGGAGAGCAGGGCCGCGGCCAGCAGCAGCGCCCCGCGAATCAATGAAGGCATGGTGACTCCTTAGGATGCGCTTGGTTGGCCTTTGAGGTAGCTGCGCAGCTGCTGATCGTCGAGGATCTGCTGCATCAGGTTGCTCAAGTGGACGTTGAGGATGGCCTCGAGATCGACCACGTTAGGCTGGCCCGGCCCCTCCTTGGAGGAGGAGGCGTTGAACTGCTTGCTGACCCGGTTGCCCTGGAAGTCGGCGGTGGCGCGCAGGCTCACCTTGGACTTGGTCACATAAGTGAACGTCTTCTCCTCGACGTCAACCGAGGCTTGCACGACCTCGACCCGCAGGTTGGTGGTGCCGATATTGGCCACGTTCAGCCCCTGGCTGCGGAACCCTTCGGTCAGCCGTGCGGCGATGATATTGGGCAGCGGTTGTCCGCTGTTGATGAGGACGACCGGTTTTTCCTTCTTCTTAACCGAAATGACATAGGCGGACGGGCGGCTGTCGACCCCTTCCAGCGTGACGCTGTTGCCCGAGTAGTACTGCTGGTTGGCGGGCACGATGGGCGGGTTGATGTAGGCCGTTTCCGGCCAGCTGGTGGCGCAGCCACCCAGTAGCGTGGCGGCCAGCAGCAGAGCTGTCTTTTTCATTGCGGTTCCCTTTAGCGTTTGATGGCTCTCAAGATAACGAATTTTTTATTGGCTGCAACGACTTGTGCGTTGCCAAACAGCCGCTTGAGCTTGTGGTGATAGTCCAGGTGGCGGTTGCCGATGACCCAGATATCACCGCCCCGTGGCAGTACCCTGTGGGCATCCTTGAACATCTGCCACGCGATATGATCCGTGATGGCCTGCAACTGATGGAAGGGGGGGTTGCACAAAATGCGATCAGCACTGCCTGGCGTCACGCCATCGAGACAGTTGTTGACCATGAAGGCCGCCCGTGCGCTGGCCTCTGGCAGATTGTGCTCCACGTTCTCTCTGGCGGAGGCGACCGCCATGGTGGATTCATCGCAGAAGGTGACGTGCACCTCGGGGTCGCGTGCCAGCAAAGAGAGGCCGAGCACGCCGTTGCCGCAGCCAAGATCAACCACCTGGCGCGCGCTCATCAGCGGCAGGTGCTCCAGCATGAAGCGGGCGCCGATGTCGAGGCTGGTGCGCGAGAAGACGTTGGCGTGGTTGCGGATCACCATGGTGGTCCCTTCCAGCGGCCAGAGCGTCGGATAGGGGCTGGGGGCGTTCAGCGGTTGCGCCCGCGGGGTGCAGTGGATGAGGCGCGCCTTCTTCCAGGCCAGCGAGGTGGTGGTGACGCCGAGCCATTTTTCAAACAGTTGCAAGGTCGAGGTGTGGATCTCCTTGGCCTTGCCGGCGGCGAGGATGCGGGTCTGCGGCGTGACCACCTGGGCCAGGGCGATGAGTTGGTGCTCGAGCAGCGCCTGGTACTTGCTGACCTTGATCACCACCAGTGCCGGGGCGCTCGGCAGGGGGGCGAGGGCATCGAGCCATGTCACCGCCGCGCCGTCCAGGCCGTTGCGTCTGAGGTTCTCCTCGGCACCGCGGCGACTGATGAAGGAGTCGCTCACAAAATAGGGCTGGTGGGAATGCAGGTAGGCGGTCAGGGCGCCGAAGCCGTCGTTCATGACGATGACCCCCCCCTCGGGCACACCTTCGTCGGCCAGGGTGTTGATCAGGTATTCGTCGGCGGCATCCCAGGCTTGCAGCGGATCGTCCGCTTGTGACGGATAGCGCAGCAGCTCAAACTGGCAGTGCGGGGTGACGAGTCGGGTCAACATCTTGGCTCCGGCGGGATGACGATGAACGGGGGCGCTATTCTAGCGGCTTGCGATGGGAAGTAACACGGTGCAGTGGCAGGATCTGGGAGAAGGGGCGCTGACCCTGTGGCCCGATTGGCTAACGGCGGCGGAGTGTCAGCGGCTGTGGGCGGAGTTGCAGGCGCTACCTTGGCGGCAATATTCCCTGCGCCTGTTTGGCCGCGAGGTGCGGCAACCCAGGCTGACCGCCTGGGCCAGCGATGCCGATTATCGCTATTCGGGCCTTATCCTGCCGGCAACTCCCTGGCCGGACGAACTGGCCCGCCTGCGCGATCGGGTGCAGGCAACCACGGGTCAGCGCTTTAACTCTGTGCTGCTCAACTATTACCGCGATGGTCAGGACTGCATCGGCTGGCACAGCGATGATGAGGCGAGCCTTGGCCCCCAGCCCGCCATTGCGTCGTTGAGCCTCGGGGCGACCCGCCGTTTCCTGTTGCGCCGGCGCACAGACCACGGCGAGCGCCACGAACTGCGGCTCAATGCCGGTGATCTGCTGCTGATGGGGCCTGGCATACAGGAGGCGTGGCAGCATGCTCTGCCGCGCCAACGCCAGCTGACGCAAGAACGCATCAACCTCACCTTTCGTTTGCTCCATCCTGACCGTTACAATGTTGCAACCATTGCCCCTATTGAGGAGTCATCATGAACCTGCAAACCCAGCTGGAGCAGAAGCTGCGCCAGGCTTTGTCGCCCAGCCATCTCGAGGTGATCAACGAAAGTTACATGCACCGCGTCTCTCCCGGTGCCGAGAGTCACTTCAAGGTGATTGTCGTGAGTGATCTGTTTGAAGGGGAGCGCCTGTTGGCGCGGCACCGGCGGGTCAATGCGGTGCTGGCCGATGAGTTGGCGGGAGCAGTCCATGCCCTGGCTCTGCATACTTACACCGCGGCAGAGTGGGCCGCCAGGGAGGCGGCGCCCATCACGCCCAGTTGCATCGGTAAGCCGGGGGCGTAGACGCCATCGCGGTTTTATTCATTAAAATTTCTTGACTGATGAGGCCCCCAATATGGGGTGTCTCCCAAGGGGCGATATTATCTCTTTCCCTGCTATGGCTGGCCCAGCGGCAAGGTAATCTGCTGATTAATTTTGTGATTGCGGATGAATTTTCCTGTTTTGTCATGGCAGGGCCAAAGCGTGAAGTGATAAACTCGGTCGCTTGTTGAATTTCCATGACGTGGCCCGTGGCGTCTCGCCGGCAGTAAGGCCATATCCTGGAGAGTCAATCCGCCCGTCGGGAGCTCTCTCGACGCTTACCAACCTGTCTTCCCGTAACGGTAGTGCAAGTGAGTATGATTACAATTAAAAGAGGACTGGACATCCCTGTGCTGGGTGCGCCAGAGCAAGTAATCTACGATGGCCCCGCCATCACCCGTGTCGCTACACTCGGCGAGGAGTACGTGGGGATGCGACCCACCATGACCGTCAAGGTCGGGGATCGCGTCAAGAAAGGTCAGGTTCTCTTCGAAGACAAGAAGAATCCTGGCGTGAAATTCACGGCCCCTGCTGCCGGTGTGATCGCAGAGATCAACCGTGGTGACAAGCGTGTCCTGCAATCCGTCGTTATTGATATCGACGGTGACGAGCAGATCACCTTCCCCTCCTTCCCTTCAGCCGAATTGCCCAAGCTGGAACGCGCCAAGGTCCAAGAGACCCTGGTTGAATCCGGATTGTGGGTTGCGCTGCGGACTCGTCCGTTTAGCAAGGTGCCCGCCATCGGCAGCGCGCCGCGCGCCATCTTCGTGACGGCCATGGATACCAATCCGCTGGCGGCCAGCGCTGAGCTTATCATCCGCAGCGAAGAGCAGGCCTTCCTCGACGGTCTGGCGGTGCTGACCCGTTTGACCGACGGCAAGGTGTATGTGTGCAAGGCTGAGGGCAGTCTGCCCAAGTCATCGCTGGCTCAGGTGCATGAAGAGGTCTTCGTTGGCCCGCATCCGGCCGGTCTGCCGGGCACCCACATCCATTTCATCGAGTCCGCCAGTGCCCAGAAAACCGTCTGGCACATCAACTACCAGGATGTGATCGCCTACGGCAAGCTGTTCACCAGCGGTGAGCTGCCGGTCGAGCGTATCGTCTCCCTGGCCGGGCCCAGTGTGCTCAAGCCGCGTCTGCTGCGTACCCGCATCGGTGCCAGCCTGACCGAGCTGACCGACAACGAGCTGCGTGCCGACGAGAACCGTGTCATCTCCGGTTCGGTGTTGAGTGGCGTGCATGCCAAGGATGTGGTGGCCTATCTCGGCCGTTACCACAACCAGGTCAGCGTGCTGGGGGAAGGGCGTGAGCAGGAGTTCCTTGGCTGGGTTAACCCGAGTGCCAACAAGTTCACCATCACCCGTACTACCCTGTCTCACCTGTTCAAGGGCAAGCTGTTTCACTTCACCACCACCACCAACGGGAGTGATCGTGCCATGGTGCCTATCGGCAACTATGAGCGCGTGATGCCGCTCGATATCCTGCCGACCCTGCTGCTGCGGGATCTGGTGGCCGGTGATACCGACAGTGCCCAGACCCTCGGCTGCCTTGAGCTGGATGAGGAAGACCTGGCCCTGTGCACCTTCGTCTGCCCGGGCAAGACCGAATATGGTCCGCTGCTGCGCCAGTGCCTGACCAAGATCGAACAGGAAGGTTAAGCGATGAGTTTCAAGCAACTTCTGGAGAAGATGGAGCACCACTTCGAGCCGGGCGGTAAGTACGAGAAGTACTATGCCCTGTTCGAGGCGGCCTACACCCTTTTCTACACCCCGGGTTCCGTAACCCGTAGCAGCTCCCACGTGCGTGATGCGATCGATCTCAAGCGCATGATGATCATGGTGTGGCTGGCTGTGTTCCCGGCCATGTTCTGGGGCATGTACAACGTCGGTAACCAGGCCATCGCCGCGATTGCCCAGATGGGCAGCGCCGCCGGTGCCGATTCCTGGCGTTATGCCCTGGCGACCCTGTTCGGTGCCTCGCTCGATCCGGCCGTGGCCGGTGTCGGCAGCAAGATGCTGATCGGGGCGGCCCACTTCCTGCCCATCTACCTGACCGTGTTCCTGGTCGGTGGTTTCTGGGAAGTGCTGTTTGCCATGGTGCGCAAGCACGAGATCAACGAAGGCTTCTTCGTCACCTCTATCCTGTTTGCCCTGATCGTGCCGCCCGATCTGCCCCTGTGGCAGGCCTCCCTCGGCATCACCTTCGGTGTGGTCATGGCCAAGGAGGTGTTCGGCGGTACCGGTAAGAACTTCCTGAACCCGGCCCTGGCGGGTCGAGCCTTCCTGTTCTTCGCCTACCCGGCGCAGATCTCCGGTGACGCCGTGTGGGTCGCCGTGGACGGCTTCTCCGGTGCCACGGCCCTGAGCCAGTGGGCACAGGGCGGTCAGGCTGCGCTCATCAACGCTACTTCCGGTCAGACCATCAGCTGGATTGATGCCTTCCTCGGCAATCTGCCGGGCTCCATCGGTGAGGTCTCCACCCTGATGATCCTGCTCGGTGGTGCGATGATCATCTATATGCGCATCGCCTCCTGGCGCATCGTGGCCGGCGTCATGCTCGGCATGGTCGCCACCTCCCTGCTGTTCAATGTGATCGGCTCCGACACCAACCCCATGTTCAGCATGCCGTGGCATTGGCATCTGGTGTTGGGTGGTTTCGCCTTCGGCATGATGTTCATGGCCACCGACCCCGTCTCCGCCTCCTTTACCAATACCGGTAAGTGGTGGTACGGCGCCCTGATCGGGGTGATGGTCGTGCTGGTGCGCGTGGTCAACCCCGCGTTCCCGGAAGGCATGATGCTGGCCATTCTGTTTGCGAACCTGTTCGCCCCGCTGTTTGACCACTTCGTGGCCCAGGCGAACATCAAGCGGAGGATCGCTCGTGGCGTTTAATAAAGATTCCACCCTGGGCACCATCGGCGTCGTTGCCGTATTGTGCCTGGTCTGCTCCATCGTGGTGTCTGTCGCAGCCGTCGGCCTGCGTCCGGCGCAGCTCGCCAACAAGGCGCTCGACAAGCAGACCAATATCCTCGCCGTCGCCGGTCTGGATGTAAGCAACGTCGCCAAGACCTATGGCGACAGGATTGAAGCCCGCCTGGTCAACTTGACCACCGGTGAGTTCGTGACCGACGGCAGCTTCGGCGATCCGGACGACTTCGACATGCTGGCGGCCGCTAAAGATCCGGCCAAGAACCAGCTCCTGGCTGGGGCTGATGACCGTGCTGGTCTCAAGCGCATCGCCAAGGTGATGCCGGTCTATCTGGCCAAGGGTGAAGACGGTCAGGTTGACTCCATCATTCTGCCCATCTACGGCCAGGGTCTGTGGTCCACCATGTACGCCTTCCTGGCGGTGGCACCGGACGGTCAGACCGTCAAGGGCATCACCTACTATGACCACGGTGAAACCCCGGGTCTGGGCGGTGAGATCGAGAATCCGGCCTGGCGCGAGCTGTTTATCGGCAAGAAGTTGTTCGGTGACGACGGCAAGCTGGCCCTGCAGATCATCAAGGGGCATGCTCCCGAGGGTTCCGAGCATGAAGTGGATGGCCTTTCCGGCGCCACGCTGACCTCCAACGGCGTCCAGCACACCTTCGAGTTCTGGATGGGTTCCAATGGCTTTGGTCCGTTCCTGGCCAAGCTGCGTGCAGGAGAGCTCAACAATGGCTGACAAGAGCGAAATGAAAAAGCTGCTGCTCACCCCGGTGCTCGGCAACAACCCCATTGCCCTTCAGGTGCTGGGTGTCTGTTCCGCCCTGGCGGTGACCAGCCAGATGAAGACCGCGTTCGTGATGACGCTGGCCGTGACTGCGGTGACCGCCTTCTCGAACCTCTTCATCTCGATGATCCGCAACCAGATCCCCAACAGCGTGCGGATCATTGCCCAGATGGCGATCATCGCCTCCCTGGTTATCGTGGTGGATCAGGTGCTCAAGGCCGTGGCCTATGACATCTCCAAGCAGCTGTCGGTGTTCGTCGGTCTCATCATCACCAACTGTATCGTGATGGGCCGTGCCGAGGCCTACGCCATGAAGAGTGCGCCGCTGCCCTCCTTCCTGGATGGTATCGGTAACGGTCTTGGCTATGGTGCCGTGCTGCTGGCGGTTGCTACTGTGCGTGAAATCCTGGGCTCCGGCTCCTGGTTCGGCATCGAGCTGCTGCCGCTGGTGAACAACGGTGGCTGGTATGTGCCCAACGGCCTGCTGCTGCTGCCGCCGAGCGCGTTCTTCCTGATCGGCCTCATCATCTGGGCAGTTCGTACCAAGGATCCCAAGCAGGTGGAGGCGAAGGAGTAAGAGATGGAACACTATATCAGCCTGTTGATCCGTTCGATCTTCATCGAAAACCTGGCGCTCGCCTTCTTCCTCGGGATGTGTACCTTCCTCGCGGTCTCCAAGAAGGTGAAGACGGCCATTGGCCTCGGTATTGCCGTGGTCGTGGTGCAGACCATCGCCGTGCCGGCCAACAACCTCATCTACAACTTCGTGTTGAAAGACGGGGCCCTGGTGTCCGGTCTTGATCTGAGCTTCCTGAGCTTCATCACCTTCATCGGGGTGATTGCGGCCCTGGTGCAGATCCTGGAGATGGCGCTGGACAAGTACTTCCCGGCCCTCTACAACGCCCTCGGCATCTTCCTGCCGCTCATCACCGTGAACTGTGCCATCTTCGGTGGCGTCTCCTTCATGGTGCAGCGTGACTACAACTTTGCCGAGTCTGTCGTCTATGGCGTTGGCTCCGGCTTTGGCTGGATGCTGGCGATCGTGGCCATGGCGGGGATCCGCGAGAAGATGAAGTACTCCGATGTCCCCGATGGCCTGCGCGGTCTGGGCATCACCTTCATCACTGCCGGCCTGATGGCGCTGGGCTTCATGTCCTTCTCTGGTATCTCCCTGTAATCGGAAAGGAACGATAGATGGAAATTATTTTGGGTGTGGTCATGTTTACCGTGATCCTGCTGGCGCTGGTGGCAGTCATTCTGTTCGCCAAGTCCAAGCTGGTGGCCGCGGGCGACGTGACAATCTTGATTAACGACGACGCAGGCAAGGCGGTGAAGACCCCGGCCGGCGGCAAGCTGCTCGGCGCCCTTGCCGGCAGCGGTATCTTCGTCTCCTCCGCCTGCGGTGGCGGCGGCTCCTGCGGCCAGTGCCGCGTGCGCGTCAAGTCCGGTGGCGGCGACATCCTGCCGACCGAGCTCGATCACATCAGCAAGCGCGATGCCCGCCACGGCGAGCGTCTGGCCTGCCAGGTGACCGTGCGCCAGGACATGGACATCGAGCTGCCGGAAGAGATCTTCGGCGTGAAGAAGTGGGAATGTACCGTCATCTCCAATGACAACAAGGCCACCTTCATCAAGGAGCTCAAGTTGCAGATCCCCGATGGGGAGAGCGTGCCGTTCCGCGCCGGTGGTTATATCCAGATCGAGGCGCCGGCCCACCACGTCTACTACAAGAACTTCGATATTCCCGAGGAGTATCGCGGTGACTGGGATCGCTTCAAGATCTTTGAGCTGGAGTCCAAGGTCGATGAGCCGATCATCCGTGCCTACTCCATGGCCAACTATCCGGAAGAGTTCGGCATCATCATGCTCAACGTGCGGATCGCCACCCCGCCGCCGAGCAACTGGAGCGCCCCTCCGGGACAGATGTCCTCCTACATCTTCAACCTGAAGGCGGGTGACAAGGTGACCATCTCCGGGCCGTTCGGTGAGTTCTTTGCCAAGGACACCGATGCCGAGATGGTGTTCATCGGTGGTGGTGCGGGCATGGCGCCGATGCGCTCCCACATCTTCGACCAGCTGCGCCGCCTGAAGAGCAAGCGCAAGATGAGCTTCTGGTATGGTGCCCGCTCCAAGCGCGAAATGTTCTACGTGGAAGATTTCGACATGCTGGCAGCCGAGAACGAGAACTTCGTCTGGCACGTGGCGCTGTCTGATCCGCAACCGGAAGACAACTGGGACGGTTACACCGGCTTCATCCACAACGTGCTCTATGAGAACTACCTCAAGAACCACGAGGCGCCGGAAGACTGCGAGTTCTACATGTGCGGGCCTCCCGTGATGAACGCCGCCGTCATCAACATGCTCAAGAGTCTGGGTGTGGAAGACGAGAACATCCTGCTCGACGACTTCGGTGGCTAACCGGTGCGTTTGGCAGTAAGGACATGGCTGGCCCTCTTCGGGCTGGCCTTTTTCTTGACGGGGTGCGGTCAGGAAAAGGTCCAAACCCGGCCGGAGATCCACATCACCGGCAGCACCATGGGGACCTACTACTCCATCAAGGTGGCTGACGATGTCATCCCCGACGTCAAGGCCTTCCAGACCCAGATCGACCTTCTGCTCGAGCGGGTCAACGATCAGATGTCCACCTACCGCCCCGAATCCGAACTGTCGCGCTTCAACCAGAGCCGTGACAACCGGCCCGTGGTGGTCTCCCGCGATACCGCGCGGGTGGTGATCGAGTCGCTGCATCTGGGGCGCGAGAGCCGCGGAGCCCTCGACGTGACCGTGGGGCCGCTGGTCAATCTGTGGGGCTTTGGCCCGGACAAACGGCCGACCAAGGTGCCAAGTGACGAGCTGATTGCCCAGACCCGCCAGAAGAGCGGCCTTGGCAACCTGCACGTAGTCACTTCGGCCGATGCCGACACCTTGCAAAAAGATATCCCGGATCTCTATGTGGATCTCTCCGCCATCGCCAAGGGGTTTGGCGTCGATAAGGTGGCCGAATACATCGAGTCGCTCGGTGCGCGCAACTACTTAGTCGAGATTGGCGGTGAGCTGCGCCTCAATGGTCACAACGGCAAGGGGCACCCGTGGCGGGTTGCCATCGAAAAGCCGGTGGCCGGCAGCGAGCAGGGCTCGGTGCAGGAGGTGATCGTGGTGGGCGACAACGGGGTGGCCACCTCGGGGGATTACCGCAACTATTACGAGATGGATGGGCAGCGCTTCTCCCACACCATCGATCCGGCCACCGGCAAGCCGATCCAGCACCGGCTGGTCTCGGTCACCGTGGTGCACCCCTCCTGCATGACTGCAGATGGATTGGCCACGGCGCTGACCGTGATGGGGCCGGAGAAGGGCATGGCCTTTGCCAAGGAGAAGGGGCTGGCCATCTTCATGGTCGTCAAGACCGACGAAGGGTTCCGCGAGGAGTACTCGGAGGCCTTCAAGCCGTATCTGGTGAGAAAGTGATATGCAAGTCTTCCTGATTACCTTTGTCGTCTTCCTGTTGGTGGTGCTGGGCATGGCCATCGGCTACATCGTCAAGAAGAAGACCATCTCCGGCTCGTGCGGGGGGCTTGGCTCCATCGGCATCGAGAAGGAGTGCGACTGTCCCGAGCCGTGTGACAATCGCAAGAAGAAGATGGCCGCCGAGGAGGCGCGCCGCAAGATGCTCGAAGAGAACCGCATCCTGTAATGCAACGACGGGGCCCACTGGGCCCCGCCGCTTTTTTCCTCCCCATCGCCTCAGTAGTCGTACTGGCGGCACTGTTTGTTATGAAACTCCACCCGCCAGCGCGCCAGCTCCTCCCGGGTACCTAGGGTATCCCCCTGCTTGATGGCCAGCTCGAGGGCGGCCATCCGGTCATACAACCAGCGGCACTCGGCGGTCGGGTGGTTCTTGGCGCTCAGCGGCAGGGCCAACAGGCTCAGGATGAAGATAACGGCTCGCATGGTGATGACTCCTCGGCAATGAAATGAGAGAGATAGGCCGCTTTTCCTATCTGGGGGCTGTCAAAACTGGCAGTTAACTGGGGTATACTGGGTTTTTATCCAGTTAAGGAGGCGGCCATGGGGTTTTCATCGTCCGAGCGCACGGCACTGCTCTCCCTCAAGGGGGTGGGGCCGACCGTGTTGACCCGGCTCGAGGCCGTGGGCATCGACAGTCTGGCGATCCTGGCGCAGAGCGAGGCGGATGAGCTGCTGCGCACCCTTTCCCTGATGCTCGGCTCGACCTGTTGGCGCAACAGCCCGCAGGCGCACGCCGCCATCACCGCCGCCATTGCGCTGGCGCGTCAGCACGGTGAGGAGCGCCCCCGGTGAGCGAGGGCGTGCGCAAGATCATCCATGTGGACATGGACTGCTTCTATGCCGCGGTGGAGATGCGCGACAACCCGGCGCTGTGCGAGCTGCCCATCGCCGTGGGGGGCGCGACAGAGCGGCGCGGCGTCATCTGCACCTGCAACTATGTGGCGCGCCGTTTCGGGGTTCGCTCGGCCATGCCGACGGCGCTGGCGCGCAAACTCTGCCCGCCGCTGGTGCTGCTGCCGGGGCGCATGAGTTATTACAAGGAGGTGTCGCGTCAGCTGCATGGCATCTTCCGCCGCTATACCGAGCTCATCGAGCCGCTCTCCCTCGACGAAGCCTATCTGGACGTGACCGGCAGCCCGCAGTGTGACGGCTCGGCCACCCTGATCGCCGCCGAGATCCGCCAGACCATCCGCCGCGAGCTGGGATTGACCGCCTCGGCCGGGGTGGCCCCGAATAAGTTCCTGGCCAAGATCGCCTCCGAGCACAACAAGCCGGATGGTCAGTTCGTCATCGCCCCGCATCAGGTGGATGAGTTTGTGCGCCAGCTGCCGCTCTCCCAGATCCCCGGCATTGGCCGCAAGAGTGCCGAGCGGCTGGCGGCCTTTGGCCTGTTCACCTGCGAGGACGTACGGGGCCTCTCGCAAGAGGAGTGTCACCGCCACTTCGGCAAGATGGGAGACGTGCTGCAAGAGCGCATCTGGGGCCGTGATGAGCGGCCGGTACAGGTGAGCCGCGAGCGCAAGTCGGTCGGGGTTGAGACCACCTATGAGAGCGATCTGCCGCCGGATGAGGCTCTCTGCTGGCAGCAGATCGAGCGATTGCTGCCCGAGTTGCAACGGCGTCTGCTGCGCTACCACGGCGAGCGCCCCATCGGCGGGCTCGGTCTCAAGCTCAAATTTGCCGATTTCCAGCAGACCACCGTCTATCGCAGTTGCGATCACATCCAGCTCGAGCTGCTTCACTCCCTGCTGCGTGAGGGGTTGCAGCGGGGGACGGGCCGGGGGATCCGCCTCATCGGCCTGGTCGCCGGGGTGGGCGTGCGCCGTGAACAGCTCTCTTTCGATCTCTAGCCGCTTCCCCGATAACCCACCCGGCTCAGCCTGATGGCGAGCATGCGCATGGGCCCATGCGGCGCAGCCCTTGGGCACGACGGTGTTGGCATCCAGTGGGGTCGGCTCGAGTCGATGGGCGGCCACTCTCTGGCTAAGCGCAGAGGCCGAGGCGGGACGTTCTGACCGTGTTAGGGCGGGGAGGGGAGGGGCACAGTGCCGGCAGAAAAAAGGCGCCAACACAGGAAGGCGCCAAGCTATTCAGATGACAGACAGGGTCAAATCGGAGGATTTGAACCTTTTCTCCCCGCACGGGGAAGAGAACACAACACCACAATCGGTCGCCATGGGCTCCGGCAGAGGCCGCACATCGAGCAGGCATCATGGATGCGAGCCATATGACAACGAATTGTTGACGCGAATTATGTTTATTCGCTGGTGGGCTGGCAACCGACAATTTATAATGCCGTTCATTAGAAAAACTCATCTTTTCGGCAGGAGTCATGTCGCGTCGTCTCCCCCCCCTCAATGCGCTCAAGGCCTTCGAGGCGGCTGCTCGGCATCTGAGCTTTACCCGGGCTGCAGAAGAACTTTTTGTCACCCAAGCTGCCATCAGCCACCAGATCAAGGCGCTCGAGGAGTACCTTGGTATCAAGCTGTTTCGCCGTAAGAACCGCTCGCTTCTGCTGACCGAGGAGGGGCAGGGCTACTTCCTCGATATCAAGGATATTTTTGCCTCTATTTCAGAGGCGACCGACAAGCTGCTGGCGCGCAGCGCCAAAGGGGCGCTCACCGTCTCGTTGCAGCCGAGTTTCGCCATCCAGTGGCTGGTGCCGCGGCTGGTGCGCTTTAGTGAGCGCCACCCGGATATCGATGTGCGCATCAAGGCGGTCGACATGGACGAAGGCTCGCTCACCGATGACGTGGACGTGGCCATCTACTATGGCCGGGGCAACTGGCCGGGAGTGCGGGCCGACAAGCTGCACACCGAGTACCTGATCCCGGTCTGCTCGCCGCTGCTGCTGACCGGCCCCAAACCGCTGCGTACCCCCCAGGATCTGACCGGCCACACCCTGCTGCACGACACCTCGCGCCGCGACTGGAAGGCGTGGTTCCGTCAGCTCGGCATCGATGCGCCCAACGTCAATCAGGGGCCCATCTTCAGCCACTCCACCATGGTGATCCAGGCCGCCATTCATGGTCAGGGGGTGGCCCTTGGCCACAGCGTGCTGGCCCAGCCCGAGATCGATGCGGGTCGCCTCATCTGCCCGTTCGAGCAGGTGCTGGTGAGCAAGAACGCCTTCTATCTGGTGTGCCAGGAGCAGCAGGCCGATCTCGGCAAGATAGTGGCGTTTCGCGACTGGATGCTCGAGCTGGTGGAGCAGGAGGAGGCGCGCCGCCTCTCCCAGGTGTCGGCATGAGTGAGCACGCGTGGGTGCGCGCAGGCGATCCGGCGGCGCCAGTGCGTCTGCTGCTGGCCCATGGGGCGGGGGCTGGCATGGATCACCCCTTTCTGGCCCGCCTGAGCGAGTTGCTGGCTGGTGCCGATATCGAGGTGGTGCGCTTTAACTTTCCCTATATGATCGCCATGGCCGAGAGCGGCAAGCGGCGTCCGCCCGATCGGGCCCCGCAGCTGCTGGATCACTGGCGCTCCATGATGGCGCGCTTTGCCCACCCCAGGTTGTTTCTGGCCGGCAAGTCGATGGGGGGACGGATGGCGGCCGAGCTGGCCGATGAGAGCGGCGTCGCCGGGCTGGTGCTGCTGGGCTACCCCTTTCATCCGGTCGGCAAGCCGGAGCGCTGGCGTGGCGAAGTGCTCAAGTCGATCCAGACGCCCACCCTGCTGCTGCAAGGGGAGCGCGACAGTTTTGGCTCGCGTGCCGAGCTGGCCGATTTTCCCTTCTCGGCGCGGGTGAGCAAGCACTGGATCCCCGATGGGGACCACAGTTTTGTACCGCGCAAGGCGAGCGGGCGTGACGAAGCGGCCAACCTGAGCCTGGCGGCGGGTCTTATCACCCGCTTTATCGAGGAACGAGCGTCATGAGTGAAAAACGTCACTGGGTGGTGCTGGCCGCCCTGTTTGGCCTCTCGGCCACGGCGCTGGGGGCGTATGGCGCCCACGGCCTGCCTGCCACCGGCATCGCGGCCGACAAGCTCTCCGCCTTTCACAGTGCGGTGCAGTACCAATTTATCCATGCCCTGGCGCTGCTTGCGCTCGGGATCTCTTCCCTGCGCGGGCGGGCCGTGGCCATTGCCTGCGCCCTGTTCGTGCTGGGGACCCTGGGTTTTTCCGGTAGCATCTATGCCATGGTGCTGCTCGGCACCAAGGGGATCGGCCTGCTGACCCCGGCCGGCGGACTCTGTTTCATGTTGGGATGGGCAACTCTGATCTGGGTTGGCTGTCGTCTTGGAGGAAAGAATGAATAACCTGCTGATTTATTGCCGTCCCGGCTTCGAGAAGGAGGCGGCGGCAGAGATCACCGAGCGAGCCAGCGAGCTGCAATGCTACGGTTTTGCCCGGGTCAAGGACGACAGCGGCTATGTGCTCTTCGAGCTGTATGAAGAGGGGCAGGCCGATCTGCTGGCGCGCAAGCTCCCCTTCCGCGAGCTGATCTTCGCCCGCCAGATGCTGGTGCTGACCCACGATCTCTCCGATCTCGATCCGGGCGATCGCATCCGCCCTATCGTCGACGCCTGCCGTGGCTACGCCATCTGCGGCGATCTGCGGGTTGAGACCGCCGACACCAACGAGGCCAAGGAGTTGTCGGGTTTTTGCCGTAAGTTCACCGTCCCCCTGCGCCAAGCCCTGCGCAGCAACGAGATCCTGACCCAGAAAGAGACCCGGCATCGCCCGGTGTTCCACGCCTTCTTCCTGGCCACCGACCATGTGCTGCTCGGCTACTCCTACTCGTTCAACAACTCCGAGTTCCACATGGGGATCCCGCGCCTGCGCTTCCCCTCCGATGCCCCGAGCCGCTCCACCCTCAAGCTCGAGGAGGCGTTCCACGTCTTCGTACCGAAAGAGGAGTGGGACGTGCGCCTGACCTCGGGCATGAAGGCGGTCGATCTCGGCGCCTGCCCAGGGGGCTGGACCTATCAGCTGGTGCGCCGTGGCATGATGGTCACCGCCGTCGATAACGGCATGATGGCTGACTCCCTGATGGAGACCGGCCAGGTGAAGCACCTGCGCGAAGACGGCTTCCAGTGGAAGCCGGTCAAGAAGAATAACTACTGGCTGGTGTGTGACATGGTCGACAAGCCGGCACGGGTGGTGCACATGGTGGCGGACTGGTTCCAGGATGGACTGTGCCAGGAGGCGATCTTCAACCTCAAGCTGCCGATGAAGAAGCGCTTCGTCGAGGCCGAGCACAACCTGAATGTGCTGCGCGAGCGGTTGGCCGAGGTCGATCCGAGTTTTGTCATCCAGGCCAAGCAGCTCTATCACGATCGCGAGGAGATCACGGTACACGTCTATAACCGTTATGCCCTCTCCAAGCTGGTGCCTCAGTCTCAGAAGCGGTAATCGAAGCGCAGGCTGGACTCGTCGTCGGTCAGTTTGACCTCGACCTGTAGCGGGATGCGTTTGTCGGTCGGGTTGAATTGCAGTTTCAGCCCGTCCCCCCTGAGCTTGACCGCCGTGTTGATGCCACCGGCCTTGAACTTGACCCTCGGCTTGTAGTGCTCAAACGAGAGGGAGACGCTCTTCTCCGGGGTCAGGTTGAGCTGATGGTAGGGGGTAATGGTCTGCTGGCCGTTGCGGTCGATCTTCACGTCGAGCCCCATGCTGTAGCGCGACGAGCGGCCCAACAGGCCGTTGCTGTCCAGCGAGGTCTCCAGTGGGGCGTTGTTGGGCAGCTCCTGCGCCTGTTTCCAGGCGGTGACATCCGGCTTCTCCAGCCCCATGGCTGGCAGCGATATGAGCATCAATGCGAGCAGCAAGCGCATGGTGGAATCTCCCTGTTTCCTGCCCTCAACCATAGCTCATGGTGTTACGGGAAGAGGGGGCGCCACCCACAAAAAAAGGGAGCCGTTGGCTCCCTTTTCTCGTCGTAAAGTGGTTACAGGCGGGCAATGACGGCCTGGGTAAACTCGTCCGTGCTGGCGCTGCCGCCGAGATCGCGGGTGACATGCTCACCGGCTTCGATGGTGGCGCGCACGGCCCCCAGAATGCGTTCGGCCTTCTCTTGCATGCCGAGGTACTCCAGCATCTGCACTGAGGCCAGGATGACCGAGGTGGGGTTGGCGATGTTCTTGCCAGCGATGTCCGGTGCCGAGCCGTGCACCGCCTCGAAGATGGCGGCGCCACTGCCGATGTTGGCGCCCGGCGCCATGCCAAGCCCCCCGACCAGACCGGCGCACAGATCCGAGAGGATGTCACCGAACAGGTTGGTGGTGACCATGACATCGAAGCGCTCCGGGTACATCACCAGATTCATGCAGGCGGCGTCGACGATCATCTCTTCGCACTGGATCTCCGGATAGCGGGCTGCCACCTGACGGGCCACCTCCAGGAACAGGCCAGAGGTGGACTTGAGGATGTTGGCCTTGTGTACCACGGTGACCTTCTTGCGTCCCTCGTTCTTGGCCAGCTCGAAGGCGAAGGTGGCGATGCGTTCTGCCCCTTCGCGGGTGATGATGCTCATCGCCTCGGCGCTGTTGTTGTCGTCGCTGCGCTTTTGGCCCGCACCTGAGTACATCCCCTCGGTGTTCTCGCGCACCGTGATGATGTCGATGTTCTCGTAGCGGCTCTTGGTGCCCTTGAAGGAGATGACCGGGCGCACGTTGGCGTAGAGGTTGAACTTCTTGCGCAGGGAGACGTTGATGGAGGTGAAGCCGCCACCGACCGGGGTGGTGAGGGGGCCCTTGAGGCTCACCTTGTTGCGCTCGATGAGATCCAAGGTGGCTTGTGGCAGCAGTTCACCGTGCTTTTCGAGGGCAACCAGGCCGGCGTCGGCGTAGTCGTAGTCGAAGTCGCAGCCGGCGTGCTGCAAAATTTGAATGGCGGAGTCGATGATGCTGGGGCCGATGCCGTCGCCCGGGATGACGGTAATTCTGGTTTTGGACATAGGGCACTTCCGAGGTACATAAAGAGGTAGAAGTCGGTGTTTCTTATACCATTTTATAAAGATTTACACCATTTTTCTTTACAACCAAGGTCGTATCCTCGTCGATTATTCTGACTTTCCCCCCGGCAACGGAAGACGCAGGTCGCGCAGGTTGAAGCCGAGCTCAATGTCATCGCGCAGCCGCACCAGCTCGCAGGCCAGACGCGCCTCATCGGCATGGGCATGCACCCGCTTCACCGCCTTGTCATCACGCTCGCTGCTGAGGATGGCTTCCAGCGAACCATGGGCTTGCAGCAAGGCCGCGGCGCTTTTCGGGCCGATCCCCGGTACCCCCTTGATGCCGCTGCCGGACACGCCGGTCAGCGCCCAGTAATCGACCAACTGGGCCGACGTCACCCCAAACTGGCTCTGCACGAAGGGGAGATCGAGCCAGCGCTTGTTGAAGTAGTCGCGGATGCGGATCTCGGGGCAGAGCAGCTGGCAGAACCCCTTGTCGGTGGAGATGATAGTGACCGCCTGGCCGTGATGGGCCACCTTGCGGGCCAGGGTAGCAATCAGATCGTCCGCCTCGTCGGTCTGGGAGAGCAAGGAGTCGATGGAAAGCTCCCAGAAGGCGTCCTGCAAGGTCTCGAGGCCGGTGCGCAGCTCGGTCGGCATCGGCGTGCGTCCCTCCTTATAGGCGGGGAAACGCACCTTGCGCCAACCGCGAACCTCGGCGTCGAACACGGCGATGGCGTGAGTGGGGGCAGCCTGAGCGAGCAGTTTGCGGGTGGTATTGATGAGGGTTGCCCGGGTCGCGATGAGGGCCTGTTCGGGCGTCAGCGATTGCCCCGCCTGCACGGCGTGGATGCGGCGGATAAGGTTGAGGGCGTCGATGATCAGCAGGTGGGACATGGGCGGCTCGCTCGGTTCGGGCCGCCCATTGTAACAAAAGGGGGCGCCATGCGCCCCCTTTGGGTCATCCGTGATTAGCGTACTATCTCGTAGCAGGGCACGTAGGCGCTGCCCGGCAGCTTCATGCGCTGCTGCTTGACGAAGCTTTGCAGCAGTTTATCCATCAGTTGCATCAGCTCCTTGTCGCCGTGGATCTTGAACGGCCCCTTCTTCTCGATGGCGCGGATGCCGGCCTCTTTCACGTTGCCCGCCACGATACCGGAGAAGGCGCGGCGCAGGTTGGCCGCCAGGGTCTGGGGTGGTTGATCCCGGTGCAGGTTGAGGCTGGCCATGTTGTCATGGGTCGGCTCGAACGGCAGCTGGAACTCGGGCTCAATCTTGAGCGACCAGTTGAAGGAGTAGGCATCGCCCACCGACTTGCGGTATTCGCGGATCTTCGGCATCCCCTCTTTCATCACCCTGGCCACCTCGGGAGCGTCGCCAATGATGATGCGATAGAGGCTGGTGGCCGCCTCACCCAGGGTGGCGCGCACGAAGTCATCGATCGCCTTGAAGTAGTCGGCGCTCTCCTTGGGCCCGGTCAGCACGATGGGGACGGGCTGACGCTCGTTGGCCGGGTGCATCATGATGCCGAGCAGGTAGAGCAGCTCCTCGGCGGTACCTACCCCGCCAGGGAAGACGATGATGCCGTGGCCGAGGCGCACGAAGGCCTCCAGCCGCTTCTCGATATCCGGCAGGATCACCAGCTCGTTGACGATGGGGTTGGGCGGCTCGGCGGCGATGATCGAAGGCTCGGTCAGACCGATGTAACGGCTGCTCTTGATGCGCTGCTTGGCGTGGCCCACGGCGGCTCCCTTCATCGGCCCCTCCATGGCGCCGGGGCCGCAGCCGGTGCAGATGTTGAGCTCGCGCAGCCCCAGCTCGTTACCCACCTGGCGGGTGTAGCGGTACTCCACCTCGTTGATGGAGTGGCCGCCCCAGCACACCACCAGATTGGGATCAGCGCCGGGCAGCACCGCCTTGGCGTTGCGCAGGATGGAGAACACCACGTTGGTGATGTGGGTGGAGTTGGTCAGGTTGACCTGGCGGTTCGATTCGAGCTGGTTCGACACATACAGGATGTCGCGCAATACCGAGAAGAGGTGCTCTTGAATGCCGCGGATGATCTCGCCGTCGACGAAGGCGTGCTCGGGGGCGTTGAACAGCTCCAGCTTGACCCCGCGCTCACGGCGGATCACATGGATATCGAAGCTCTTGTAGCGCTCCAGTATCTCTTTGGAGCTGTCGGTCTGGCTGCCGGAGTTGAGCACGGCCAAGGAGCAGTTGCGAAACAGTTGGTAGATGTCGCTGGTGGCGGTCTGCTTGAGGCGATCTACCTCGAGCTGCGACAGCAGATCCATGCTGCCGACCGGATTGATATGGGTAATCATAGGGCCCCCTTCGGGTCATTGTTATTGTGGCGTACAGCTCCGTGCGGGAGAGGCGTGGCGTGGCGCCGGTCGCTAGATACTAGATGCAAGCCTAGGGGGAGGGGAATAGCAACGGGGCGCGACCGCTGGTTTTTCAACCAGTTGCCGCACCCCGGTCACAGCACTATGTTGACCTGATCGCGGCCCGAGTGCTTGGAGCCGTAGAGTGCCTGATCGGCCCGCTCGAAGGCGTCGGTAGTCTGATCGCCCTCCTTGAACAGGGTGGCGCCGATGGAGATGGTGATCTCCACCCGGGCGTCCTTGAAGCGAAACGGGATGCTCTTGATGGTCTGACGCAACTTGTCGAGAGGCTTGTGGAACTTCTCCGGGTTGATGTTGGGCAGCAGCACCACAAACTCCTCGCCGCCGAAGCGGGCGATGAAGTCGGTGTCGCGCAGCGAGCGCTGCAACGCCTTGGCCACCACCTTGAGTGCCTTGTCGCCGGCCATGTGGCCGTAGTTGTCGTTGATGGTCTTGAAGTGGTCGATGTCGATCACCGCCAGACACAGGGGGGTCTGGTAGCGCAGCCAGCGCTTGTATTCGAGCTCGAGCCGCTCCTCCAGCGCCGCCCGGTTGTGCACCTGGGTCAGGCTGTCGAGAAACAGCTTGTGCTTTTGGATGGTGAGCCGCTTCTTGTACTCGGCGGTCTCCTCCTTCATCAGGCGCAGCTTGGCCTCCATGGAGGAGAGGCGGGTGATGAGGTGACGCTCCCGCTGATAGAGGGCATCCCGATCGCTGAGCAGCAAGGAGATGGCATCCATGTGGCGATGCATGTCCTGCTTGAGCAGCTCCAGGGCGTCGGCCTGGGCCAGGGTCTCATCGATGGAGCGCAGCTCCTTGTTGAGGGCCTGACGGCTGCGGCTGGTCTCCTCTTGCAGGGTGCGCCCCTCATCGAGGCTCTCGGTGAAGCTGAAATGCACCGCGTGCAGCCCCTCGTTGAGGCTGATCAGGAAGGCCTGGGACGCTTTGCGCTCCTCGCGGGTCCCCTGAATGATGAGTTCAATCACTTGCAGCGCCAGCTCGGAGAGCTTGGCGAGGGTGACACCGCCGAGCAGTTCGCGGCGCACCATGTCGAGGCGATCCCCGACCTCGCCGGCGAAGTCCAGTTCGGTGATGAGGCGTTGCAGCTCGTCAGCCAGCTTGCCATAACTGCGCCCGCCGAGTTCGACGGACGGGTTATCGTCTTCCCGCAGCAGTGGTTCCCCCAACTGCTGGAACTTCAATGCCTGCTGGTAATACTCAAGCAGTTTCAGCACCTTGCGGTGATAGTCACCAAAGCTGTAGCCATCGTCGGCGAGCAGATGCTCGCGCAGTGCCTGACAGGCCCGCTCCGGGAAATCCTTGACCGGCTTGATGTGTCTGGCGCCGTACTGGATGGCGCTGCGAGCCGAACCGATGGAGTCCTTGACTGAGTCACCGTGGTGTTGCAGCAGTCGCTCGATCAGCGCCAGCTCGGCATCGAGGGTGGTGTAGGGCTGATTGATGTCGATCTTCTGCTTGAGCTTGGCCAGCTTGGTGTCGAGCTCACGGTCATGGCCGCGGCAGGCGAGCATCAGCTTGCCGATGAACTGCGTCACCCTGGTCCGTTCGGCGACCATGCTCTCCCTAAGCTGGGCCAGCTCGGGATGCGTGTCCGGTGCGTCGCTGGATGGCGAAAGAGCCTTGTCCTTCATGAAAGAGTCGCCTGTTGCTGTCTTTGTTATTGCGAGTGGTCGACGACTCCAGCAGGCTGCTTCCGTGCCAGCTCATGCCACTCAACCCATTGTTTTTCGTGAGAAGAATTCACTTTAACCAGTCCCTTGTCAATTGCCATCAGACAGCGCTCCCACACGTCGCCATGGAAGAAGGCCGCCTGCTGGCAATCGACGGCCGCCAGCTCCAGCCAGACCGCCTCGCCGCTGCGCTCGGCCAGCTGCAATGCCCCGGCCAAGGCGAGGAAGCAGAGATCGAAAAGGCGCTGGTGATCGACCGCACCGGCCGCCTTGGGCAGGAAGGGGTAGCTGACGATGCCGAGGGCGCAGCGGCGCTCGAGCGGCAGCTCGCTTGGGAAGTCATGCAACCACGCCAGCAGCTCGCCCGCCAGCTTTGGCAGGTCGGTGACGTGGCGTTGGGGGATCACATAGAGCAGGTGCCCCTCGCGCAGGTCATAGATGCGTCCATCGGGGGGATTGCCGGCGGCGAGGTAGCGGCCGAACTGCTGCTCCAGCTCGCTCGCCACCTGATGGCCGAAGCGCTCACGGCAGTCGGCCAGGAAGGGCACCTTGAACAGCAGGTAGTGCAGCTTGTCATCGAAGGCCTTGTCGCCCTGCTCGCCGAGATACCAGCGATCCGAGCTCTGGCGACGCTTGGCGATTTCGACTGGGGTGCGTTGCAGCAGGCGTTGCCAGTTGGGCAGTCCGCTGCGCGGCTCGCGTTGCAGTGACTTGCCCAGCAGCTTGTTCTGCTGGCGGGCGGTGCGCAGTTTGATCCAGAGGGTGAAGAAGAGCCAGGCGAACAGGGCCAGCGAAAGGCCGGTCACCACCGAGGTCCACTGGTAGCGCTGGCGCTCGCTCCTCTCCTGCTTGAGTTCATGGGTGAGCTGGCTGAGTTGCTGCTGATACTCCACCTGCTGATAGTGCTCGGTGAGACCGTCTTGATAGAGGGCTGCCTCCTGCTGGCGCGACAGCTCGCTGCTCTGGTGGTACTTCTTGTAGCTGTCGAGCGCCTGCTGGTAGTAGCCCTTCTGCTCATAGGCGGTGGCCAGCAGGCGATGGGTGTTGCGCTGGCGCAGGCTGTCGCCGATGCGGTTGGCCAGGGTCAGGGCATTCTCGAGCTGGAGGATGGCGATGCCTGACTCGTTCTGGCGCAGGTGCAGCTCGCCGAGCAGCAGCAGGGTGTCTATCTGGGCCTCTTTACTGTCGCCAAACTCGTAGGCCTGACGGGCGGCGGTGAGGTAGTTGCGGGCCTGCACCAGATTGCCGTTTTGCAGATAGGTCTTGCCTATCTCGAACTTGAGGCGGGCGGTTTCGCTGCGCGAGGGATCATCCCCTTGCAGATCGAGGGCGTTGAAGAAGTAGACCAGCGCCATGTTCATGTCGCCGAGTTCACGGTTGAGGCGGGCCAGCTCGATCAGCGCCTCACTGAGCGGACGGGGATCGCCCTGATTCTGGTAGTGATCGGCCGATTCGCTGGCGAAGCTGAGCGCCTTCTTGAGATCCCCCTCGCGCCGGTAGAGGGCCGCTATCTGGCCGGTCAGCCGGCCGAGGAAGGCGTGCTCTTCGCTCTCCTCCACCCGCTTGAGGGCGTCGAAGTATTGGCCAAGGGCCAGCTCGGGCTGCTTTTGCAGCAAGAAGAGATCCCCTTGCACCGCATTGACCCAAGCCAGCCGCAGGGGCTCACTGCTGCGCTCTGCGGCCTGTTGTGCCAGCGTCATCTGCTGCTTGGCTTGCTCGATGCGATGCTCGCTCATGGCCAGCGAGGCTTCGAACAGGTGGCTGTAGACCTGCAAGGCATGCCGGTAAAGGGGGGGCGTATTGAGTTCTTTGTCGAGCTGCTCCAGCAGAGGGCGGGCCAGATAGGCGCGGCTCTCATCCTGAGCCAGCAGGCGCGCTTGCAGATAGAGTGCACTGGCGGCTTGGCCGGGGAGCTTCTCCTGACGCGCCGCCTCCAGCGCCAGGGCGAAGGTGCGCATGGCCGACTCTCCCTGTCCGGCCTTGGCCTGACAAAATCCCTTGAGCAGTTGGGCGCTATTGACCTGCTCTACGGTGCGGTAGTTGAGCAGCGGCTCGCGATAGGCGTGACTTTGGTTGTTGCCGAGCACCTGGGAGGGGTGGTCTGCCAGACGCTTGAGAAAGGCGTTGGTCAGGCGCAGGCACTCATCTGGGCGACTGAATGCCAGGCTTTGGGCCGGCAGCAACTCGTTTGGCAACGACTCGCGGGCCAACTCCAGATCCGGAGTCGACAGGGAGGAGATCATCATTGCCAGAAAGAGCAGAGAGTTCATCATCGGTTACAGCGCGCAAGGGGTCATGGCATGTTATCTAGGGGCCCCTTGCACGTCCAGTTCAGAGGAGGGATTACTGACGAATCAATCGGATATTCGCGGGTGAACGCTCAAAATCGCTGCGAAAAGGGTTGATATCGAGGCCGCCGCGACGGGTGTAGCGGGCATAGACGGTGAGTTGCTGGCAGCCGCAGTGGGCCTTGAGATCGGTGAAGATGCGCTCGACACACTGCTCGTGGAACTCGTTGTGCTGGCGAAACGACACCAGATAGCGCAGCAGCTTCTCCCGCTCGATGCGCGGGCCGCGGTAGTGGATCACCACGGAGCCCCAGTCCGGCTGGGCGGTGACCAGGCAGTTGGATTTGAGCAGGTGGCTGTGCAGGGTCTCCTCCACCTCCTCTGCTTGTGCCGCGCCGCTGAGCCAGTCGGCGCTGAAGTGATAGTCGTCGATCTCGATGTCGAGATCGTCGATGCACTCCCCCGGCAGGGTGGCGATGGTGGCGGGGGCCTGATGCAGGTGCCACAGGGTCACCGCCACAGGCGCGCCGGCGCAGGCGCTGAGATCTTGCTCCAGCAAGGCCCGGACCGCGTCGATGCTCGCGCAGCGGGTCTGGTTGAAGGAGTTGAGATAGAGCTTGAACGATTTTGACTCGATGAGGTTGGCGCTGGTGGCGGGCACCCGCACCTCGCCCAGCGCCACGACCGGCTTGCCCTTGCCGTCGAGCCAGGAGAGCTCATAGAGGGTCCAGATGTCTTCGCCCTGGAACGGCAAGATCTCCCCCAGTTGCAGATCGTCGCGGTTGAGGCTGCGTGGCACCGGTTGCAGCAGCCCCGGCGTGTAGTGGCTGATGTAGTCGGACTTCTGCCCGAGGGCCAGTTGGGAGAGCGCCTTGGCGCCGGCGTAGCGGTCGTGATTGGTCATGGTGTCGATGTCGCTTAGAATGACGGACTTTGGCGGCAATTGTGGTGAATTTGCATGGCGGATCAAGTGTTGTCTGCGCTGGAGCGGCTATTTGCGCGTTGGCAGCAGCAAGGGGAGAGTCGGGGCAGCCTGCCCCTGTGTGAGGTGGAGGAGGGGGGGCGCTCCCCCTGTGAGCTGGGGGAACCCCACGCCGGCATGGTGGCCTGGCGCCCCTTTGCCCGCGAGGAGCCGGAGGATTTCACGGCCCTCGAGGAGGCGCTTGAGCTCACGCTGCACCCGGCGGCCAAGGCCTTCTATGGCCACTGGTTCAGCCGTCCGCTCACCCTCTGGTACAAGGGGATGACACTCTCCTTGATCCAGCCCTGGAACGCGCAGGACATGGATTTACTCAAGGAAAACCTCATCGGTCACCTGTTAATGCTGCGCAAACTCAAGCGCACACCGACCCTGTTTTTAGCCGGTTGCCGCGATGAGATGGGGCTCATCAGCCTTGACAACGAGAGCGGCGCCGTGTGGTTCGAGCGCCTCGACAGCGGGCGGCGCACCCAGCTTAGCCCGGATCTGGCCACCTTCCTCGACCGGCTCGTGCCTTAGCGCCGGGTCGCCCACCAGCACAGCAGCGAGCCGGCGGTCACCATGGTCACGCCGGCGAAAAAGCCGCCCCCCGGCGCCACCCCGAGCCAGAGACTGGCCAGCGCCATCGAGAGCACCGGCGTGAAATAGGAAAAGGCGGCGAGCTGGGTTAGGTTGCCAGCCAGCACCCCGTGGTTCCAGCAGGAGTAGGCCGCGGCGGTGAGGCCGCCAAGCAGCAGCACCTGGCCCAGCCCCGGCAGATGCAGCGGCAGGGGCGGCTCGTCACTGCCAAGATAGTGGCCCCACAGCAGGGCAGCGGTGATCGCCAGAAACAGCGGGATCACCGGCTCGCGGCTGCCCCAGCGCCGGGTCACCAGCGAGTAGCAGGCCCACAGCAGGGCGGCCGCGCCGGCCAGCAGGTAGGCGGACGGATTTTGCAGCAGGTTGTGCCACAGCAGCGCCGGTGACCAGGCGCGTTCCCCCTTCATGACCCAGACGATCCCCATCAGGCAGAGTGCCAACCCCGGCAGCAACAGGCGTGAGCCTCGCTGCTGGCGGGTCAGCACGGCCAGCAGCACAGTCAGGCTCGGCCAGAGGTAGTTGATCATCCCCAGCTCCAGCGCCTGGGGGCGGTCATGGGCCCAGCCGAGGGCCAGCGCCAGTGCGACCTCATAGGCGACAAACAGGGTGCCACCGAGCAGCAGATAGGGGAGGGGAATGGCGCGCAGGCGCGGCCACCCCAGGGCCAGGGTGGCGAGCAGGGCGCTGGTGGTAAAGACCAGCGCCGCGCCACCGGCGGCGCCGAACAGCTCGGCGATGCTGCGAAACAGGCCGACCGAGGCGCTCCACATCAGGACGGCGCCCATGCCGATCAGGGTGGCGCGGCGGGAGGCGGGGAGGGGGTGGTTCATCTGGGCTCCTGCTGTGGTCATTGCGCCATGGGCAAGGCGATTACGGCCAGCGCCGGCTTACTCCTTGAAGTCCCATGAGAGATTGGAGACCAGCCGGCAGGCATCGCATTTGAAATCGAAGATCTCGTGCAGCGGCTCGGCCAGGCGCCAGTCACCACCACACTGGGGGCAGGGACGGCGCTGCTCCTCCTCGCGGTTGCCGCCGACCCGGTACAGGTAGTAGTAGGTGGGGGTCTTCGTCAGGAACTCGATGCGCTTGCACAGATCCCAGCCACGGCGAAACAGCCGGCTGCCCACCTCGCTCATCTCGTGCAGCGCCGCGTGCTCGGCGATGGAGCCGTTCATCTGCAACTGATCGCACGCCTCCCAATCCTCCTGCCACTTGATCACCTGCTTGTGATCGCCATTGGCCACCGGCGGGATGCGGTAGAGCGGGATGGGGGCGAAGTGCTCGCCACAGCGCAGCGGCGAGCAGGTGTGCAGGAAGCTGGTATAGAGCACCTGCCAGTGCGGCTGGGAGCACGCATCTGTGCTGTCGGAGAAGAGATCGGGCCCGTCCAGCTCCACCTTGGGGGCCAGCAGGCCGGCCTGATGCAGGCGGCGCTCGGCCAGTTGCACCTGCTCGCTGTGATGGCGCGGGTGCAGGCTGTCGGGCTCGGGGCAGACGACCCGGCTTTTAAACCAGCCATCTTGAATGCTGGTGGGCAGTTCGCGGCCGATGATCTGGCCGTTGTAGCGCAGGGCGTCGAGGTAGCCGAGGATGGCCTGCTCGGCGCGTGAGAGGGTGGTGTCTTCGAAGCACTCGAAGAGGAGATCGACAAGGTACATAGGGTTCCGGTACAGGGCGGCGCGGGGCCGCCTCAGCGTGATTGCAGCAAGGAGATCAGGGTATCGAGCTTGACCTCGATGCGCTCAAGCCGTGCCTCGATGGGGTCGGCTGGGGCGGCGGGGAGCACCTCTGGCGCGCCGCTCTGCTCGGTGTGGCCCTGCTTCCAGTGGGCCAGCACCGAGAGCAGCTCAGCCATGGGCACCGCCTGGCCGAGGCGGGCCTTGACCATGGCGGTGGTCGGGGTGGTGCCACGTTCGGCCAGCTCGTTGGCTATGCGTAAAATCTCATCGCGATGGGACATGGGGTTCTCCATAACGGGTTAGCGGCGCAGCATGCGATCGAGCTCGTCGATGGGGGTCGACCAGTCCGAGTCGTTGTAGAGCGCATCGCGCAGGAAATCGGCCTGGGAAGGGCTCCAGAAGGGGGCTTCGGGCAGCAGGGTGCCACTGTCGAGGGGGTGGCTGTTGACGAAGCGGCGGATGCTCAGATCATCCGAGGGCAGGCCCAGTTGATCGAACAGGGTATTCATGGTGTGGTAGGGGCTTTCCATGCGTTTTTTCTCCAGTTTGGCCGGCTCTGAGTATAGTTCTCCCTCCATGGCATCCTGCCCCGGATCGCCGTCATAGACCCGGTGCGGCGGCAGCTCGATGCCGGCCAACTGTTGGCCGCGCAGGCGCAGCAGGCCGGTGTAGTGGCTCTCGCCGTCGCTGGAGAACTCGAACTGGTAGCAGGTGATGAGGCCGGGGGGCGAACGGCTCCAGCTGCGGTGGCTCAGGGCCACCGAGAGCAGTTGCAGCCCCTGCGCCTTGCAGTAGCGGCGCAGCATCAGGGTCGCCAGCTCGCCGCGCTGGCGCTCACGCCAGAACAGGGCGGCCCCGAGCAGGAGCAGCAGGATCAGTACCACTTCGGTCAGCATCAGGCCCCCGCTGCCTTGAAGAGATCGCCGATGGCGCGCCCGAGCGCCTCGCTGCGATGGGGATCGCGCAGCTTGCCGAGCAGTTGCAGACGCAGGGCCGGCAGGGTCACCAGCTCGGCGAAGAGCTGGCCAAACAGGGCCGCCTCTGTGGTGGCAAGCGCCTCGAGGAAGGCACTGAGCAGGGTCTCGTCCTCCAGATCGCCCGGCAGTCGGCCGGCGATGGCGAGCAGCAGCGCCGGGCTCGGCTGGGTGGTGAGCAGGGTCTGCAACTTGGCGCGGCGCAGAGCTTGCGGCGGGCAGGAGGCCTGGGCCCGGCACAGGTGGGCCAAGGTCTCCGGGTTAGGGGCGCCGCGCTCTTGCTCCTGATTGATGCGCTCAAGCAGGGCCCCCTGCAATGCCGGCGGCAGGGCCACCGACTCGAGGGACTGACACAGGGCGTGCAGCACCGGCTCGGGCAGGCGCGGCAGGCTCTTGCACACCAGCGGCAGTATGTCGGGCATCGCTGATGCGCTCGGCCAGATCGGCAAAGCCCTGTAGCCCCAGTTGCTGCCAGCCATCCCCCTTGGGGTCGGCCAGATAAGCGCACAGCGGGGCCAGATAGGCCGAGGAGGGTTGGGCCAGCTGACGCGACAGGCGCGCGTGCAGGGCCGCCATCTTGGCTTCGGCCGGGCGGAAGGTCCAGGGGTTGCTGGCGAGCTTTTCGGCCTTGGCCTCATCCAGCTCGCCGCTGAGCTGATAACCCAGGGTCTCGACCACCAGCTCCATGAACTGCTTGGGGCCGGCGCTCATCAGCAGGCCCCGCTCGTCGAGGGGGAAGCTCAAAAACCAGAGGTAGTGCTTGCCCGCCTCCTGATGGAAGTGCACTGCCAGCCAGGCCTTTTGCTGCAAGGGCCAGGGGTAGGGCTCCTCTTGGCGTTCGATGCGCTCGAAACGGGCGCGCTCCAGCGGTCGCAGTTGGCGGCCGAGATCGAACAGCTGGAACTCGGTACCGGCCTGGGTCAGGAAGTGGGTCAGGGTGTCGATGGTGGACATGCCTTGCTCTCGGATGCGGGATATGGCGCCCGATTATAGGGAGCCGGCGGGGCGGCGCAAACCGTTCCCTGCCATTCATACTCAAAACGGAACGTCGGGTGACGGCTCCGGCCCTTGCCGCGCCGACGGCCCGACGTGGTATAGTGACGCCCCCCTGCGCGCCAGCGCACCATGCAATAGAGGACCTTCCCATGTTCAACAAGCACCTGCTGGTTTCCGAACTGCTGCTGGAGCTGACCCGCGAGATGCAGCGCATCGGGCGCTGGCAGAGCGAGGCCCCGAGCAACGAGGCGCTGGCCAGCCAGCTGCCGTTCTGTGTCGACACCCTCTCGTTCGATCAGTGGATCCAGTTCATCCTGATCCCGCGCATGCAGCAGCTCATCTTGCTGGAGGCCGAGTTGCCGAGCAGTGTCTCTCTCTACCCCATGGCGACCGAGGTCTACAAGGAGGAGCTGGCCGAGGTTGAAGATCTGCTGCGCCTCATCGGCCGCTTCGACCTGCTGCTGTCGGGCAAAGTGGTGGACCGATGACGCTCGAGCTGCTCTATCAGGACGACTGGCTGGTGGCGGTGAACAAGCCCTCCGGCCTGCTGGTGCACCGCAGCTGGCTCGATAAGCACGAGACCCGCTTTGCCATGCAGATGACCCGCGATCTCATCGGCGGGCGCCACGTCTACCCGGTACACCGCCTCGATCGTCCCACCTCTGGAGTGCTGCTGTTCGCCCTCGACCCGCAGACTGCGCGCACCCTGATCGAGGCGTTTGCTGGCCGTCAGGTGCACAAGGAGTACTTGGCGCTGGTGCGCGGCTGGGCGCCCGAGCAGGGGCTCATCGACTACCCGCTCAAGGAGCAGCTCGACAAGATTGCCGATGCCTTCAGCGACCAGGACAAGCCAGCCCAGGAGGCGGTCACCAGCTATCGTCGCCTGCATCAGGTGGAGCTGCCCTATGCGGTGTCGAAAAAGCACCCCACCAGCCGCTACAGCCTGGTGCGTCTGCACCCCCACACCGGGCGCAAGCACCAGCTGCGCCGCCACCTCGATCACATCTTTCACCCCATCATCGGTGACACCACCCATGGTGACGGGCGCCACAACCGCTTCTTCAAGCAGGAGTTGGGCTCGGATCGGCTGCTGCTGGTGTCGCGCTCTTTAAGCTTCACCCACCCGGTGCTCAAGGTGCCGATGCGTATCCAGGCGCCGCTTGGACCCGAGGTGCTGGCCCTGTTCGAGCGGCTCGGCTGGCCCGCTAGCGAGAGTGACTATTGAGCCCCGCCTGTGTCATGCTGTGACCGGTTCAATGGAACAAGGACACAGGGAATGGCGCGGATCGATCTGTTTATCGGCACTGTATATGGTCAGGCGGCACTGGTCGCCGAGCGGCTCGCCAGCGAGCTGGAGGGGCGGGGTCACAAGGTGACCCTGAACGAGGCGGCGCGGGCCAAGCACCTCTCGCCCGAGCGCTTCCTCATCCTGGTCACCTCCACCACGGGGCAGGGGGACATCCCCGACAACCTGGCCCCGTTTGCCGATGATCTGCGCCACAAGGCGCCCTGGCTCGCCCCCCTGCGCTACGCCCTGGTGGCGATGGGCGACAGCGCCTACGGCGACACCTTCTGCGGCGCCGGGCGCACCCTGGACGGCCTGTTGCAAGAGCTGGGGGCCAGCCCCCTGGTGGCGCGCCTTGAGATTGACGCCAGCGAGGAGGACGAGCCCGAGCGTCCGGCCCTGGCCTGGCTCAAGGGGTGGGCCGACAGGCTCGATAGCCTGTGACGTGATGCATGAAATGACAAAAGAGGGGGCCAGTGGCCCCCTCTTTTGTGGAGTTTGGGTGGGTCGCCTTAATCTTCGGGGGTTCGCAGCGCCTTGAGCACATCCTCGCCGGGGGCCAGCCCCTCCACGTGGTTGAAGCTCTCGATGCCGCCTGCGTTTACCGTGAAGGCGTCGGCCGAGAGATAACTGCCGCTGCCGGCGCTTTGGGCGATCACCACCAGCTCGGGGGCGAGATCGCCACTGAGCTCGGCCAGCTTGACCTCCTTGATGGTGCCGTCGCGCGGCAGCACCACGCCGGCGATGAACTCATCAAGTGGAAACTGGGGCTGGCTGCCCGCGTAGAGGCGCACGTCGTAGCTGCCGATGGAGGCAGGCTCGCCGCGCCCGCTGGCGACGGTCACCACCAGGCCTCCCGGCAGGGTCAGTTGCTGGAAGAAGGGCTCGGCAGCCTGGGCACAGCTGGCCAGCAGCAGCAGGGAGGAAAGCAGGTATTTCATGGCTCGGTCTCTTGCAAGGGGGGCGGCAGCACCGCCCCGGATCACCAGATCTTCACACGTTTTTGCGGCGGCAGGTAGAGCTTGTCGCCGGGCTGTACGTTGAAGGCGTCATAGAAGGCGGGGAGGTTGGGCAGCACGCCGTTGACCCGGTACTCGGGGGGCGAGTGGGGGTCGGAGCGCAGCAGCATCTGCATCAGCTCGGGGCGATACTTGCCCTTCCACACCTGGGCCCAGCCGAGGAAGAAGCGCTGCTCGCCGGTGTAGCCGTCGATGACCGGCGCCTCTTGGCCGTTCAGTGACAACTGATAGGCCTTGTGGGCGATGGTGAGGCCACCCAGATCGCCGATGTTCTCGCCCAAGGTGAAGGCGCCGTTGACGAACTGGCCTTGGATCGGCTCAAAGCGGTTGTACTGCGCCACCAGCCGGCTGGTGCGCAGGCGAAACTCCTTGAGATCCTGCGGCGTCCACCAGTCGCGCAGCACCCCGTCACCGTCGGATTTGGCTCCCTGATCATCAAAACCGTGCCCCATCTCGTGACCGATCACGCCGCCGATGGCGCCGTAGTTGACCGCGTCATCGGCCGCCATGTCGAAGAAGGGGGGCTGCAAGATGGCGGCCGGGAAGACGATCTCGTTGTTGCTCGGGTTGTAGTAGGCGTTCACCGTCTGCGGCGTCATGTGCCACTCGTTGCGATCGACCGGCTTGCCGAGACGGGCCAGGCGGTCGGCATACTCCACTTCGCTGGCGCGCAGCAGGTTGCCCACCAGATCGTCGCGGCGGAGGGTGATGGCGCTGTAATCCTTCCAGCTGTCCGGGTAACCGATCTTGGGGCGGAACTTGGCCAGCTTCTCGAGCGCCTTGGCCTTGGTGGCCTCGCTCATCCACTCCAGTTCGCGAATGCTCTGGCCGTAGGCGCTGCGCAGGTTCTCCACCAGCTGCTCCATGCGCGCCTTGGCTTCGGGCGGGAAGTAGCGTGCCACGTAGCGCTCGCCCACCGCCTCGCCGAGGTGATTGTCGAGCAGCCCCATGGCGCGCTCCCAATCCGGACGCTGCTGCGGCGTGCCGCTCAAGGTGGTGCCGAAGAAGGCGAAGTTGAGGCGATCGGTCTCTCTGTCGAGGTAGGGGGCCCAGTCGCTGATGAGGTGCCAGCGCAGGTAGGCGCGCCAGTCGGCGAGCGGGGTCTCGGCCATCAGGGCGTCGATGGCGCTGAGGTAGTCCGGCTGGCCGACGATGAGGCTGGGTTGTCCGGCCAATCCGGTGTCGGCCAGCCAGCGGCGCCAGTCAAAGCGCGGGGCGTGCCCCCGGATCTCGGCCTGGCTCTTGGGGTTGTAGCCCAGCTCCCGATCGCGCAGCTTCACCTTATCCCATTGCAGGGTGGCCAGGCGGGTCTCGAGGGCCAGAATGCGGCTGGCCGCCTCTTGCGCCTGCGCCTCTGGGGTGCCGCTGCGCGCCAGCATGGTGGCGATGTGAGCCCGGTACTGCTGGCGTAGCGCCTCGGCCTCCTGGCCCGTTTTGAGGTAGTAGTCCCGATCTGGCAGCCCCAGCCCGCTCTGATAGAGGGTGACGCTGTAGCGATCCGGGTGCTTCTCATCGGCACCGATCCAGAACGAGAAGGGGGCGCCGCCGCCGATCTGGGCCGTGCGGGCGAAGGCGTGGGCCAGATCGCTCTGGCTCTGCACGGCCTCAATCTCGGCCAGCAGCGGCTGGATCGGAGCGAGGCCGCAGGCATCGCGGGTCGCCCTGTCCATGAAGCTCTGGTAGAGATCGGCAATCTGGCGGGTGCTGCTGCCGGCCGGGGCATCGGCCTTGATCGCCTCGTCGACCAGCACTCGCACGTCTGCCAGTGACTTGTCGCGCAGGGCGTAGAAGGCGCCGTCGGCGGGGCGATCCGGGCGGATCGCGCTGCTCTTGAGCCAGTGGCCGTTGGCGTAGCGGAAGAAGTCATCGCCCGGCTTGATGCTCTTGTCCATGTTGGCGGGCAGCAGGCCACTGTGGCGCGGCGCAGATGACTGACTGCAGCCGGCCAGCAGGGCCAGGGCGACCAAGGTGGCCGCCAGGGTGTAGCGTTGGGTCATTGTGGAGTGTCTCTTTGCTTGAGCCAATGATAAGGGGTGCGCGGCTCTCTTCTGGAGCCTGTTGGCCCTTGCCACTGTAACAGTGCGCCATCCCCTTGATAAGCCTCACTTGGTGTTATCATGGCCGGCGCTTGTATCTGCTGATGGACTCCCTATGACCCAGCCTTCTCCCGCCGCCACGGCGCTGCATGCCGCCCTGGCCGAGGATACGCTAGCCCCGCTGCGCCTGGCGCTGAGCGGCGGCCTCGACTCCTGCCTGTTGCTGCACCTGCTGGCGGCCGAGCCTGACTGGCGTCGCCGCCTCGAGGCCGTGCATGTCCACCACGGACTGAGCCCCCATGCCGATGAGTGGGCCGCCTTTTGCGTGGCGCAGGGGGCGGCGCTGGGGGTGCCGGTGCGGGTGGAGCGGGTGCAGCTTTGCCCCGGCAATGGCGAGAGCCTGGAGGCGCAGGCGCGCCGTGCCCGTTATGAGGTGCTGGCCCGCCACCTGCCGCCGGGCGGGGTGCTGCTCACCGCCCATCATGGCGACGATCAGCTCGAGACCCTGCTGCTGGCCATCAAGCGCGGCAGCGGGGTGCGCGGGCTGGCCGGCATGGGGGCTCGCCAGCCCTTCGCCGGCGGGGTGCTGGTGCGCCCCTTGCTCGGGTTTGCCCGCGCCGAGCTGGCCGCGCAGGCCGGCGTGCTGGGGCTTACCTGGGTGGAAGATGAGAGCAACGGCGACGAGCGCTTCGATCGCAACTTCGTGCGCCAGCAGCTCGCCCCACCGCTGCGCGCGCGCTGGCCGGCGATCTTGCAGACCGCCGCGCGCAGCATGAGCCTGTGCGCCGAGGCCGCCGAGCTGCTCGACGAGCTGGCCCAAAGCGATCTGGCGGCCATCGGGGAGGGGGAGCGGCTGCCGGTGGCGCCGCTTAACGCGCTCTCGCCTGCGCGCCGCGCCAACGTACTGCGCCACTGGCTGCGAGAGCGCGGGGCCACTCCCCCTTCCCGCGAGCAGTTGACCCTGCTGTGGCAGGAGGTGGCGCAAGCTCGCGCCGATGCCAATCCCAGCCTGTGCTGGGATCTGTGGAGCTGCCGTCGTCATCAGGGGGCGCTGGTGGTGCTGCCGCGTGATGAGCCGGCCGCCCCCCTGTCATGGGAGGCCGAGCTGGAGGTGGGGCAGTGGCTGACCCTGCCGGCCGGGCTGGGCCGGTTGCGGCTGGTGCCCTCGCCGGCAGGGCCGCTGCGCGCGCCGCAAGGGGGGGAGCGGCTCTTACTGCGCTTTACGGTGGCGCCGGGCTGCCGATTGCACCCTATCGGGCGCGCCGGCAGCCGGCGGCTCAAGAAACTGTGGCAGGAGTACGGCGTGCCCTCGTGGCAGCGCGGCAGGGTGCCGCTGCTCCATTACGACGAGACCCCGGCGGCGGCGCTCGGGGTCTTTGTCTGCGAGGGATTTGCCGGCACGGCGCTCGGCTGGGAGTGGCAGCGCTAGGGACGCAGGCTCTTGCCCCGGTAGAGGTCGGCGTCGGCCAGCTCATAGAGCTGGTACACGCTCATGCCACTTTGCCAGCTGGCCGCCCCCAGGCTGCACCCGACGCCAAACGAGAGCAGCTCCTGATGGCTGCGCAGCTGATCGCACAGGCGCTGCTGCACCGGCTGCCAGGCCAGCGCCTCGGCCGGTTGCAAGATCAGGGCAAACTCGTCACCGCCGAGGCGAAACGCCTGATCGGTGGTGCGGATCACCTCGCGCAGCAACTGGGCAAAGCGCGCCAGCACCAGATCGCCGACCGGGTGGCCCCAGGTGTCGTTGATGAGCTTGAAGCGATCGAGATCGACCAGAACCAGCACCAGGCCGTGGTGCTCGCGGCAGTTTTGCTCCACGGCGCGGCCGATGGCCTCGTCGAAGTGGGCGCGGTTGCCAAGGCCGGTGAGGTGATCGAGGCGCACCTGTGACTGCAACTGCTCCAGGCGCAGCATCAGACGCAGCGGCATGCTGAGCAGCTGGTGATATTGCTGTAGCGCCCGCTGCTGGGTATGGCTGAGCGGTAGCTCAAGGCCGTAGTGCAGCAGACCGAGCAGGCAGTGGTTATCGTCGCGCAGCTCGAAGCTGCAATGATGGGGCGCCCCCTCACCGTTGACGATGTGGCGCGGCTGGCCACAGTCGATGAGCAGGCTGTGCAGGCGGACAATTCTTGCCACTCGGCTGGCAAAGGTTGTCAGCAGCTCATGCAGGCTGCCTTGGGCCAGCAGCAACTCTAGCAATTGCAACTGCTCGCTGCTGTCGAGGGTGCTCGCCCTTTCTGTCTGTCTCGACCACTGTTCCGCTCCTTGTCCCCACATGCCAAACGCGATGGTGTTTTCCACGCCGACTCCTCACTACGCATCGAATCACTGCCAGGCGGGGTGGGGGAAGCAATAGTCATACCTATTTATGAACAATGTGTGACCGTTTAGCGTTGGTTTATACAATGCGTTGATTAGACAGGATAAATAAAAGAAACACCGCCCGAAGGCGGCCTGGTTGCTGCCGCTTCAGCGGCGAGGGGCGGGGACTAGGTCGAGAAAGTGCCGGATACTTGACTGCTTGTCCCAGGTGTCTTGGTAGCCGAGCTGGATCAGGTTTTGACAGTACTCGGGCACGAACATCAGGAAGCTGGCCAGGGTGCTCGGCTCATCCCCCTTGACGCCGAGCACCCGCAGCAGCCGGCGCAGATGGCGCGGCAGGTGGGGGAGGTGGGGCAGTGCCAGCTGGTCGAGATCCTGGCTTGGCCCCAGCACGCAGGGCTCGATGAGGCGCAGGTTGAGGCGTTCGCGCTCGCGCGGCGCCAGTTGGGTCAGGGTGGCGTTGATGCGGGCAAGCCGCTCCAGATCCGAGTTGAGGGTGTCGCTGAACACGGTGTTGAGCAGATGGCTGGCGATCTGTGAGCTGGTGATGGCGTGGGGAGCGCTCCCCATGTCGTGGCGGGCATCCAGGGTGATCGCCAGGATGTGCTCGGCCCCCAGATGGATGGCCGGGCTGAGTGGGCTGAGCTGCTGGATCGAGCCGTCGCCGAAGTCGTGATCGTCGATGCGCTGGGGGGCGAACACGAACGGCAGCGCCGACGAGGCGAGCAGGTGCTCGGTGGTGATCAGGGTCGGGATGCCGCGGCGGCGGGCCCGCTGCCAGGCGTGCCGGTTGGGGCGCCCCTGGAAGAAAGTGGTCGACAGCCCGCTGCGGTAGTCGGAGGCGGTGATGGCCAGCGCCTCCAGATTGCCATAGAGCAGTTGCTCGTCTATCCGGTCGTAGTTGATGAGCTGATCGAGCAGGCGCTTGAGCGGCTCCTGGGAGAAGAGGTGAAACGCCGGGTTGGGGGTGGCGCTGATGAGGCCGGCCGATCCCTCGAACAGCAGGCGGCGCAGCAGCTGCCCCGGCTGGAAACGAAAGATGTGGTGGGTCTCGCAGCGGCGCCACACCCACTCGAGCTTGCGCACCCCGAGTTGGAAGTGGGAGGCGTAGCAGGCGAGGGCGGTGGCGTTGAGGGCGCCGGCCGAGGTACCGCACAGGATGGGAAAGGGGATCCCCGCCTGGCGGGGGTAGAGTTCGGCGATCGCCTTGAGCACGCCAACCTGGTAGGCGGCGCGGGCGCCGCCACCGGTCAGCAACAGGGCTGTGCTGGGTTTTGACATGGCCCCTCCACGGGTTGCCTTTTCCTCACTATAACGCGTTGTTTTGTGGTGAGAAATGGGCAGAGGGGCCGGTTTTTTCGGTTACAGCAGCGTGGTGGTCAGCAGGTAGCCCACCGTACTGGCCACGCTCACCCCGATGAGGCCGGGAATGATGAAGCTGTGGTTGAGAATGTACTTGCCGATGCGGGTGGTGCCGGAGCGGTCGAAGCCGATGCAGGCGAGATCGCTCGGGTAGGTCGGCAGAATGAAGTAGCCGTAGCTGGCCGGCAGGAAGGCGATCAGCAGCTTGGGATCGACCCCCAGCGCCAGCCCCATGGGGGCGATGGCGGTGAGTGCCGCCGCCTGGCTGTTGACCAGCTTGGAGATGAGAAACAGCACCAGGGCGTAGGTCCATGGCTGGGCCTGCACCACGTGGGAGAGCGCCTCTTTGAGCTCGCTCATGTGGCTGTTGAAGAAGGTGTCGCTCATCCAGGCCACGCCAAACACCGAGAAGATGGCGACCATGCCGGCCTTGAACACCGGGCCGTTGGATATCTCGCCCGGTTTGACCTTGCAGCTCATCAGGATCACGGCGCCGGCGATCAGCATCATCATCTGGATCACCAGGTTCATGGAGAGAGGCCCGGTCTTGCCCCCCATCTCAAACACCGGGCGCAGCGAGGCATCGGCCCCCAGCACCACCACGGCGGCGATGGCGGCGAAGAAGATCCAGGTCGACCAGTAGGCCTCTTTCGGGAAGCGGGTGCCGAGCAGGGTCTCGCTGCCGCCATAGATGAAGGCGCGTTGCTGCGGATCTTGCAGCTTGGCCTGGAACTCCTGGTCCTTATCGAGATCCTTGCCGCGGCGCAGGCTCCACAGGGCGGCGGTCAGCACGCCGCACAGGGAGGCGGGCACCGACACCATCAGGATCTCGAGCAGGCTGTAGGCGTGGCCCACGCCAGCCTTGGCGGCCAGGATAGAGACCAGCGAGACCACGGCCACCGACACCGGCGAGGCGCAGATGGCCATCTGGGAGGCGACCGAGGCCACCGCCATCGGCCGCTCCGGGCGGATGTTCTTTTGCAGCGCGATGTCGGCGATGATGGGGAACATGGTGTAGACCACGTGGCCGGTGCCGCACAAGAAGGTCAGCGTCCAGGTGGTGAGGGGGGCCAATACCGTGATGTACTGCGGATGGCGGCGCAGCAGGCGTTCGGCCACCTGCATCATCAGGTTGAGACCGCCGGCGGTCTGCAAGGTGGCGGCGCAGCCGATCACAGCGAGGATGGTGAGCATGACCTGCACCGGTGGCTCACCCGGGGTGAGGCCGAAGATAAAGCTCAATATAAACAGACCGATGCCGCTGATAAGGCCCAGCCCCATACCGCCAAAACGGGTGCCGAGCAGCAGACAGCCGAGCACCACTAAAAACTCCATCAGGATCATTCCCTGTTACCTCCATCAGTTGAAACAGCGCCGCCCGTGGCCGGCGCACACTCCATCGTGCCTTGTCATGTTAGCCCTAAAGGGTTAGGTGGATTATCGGGGGTGGCGGCGGGCGAAAAATTGCGGCATCTCAAGGTGCGCCAATAACAACTTAAAAACTGCGAGATCAGGGGAAATGCAAAAGGCCGCCCCGGAGGGCGGCCTTTGAGGTCATGTCGGTGTGCTTAGAACTCGGCGGTGCGCGGAGTACGCGGGAAGGGGATCACGTCGCGCACGTTGCCCATGCCGGTCACATAGACCACCAGGCGCTCGAAGCCGAGGCCAAAGCCGGAGTGGGGCACGGTGCCGTAGCGACGCAGGTCGCGATACCACCAGTAGTCCTCTTTCTTCAGGCCCATCTCCTCGAGACGCTGATCCAGCACGTCGAGACGCTCTTCACGCTGGGAGCCGCCGATGATCTCGCCGATCCCAGGAGCCAGCACGTCCATGGCGGCGACGGTCTTGCCGTCGTCGTTCAGGCGCATGTAGAAGGCCTTGATGTCCTTGGGGTAGTTCTTCACCACCACGGGGGCCTTGAAGTGCTCCTCGGCCAGATAGCGCTCGTGCTCGGAGGAGAGATCGATGCCCCAAGAGACCGGGAACTCGAAGGTCTTGCCGCAGTTTTCCAGGATGGTGATGGCATCGGTGTAGTCGATCTGGGCAAAGTCAGAGGCGACGAAACGCTCGAGGCGGGAGATGGCCTCCTTGTCGACGTGCTGGGCGAAGAACTCCAGATCGTCGCGGCGCTCGGTCAGTACGGCGTTGAAGACGTACTTCAGCATGGCTTCGGCCAGGGCGGCGTTATCTTCCAGATCGTTGAACGCCACTTCCGGCTCGACCATCCAGAACTCGGCCAGATGGCGGCTGGTGTTGGAGTTTTCGGCGCGGAAGGTGGGGCCAAAGGTGTAGACCTTGGAGAGGGCGCAGGCATAGGTTTCGGCGTTGAGCTGGCCGGAGACGGTCAGGAACGCCTCTTTGCCGAAGAAGTCCTCGGCGTAGTCCACCTTGCCGGCATCGGTGCGCGGCAGGTTTTCCATGTCCAGGGTCGAGACGCGGAACATCTCGCCGGCGCCTTCGGTATCGGAGGCGGTGATGAGCGGTGTGGCCACCCAGATGAAGCCCTGCTCGTGGAAGAAGCGGTGGATGGCCTGGGCCAGGCTGTTGCGCACCCGGGTCACGGCGCCGATCAGGTTGGTGCGGGCGCGCAGGTGGGCGTGCTCACGCAGGTATTCGATGCTGTGGCGCTTGGCGGACATGGGATAGGTGTCCGGATCTTCGACCCAGCCGACTACCTTGACCTCGGTGGCTTGCAGTTCGAAGGACTGGCCGCTGCCCTGAGACTCGGACACGGTGCCGGTCACTTCGACGGAGCAGGCGGTGGTCAGATGCAGCACGTCGCTCTCGTAATTGGCCAGGGTATTGGGCACGACCGCCTGCACCGGGTGGAAGCAGGAGCCGTCGGATACGGCCAGAAACGAGATCCCCGCCTTGGAATCGCGGCGAGTCCGGATCCACCCCTTGACGGTCAGGGTGGTGCCGACCGCAAATTTGCCGGTCAGCACATCAACTACGGATGCGTGCGTCATCGAAATAAAGTCTCCAACTGGTGCTTGCACAGTTTTTCTTGCAATAAAAAAGAGGGCGGCGCAAGGCCGACCGAATGCCACATCTTACCCGCGCCGGCTTGATAAACAAGCAAAAGATGGCGCGTTGGGCTGGGTGGCAAGGGCGCTTTTAGCCCCGTTTGGGGTCCGCTGCGGCGCTCATGGTTCGGCTGGGTGCGCCCGGTTCGGATGGCCGTGGCGCGAGCCGTCGCTCCATGCTGTCGAGCATCTGGTTGTAGGCGGCGGCCACCCGGCCAATCTCATCTTCTTCTTCTATCTCGAGGCGTCGGCCGGGGAGCGGGGCATCGGTGGCCTCTTCCATGGCGCGGGTGAGCTGACCGAGCGGGTTGACCACCCAGGTACGCAGCACCCAGAGGGTGAGCAGCAGGCCGGCGCCGAACAGGGCGGTGAGTGCCAAGGTGGAGCCGAGGATGCTGCGCTCGACCTGGGCGAACAGGGCGTCGAGGTCGTACTCAAAGCGCACCGCACCGAGCACGGTTCCCTCTTCGACTTGATGGCAACTGGTGCAGTCGGTGCCGCGATAAGCCTTGCTGGCGCGCAGGGGCAGGGTGGCAATCAGCCGGCTGCTGGCCCCCTCCTGGATCACCTCCAGACTCCCCTTGCCCTCGAGGGCGAGGCGGTCAAAGTCATCCTGCACCGTCTCTTCTGCCCGCCCCGGCCCGTATTGGCGGGTGAGGGCGGTGCCCCGCACGATACGGGCATCCTTGACGTGGCTATGGCGCTTGAACTTCTCGCGCAGGGTGTCGCGCGCCGCCATCTGGCCGGTCAGCATCAGCATGTTGAGGCTGTCGAAGTAGGCTTCGGTCTGCTCCTGGCTCTGATCCTTGATGAGGCTGAGGATGAGATCGCGCTCGCGCACCGCCTGGTAGCAGGCCGAGAAGACCAGCACCATGGAGAAGATGAAGAGCAAGAAGAAGTTGAGTTTGGCGGCGATAGAGAGGCGCATGGGCAGTGTGATGGGGCGGGTCAATAAACCGCCCCACTCTACGCTTCTTTTTCACATGGGTCTGATGGCTGGGTCACAAAGCGGCGTCAGCGCCAGCTCCCCTCTTCCAGCACGGTGGCGATGGCTCGGGTCAATACCGTCAGCTCCTGTGCGGTGATGACAAACGGCGGCATCAGGTAGACCAGCTTGCCAAACGGGCGGATCCAGGCGCCGAGCTCGACGAAACGGCGCTGGATGGCGGCCACATTGACCGGCTGATGCAGCTCGACCACCCCGATGGCGCCGAGCACCCGCACATCGGCCACCGCCGCATGGCGCGTGAGCGGCAATAGCTCATCGCGCAGCTGCGCCTCGATCCGTTGGACCCGCTCCTGCCAGGGGGAGGCCAGCAGCAGATCGATGGAGGCGCAGGCGATGGCGCAGGCGAGCGGGTTACCCATGAAGGTGGGGCCGTGCATAAAGACCCCGGCTTTTCCTTCACAGATGGTGGTGGCCACCGGTTCGGTGGTCAGCGTCGCCGACAAGGTGAGGTAGCCCCCGGTGAGCGCCTTGCCCAGACAGAGGATGTCGGGGCGGATGCCGGCCCAGTCACAGGCGAACAGTTGGCCGGTGCGGCCAAAACCGGTGGCGATCTCGTCGGCAATCAGCAGCACCCCGAACTCGTCGCACAGGGCGCGCACCCATTGCAGGTAGCGGGGGTGGTAGAAGCGCATGCCGCCGGCCCCCTGCACTATGGGTTCGAGCACGATGGCGGCGATGTCCTCGTGGTGATCCGCCAGCAGGGTGGCAAGTTCCACCACGCACTGCTCGTCCCACTGGTCGTGGAAGCGGCAGCTGGGGGCTGGGACGAAATGGTGCTCGGGCAGGAACCCCTTGTAGAGCTCATGCATGCCGCCATCCGGGTCGCACACGCTCATGGCGCCGAAGGTGTCGCCGTGATAGCCGTTGCGCAGGCTGACAAACTTGGCCCTTGGCGTTCCCTTGGCGTGCCAGTACTGCTGGGCCATCTTGAGCGCCACCTCCACCGCCACCGAGCCGGAATCGGCGAGAAACACCCGATCCAGCCCCGCCGGGGTGATCTCGACCAGCTTCTGGCACAGTTGGATGGCCGGTTGGTGGGTGATGCCGCCGAACATGACGTGGGCCATGCGCCCGAGTTGATCGCGCGCGGCCGCATCGAGCTCGGGCACCTGGTAGCCGTGAATGCAGGCCCACCACGAGCTCATGCCATCGACCAGCTGGCGGCCATCGGCCAGGGTGAGGTGCACGCCGCTCGCCTCGCTCACTTCGTAACAGGGCAGGGGGCGGGTGAGGGAGGTGTAGGGGTGCCAGATGTGGTGTAGGTCAAAATCGCTCACAAAATAATCCAATGTCAATGTGGTGCAACTGGTTGGTGTTGACAGGATATCGGCAATCCCTACACTGGCCAACCATTAACGGCCCGCGAGCCTTCACAACGAGAAGCACTGCATGAGCACCGAACCGCGCCACGACTGGACCCTGACCGAGGTACAGTCCCTCTTAGCCCTTCCGTTCAACGATCTGCTGTTTCGCGCCCAGAGCGTGCACCGCGCCCATTTCGACCCGAACGAGGTGCAGGTGAGCACTCTGCTCTCCATCAAGACCGGCGCCTGCCCGGAGGATTGCAAGTACTGCCCCCAGAGCGCCCGCTACCAGACCGGCCTCGAGGCGGAGCGGCTGATGGAGGTGGAAAAAGTGCTCGAGCGGGCCCGCGAGGCGCGCCAGAACGGCTCGTCGCGTTTTTGCATGGGCGCCGCCTGGCGCAACCCCAAGGAGCGCGACATGCCCTACCTCATCCAGATGATCGAGGGGGTGCGCGCCATGGGGATGGAGACCTGCATGACCCTCGGCATGCTCAGCGCCGAGCAGGCCGGTCGGCTGGCCGAGGCGGGGCTCGACTACTACAACCACAACCTCGACACCTCGCCGGAGTTTTACGGTGACATCATCACCACCCGCACCTATCAGGATCGGCTCGATACCCTGGCGCATGTGCGCAGTGCCGGCATGAAGGTGTGCAGCGGCGGCATCGTCGGCATGGGCGAGCAGCCCAGCGATCGGGCGGGGCTTCTGATGGCGCTGGCCAACCTGCCGCGCCACCCGGAGAGCGTGCCCATCAACATGCTGGTCAAGGTCAAGGGGACGCCGCTCGAAGACGAGGCGAACCTCGATCCGTTCGAGTTCGTGCGCACCATCGCCGTGGCGCGCATCATGATGCCCTACTCCCACGTGCGCCTCTCGGCCGGCCGGGAAAAGATGAACGATCAGCTGCAAGCCCTCTGCTTCATGGCCGGCGCCAACTCGATCTTCTATGGCTGCAAGTTGCTCACCACGCCGAACCCGGACGAGAGCAGCGACATGCAGCTGTTCCAGCGCCTCGGCATCCGCCCCGCCCAGTGTGCCCAGAAGCCCGACGCGGTGCAGGAGGAGGAGCTGACCGCCACCCTGGCGCGTCAGGCGGCGACCCAGCCAGCGCCAGAGGATCTCTTCTACGACGCCACGGCTCGCTGATGGGCTCCCCGTTTCATCTCGCCGACGCGCTCGATGCCCGGCGCGAGGCGGCGCTGCTGCGCACCCGCACCGCGGTGCGCCATGAAGGGGCGCACCTACACGTGGCCGGGCGCGACTATCTGCACTTTGCCGGCAACGACTACCTGGGGCTGGCGCGCGAGCCATTGCTGGGCGCGGCGTTTGCCGAGGGGCTCACCCGCTTTGGCGCCGGCAGCGGTGCCTCGCCGCTGGTCACCGGCTACCACGAGGCGCACCAGCGCCTTGAAAAGAGCCTGTGCGACTGGCTCGGGGTCGAGGCGGCGCTGCTGTTTAACTGCGGCTTTTCTGCCAATCAGGCGGTGCTCAACGCCTTGCTCGGCAAGGGGCACCGCCTGTGGCAAGACCGGCTCAACCACGCCTCCTTGCAAGAGGCCGGCAGCCAGCTCCCCTGCACCATGCAGCGCTTCGGTCACAACGACATGCAGGCGCTGGCGCGCCAGCTCGAGCCCGGCGCCGGCCTCATCGTCTCGGAAGGGGTGTTCAGCATGGACGGGGATCTCGGCGACTGGCCGGCCCTGTGCGATCTGGCCGCACAGAGCGGCAACTGGCTGATGATCGACGACGCCCACGGTCTCGGCGTGCTGGGGCCGGAGGGACGTGGCACCCTGGCTGCGCTCGGCATAGGGCCAGAGCGGGTGCACATTCACATGGGCACCTTTGGCAAGGCGCTCGGGGTGGCCGGGGCCTTTGTGGCCGGTAGCCGCGAGCTGGTGGAGTATTTGACCAACTTCGCCCGCACCTATGTCTACAGCACCCATATGCCGCCGGCCCAGGCCCACGCCATCACGGCGGCGATTGATCTGGTGCGTGCCGGCGAGGCGCGGCGCACCCATTTGCACGGGCTCATCGCGCGCTTTCGCGCCGGGGCGCAGGAGCAGGGCTGGCGGCTTGGTAGTAGCCACACCCCGATCCAGCCGCTGCTGGTGGGGGAGAGCGAGGCGGCGCTGCATCTGGCGGCGCGGCTGCGCGAGCGCGGCATCTGGGTCACGGCGATCCGCCCGCCCACCGTGCCGGCCGGCACGGCGCGCCTGCGCATCACCTTAAGTGCCGCCCACCGCGAGGCGGACGTCGATGCTCTGCTGGCGGCGCTGGCCGAGTGCCGGGAGGTGCGCCATGGGTGAGCAGCCCCCGTTCCAGCGGGTCGACAAGGCCCAGTTGGCCCGCCGCTTCGGGGCGGCGGCCCGGCGCTACGACGCCCACGCCGCCTTTCAGCGCGAGGTGGGGCAGGCGCTGCTCGGCTGGTTGCCGGCGCACAGCGATCACCTACTCGATCTCGGCTGCGGTACCGGCCACTTCCTGCCCATGCTGGCAGCGCGCAGCCATCGCCTCACGGCGCTCGATCTCTCGCCCGGCATGCTGGACGAGGCCCGCCGGCGTGGCAGTGGCGCCTCGCTCTTATGCGGCGACGCCGAGGCGCTGCCGCTGCCCGGCGGCCAGTTCGATACGCTGTTCTCCAGCCTGGCGTTGCAGTGGTGCGAGCGCCCCGAGCGCGCCTTTGCCGAGGCGGGCCGGGTGCTCAAACCCGGCGGCCGGCTGTTTTTCTCGACCCTGCTGGCCGGCTCCTTGCACGAGCTGCGTGCGGCCTGGCAGGCGGTGGACGGCGCGGCGCACGTGAACCGCTTCCTCGAGCGGGCGGCGCTCGAGCGCGCCCTGCTGGCCGGCGGGCTCGTCATCGAGCGCCTCGAGGTGCACCCCTGGCAGCTGCGCTATGGGGCGGTCGAAGGGTTGCTGCGCGATCTCAAGGGGATCGGCGCCAGCCAGGTCAATGAGGCGCCGATCCCCTTGAGAT